>WYAZ01000047.1 GCA_011526105.1 Deltaproteobacteria bacterium | reverse complement strand
CTGGTCGTCGCGCGAGGAGGGCGAATACTCTCTGTATTCAACCGACGAGAGCCAAAGGCGTCGCGGCGAGCAGCCGCGAAGAGGGCCGGCGACATTTGCTAGCCTCTACGTTTCCAGGGGACTAGGGGTCTTTCCAACTTCCGATCGCCACGCGTGGTGGTGAGGCCCCGACGACGAGATCGCCGTTCTCCGACGCTGAGAGCGCGCTGACCTTGGAATCCTGCAGATCCTCCGGGAGGCAGATCCGGTCTGCGGTGGAGCGGTCCGGCGAAACCCGAAGCAGGACCGAGCGGTCGCCCCCGAGCCACAGCGCGCCGTCGGGCGAGAACGCGGCGGCCTGCAGATTGAGCCCCCCTCTTCCACGTTCATCACCAAAGAGGCGCGCACGAACCGCGGAGAGCTCCTCGAGCGCGAGTGTGTCGAGGCTGTCACCTCGAAGGAGAACGGCAGAGCCCTCCTCGCCGACGGCGACACCGAGCACGCCGCCGGAAGAGGCCTCATTCGCCTCCACGAAGCGTGTGAAGGCGACACAGGCTGGGTCGCAGCCCACGTTGGCCGTGGGGAGGTAGAGCACCTCCCAGGCTTCGGCGTTCGAAGTGTCGAGCTGCTGGTAGATGGCGCCGGTGATACCGACCGCGAGCAGCGGTAGGCCGGGTCTCGAGACCACGCCCGTCAAGAGCGCGGCCCTTGGGATGCGAGCCCTGATCGTCCACGCCTGCGTCTCTGTGTCCATGCACCAAAGCCCCGCTGCGCAGACCTCGGAGAGACTGAAGCCGCCACACGCGCCATCGATGACGGAGCCGGTCACACAAACTTCGGGTCGTCCGTTCGTGGTCAACATCTGGACCGAGCGCACGCGGCCGATGGCCGGCGTGAAGGTGCGCGGCGTGATGTCCTCGTAGCTGCGCCTTGCGCTCGACCAGAAGGCGATGTGTGGCAAGACGCCGCCTCGGACCAGCGCGATGCTACGGGGTAGGAGGCGGTCACCGGGCGCCGCGATCTCCTCTTTAGTCATGCCGTAGATCTCGGTGCGCTCGTCCCGCCCCAGCGGCGTCTCCGGAGTCAGCTCGAAGCCGAAGAGCTCGAGCGCGCCTCCGCTCGCGGGGAGGATGGCCACCGCCGCGGTTCCGGTCGACGCGATGCCCAGCACGGTGTCGCCGTTCGAGACCGGGTGCGCACCGAGGAGCTGCGTGGCGGGGATGCGCTCGGTCCGGAAGGTCTGTCTGAAGCGGATGCTTCGGCAGGGATCCTTGATGCGGAGGTTCTCGAGCAGCTTCTCGAGACGGTCTCTTCGTTGTCCGTCGTCGACGGGGTCTCCGTTCACTTCAAAGACCGGGACGAAGGCGTTGGGTTCTTTCGGCAGGGCGGGATATGCGAGGACGTGTGGATCGAAGAGCGGGACGAATGCACGCTTCGGCCCATCATCGAACTGCGTGACGAACTCGAGGTCCTCGGGTCGCATCCCCGCCGGGAGGTCTTCCTCCCTCAGGCCGGCGATGAACATGTCGACCTCGACCGTGCCGGAGCCGGGCACCACAACCTCCGCCGGCAGCTCGCTCGCCTTGACGACTTGGATGTCGTAGATGGACAGCGCCCTTCCCCCGCCACCCGCCCCAAAGATGAAGTAAGGAGCATCGATGCGAGGTGCCGCGACGCCGTTCTCCTCTTCGCCGCAGCCCATCGATAGGCCGAGCGCGAGGACGAGGATCCATTTCACCCGCTGAACACTAGCAAGAGGAGCCGGACGTACACGAGGGACCGGTGGCCCACTCGGGTTTGGCGGGGAGGCAGAAAAGAAGAAGGGAGGCACCGGCGAACCGGGCCTCCCTTGGCTCCTCGACCCCCCGGCACTTGGACTTGGGACGGGACTTAGGGTTGGTTGAGTACCGAGCGGTCGTATCCCTGTAGAGCACGCGGCATGCCAGAGGTTACAGGCACGTCATTTCGGGGGCTTAGAGGTCAACGAGACCCCTCGAAGCCAGCACCGTGCGTGAGTCCGCGTGCTGGAGCGATCGGCGGCGATCGTGCGCTAACGCCCCGGCCGCGCGGGAAAATCGTCAGTTCCTGGGAGCTCGGGTAGGCTGCCTCCGTGGCCCAGGACCGGCACCTAGGTCGAGCCGGACTGTGGCTCGCGATTGCCCTCGTGCTGATCGGGCTGGTCTTTGCCTTCTTGCGCTCGCGGAACACCCCCCCGCTCGAGGTCCCGGTCGAGCCTGTCCAAAGAGGGGCGGTCCGGGAACTGGTGGCTTCAGCGGCCTCCGGTCGGGTGGAGGCGTCGCAGCGGGTTACGATCCGCGCTGAGGTCCCCGCCACCGTGCTCGAGCAGAAGGTGGTTCGGGGAGGGCGCGTCGAGCGGGGGCAGCTCCTGCTCCTCTTTCAGTCCGACGAGCTCGAAGCACGCGTTGCACAGGCGCGAGCCAACCTCGACGCGGCGAAGGTCGCGATCAAGCTCGGCGCGTCCCGTCAGGCCTCGGCGCGTCGCGGAAAGGAGCGGGCCGAGAAGCTGAAGCAGGGCGGGGCCATCTCCGAGGCGGAGCTCGATCGCGCCCACGCCGAACTCGAAGCGGCCGATCTCGCGCTCGCCCAGAGCGAGGTCGCTTCGAAGCAAGCGGAGGCCGCGTTGAAGCTCTCGCAGCTCGCGGCCGAACGAGCCCGAGTCACCGCGCCGTTTGCGGGCGTGGTTCAGGACGTCTTCGTGGATCCGGGGGTGCAGGTCGCGCCGGGGGCCGCGCTCGTTGATCTCATCGACGACAGCACGGTCTTCATCGAGGTCCCTTTGGACGAGGCGGACGTCGGACGCATCGAGGTCGGTCAGGTCGTTCTCCTCCGCACGCACGCGGGGCGCGAGGACCCCGCGACGGGCAAGGTGCGGTTCATTCCGACCGCGGTCGGTCGGAGCGAAGGCGCCGGTCCACCCAAGCTCTCTGCATCCGGCGCGGACCGCTCCATCTATCTGGAGGTGACGCCGGACCAACCCGAGCTGTTCCGCATCGGCTCATCGGTCAACGTCGAGATCCTCGTGAGCGAGAAGCCCGAGACGCTCTTTGTGCCCTCCCAGGCGGTGATGGGGCGTGGCGCCTTTCGCGAGGTCTTCGTGCTCGTGGGCTCCAAGATCGAGAAGAAGCGTTTCGAAGCCGGGCTCACCTCGTGGGAGCGGACCGAGGTGCTCTCGGGACTCTCGGAGGGGGAGCGCGTGGTCACTCGGCTCGACGTGCCGGGCCTAGAGGCCGGGCAGAGGGCGGTGCCGGCGAGCCGTCATGACTGAGTCCCAGGAGGCGAGTGCGGTCATAGAGCTCGCTTCGGTGACCCGGGTCTACGAGATGGCGGCCGAGAGCGTTCATGCCCTCCGCGGCGTGGACCTCGAGATCCGCGCCGGTGAGCTCGTCTCGATCATCGGGCCCTCTGGCTCCGGCAAGTCTACGCTCATGAACCTCATCGGCTGCCTCGATCGCCCGACCGCGGGCACTTACCGCTTGGGGGGGACCGACATCCTCGGGCTCGACGACGACGCGTTGGCCCGATTGCGTAATCGTCACATCGGCTTCGTCTTTCAGAGCTTCAACCTCCTCCCCCGTCAGACCGCAAGAGAGAACGTGGCGCTTCCTCTGCGGTACACCGGTGCGAGCGCGAGTGAGCGCACCCAGCGCGCCGAGGAAGCGTTGGCTCGGGTCGAGCTCAAAGACCGGATGGAGCACCGCCCCGACCAACTCTCGGGCGGCCAAAAGCAGCGCGTGGCGATCGCTCGCGCGCTGGTGACGAAGCCGTCTCTACTCCTAGCGGACGAGCCCACCGGGTCGCTCGATCAGAGCACGGGCCGCGAGATCCTCGCGCTCTTCAAGCGACTCAACGCGGAAGGGGTGACGGTGGTGATCGTGACCCACGATCCGGCGATCGCGGCCGAGACCCACAGGCAGGTGCACATCGTTGACGGACGCATCGTGGCGGACGAACGAGGTGCAGGTTGAACCTGCTCGACCACCTCGCGATCGCCTTCGACGCGATTCGTGCCAATCCGATCCGGGCGCTGCTGACTACGCTGGGGGTGCTCATCGGCGTGCTCGCGGTGATCCTCCTGGTGGGCCTCGGCGACGCGATCCGGAGCTACGTGGTCGACACCTTCTCCGAGATCGGATCGAACCTCCTGCAGGTGCGCGCCGGCAAGCAGGAGACTCGAGGCACTCAGCCGCCCTCGATGAATGTTCGCAATCGCCTGACCATGCAGGACGTCGAGGCACTCGAACGCCGCGGTTACTCCCTCGACGGGGTCTCGCCAGTCATTCTCGGCACCGCGGAGCTGCGTGCAAACGAGCTGCGCCGGGACGTGATGGTCATCGGGGTTGGGGCTCGCTACGCCGAGCTCCGAAACCTGAACATCTCCCGCGGACGTTTTGTCTCGGACGAGGATACCGCGAGTCGGCGAAGGGTGGTCGTCGTGGGCGAGACCATCGTGAAGGAGCTCTTTGGTCCGAACGTAGAGCCCATCGGTCAGGCCATCTACATCGCATCAACGCCTTACCGAGTGATCGGGGTGACCGAGCGCAAGGGCAAGACCTTCGGCTTCGACATGGACGACCTCGCGTTTGTCCCGGCGACCGCCGCACAGGACCTCTTCGGGATTGAGACCGTGAGTGAGATCCTGACTCGCGCCAAGAACCGGAGCACGGTCCGCCCCGCCACCGAAGAGATCACCGAAATCCTCGCAACCCGGCGCAACGGCACCATCGACTTCTCCATCAACAGCCAAGACGACCTGATGGACACAGTGAACAAGCTCATGGACACGCTCACGTTCGCGCTGGGCGCCATCGCCTCCATCTCGCTTCTGGTCGGCGGCATCGGAATCATGAACATTATGCTCGTGTCGGTGAACGAGCGGACTCGCGAGATCGGCGTGCGAAGGGCGGTGGGGGCTCGTCGGCGAGACATCTTGCTTCAGTTCCTGGTCGAGGCGGTCGTGGTCTCGATGCTCGGAGGGATGGCGGGGCTGTTTCTCGGATTCGTGGCGATTCAGGTCGCGGGGCACATCGAGCCCGCCCTCCCTATTCGGCTCTCGGCCTGGAACGTGCTTCTCGCGATGGGCTTCTCGGCGCTCGTCGGGGTGGTCTCCGGCGTCCTGCCCGCGATCCGCGCCGCCGACCTCGATCCGGTCGAGGCGCTCAGGTACGAGTGACGCCCCCTCGGACGAGGGGCGCCGAGAGCGCTTCGGACCGAGTATAGCCCTGCGTTGGGATCGAAAATTTGCGCCTACCTACATTCACGGAGATCATGCGCAAGAGGCGCGCGCTTCGTCGCGGCGTCTCCTGCACCATGCTCTTACGTGTATTCGGTCTCGCTTTCATGATCTCCCTCGGGGCCTTCGCGCTCGACGCCTCCCCGGCCAAAGCGGCGCCGGAGCTGCGGTCCTACAGCGCTCAGCGCTTCATCCCCAAGAAGACCCGCGAAGGTGTCATCGACGGCGAGAGCGCCCGCATCAGCGCGCGTGAAGCCGTCGACCTCTCGCTGTGGCTGCACTACGCCCGCAACCCCATCATGGTCTACGAGGATCGAGGGGGCGGCTTCTCGCGCGTGGGCGGGCTCGTTCGAGATCGACTCGATGGCAACATCATCTTGAGCTACGCATTTCTGTCCTTCTTTGAGCTCGGCATAGATCTCGGCGTGACGTTTTATCAGACCCGCGCCGACGCGCTGGGGTTCACGGGGCAGATGGTGCCGCTCTCCTCGCTCGACGCGGTGGGTCTGGGCGACGTCCGTGTTCTTCCGAAGCTTCAGCTTCTCCGCGCCGAGGACTTCGGCATCGACCTCGCGCTCATTGGGCAGTTCAGCGTGCCGACGGGCAATGGCGAGGCCTACCTCGGCGATGATGGGCCCACGGTCTCTCCCGGACTCGCGATCTCTCGCGAGTTCAAGGAGGGCTTTCGGGTCGTGGCCAATCTCGGTGCTCGCCTCCGCCCCGCGGTTGGGAACGAGAACGTCGATCTGGGCAAAGAGTGGTTCTATCGGGTGGGCTACGCCTATCACCTCGGACCGGCAACGCAGGTGCCCATCGAGCTCGGCCTGGCCGTCAGCGGTGAGACGGAGCTCGAACGACCGTTTCAATCCTCGACTCACAGTCCGCTCGAGATCCTCGGGCAGGTCAGCTACGACATCGTGCCTGCGGCCCAGATCTTCGTCGGCGGGGGCGCAGGGGTGGGGCGCGGCGTCGGTGCACCTGATGTCCGTGTCTTCGCGGGCTTCAGCTATGCGGATCGCGACAGAGATCGAGACAACGACGGCATCGACGACCGGGACGATTCGTGCCCCACCGAGCCCGAGGACCGTGACGGCTTCGAGGATCTCGACGGCTGCCCAGAGGCTGACAACGACGCGGACGGAGTGCTCGACGCGAAGGACCGCTGCCCGGACGAAGCCGGCTTGCCGGAGAACCAAGGCTGTCCGGACCCTGACACGGACGGCGACGGGATCGGCGATGGGGCGGACAAGTGTCCCAAGCAGCCCGGCCCGGCCGAGAACCATGGCTGCCCAGACCGCGACACCGACAAGGACGGCATCATCGATCGCCTCGATGAATGTCCTGGTGAGCCCGAAGACCTCGATGGCATCAAGGACGAGGACGGCTGTCCGGACCTCGATGATGACGGCGATGGGGTTCTCGACGCCGCCGACGGCTGCCCGAAGGTGCCCGGACCGGTCGAGAACCGAGGTTGCCCTGACACCGATCGCGACGGCGACGGGGTCATGGACCGGGTCGACAACTGCCCAGACGAGCCTGGACCGGCGGAGAACCAAGGCTGCAAGAAGTGGCAGCTCGTTCAGATCACCGCTCAGCGGCTCGAGATCCTCGACATGGTCTACTTCCAGAGCGGCAAGTCGAAGCTGCTCCGTCGGTCGAATCCGCTCCTCAACAACATCGCGGCGGTTCTCAACGCGCATCCCGAGATTGAGCGCATCATCATCGAGGGCCATACGGACAACGTAGGCTCCGATAAGCTCAATCTGCGCCTGTCGCAGCAGCGGGCCGAGGCGGTGCGGAACTACCTCGTGAAGAAGGGCTTCGTGGACGCCAAGCGAGTGGAAGCTCGCGGTCATGGGGAATCGAAGCCCATCGCGACCAACGAGACCTCCGAAGGCCGAGCGACCAATCGCCGCGTCGAGTTCAATATCCTCGGGCCTTCGGGCTCGGTGGAGGAATGAGGGAGCTCATGGGTGTTTCTGACCGCTCGACTCAACTGCCTCTTCGAGCTCTCGTGCTTGTGGGCGCAGCGGTCCTCGGACCCGGCGCGGTCTGGGCGCAGGCGCCCCTCGTCATCGAATACGACGACGCCGGGGTCTACGAGATCGCGTCGGGGCGGTATGTCGTGGACGTTGCCGTCGTGCCCTCCGTCGCCCGTCGAAACGGAGTGGAGATCTTCACCGGCAACGGCCAGGATGGAGCTTTCGCGACCACGCAGGCCGTTCAGAGCGTGAACCTCGATGCCGCCTTGCTGAACGACGTCGCGGCGGGAGAGGCGCAGATCCAAGTTCCCGCCGTCGCTGGTTTCCAGGTGGGTGACCTGCTCCTGATCGTGCAGGTGCAGGGCTTCGATGGGATCAGTGGTGACCAGACCCCCATCCTTTCGCCCGGGAATGTAGGCCGCTTCGAGCTCGCTCGCGTTCAAACGGTCGCGGGCGCAAACATCACGCTCACCGCCCCTCTCTCGCACAGCTACACCGCGACCGGCGACGGTCGGACTCAAGTGGTCCGCGTGCCGGAGTACACAAACGCCACCATCACGACCGGAACACGGCTCGTGCCTGCCGCCAACTGGGCGGGGAGCGAAGGTGGCATCGTCGCCATCGCGGTCAGCGGCACGCTCACCGTCGACGGAGACATCGATGCCTCTTCGGCCGGCTTCCGAGGCGGACCGGTCAATCCGACCGCAAGTGGGGCGTGCTCGGAGAACGCACTCGACACGGATGGACGGGGTGCTCGCAAGGGCGAGGGCCTGGACCGACGAGCCTTCAACGACAACGTCCGTCGCTTCGGTCGCGGCAACTACGCCAACGGCGGCGGCGGCGGCAACCCGCATAACGCCGGGGGCGGCGGGGGCGGCAACGGTGGCGCGGGTGGATTCGGCGGCTTTCAGTGGGACTGCGGAGGGGCCGGGGCCGATCCCAACACCCGCGGCATGCCGGGCGCTCGCCTGGCCTCGCCCATCTCGACGCGGATCTTCTTCGGGGGCGGCGGAGGTGGCGGACAGCAGAACAACGGCAGCGCCACCACCGGTGCTCGGGGGGGCGGCATGGTCTTTGTGTTGGCGAACGCCATCACCGGAACCGGGCGCCTCTTGGCCAACGGCGCCGCCGCCGCCAGCACTTCGGGCAATGATGGCGCCGGTGGAGGTGGAGCGGGCGGCACGATTCACGCGCTCACTCGCAGCCCTCCGACCGGCAGTCTCTTGTTCCGTGCCGCGGGTGGTAACGGCGGCAACGTCGTCACCGCGGCCGCTCACGGGCCGGGCGGCGGCGGGGGCGGCGGTCGGATCTTCATCTCGGCCGCCCAGGGCACCGCCCTCATTCAAGCGCCGCCGGGCAACGCAGGGACGAACACGGGGCTGGGCGGCGTTCACGGATCCTTCCCCGGACTCGTCGGCAACGATGAGGAGGGCAGTTATGTGCAGCTCGCGGTCGGGGTCACCGGGGTCGACTGCTTCAGTCGCATGAACGAGCGCCCCGCGACGTTTCACCAAGGCGAGCTGCGTTACCTCGTCTCGCGAAACGGGGGCATCGATTGGGAGTACTGGAACGGCCTCGGTTGGGTGACCGGTGCACGCCGGGACAACGCGATGGACGCCGCGACCCTTTCCGCCAACATCGCCGGCTTCGCCCCCAATGGCACCTTCAACCTCCGTGTCTATCTGCTTGGAGATCCCGCGTTCACGCCGGCGATCGATACGGCGAGTTTTGTGGCGTGTACTTGCGGGGATGGTCTGCTCGCCCCCGGGGAGGCCTGCGACGACGGCAACGCTGTCGCTGGGGATGGTTGCTCCACGATCTGCGAGGTGGAGCCCGGATACACCTGCACCGGTGAGCCTTCGGTCTGCCTCGCGAACTGCGGCGATGGTCTGATTGGCGCGGGCGAGGAGTGTGATGACGGGGCCGCGGTCTCGGGCGATGGCTGCTCGAACGTCTGCACGGTCGAACCCGGCTACGCTTGCACCGGCCAGCCCTCGGTCTGTGCGCTCACCTGCGGGAACGGAACGCTGCAGGCGGGAGAGATCTGCGACGACGGCAACATCCTGCCCGGGGACGGGTGCTCGCCGGGCTGCCTCATCGAGCCGGGCTATGGCTGCGTCGGGGCGCCGAGCGTCTGCACGCTCCTGTGTGGCAACGGTTCACTCGACGGCACCGAGCTCTGCGACGACGGGAACGCATTGCCGAATGACGGATGCTCCGCAGGCTGCCTCATTGAACCGGGTTACGCGTGCGTGGGTGAACCTTCGGTCTGCACCCTGAGCTGCGGTAATTCACTCCTGAACGCGGGCGAGACCTGCGACGATGGCAATCGCATCGATGGTGATGGCTGCGCCTCGTTCTGTCTGCTCGAGCCGGGCTGGACCTGCGTCGGCGTGCCCGCGGTCTGCACGGAGGATTGTGGCGACGGGCTCGTCGTGGGTTCCGAGGGGTGCGACGACGGCAACACGGTCACGGAGACCTGCGCCTACGGCCAGAACGCTTGCCTCGTATGTGACGGCAACTGTCAGGAGGTGCCGGGCGTCACGAGCTTCTGCGGCGATGGACGCCGCGATGCCGCGAGCGGCGAGACCTGCGACGACGGGAACCTGAACGCGGGTGACGGATGTTCGGCGGTCTGCCGGTTGGAGCCGGGTTGGACGTGTGCGGGAACGCCTTCGATCTGCACCTCGGTGTGTGGCGACAACATCGTCGTCGGCGCCGAAACCTGCGACGACGGCAACACGGTTACGGAGATCTGCGCCTACGGCCAAGCGAGCTGTCTCGTGTGTAGTGCCACGTGCCGCAGCGTTCCGGGCGCGACGAGTTTCTGCGGCGACGGGCGCCGTGATGCTGCAAACGGTGAAGCGTGTGACGACGGCGATGCCGCAAGCGGGGACGGCTGCTCCTCGCTGTGCAGGGTGGAGCCAGGCTGGACCTGCACGGGAACACCTTCGGTCTGCACCTCCGTGTGTGGTGACGGCGTGTTGGCTGGGGCCGAGACCTGTGACGACGGGAACACGCAGAGCGGGGACGGCTGCTCCGCGGCCTGTGCCCTCGAGGCCGGCTGGACATGCCAAGGTGTGCCCGCGGTCTGCACCGAGGACTGCGGAGACGGACTCGTCGTGGGTGCCGAGGCCTGTGACGATGGCAATCAAGTCACCGAGGTCTGCGCCTACGGGCTCGCGGCCTGCGTTGTATGCGACGCGACGTGCCAAACAGCTGCTGGGGCCACGAGCCTTTGCGGTGATGCGGTCGTGGATGTGGCCAATGGAGAGACTTGCGACGATGGTGGCACGCAGGGCGGCGATGGTTGTTCTTCGGCCTGCGGTGTGGAGCCGGGCTGGAGCTGCGTGGGCGCGCCTTCGGTATGCACCGAGAGCTGCGGTGACGGCCTGCTCGCGGGATCCGAGGCCTGCGACGACGGCAACGCGGCGAACGGTGATGGCTGCTCCTCGGCGTGTACGCTCGAGCCGGGCTGGATCTGCGTGGGACAGCCCGCAGTGTGCACCGAAGACTGCGGCGACGCGCTCGTGGTGGGGAGCGAGACCTGTGATGACGGAAGCACAGTCACGGAGTCCTGCGACTACGGACTGATCTCCTGCCTCGTCTGCGACGCGAGTTGCCAGGAAGTCCCCGGGGCCACCCGCTTCTGTGGGGACGGCGTGCTCCACGGCGAGGACGGCGAAGCCTGTGATGATGGCAACATCAGCGACGGCGACGGCTGCAGCATGCTCTGCCAGACCGAGCCGGGCTGGACCTGTACGGGGCTCGGATGCACGGAGATCTGCGGCGACGCCATGGTCGTGGGCTTCGAGGCTTGTGACCACGGCGGAAGCATCACCGAGAGCTGCACGTACGGCGAAACCTCCTGCCAGGTCTGTAACGAGGTCTGCTCACTCGTGCCCGGCGCCACCGCGTACTGCGGTGATGGCCGGACGGACGCGGCCGAGGGCGAGGTCTGCGACGACGGCAACGTGGTGAATGGGGATGGCTGCTCCTCGGCCTGTCGCTCCGAAGAGGAGCCCTGCGAGGGGAGCGAGTGCCCCGTCACTCCGGTGTGCGGCAATGGCGCGGTCGAAGCACCCGAGGCTTGTGATGATGGCAACCTGAGCAGCGGCGACGGCTGCAACTCGACGTGCGAGGTCGAAAAGGGCTTCGAGTGCGAGGATGATCCCAGCGTGTGCGAGCCCTTAGACCCCGAGCCTCCGTCTCCGGCGATTCTCGATGGTCTGCCCACCGGCGCCCAAGTGGCCGGCGGCGGCTGCAGCTGCTCCGCCGAGCGCACGGACGAGCCCTCCGGGACGCCGTACCTCAGCCTGCTCCTGCTGGGCCTTTTGTGGGGGCGACGAGATCGAGCTCGTCCTCTCCGGCGTGGGACTTGATGCCCACGAGCGCCTTCGCATCCTCCACGATGAGATAGAGCGCCGGCACGAGCAGCAGGATGATCAAGGTGGAGAACATCACCCCGAAGCCCAAACTGATCGCCATGGGAATCAGGAAGCGGGCATGCATCGAGGTCTCCACGATCATCGGTGCGAGTCCGAGAAACGTGGTGATCGAGGTCAGGAAGATCGGCCGGAGTCGCCTGCGCGCCGCGTAGTGTACGGCCTCGAGCGGTGACAGACCGTCTTCCCGCCGGGCGCGGTTCGTGGTGTCTACGAGGACCAGCGAGTCGTTCACCACCACGCCGCCGAGCGCCACGACCCCGAACATGCTGATCATGCTGAGGCCGTAGCCCATGAAGAGATGGCCGAGCAGCGCGCCCACGATACCGAAGGGGATGGCGGACATCACCACGATCGGGTGGGCGTAGCTCTTGAAGGGGACGGCGAGCAGCGCATAGATCACGATGAGGGCGATGATGAAGCCGCGGGTGAGGGCGTCCATCGTCTCCGCTTGCCGACGGTTCTCTCCCTCGAACGAGAAGCTGAGGCCGCGCGTCACCCCGGCGGGACGTATCGCGGTGCAGGGGGTGTGATTTCAGGAGCGTAGCTTCGAGTCGGTGGTGCCGCCGTGAAGACGGGTGCCTTGGGCCGAGCTGTTAGCGAAGACCTATGATGTGCACGGGCTCTCGTGTCCCAGATGTGAAGGACCGATGCGCCCGGTCGAACTCGTCTTGCCTCCGAAGGCCGAGGCCGTCCTCGAGGACGCGGGGCTCATCGAGCTCTATCCCAAGACCGGTCCACCCGACAGGCAGCTTGTGCTGCCCCTCGCCGGATGAGTGCCGACTCACTCCAAAGCACACACCCCGCGCCCTGGACTCGGGTCGCCCCATGGACGGGTCTGCCCGAAGCGCCCTCACGACGCGCGAGAACGCGCGGCCGCGGTCCCGTCCCCCGCGAGCCTCGGGGGTTCCAGGGTCTGGAGGGGCTGCGCGCGGGTGGCGAGGATCTGGCGGATGCGGATCGGAGCGACCTTCATTGTCCTATAGGCCCAAAGAGTGCCGCATCACCAAAGAGGTGATCGACAAGGGTGAGCCGCCGCTCCTCACGTACGAGGAAGACAAGTAAAGCGCGTAGCCGGTCAGTCGCCGGGACCGGCGTCGGAGTGCGCGGTAGCGTCCTGCGGTTCGTGCCCAGCGTCGAAGAAGCAGTCTCGCGCGACCTCGCCGGCCACGATCCCCGGAGGTGCACCTGGGTTGATGAGAGTGTGTGCACCTACGAGGCATCGAGCTTCGCACTGCGGGACACAATACGCCTCGCTGGGCTCGGAACCTCGCTCGCACGCGGTACCCTCGAATGGCGCCGCGCAGCCTTGCCCACTTGGGCAGTCCCCCTCAGAGAAGCACTCGATCAGGCCGTTGCCTCCTCCGTCCCCAGGCGGCCCGTCGGTCCTCGCGCATCCGAATGTGACGAGCAGTCCCATGCTGAGAGGGGCGAGGCGAAGCTTCGATCGATTGCTCACAGCTTCTCCAGCCAGATCGCATCGAAATGAAACCCAACGTGCCCCACAGGCACCCTCATTCGCAGCTCGGGAGTCCCAGCTGACAGGAAAGTCACGTCCGAGCCGCCAGTCGTGTCCGAGCGCCAAGCCCACGCAGATTGGTAGTTCGGCTGATTCAAGGGGCCCGAGGTCCTCCACTGGCCGGTCGCTGGATCCTTGATCTGAACCTCATCGTAGTAGCTGCTGAGCGGTTTCATCACGAAGTGGACCCGGTAGGTTCCCGCCGGAACCGCGATATTGAACTTCACTTCGGCCGGGTAAGTGAGCGACAGGTACCAGTCGGCCGAGGCCGCGTTGTTCGCCGCGACCTTCGTCCCGCCCGAGAGGATTTGGGCACCCTCAGCCTCGAAAAAGAGCGCATGCTTCTCCGTATAGTCGGCTGGAAGCCTCGACCCAGGGAGGCGGTGTTGGCCGTCGCACACGCTGGCGGGTCCGAGGCAGTGTGCCCCCAGAGCCGCGTTGACGCGATTCCAATCGTTCGCGTCGATGTAGCCTGCAAAGTAGAACTCGGTATAGCGTTCGCTCACGAGCGTGTGGAACTCGGCGATATCCGCATCTCCTGAAACGTTCTTGATGGCATAGGCGTAGGCGGAGTTGGCCAGACGCCAAGCCGAATTCTGGTACCCGGCTGGGAACCTGATGATGTCCGCTCCATTCGTGCACCCGTTGTAGTTCACACGGCAGGTATCGAAGGCCAGGAGCCAGTAGGTGACGCCGATGAGAGCGCCGCATTCGTAGAAGCTGTTGGGGCAGAGCGCGTTGGGGTAGGAGAGCCAGACCGGGTTGGTGGCAGGCGGTGACTGGTCAGGCAGCCATTCGCCTTTTCGAAGCGTGCGTGCGATCCGGTGCCCCCGAGGATGATTGAGCTCGGTGTAGTATCCGACGCCCGGCCAGGCGCCGGTGACGAACCGCTTGTGGATTGCGACGCGGAGGGGGAAGTGGTCCCCCCAGCCCTCCTTCACCTGGCCTAGACCCTCGTAGTCGTAGGCGGTGAGTGTCAACGTTGTTGTCGGATGAAGGTTCATGCTGCGGCCCGCCCCAGAGCGGGCGCATCGCTCCGCTTGGACTGATGCTCCGCGGGATTCAAGTAGACTTCATTAACGGGCGTCCAGT
>WYAZ01000046.1 GCA_011526105.1 Deltaproteobacteria bacterium | reverse complement strand
CGCCCAACGCCGTCCAGGCCCGCGCGCTCGATCTGCTGGACGCCTTGTAGGCAGGCCAAGGTCAGCGCGATACGCGAACAGCACGATCAAAACGGGCACTTACGCTTGTTGGTTGCTCGAAGTTCGGCATAGAACGTCATTGGGGTCCTCTGGGGCATGAAGCCTCAGGAGGCCATCTCGAGGGGGCGGGCGGGTGGGATCATCGCGCTCTTGCGTCACGTCCAAGGGCCTGCAGATATCGATCGTTTCTAGGAGATCGCACCGCGCCGGGTCGTCGGCCAGCCCCGCCCGCCACACCCGATACCGGCTGTCCTCGAAGAGGAGCACAGGCGCCACCTGGTAGTACCCCTATCATGCCGATGTCGGTTTGTAGGCGCAGATATCCTACGCACAATGGATGGAGCATGCCCCTCTGGCTGTACGTGACGCTCTCTGCACTGGGCTTCTCCGCTCTGATTGGGGCCGAGCTCCGCGCCCGCGGCTTCCGCGCCGGGCTTCACGGCAAGAAGCGACGGCGGATCCTCCGGAACTTCCAGTTCCTCGCCGGTGCGCTCACCGCCTCGATCGCGCTTCGGCTCATCTGGTCTCAGCTGTTCGTGCATGTCTCGCCGATCGTCGAATGGGGCGCGCGCCCCATCGCGAACCTGATCGGTTGTGTCCTCGTGGCGGAGCTCATCGGCTATGGGCTGCACTACGTGAAGCACAAGAGCAGCCTCCTGTGGAAGTTCCACTTCCAGCATCACATCGAGCCCCGCTACGACATCTGGTTGGTCACCCACACGCACGCGCTCGAGGTCATGATCTCCGGCACGGCAATGGGATTGGCCCTGGTCGCGCTCGGCTTCACCCCTTCGAGCGTGGAGGCCTATCTGCTCTTCTACGGCCTGGCGAATACGTATCAGCACTCCGCCTTCGATTATTCTCTCGGCTGGCTCGATCGCATCATCGTGAACCCCGCGTACCATCGATTCCATCACGCCGTCGGGAGCGACACCAACTTCGGCAACACGCTCACCGTATGGGATGTGGTCTTCCGCACCGCCACCTGGCCCAAGAGCCGGCACCGACCGAACCTCGAGATCGGCATCGGTCCCGGTCCCGAGCCCTACGGCTTCGTCGAAGAGATGCTGTACTTCACCGAGCCGTCGGCATCGCCGAGCTACGGACCCGAGCCCACCACCGCTACGATTCCGGTCTACGTCCCCTGAGAGAAAAAAGGGCGGGCAAGAGGAAAAGATCGGCCAGAAGCGCCAGCGCGACAACGAGCGCGGTCACACCGCCGAGAAAGATGTTCGGCCGAAAAGAGCCGAACATCAGCACCCCGAATCCAGCGCAGAGGATGACGCTGGTCGAGACGACCGCTGGGCCCACCTCTGGGATCGCTGATGCAAATGCCTGCTGCAGGCTCATGTCTTCGGCGCTCCGGAGCTTGACGCGCGACATGATGTGAACGGTGTCATCGACGACGAGCCCAAGCGTGATGCTCGCGACCATCACCGTCGCGGGGTCGAGCGGAATGCCCACGATCGACATCACCCCGAGGCCCAGCAGAACGGGAGCCAGGTTCGGAACGAGCGAGACCATCCCTAGGCGGAAAGACCGGAGCACGAGAAACATGACGAGCGCGACGAGGATGAAGGCGGCCGAGAAGCTTCGAATCTGGCTCGAGACGATGTACTGCTCCATCTCGCTCATCAACTTCACAAAACCAGTCGCCACGAGATCGAGTTCCGGCCCTGCGAACTCGGCTTCGATGCGACGCTCGAGCTCAGGGATGTACGCTACCAGTTCCTTGGCATCCGCCATGCTCACTCGGACGCTCATCCGCCCGAAGGAGCCTTCGTCGCGAATCAGGTACTCGAGAGACGGCTCGTCCTCGATGAGCAGGTACGCCTGCGCCACGGCCTCTGGGCTCCGCGGCAGCTCTTCCTCGCCCGTCATGGCATGGTTCACTCGCGTGAGAACGTCGCCCACCGAGAGCACGCTCTCGATGGCGGGCAGGGTCTGGAGCCAGCCCTCGAAGACCTCGAGGCGAGCCAGCTTCTCGGGGTCTCGAAGTCCGCCGTCTGGGGCTTCGATCAGGATCTCCATCGAGGTTGCGCCGCCCAGCCTGGCGTCGATACGCTCGATGCTCGTGCGAATCGGGTCGGCCTTCTTGAAGTACGTGAGCGCGTTCGCCCCCACGTCAAGACCGGGAATGAGGAGCAAGGCGCCCGCGGTGGCCACCAAAGCGGCCCCGAGGATGGCGCGTGCTCTCCTCGGGGTGGGGGACCCGGCGTAGCGCAGCAAGCGAGCGAACCGATCGTGGGCCCTCGCGGGCCGTGGGCACATGGAGGGAAACGTCACGAGCAGCGCCGGCAGCACAGTGAAGGTCGAGGCGAAGGCAAAGCTCACTCCGAGCGCAGCCAGCGCCCCTGACTCAGCCACGGGTCGGAGCTGACTCGTCAGCAGCGAAAGCATGCCGAGCGCGGTGGTGAGGGACGTGTAGAAGCAAGGGGCGACAAGGGTGCTGCAGGTCTCGACAACCGCCGCGCGAAGCGAACGACCTCGAGACAGTTCGAGCCGGAGTTCGGAGAGCACGTGGACCGCATCGGCGACTCCGACCGTGAACAGCACCGCCACGATGCTCTGGCTGACGATGTTCACTCGAAGGCCAAAGGCGGCCATCGTGGCCAGCACCAGCACCGTCGCGATGCCCACGACTGCGACCGGGAGCACCATGGTGCTGAGCCGTCCAAACAGAAGCCGTGTCGCGAGCATGATGAGGAGGACCGCCAGACCGCCGAGGGTGGCGAAGTCTCGCTTCGAGTGGCGTTGCACGCCCGCGCCCACGGAGGGTGAGCCTCCCACGATCACCTCGAGGCCCACCTTCGACTCCGCGGCGGCCAAGGCCTCGACCTCCTCGACGAAGCGCGTCTTGCCCTCAAACGAGGTGCTCGTCGTCGGGTCGATGAACACGAGAACCGCGGCCGCGGTGCCGTCCTTCGCGACGAGCGATCCGGCGATGGTAGGATCGGCGAGCGCTCTGGTGCGGGCCGCCTCGATGAGCGCCGCGCTTCGGCTCGCGGTGAGCACCGGCTCGATGATCAAGTCATCGTCCCGGGCTTCGATGGTACGCGCCGAGAGGAGCGACTCTACGCGCTCGACCTCATCGAGCATCGCCAACTGACTGACGAGGCGCTCCATCGCGCCGAGCACCTGCGGATCGAACACGTCTTGGGCGAACAACCCAACCACCAGGAACTCGTCGGCGCCAAAGATCTCCCCGAAGCGCCGGTAGGAGAGGATCTGCGGGTCATCCTCGAGGAACCAGATCTCGATGGAGGCGTCGAACTCGGTCTGAAGCGCCCCGTAGCTGGCGACGGTCGACAGGATCGCCGCGAGCACCAGGACGAGGATAGGGCGCCGAACCACCGCCTCGATGAAGCGCCTGCGCACGCCCGCGTCATCGAGTGTTCGGCGCTGGCGGTCAAGTGGGTGCGGCCCGGGAGCGCTCTAGCGCGCGGCGCTCTTGTCGTCCGAGAGCGAGGCCAACTTCACGTCCGCGCTCGAGGCTTCGGCTCGCCTGGACATTCCAGTCAGCTCGATGGAGTCGTGCTCGATTCGATCGCTCATCGCGTCGAGGAGCTTGCCGTGGGTGTCGATGAGCGAACGCAGGTTCCCTTCGAACTGTGCCTTCTGGCGCTTGAGCTCGTTGATGTCGTCCAAGATGCGGACCAGTCGGGTGTGGGCGTTCTGGATGATCTTCTCCGCCTGTACCTCGGCCTGAGAGATCACCGCTTGCGCCTCTCGCTGCGCCCCCTGCTTGACGTCCTCCGCGATCTTGGTCGCGGTGATCATCGTCTCTTTGAGCGTCTGCTCGCGCTCCCGGAAGTCTTCGAGGTTCGCGCGAAGCCGGCGGGTCTCATCCAGCCCGTCGTTGTTCTGGCGGATCAGATCCTCAAAGGCGGCGCCCACCAGATCGAGAAAAGCGTCGACCTCCTTGGGGTCGAGGCCAAAGAGCACCGAACGGAACTGGTGCTGCTGGATGTCGAGGGGCGTCAGCTTCACGGTCGCCGATGGTAGCCCCGGCTCGGGACAAAGCTCAAATTCTCGGGCCCCGAGCGCCGAAGATCTCCGTCCCGATCCGAACCAAGGTCGCGCCTTCACTCACGGCTTGCTCAAAATCCGCGCTCATACCCATGGAGAGCTCGGGCAGGGGAAGTCCGAGCCGCTTGCGGAGCGATCCCGCGAGGAGACGGAGGGCGGCGAAAGGCCGAGCACCCGCCTCCGGGTTCGGGATGGCCATGAGACCTTGAATCGAGAGGTGAGTCAGGCGCTGCATCGAGGCGAGCACGGTCTCGGCACCTTCGGGCAGGACCCCCGACTTCGTGCCCTCGCGGTCGATGTTCACCTGGAGCAGGACCGGCAGCGGCGAAGCTCGCAGGGCCGATGCCCGATCGAGCGCGATCGCGAGCCTCTCCGAGTCGACGGTGTGAACCATCCCAGCGAGCTCGGCGACCTTTCGCGCTTTGTTCGTCTGCAAGTGACCCACGAAGTGCCAGTCCACATCGGGCGGCATCGACACCACGCGCGCCTCGAGTTCTTGCACGTAGTTTTCACCAAAGACGCGCTGACCCGCAGCGTAGGCCGCCAGCACCGAGGCCAGAGGCTGCTTCTTGCTGACGGCCACGAGACGGACCTCACTCCGCGCTCGGCCCGCGGCGCGGCAAGCCTCCGTGATGCGCGCTTCGATGCTGGCGAGGCGCTCACGGATCTCGTCTGGAGGTATTTCACTCACGACGTGCGCACGCCCACCGAGGAGAGAAGCTCCAGCGTCTCCTCGAGCGGCAACCCCACAACGTTGGAGTAGCTGCCATGAACCTCGGCCACGAGGGCGCCGCCGAGTCCTTGGATGCCGTAGGCACCCGCCTTATCCATCGGCTCCCCGCTCGCCACGTAGGCCTCGATCTGCGACGGCGAGAGGACGCGAAAGCGAACCGTAGAGCTCACGACCCTGCCGTACAGAGCACCAGAGGGCGCCGAGACCACGACCGCGGTGTGGACTGCGTGTGTCCGCCCCGAGAGCCGCGCCAAGAAAGCTCTCGCCTCCGATGTATCCCGAGCTTTCAGGAGCAGGTCTCCATCGAGGGCGACCACGGTGTCCGCGGCCAGGACCGGCTCCGCATGAGCGCGGGCACGAGCCTTGAGCGTGGCCACGCGCTGAACGTAGCGCAGCGGCGGTTCACCCGGCTCGGGGGTCTCGTCGACCTCGGCCGCTGCGACCTTGGGGGTGAGCCCGACGGAAGCGAGCAGCTCTCGCCGACGCGGCGAGCCGGAGGCGAGCACGAAGTCCATGGCGGCAGCTGTAGCAGGTCGGTGTCGGATCGACTATGGAAAGAGGATGGATCTCAAGGACCAACGCCTCGCGTTCATCGGCGTGGGCAACATGGGTCGCGCCATCCTCGAAGGCTTGCTCAGCCAAGGTGCTGCGAGTGCGGAGAACATCCGCGTCCGCACCCGCAGGGCCGAGCGTTCGGCGGAGGTCGCTGCCAAGCTCGGCGTCACCGCCTCCGCCTCATCCGCGGACGCCGTGCGAGACGCGCAGATCGTCGTGCTCGCGGTGAAGCCGCAGATTCTCCCGCAGATCCTGGATGAGCTTCAGGGCGTCAACAGCGAAGCGCTCTACATCTCGGTCGCGGCCGGCATCTCGAGCCAGACCATCGAGAGCATCCTCGGTCAGGTCCGAGTGGTGCGGGCGATGCCCAACACCCCAGCCCTCATCGGCGAGGGCGCAACGGCCCTGTCGGGGGGAGCCTTCGCGCGCCCCGAAGACCTGCAGCTCGCGAAGTCCATCTTCGATCGCGTGGGTCTCTCGGTCATCGTCGAAGAAGAGCATCTCGATGCGGTCACGGGTCTCTCCGGCAGCGGACCAGCGTACCTGATGCTGATCATCGAGGCGTTCGCCGATGCGGGGGTGAAGGTCGGACTGCACCGCGAGGTCGCCCAGGCTTTAGCGGTTCAAACGATCCGGGGGTCTGCCCGGCTGCAACAGGTCACCGGCGCGCACCCTGGCCAACTCAAAGATCAGGTGACCTCACCCGGGGGGACAGCCATCGCCGGATTGCACACGCTCGAGCAGGGAGGTCTGCGCACGACCATCATCAACGCGGTGGAAGAAGCCACTCGGCGAGCGCGAGAGCTCGGTCGACGCGGTTCCAGAGACTGAACGCTGTGTTCTCTGCACGCAACATCCGCTCCTGCCCGCTCTTGGCGATCGCAACCCTCACTGCGGGTTGTCCGATCGACGAGGACCTGCTGCTCGACTGTGCGCAGGCCGCGGTACCGCTGCTTCGCCGCTGCGACCAGCGCTTCTCCAAAGCCGAACCCTGGCGCTGCCTGTCCACCTACGTCGGCGAAGACGCCGCGCGCTTGGCACGTGCGGACGAGATGACGGTGAAGCTCTGTGAGGTCACCGCACCCCGTGGCGAACTGGGCTGCTACGAGAGTTCATCGTGTGAAGAGATCGCCATGGGCGCCTGCACCCCCGAAGGATCGCTGCGCTCGAGCATCGAGGAGGACTGCAGAATTGCCTGCGAGCAGGCGGTGGTGGGCTGCCAGGTTCCATGCAACATCATGAGCACCGCCGATGTCTGCGAGGACTGCGTGATCGCTTGCGAGACCGAGAAGATCCGGTGCTTCGAACGATGTCCCCCCGTCGCGACGGATAGCTAGTGTCCCGTCCGAGAAGTTCGATCATGTTCCCGCGAAGTATCTTTCGTCGCTGGTCGGCGCGCTACGAAGGGAGTTGGGTCTCTGTATTCAACCGACGAGAGCCAAAGGCGTCGCGGCGAGCAGCCGCGAAGAGGGCCGGCGACATTTGCTAGCCTCTACGTTTCCAGGGGACTAGAGCTCCGCGTCCGGGTGATGGCTCAGCGCGATCAGGTTCTGGTCGCGGTCGCGGAAGTAGAGCGAGTAAGGGCTCTCGCGCTCCACGCCAATTCCACCCAGCGAGAGCTTTGTGCGCCAAGCATCGCGATCGGCGGCGGCAATCGCCAACGCCAAGCAATGATGCCCCGGCGCTTCATCGGCGCGGAGGCCACTCGACTCGGCACGCTCGAGCGCCACAAAGGCTCCGGCTTCGAGTTCGAGCCAGACGGAACGCAAGCGACCCTCGGGCTCGAACCATCGGCGAAGCTCCGGGAGCCCCAATAGATCTCGGTAGAGACTGAGGCTCCGCTCAGGGTCCTCGACCTTGATGGCGAGATGGTGAATCTTCACGTCTTTCGGCTCCTTCCCGCTCGGGGCGCCCGGGCGCAAGCGTCCCGTACACCGACCGAGGCGAGTATCACACACCCGCCGCTCAAGTGAGACAGGGATGGTAATTCGTGGCCGGCGTCGGGTCTGTGGCAACATGCCCTCCCATGCAGTTTGAGTCCGGAAGCGCGGTCGGCGACTACCGCCTTCTCTTCCCTCTGAAGCAGACCGAACACGCAGAGGTGTGGGCGGCCAAGAGCGCGGACGGCTCGAGTGCGGCTTTGGTGGCGCTCAAGTACCTGCGAGGGACCGGCGCCGATGACCCTGCGGTGGTCTCTTTGGACGAGGCCCGGGCCGCGACCGCTCTTCGCCACGACGGCCTGGTCGAGACCTTCGAGGTCCGGGAAGAGGACGGCTCGGTCTACGTGGCGTCCGCCCTCATCCAGGGACCTTCGCTCGCAGCCCTCATGCAGAGGCTCGCGCGCGAGGGCCGCCCGCTCTCCGCCGCCATCACCGTCTATCTCGGTCTCAAGATCGCGGCCGCGCTCGACTACGCGGCGTCGACGGCCTCGATCGACGGGCTCAAGGTTCAGCTCGTGCACCGGCACCTTTCTCCGCACAACGTGCTCATCGCGGGCGGCGGCCTGGTACGCCTCTCCGACCTCGGCATCGCAGCGACCGATCGCACGGAGACTCCGAGTGGGGTCGTGCGTGGCAAAGTGAACTATATGGCGCCCGAGCAGCTCACGGGTGGCCGCGTATCGCCCGCCAGTGATGTCTTCGCGCTCGGAGTGTTGTTGTACGAGAGCGGAAGCGGCCACAGCCTGTTTGGACGCGACTCGACAGCGCAGTCGATGAACGCAGTGCTGAATCAAGCGCCGAGGCCGCTCCCAGAGATCATGCCCGGTTTCCCAGAGTCGCTCTGGCTCGTGATCAAGAAGGCGATCGCCAAGGACCCCGAGGAGCGCTATGCGAGCGTCGGCGCGATGTACCTCGCGCTGGATCAGATCGCATCCGCGGTACCCGGATACGCGCACGCCCAGGAAGCACTCGCCCAGTTCGTGACGACGCTTTTTCCTGCTGATGCGTTCGCGGCGAAGACCCCGGTGCCGTTGGTGTTGGGCGGTACCGGCGATCTCATGACCGACCTCGCGGCAGAGACCACCAAGAAGCACAGCATCGCACCGAGCCCATGGCCGGCGGTTACGAACCCGGACCCGCTCTCGGCTCGCGCCATGGCCGAGAGACACTCATCCTCCGTGCCCGCTCGACCAAGCTCCGCCGTGAAGACGGCTGCGCGCACCACGTCCGGACTTGGAAGCGCGGGCATCCGAAGCCACAGTCAACCTCCGGCGCCCCTCAGCTTCGTCGGTCCGAGCGCGGAGCTGATGGACCCCTACTGGGACAACTTCGAGCCGATCATCTCCGACCCTCGCACCCCGAAGTATGCAGGAGCCTTGATCGGTGGCCTGTTCGTGCTCTGGCTGCTCGCCCAGCTCTTCTCCACTTCATCCGCTGCTCACGAGGCCCAGCTCGGTCGCCTCATCCAAGCGGGTGACCAGACCGCCGCCGCCAGCTATCTCATCGAGAACTTCGATGGCTTCGACAACCCTCGACGCGCCTTGGCCCAGCTCACCGGCGCCGCGAGTGTCCCGGAGCTGACGCCCCAGCCAGGTCCCGAGCCCACGCCCGATGCAGATCCGGAGCCGACGGCGGAGCTCGAGCCGAGTCGGACCCTCGAGCTCGCGCCGCCCAAGCCCGCCGAGCGAGCAGCCGCCGCCCCGGATTTGCCCGCCGTCCCGATCGAGGCGCCGAGTGAGCTCCCCACTGGCAGCAGACGAGCGGCGAACTTCGTCAAACGCGGCCAACGAAGCCTGGCGACCGGGAACCTCGATTCCGCGGCCAAGGCTTTCCAGAGTTGTCTTCAGGCGCAAGAACTCGCTCTGTGCCACCGTCAGCTCGGATACATCTACCAAGAGCAGGAGAACCGCAAACTCACGGTCCGTCACTGGGAGCGGTACGTGGAGCTCGTCCCAAAGGCCGAAGACGCGCCCCTCATCCGCGAACACATCAAGCGGGCGATGTCGGTTCAGTAGAGATCAATCCGGACCGCCGGAGCAGTGCGTCCACCGTAGGCTCGCGGCCCCGAAAAGCCTGAAACAGCTTCATGGGCTCGTCGCTGTCGCCGCGCTCGAGCACCGCACGGCGAAACGCGAGCCCCACGTCCCGACTGAAGACACCCTCCTCGAGGAATCGAGAGAAGGCGTCGGCATCGAGTACCTCGGCCCACTTGTACGAGTAGTAGCCCGCCGCATAAGCGACGCCGCTGGAGAACAGGTGGGAGAAGCCGGTGATGAAGGCATAGTCCGGTGGATAACGGGCCGGCGCATAGGCCTCGAGCACACGATTGGAGAACGCCACGACGTCACCATCGCGGGCGGGGTCGAAGTCTCGGTGCAGTCGCAGATCGACCGTCGCGAAGCCGAGCTGCCGCATCGTGGCGGTGGCCTCACGAAAGGTTCGCGCGCGCTTCATCTTGAGAAACAAGGCGTCGGGTATCGGCGCCCCGGTCTCGGCGTGGTGCGCGAAGAGGTTCAGCGCCTCGCGTTCCCAACACCAGTTCTCCATGATCTGTGACGGAAGCTCGACGAAGTCCCACGCGACGTTGGTCCCGCCCAGGCTGCGGACTTCTACGCGCGACAAGAGATGGTGCAAGAGGTGCCCAAACTCGTGAAAGAGCGTCTGCACTTCGTCGTGCGTGAGCAGTGCGGGCTTGTCACCCAGAGGTGGAGTGATGTTGGCGCAGATGAGGCCGAGGTGAGGATGGAAGCCGGGATGCCCCCCGACGCCGGGCCCGCCGGTGATGAGACCGTTCATCCAGGCCCCACCCCGCTTCTCCTCCCGCGGGTAGAGGTCCACGTAGAAGGCCCCGAGGAACGTCTCACCTTCGAAGAGGCGGTAGCACTGCACGTCCGCGTGCCAGCGAGGCATCTTCTGGTCCACCTCGACGCGCACCTCATACAGACGCGCCGCGGTCTCGAACAGCCCACGCATCACAGCGTCCGCCGGGAAGTAGGGGCGAAGCTCCTCCTCGTCGAAGTCGTACAGCGCCTTGCGCTGCTTCTCCGCGTAGTAGGCCACGTCCCAGGGCTCGAGCTCCGGCGCCGAGGCGCCCTCGAGACTGCAGCGAAACTGGTAGAGCTCGACCTTCTCCCGTTCGAAGGCGGCCCGAGTCCTCGCCTCGAGATCACGCACGAACTGCTGAGCCGCCTCCCCCGTCTTGGCCATGCGATCCTCGAGCACGAGGTCCGAGAAGTCACGATAGCCGAGCAGCTCCGCCTTCTCGGCCCGAAGCTCGAGGATCCGGAGGATGAGGGCTTGGTTGTCGAACTCGCCGCCGGACGCGCGCCGATTGTAGGCCCGATAGATGGTCTCTCGCAGGGAGGCGTCATCCAGATACGTCAAGGCCGGAACGACGCTCGGCGCTTGGAGGGTGAAACGAAACCCGGTCTTCTTCTTGGCCTCGGCGCTCGAACGCGCCTGTGCCCGAGCGGACTCGGGCAGCCCGGCAAGCCTCGCTTCGTCCTCGATCACGAGCTCCCAGGCGGCGGTGGAGTCGAGCAGATTCTGCGAGAACTTGTTCGTGACCTCGGCGAGTTCGTGAATGATCGCTTGGAGCCGCGCCTTTCCCGAGGCCGGGAGTTCAGCCCCGTGCCGCCTGAAGTCATCGAGGGTCTTCTTCAGAAGCCGCTTCTTCGTGGCGGATAGTTGCTCGGCCTCGGCGGTCTCCGAGAACGCTCGGAGTGCTTTGTAGAGGCCTTCGTTCAGCGGGACGGATGCGTAGAAGGAGCTGACCAGCGGCTGAACCGCGTTGTAGGCCTCGCGGAGTTCGGGATGCGAGCGCACCGACTCGAGGTGAGAGACGACGGTCGAGGAGATCTCCAGCCGGACGGTCGCGGCCTCGAGCGCCTCCAGCGTGTTGGCGTAGGTCCGCGGTCCGGAGGCGTTCGCGATCGCGTCGATGGCGGACCGAGCCTCCGAGATGAGCGTGCCAATGGCTGGCTGCACGTGGGCCGCGGTGATGGCGTCGAAGGGGACCTCGAAGTCGATCCCGAGGAGTGGGTTCTCGGTCTTTGTCGTCATGTGGCTCAGAGATCAGACGGATGCTAGACCGTGGATGTGTTGGGCGAGCGACTGAAGCTCCTCCCTGCCGATGACCACCTTGGCCCAGTCCTCGGGAATGGCCTTCACGCCGAACTTGGCGCCGAGCAGCATGCCGCCGGTCGCGCCTGCGGTGTCGGTGTCCTCGCCGTGGTTGGTCAAGAAGGCCGCTGCGTCCACGTAGTTGTCGAAGCGCTCGAGCGCATAGAACGCGGCTTGCACGGTATCGACCACAAATCCGGTGGTCTTCACGTCCTCGGGGGCAAGCTTTGGGACCTCCTTGAGCGCGGCGGCCAAGCTCGGGTTCTTGTCCTCGAGCCAGGTCGCGACCTTGGCGGTCACGTTCTCCTCGCCCGCGAGCACGAGCTGCATGCCCTTGCACATGGCGGCCGTTCCCCAGGTGCAGCGCGGGTCGGCGTGGGTCATCGATGAAGAGGCATGCGCGGTCTTGATGAGCTCCGCGTCGTCGACGAAGGCTGTGAGCAGCGCGACGGGGACCGCACGCATGACCGATCCATTACCTGCGTTGTCGAAGCCGCCAAAAGCCCACGGTGCGAAGCCGGCCACTTCCGGATCCACGCCGTGTTTGATGTGCGCCAGCGTGTTGCGCGTCAGGCCACCAATGTCCTTAGGCTCTGTGTCGTACCAGCCCACGAAGTGCTTGGAGACGTCGTCGCGATCGAATCCGCCCTTCTTCACGATGGACCGAGCCATCGCTAACGCCATCTGCGTGTCGTCCGTGGGTTCGCCGGGCGTCCACTCGAAGGCACCGCCACCGATGAGGTCCACGTTCATGCCGTACTGAAAGCGAATGTCTTCGCGGGCCATGAACTCGGTGGTCGCGCCCAAGCAGTCGGCCACCGCGGTGCCCATCATCGCCCCTTCGAACCGCTCGAGCATGGTCGGCGTGGGTGCACCCTTCACGCTGTCGCGAAGTTCGGCGAGCCGCGCCTGAGCCTTCTGCATGTTCGCGTCCACCGTGGCCGCGATGACCTCCGCGCTCGGCTCCGCGGCGGCGCCCTTGCCGCCAGAGCGGACCTCCTCCATCGCGAGTCGCTTCGCGTCGAGTGTCTCGAGGTGTGTCCTCGCTCGCTCGAAGACCGGCATGAGCTTCTCGATGGCCGGCCCCGGCTCCAGCGCGAGTGCCTTCTGCGCCGCGGCAATCAACATGCTATCGCCCATGTCGAGCTCGAGGCCGGCTCCAGCAGCCGCGTCAATGGCGCGCAGGAGATCGGACAGCTCGTGGCGCTCGGCTTCGATGCGCGCCTGAATCGCGAGAGCGCTTGCCTGCGCTTCGTTCGTGGGCACGAGAAGAAGAGTGAGGTCTTCGGGGAGCGTGCGAAGCAACGTGCCACGGTCGAAGGTGGCGAAGAGGCGTTCGCTGAGGGTTCCGAGCAGAGCACGGGAGAGGTTCTGGATCTCGGCGACCTCACTCGGTGCCTTGCTCGTCAAGGTCTCGGCGGTTCCGTCCACGATCGCGCCGTGTTTGGCGATGGCGTCATGAGCCACGTAGAGAAGCGCACGCGTGCGCGCCTCGGGGTTGTTCTGTGGCGCACCCATGCGACCGACCATCGAGGATATGGTCGCATCGAGCGCCTTGTTCATGAGCGCGGCCTGCGCACCCGAAGGAGGGGCGTGACGCGCGGGGATCTTCGCGACCTCGGCGAAACGCGCCGCCTCGAGAGCGACCTTGTCGCCGGCTGGCATCGGAGCGGACGCGGCCAGCCCGCCCGCACGCACGGCGCCGGCACCGAGCTGGTCCTTTTGCGCCCCCTTCGAGGAGGCCGCGGTCTTCTTAGCCCCGTTTGTGGCCTGAGGCCCCGAGGTGGGATCGAGTTGGGTCTTGGGAGGGGTCTTGCCGACGCCTTTCATCGCAGAAGTGATCGCGCGACCGGCGGCCGCTGACAAGCAAAGGAGAGGAAAACTCGCACCCAAGACCTCATTTCGGGGACTTCGGGTGATCTGGGGCACGTCACGCGGCGCGTCGAAGCCTCGAGGCCAGCCTCAGGCGTCGAACCGGTACCCCACCCCGTGGACGGTCTCCACGATCTCGGGGCTCTTCACGTTCCGCTCAATCTTCTTCCGGAGCTGAGCGATGTGCTGGTCGATGGTTCGGCTGTTCGGGTAGTGATCGATGCCCCAGCACTCACGAAACAGCTGGTCACGATCCACCACCTGACCGGCGCGCGCGTGGAGCAGCCGGAGGATCTTCACTTCGCGCAAGCTCAGCTCGAACACCTCTTCGCCGCGCCGAGCGCGCAGCTCATCAGGGACCACCTCGAGATCGCGCATGAAGAAGCGCGGGGTGGCCGAGGGATCCTGAGCTCGGAGGCACCGACGGCTGACCGCTCGAACGCGCGCGACCAACTCGAGCCGACCAAACGGCTTCATGACGTAGTCATCCGCCCCGAGCTCGAGACCGAGAACCTTGTCGACCTCCTCGCTCTTCGCGGACAGAAAGATGACCGGCGTCGTCTCGCTCGTCTTTCGAATCTCTCGGCACACGTCGTAGCCGTTCTTGCCGGGCATCATGATGTCCAGGCAGACGAAGTCCGGCCGCTCCGCATGAAACACCTCGATCGCCCGGCGTCCATCCTCGACCTCGAGGACCTGATAGCCCTCCCCTTCGAGGATCTCGGCGACCGCGGCTCGAATGTGTTTGTCGTCCTCGGCAATCAAGACCTTCATGCTCGTTCTCCTTGGTGGGTCGCGTCCTCGCTCGGAAGCGCGAGTTCAAAAACCGCACCCCCGCTTCTCGCATCGCGGCAAAGGAGCTCACCTCCCATGCGCCGAGCGAGTTCACGAGAGATGGTCAAGCCGATACCGGTCCCCGTCGCGCCATCTTCGAGCTTGTCGCTCGCCCGAAAGAACGGCTCGAAGATGCGCTCTCGGAGCGCGGCAGGGACACCTGGCCCCCGGTCCTCGACCGTGATCCTCGTGACGCCGCCCTCTTGCCGCGATCGGATCCCCACCCAGCGCCCCGCCGCCCCGTACTTCTCTACGTTGCTGAGCAGGTTGCCGAGCACCTGCTCGAGCGCGTCGGGATCCGCACGCAGCGGGGCCGGGGCCTGAAGGTCGAGCTCGAGCTCGAAGCCGCGACCGCTGAGCGCCGGACGGAACTGCTCGGCGACGCGCTTCACTTGCTCGTCGGGCATGAGCGTCCGAGCGCGGAGCGGATGCGCGTCCGGCCCTCTCCGCGAAAAGGTGAGCACGTTACCGATCAGGCGCCCCAGCCGCTCGCTCTCCTCGAGGATGACTTGTCGATGCCGCTCCGCCTTCTCGTTCTCGCCGAGCGCATCTTCGAGCAACTCGGTATACAGACGGATGTTGGTGAGCGGCGTCTTGAGTTCGTGGCTCACCTGCGTCACGAAACCCACGCGCTTCTCAGCTTCTGCGAGTTCCCGGCGCTGCTCGCGGATCGCGTAGGTGAATAGAACGAGGAGCGACAGAGCGAGCGCCGATAGACCCATGGCCCAAGGAAGCCCCGAGCCCGCGAGCCCCGCGAGCTGCGCGGGGGAAGGGATGTAGCGGAGCCGGAACGAGTCGAGCGGCGGCGAGAGTCGTTGCTCGGCAAAAGCGGCGGCACTCTCGTCCGCTTCGTAGGCACCCCATTGATACGCGACCTCTCCGCGGGCATCGACCAACGTGACCCGGCCTTCCTCGTCGAGTCCTGCGGGTAGCTTTCCCACGAGCCTCGAGAGCAAGACGATGCGCTCAACCTCGACCCCAATCACCCCGCCGCCCTCATCGCGTCGCCAGAAGAGAAGATGCAGCCCTTCCTCCCAATACCAGCTCACGAAACCGTGTGCGCTCCGTGCGGCGAGCGAACCGAGACTGTCACCGCTGGGCGCGCCCCTCGACAGGCTCGGGACTCTGGACCTCGACTTCGAGAGTCCGGCGACCTCCGCCGGCGCCGGCGCGTGCAACACCGCCTGCTGCTTCCAGATCGACTCCGTACGCTGCACGAACTCGCGCTCATCCTCCGACAGGTCGGGTCCCGCCGGATGGAGGAGACGGCTCTGGGCGTCGACCCGAAAGACCTGCCGCACCAGCGGGTTCGTTCGGACCCACGATCTGAGCGTCTCGGGCGATCGGTCGGGGGTGGAGCTGAGCTCGAGGAGCGAGCGTTCGACCTCGTTCATCACGGCGAGGGCGCTGGTATCCAGATCTCGCAATCGGCCTTGCGCGAGCTCCTGAAAGCGCACCCTGACCATCTTCTCTTCGCCGCGGGACAGATGCACCCCGAGCAGCACCATGACCCCGATGGTGATGGCCACCAGGGCGAAGAGAAGAGTGGTTAGGTTACTACGCACAGTGAGCTCAGTAGGACTGCTGGTAGTCCAGCTCGTGCTGCCGCTTGCGCATGGTCTTGCGCTGCTTGTTCCAGTTGGCGTCATCGAGCGCTTCCGCGTCGGCCTCGTTCATCTCCCCCGAAGACTTGAGCTTGGGAGACTTGTACTTCTTCGCGTTCTCGAGCAGATAGCCGGTGTTCGATTGCAGAACCTGCTGCGCTTCCTGGAGTCGTCCCTCGTCGCGCAGCGCCACCGCCTGCCGATTCTTTTCGTTGGCGAGGATCTCGACCGCCGCCACCATGACCTCGGCGTCGGTCTTTCTCTCCACTTCGCCCAAGTCTCGGGAGGCGACCAGCTCCGTTCGGCTCGAGGCCCGCTCGGTCACCTGAAGGAAGACATCGGCCCAGCTCGCTTCGACGCGGGCGAGCTCGAGGCTCGAACCGGCGGTCAGCCCGGGCACATCGAGTTCGAGCATGACCAGCTTCTCCTGGCCGGCATAGAGTTGGTTGAGGCTCAGGATCACCTCATGACCTCGCACCTCGGCGTCCCGGTTCAAGACGCGGATCGCGGTCACGCGGGGATCGACCTGAATCCTGAGAGAGACCTCTTGGGCCACCACGGTCGTGAGATCGCCGAGCTCGGCCCGGAAGATGCGCGCCAGCTCATCCCCCGACTCCGCAAAGGCGTGGTTGCCGTCGCTCTTGGCAGCGAGCTGCATCATCAGGTCTTCGTTGTAGCCGAGCCCGAGGCCGACGGTGCTGATGGCGATGCCGCGCTTGGCGGCGGCCGCGCCGAGCCGGCCGAGCTCGTTGGGAGAACGGGGGCCGACGTTCGCCTGTCCGTCCGAGAGCAAGATGACGCGGTTGACGCGCTTTGGGTCCAAGAACTTCTCGACCTCCTGGATCCCTCGGCTCACCCCCGCGAAGAGGGCCGTGGTGCCCCGCGGTTCGAGGCCTCGCACGATCGCCTTGAGTTCTGCGTGCTGGGTGACGGGGACGGCGGCCACCACGACCTCGACGACGCTGTCGTAGGCCACGATGGAGAGGATGTCTTCGGGGCCGAGTTGATCGATCAGCATGCAGGCCGCCTCGCGCGCCTTCTCGATGCGGTCACCCGACATCGAACTCGAGCGATCCAGCACCACGGACACATTGACGGGCGCTCGCCGGTGCGAGGGCGGCAGAGGCGCCCCGGTGAGCCCAACCTTGTAATAGACCTTCCCGGGCTGGTTCGGGGCGACGAGCGGCGTGCCGAGCTGCGTCTTCAGCGTGACGCGGGCTTCAGAAGCCTTCTCTGAGCTGCGTTCCTGGCCGATGGCCGCGGCCGTACCAAGGAGGAGACAGGCAAACACGAAGAGACCGCGGGTTCCCGCAGATCGAAGGTATGGGGGCTTGATGGGATTGGAGTTCATGCGACCAGCCTAGCCAACGACCCAAGCGGCATGGTCTGGCCCAGGTCAGTGGATGGTCAAATGTTTGTAAAGGGCGTCGGAGCTTGAAAGCGGGTGGAAGAGCCAGGAACATCTAGCTCGCCCCGAGCCATGAGCCATGACTGTCGCCCTCGTCCTCCTCCTCCTGATCCTGGCCGCGCTCTGGGGTCCCGTGATTCTCTGGCGACAGCGCTTCCCGGAACTGCGCTGGGATTGGTCGGGCCTCGACCTCGAGCATCCGAGTCTTCCGGCCGGCTTTGAGTTCGGCGTCGCCACGTCCGCCCATCAAGTCGAAGGCGGCGCTACGAACAGCAACTGGTCCGCCTGGGAGGAAGCCACGGACGCCCGAGGACGCCCGAGGATCAAAGATGGCCAGAGAGCCGGACGTGCCTGTGACCACTGGAACCGGTTTCGGGACGACATCGCTCTCATGCAGCACCTCGGAATCAAGACCCATCGTCTGTCGGTCGAGTGGAGCAAGGTCGAGCCTCGACCGGGGGAGATCGACAAAGGGGTTCTCGACCACTACCACGAGGTCTTCGACGCGCACCGAGCGGCGGGCATCGACGTCGCGCTCACGCTTCACCACTTCACACACCCCTCTTGGTTCGATGCACTCGGCGGCTTCGAGCGGCGAGAGAACGTAGAGCACTTCGTGGGTTTCTCGGCGCGGGTCTTTGACGAGTACCAGAGCAAAGTCTCGTTGTGGTTCACGATCAACGAGCCCGAGATCTTCGCGGTGCTGGGTCACCTCATCGGCGTGTTCCCGCCTGGGAAGTCGAACCTGCAGCGTACGGGAGAGGTGCTGGCCAACCTGATGCATGCTCACACCGAGGTGTACGAGACGCTCAAGAAGCGAACCGGAGGCGCGCAGGCACGCATCGGCATCGTGAAGAACATCTTCCAGATTGACCCGTATCGTCGCTGGTCTCCGCTCGACTGGTGGCTCGCACGCGCGGGTGAGCGGCTCATGAACGAACGCATCCTCCAGTACTTCGAACGCGGAGTGTTCGAGCTGCAGCTTTCACCCCTGGTCTCCGTTCGCTACGAGAACGCCGCGGGACCGAAGTCCTTGGATGTCGTGGGCCTCAACTACTACTCCCATCTCACCCTCTCCGCCGAGCCCTGGTCCAAGGCGCGAGCGCGGGTGCGCCTTCGCCCGTCCGAGGTCCCCACGGACATGATCTTCGCGGCCTACCCCGAGGGTCTGTACCGAGCGCTCACGAGCATCCGTCGGCTAGGCGTCCCCATCTACGTGACCGAGAACGGTATCGCTGACGCCAAGGACGACCGGCGAGCGGATTGGATCCGCCGCTACCTCTTCGCCATGGCCCGCGCGATAGAAGAGGGGGTGGATGTCCGCGGCTACTTCTACTGGTCGCTCCTCGACAACTTCGAGTGGATCGAGGGCTTTGATCAGAAGTTTGGCTTGTACGAGATCGACTTCGAGACCCAAACCCGCCGACTCCGTGAAGGGGCCGAGGTCTTTCGGGAGATCGTTTCGCGGCGCTGAACTCGGGTCTGCACGGGCCGCGGGATCCACGGCCGCGGACCGACTCGAGGTTCGTGGTGAATATTCCTGCCGGGTCGGCGAGGAACTCCGGCTCGCCTCAGTGGAGGTCGAGGGTCGCGAACCCACGTCGCTCGAATGAGAGCAGCTTTCCCCAATGGCGGGCGACTCGAGGTGCAGCTCGAGGCCTTCAGTCTTCCCGCCGAAGCGGACTCCACGGCGCCCGAGGTTCCAACAAGCGAGCGAGCCTTTCGCTTCGTGGTGGAACGTCGCGAGAGCTCATCTGAGCCGGAAGCTCACCGCTGCAGTTGGATCTCGAGAGACTCACCGCGCTTCTGGGCCGTGCCAGATCGAAGTGCGGTTGGGCTGTCGACCACGATACGAACGTAACCCTCGTGCATCCCGACGCGCGCCGAACCCGACTTCACGTCCGGCACGCCGACTTGGTGAGCGAGGTCCACCACAAAGCGCGCCGGCGACTTGAGCACGAAGCTCCGCAGGACCGTCGCCCCCGAGCTCACGCTCAGACGCGCGTCGACCGGCCCCGTCGAGGCCGAAGGCATCTTCGCCGCGGCCGTTGGCGTGTTCGCCGACGGAGACTCGGGCTCGGCTGACTCGGGCCCCGCGCGCACGGGCGAGGGGCTTGCCGGGCGCTGAGCCTGTCGCGCCCGCGCGAGCTTCTCGATGTCCACCGGCTCCGGGAGCGGATTGCGAGGTGCCTCGGCGACGCTCTCGGCGGGGGCCGCCGGTTTCTTCGCGGCGACCTCGACGTGACCCTGGCCGGTCAGCATCGAATGTGTCTCCGCGGAGAGCCCGTTCGTCTCGGCCGCGACGGTCGCCTCTGCGTAGGCTCGGTTGTCGTTCTTTGAGCTCTTGAGCACGACGCTGCCGAGCACCAAGAGCCCCGAGAATCCCGCGGCGACGACGATCGCGGGACGCCATGAGCGCCGGCCGATGCGGTTCGCCCTGAGCGGAGGCGCTTCGGAGTTCGAGATCTCCAGCTCTCCTGCAAATCCGGAGGTGGTGGGTTCGAGGACGAGCTCTTGGTCTAGGGCCGGTGCGTCACCGAGCTCACTCCACACGGCATTGACCTTGGCCCTCTTGTCTTTGCGCACGCGCAGGGTCGAGACATCTTCGCGGCGAGTACCGTCGAAGACCCGAAGCGCCACGGTGGGCGGCTCCGTGTCGGGGAAGGGGCGCAGAGAAGAAAGACGCAGGTCAGACACGCGAGGGGCATTCGCCTTGGGCCGCGGGCCAACCTCGGACTCTTGATAGACGATCATGGACGCAGAGACATCCCGGCCGGCGGGCGCGATCATCGAGTCGAACTTCGCAAAGTCGATGAGCTTGGCCTCGACTTCGGCAGGGAGATTCACGAACTCACCGCCAAAGCCGTGCTGCTCCTCTGACACTGTGCGGTTGTAGATGACCTCGACCTCGGGGACGTAGAGCGTTTCGCCGTTCGGGAGCGGGAGCTCGACCGAGAAGCGGGCCCCCACCTGCACGGGGCGGGGACAGCGGATGAACAGGCCGCCGGCGGACAGGTCCTCGAGCACGAGGCTCGAGCGCACCGGCTGATGGGCCGGGCCGAGTCGGACCGGCCCACCACAGGGGATCCTCGCCTTCTTGCGCCGGTCATGGGCGTTTTCGAAGAGCATGGCCTGGGGAATGGTCTCTGCGACATTGTGCGACTCGTGGGACATTGTGTTCAAACAAGACACCAGGCCGATCGCGACGTCCAATTTTTGGCCACGGGGTAGCGATTGACACAGTGCGCCAAGCGATCTGATTCTTCAGTCAACAGGAGGCGAGAAGCCATGGTTGCGCAGGTACATGAGATGAGCCCGGGTTCCGCAGCAGATGCCAAGCCCAGTCCCGGGGGAGGCTTCCTTCTGGAGAATGCCTGCCACCGAGACATCTTCACAGCGGAGAAGTTCTCAGAAGAGCAGCGAGCCTTCTACAAGACGGCGCTCGACTTCGTAGAGAAGGAAGTCGTCCCGCACCACAAGGAGATCGAGGTCAAGGCCGAGGGCCTGATGCCTCGTCTTCTCCGCAAGGCCGGTGAGCTCGGCTTCCACATGATCGACATCCCGGAACGATTCGGCGGGCTCGGGCTCGACAAGACCACATCGCTGCTGGTCTCGGAGGCGATCGCGCGCCAGGGCAGCTTCAGCGTGGCGCTCGGCGCGCACAACGGCATCGGAATGCTCCCGCTCGTGTTCTACGGGAGCGACGCCTTGAGGAACGAGTGGCTCCCGAAGTTTGCGACGGCGGAGATCATCGGTGCGTATGCGCTGACCGAGCCCGGCTCGGGCTCCGACGCGCTCGGCGCCAAGACCACCGCGGTTCTCTCCCCGGACGGCAAACATTGGATCCTCAATGGCTCGAAGATGTGGATCACGAACGCGGGCATCGCGGACGTGTTCACCGTCTTCGCCAAGATCGACGGCAAGAAGTTCTCCGCCTTCTTCGTGGACGCCAAGAGCCCGGGGCTCACGGTGGGCGCCGAAGAGCACAAGATGGGCATCCGTGGCTCCTCGACCTGCGCCCTCACTTTCGAGGACGTGAAGGTCCCCAAAGAGAACCTGCTCGGCGAGGAAGGCCGCGGTCACAAGATCGCATTCAACATCCTCAACATCGGTCGCCTCCGCCTGGGCGTCGCGGTGATGGGCGGTGCCAAGCGTGTGCTCGAAGTCGCCACGCTCTACGCCAAAGAGCGCAAGCAGTTCGGCAAGTCGCTGACCGAGTTCCGGATCATCCAGCAGAAGCTCGCGGACATGGCGGTCGGGATCTACACCGCCGAGTCGATGAGCTATCGCACCACCGGCCTCGTCGACATCGCCGCTTCGCGCAGCGCCAAGGATGATCCCGAGCACGAGAAGCACCTGCAGGACGTACTCGAGGAATACAACATCGAGTCTTCGATCATGAAGGTCTTCGGCTCCGAGGTCCTCGACAGTGTGGTCGACGACGGAGTCCAGATCCACGGAGGTTATGGTTACTCGGAGGAGTATGCGGTCGAGGTCGCCTACCGCGACAGCCGCATCAACCGCATCTTCGAAGGCACGAACGAGATCAACCGGATGCTGATTCCAGGCACCATTCTGAAGCGCGCCATGAAGGGTGAACTGGATGTTCTGCCGGTCGCGCAGGAAGTCCAGCAGTCGCTCTCGAAGGCTCAGTCACCGATTCCCCCGCTGGGTGATGGACCGCTGGCCCAAGAGGTTCAGCTCGCAGAGCTGGTGCGCCGCGCCACGGTCTATGTCGTCGCGACCGCGGCGATGAAGCTGATGACGGAGCTCGAGAAGGAGCAGGAACAGCTCACCCTCTTGGCGGACATGTGCATCGATACCTACGCGATCGACAGCACGGTTCGGCGCGCCATCCAAGCGGCCAAAGACGACCCCCAGAACGTGGCGCTGCACGAGGCCATGGCCACCGTGGCCGCCTATACCATCTACGAGCGTGCGCTCGCGCGAGCGCGTCGCATCGTCATCGAGCTCTTCCCGGACGAAGACCAGTACACCCGGGCCATGGAGCTCCGGCGCCTCGACATCAACGAGACCCTGCCGTTGTTCCCGCTCCAGCGAATGATCGCGGCGAAAGTGATCGAGGCCGGGGCCTATCCGCTTCACTACCTGCGCTGATGGACAGGAGCGACGTCCTCCTCTGGCAGGCCGGCTTTGTGCTCGGGCTCATGATTCTGCTGGGTCTTCTGAAGCATCGCACTCGAAGCACGAAGCTTCATCGGTATACCAAACGCATGGCCCGGCGACGAACGGTCGCACGTGCGTCAAATCGTCCCCCCTCGAACCCTCCGGCCTGACGTGCTAACCAGTACTGCGTGAGCCTCTCGAGCCTGAGCGAGGTACGTGAACGCTTCGAGATCGTCATCGGCCTCGAGGTCCACGCTCAGCTCTGCACACGCAGCAAGCTCTTCTGTCCCGCCTCCGCCGCCTTCGCCGGTGATCTAGCCAATGTGCACGTAGACGAATACAGCTTGGGACTCCCGGGTACTCTTCCAGTTCCCAACCGGCGTGTGATCGAGATGGCGATCCGAACCGGGCTGGCGCTCCGAGGGGAGATCAGCCGACGCAGTGTCTTCGCTCGCAAGCACTACTTCTATCCCGACCTACCCAAGGGCTATCAGATCTCTCAGTACGACCAGCCGATCATTCGGGGCGGCGTGCTCGAGATCACCGGAGACGATGGCCAACCCAAGCGCGTTCGACTGAACCGCATCCACATCGAGGAAGATGCAGGCAAGAGCATCCACCGACCGGGGGGCGAAGGTTCGCTGGTCGACTACAATCGCGCCGGCGTACCTCTGCTCGAGATCGTCTCTGAGCCCGATATCCGAAGCCCCGAAGAGGCCTCACGCTACCTGAAAGCGCTTCGCGCCATTCTCACGGCGCTCGAGGTCTCGGACGGAAACATGCAGGAGGGTTCATTCCGCTGCGACGCAAACGTCTCCCTGCGGCCCATGGGCGAGACCGAGTACGGAACCCGCTGCGAGATCAAGAACCTCAACTCCTTTCGCTTCGTCGAGCAGGCCCTCGAGTATGAGGTATCGAGGCATGCGGAGCTGCTTCACGAAGGCAAGACCGTGACCCAAGAGACCCGTCTGTACGACAGTGACCGGCGCCAGACGCGAACGATGCGGACCAAAGAGGAGGCCCTCGACTATCGCTACTTCCCGGACCCGGACCTTCCGGCGCTCGATGTCCCGCAAGCCTGGGTGGAGCGAGAAGCCGCCCGCCTGCCGGAGATGCCGGTCGCCAAGTTCGAACGCTATGCGAAGCTCGGCGTACCTCGAGACGCGGCCCTGTTCCTCTCCGAGGAACGAGAGCTCGGTAACTACTTCGACGCGGCGCTGCAGGCCGAGCCCGAACTCGGACCGGCTCTGGCTCAGCTCATCATGGGCGAGATCCTGAGGGAGCTAAAAGAGGACTCGACCGGCATCCGGCAGGCCAAGGTCTCGGGGCCGGACGTGGCCAAGCTCGTCCGCGCTCGCAGCGAGGGCACGATCTCGAGCACCCAGCAGAAGAAGCTGCTCACTCAGCTCTGGCGAGACGGCGGAGACGTGAACGCACTGCTGGAAGGTGAAGGCGAGCAGGTCAGTGATAGCGCGGCGCTCGAGCCTATCGTGCTTCGGGTCATTGCCGAGAATGAAGCCCAGGCCGTTGAGTATCGCGCGGGCAAACACAAGCTCATCGGATTCTTCGTAGGTCGGGTCATGAAGGAGATGCAGGGCAAGGCCAACCCCAAGGCGGTCCAGGACCTGCTCGTGAGCAAGCTCGGCGGGGGACCGTCGTGACGATGCGCTCATCCCAAGATCCCAGACCGAGCGAGACGGCCAAGACGCGAGCCCCGCGAGGCAGGCCGACGAATGCGCTATCCTGCGATAACGCGAGGAGGCCCAACACGGCGGCCCGGCGCGGATCGGCCGAAATCGCGACCAAGGAGGTTTTGAGATGAGCTCTAGCCCGTTCTACGCGGTCCGTTACGAACCGGGGGAGCTCTGGCTCCTCGATCAGACAGCGCTGCCGATGGAGGAACGCTACGTTCGGTGCCGCACGGTCGAGGAAGTCGCGCGCGCCATCGAGACCATGGTCGTTCGAGGTGCGCCGGCCATCGGGCTCGCCGCGGCCTACGGCATGTGTGTCGCCGCACGCACCAAGGAGCCCTTCGAGTCCGCTCGAGCACGGCTGGCGCGAACACGGCCCACCGCGGTCAACCTCTTCCAAGCGCTCGAGTGTATGTGTTCGGTGGAGCCGAGCGCAGAGAGCTTGGAGGCCGAGGCTCACCGCCTTTTCGAAGAAGATGCAAGCGCCAGTCGACGCATCGGCGAGCTCGGCGCGGAACTCGTCCCCGAGAGCGCCACAATACTGACCCACTGCAACGCCGGCGCGCTCGCGACCGCGGTCCTCGGTACCGCCCTCGCAGTGATACGGGCCGCGCATGCGAGCGGAAAACGTGTACGCGTCTTCGCCGACGAGACCCGACCGCGTCTCCAGGGTGCCCGGCTCACCGCGTGGGAACTCATGAAGGATGGCATCGATGTCACCGTCATCCCAGACGGCGCCGCAGCGCACTTCATCGGACGAGGTGAGATCGACCTGGCGGTCGTCGGGGCGGACCGAATCGCGAGAAATGGAGACGTGGCCAACAAGATCGGTACGCGCGGGGTTGCCGCTTGTATGCACCTCGCGGACCGACCGTTCTACGTAGCCGCTCCCTGGACGACCTTCGATCTGAGCTGCGCCGATGGGGAGGCCATCCCCATTGAAGAACGGGATGGGCTCGAGGTCACCCACATCGGGGCGGAGGCTCTCACCGCGCCCGGGGCGAAGGTGCGAAACCCAGCCTTCGACGTCACCCCAGCCGCCTGGGTCCGGGCCCTGATCACCGAACGAGGGGTGATTCGGGCGCCCTTGGCGGCCGGCATCTCGGAGCGGAAGTAAGCTCGACTCGAGTGGGTTCTCCTCCAGGGAGCGCATCTCGGTTGAGCTCGCACACCATCTACATCGCAGGCTCGGTCGCGGTGTTGGCGGTCCTCGCCACCGCGCTCATGAAGGGCATCACCCCAGGGGCCAGATGGATGCTCGGCGCCGTCCGGGGGATGCTTCTGCGTCTGCTCACCCGCGGGCTCGGTCTCACGCCGGCCGCGCAAACCGCACAGGCACATGCGGTCATGATCGGTCGGCTTCATGGGCGTGAGCTGCGCATGCAGCTCGGCGCTGGCCGTCTCCACATAGAGCTTCGCTCCGAGAACGACCTCGGCGACGCGCCGCTCGAGCTCGCGGAGATGTGTGTTCGGGCGCGCGCACGAGGTCGGCTCCCCTCCGAGGACCTCGAGTTCGGAGCATCGGCGCTCATGATCCAGCTTCCTCTGGGCCCGGCCTTGAACCGAGAGCGCATGCTCGAGACGCTCCATGCTCTGTTCGAAGTACTCGAGCGCGTCGAACGGGACCTGCGTCCGGATCAACTGGCGCGTGCGGCCGTGAACTCGAGGCTCCCCGGACGCCTGCGAGCTCGATTCCTCGAGTATCGCGCGCGCGCTTTCGAGGATGCACCCGGCACTACGGAGTTGCTCGTCGCGGCCCGTGAGGACGCGTCGCCCGACGTACGCATCATGGCGGCTCGCCTCTCCGGCTCGTCCGCGGAGCACACCCTTCTGCGCTTGGTCTCCGAAGCCGGTCTCTTGCCGGGAAGAACGCAGCGCGCACTCGTCGACGCTCTCCTCGAGCTGAGGCCTTTGGGGCTCGAGACATCTCTGTCCTCGATCGCGTCGTGCGCCAGGGCGAAGACCCTCCTGCACCTCATCTCGGCGATCGGAGGTGCACCCGAGGCGCTGCCGGTGCTCTGCACGATACTCCGTCGGTCGGGATCCAACGGCGAGAATGGCATCGCCGCTCGGCGGGCCGCGCTCTGGGCCTTGAAGGAGGATCATCCCGTTGAGAGTTGGAAGGACGTGGCCATCGAGATCCTCTCGCACGCCCGCGAACCGGCCACGCTCCGCCAGGAGGCCTTCGAGGCGCTGGTGGAGGCCGGCTGCCGACGGCCGGCGCTCGAGTGCATGCGGGTGGTGGCGACCGGCCGCTCACCGATGCGAGCCTTTGCCATCGCCGCCCTCGCCCGGCACCGCGGCGCCCGCGAGGCGGACTGGCTCATCGAACTCGCTCGGCGGGATACGAGCGCCCGATGGCCCCTCCTCCTTGCCTTCTCGGACCTCCAGGGACGTGGAGAAGATTGGCTGATCGAATGCCTGTCATCGAGTAGCCGCCTGGTGACGGAGCAGTCGCTGCAGCATCTCGAGACCGTCGGTACGCTGCGCGCGCTCCCGCCCCTTCGAAGCCTGCGCGCGGAGCTCAGCGCAATCGTTCCCCCGGATCGAGCACGTGTCGCACGAGTCGATGAATGCATCGAGCTCATCACTCGCCGGTATCGGGGCACGCTCGGGCTCGGCGGCGGACTCTCGGTGGCCTCGGCGCGGGAGCAGGAGGGATCTCTGACGCTAAGTGCACCCGCCGGCAGCGTCTCGAAGGCCGACCGAGCGACTTGACTCCACCCGGCGCCACCACCAGGGTGCGCAAGATGGGCGACAACAAGCGTCGAAGCGGACCCGTGCGCGGAGGTCCTGCGCGGCGCTGGCGGCCCGGCGATCAGTTTCTCATCGTCCACCGGGACGATTCGGTCATCGTCGTCGAGAAGCAAGCCAGCTTGCTCACGGTGCGAACCCCGACCGGCAAGCATCCTGACCTGATCGGGCTGCTGCGGGACATGGTGGGCACTCGCGGACGACAGAGCCCGGTGCTCCCCGTTCACCGACTCGACCGTGTGGTCTCCGGGCTTGTGGTCACCGCGCGGAGCCGGTCCGCTCAAAACCACCTGATCCAGCAGTTCAAAGCCCACACCGTCAAGCGGAGCTACCTCGCTGCGGTCGACGGCATCGTGCCGGACGACTCTGGCACCTTCGAGAGTCATCTGCGCAGCGCGGCCCGATCGCTGCGCATGTACTCGGATCCGGGGGAGGACGGGCAGCTCGCCATCACCCACTGGCGGGTGCTCGAGCGCTTTGAGCAAGCCCAGGCCACGCTCCTCGAGGTCCGCCTCGAGACCGGCGTTCGCAATCAGATCCGAGCCCACTTCTCGGAGGCCGGCTTCCCGCTCCTAGGCGAGCGGAAGTATCTCGAGCGCGAGGAAGAAGACTATCGATCCAGCCAAGGCACCCAGCGCATCTTCTTGCACGCCGCGGAGCTTGGCTTTGTTCATCCGGACTCGGAGCGCTTCATGGAGTGGACGGCGGCCTTGCCGCCGGAGCTCACGCGTTGGCGCGATCGCCTCCGACGAGGCGAGCGCGTCGTCAGCTTGAAACCTGTCAAGCGACTCAAACGCCTCGACGAGCAGAAGAAGAAGAAGGAAAAGAAGAAGAGCACGAAGGGAAGGCGCTAGTGTCCCGTCCGAGAAGTTCGATCATGTTCCCGCGAAGTAACTTTCGTCGTTGGTCGGCGCGCTACGAAGGGAGTTGGGTCGCCCCCAATGACCGAGGAGCCCGAAAGGGCGGCCCCAGGCCGCGCGTCGGCCAGGGGCGAAAAGGACAAGCGCGAACGTGATCTGAACTTTTCGGACGGGACACTAGTCCCCTGGAAACGTGGAGGCTAGAGCTCATCTCAAAACCCCCGACCGAGCGAGACGGTCGAGACGCGAGGTGCGCAAGGCGGGCCGACGAACGCGCTATCCTTCGATAACGCGAGGAGGACCAACACCGCGCACCGACGCGGATCG
>WYAZ01000045.1 GCA_011526105.1 Deltaproteobacteria bacterium | reverse complement strand
TCGAGGGCCATTGCCGAGCCAGGAGGCGAAAGGCGGCGGCCAGGATGGCCGCGGCCCGAGAGCGGTGACGGGGATAGACGCGGCCGGAGCCTACGTCCGATCTCCCTCATCGAAGCGAGGGCCATTGCCGAGCCAGGAGGCGAAAGGCGGCGGCCAGGATGGCCGCGGCCCGAGAGCGGTGACGGGGATAGACGCGGCCGGAGCCTACGTCCGATCTCCCTCAGCACCGCGAGACAAACAGGCAGGAGCCCTACGAAGCGTCGGGCTTGTCGACGAACTGGATGACCGACATCGGAGCGTTGTCGCCCACGCGCGGACCAAGCTTGAGCACCCGGGTGTAGCCACCCGAACGCGACTTGGAGCGCTCGGCGATCTCGCCGAACAAGCGAGCCACCGCGGGCTCGCTGCGGAGCTGCGCGTGCGCGAGGCGGCGAGCCGCCTGCGTGCCCTTCTTGCCGAGCGTGACGAGCTTGTCCGCGTAGCGCTTCAGGTCCTTCGCCTTGGCGTCGGTGGTCTCGATCTGATCGTGCTCGATGAGCGCGATCGCGAGGTTTTTGAAGAGCGCCGCCCGGTGAGCGGTGCTTCGGCCCAACCTGCGGCCTGAACCATTTCCATGACGCATGACAAATTACCTCTTCAGATCCTTGGGCGGCCAGTTGTCGAGCTTCATGCCGAGGCTGAGGCCCATCTCCGCCAGGATTTCCTTGATCTCCTTCAGCGACTTGCGGCCGAAGTTCTTGGTCTTCAGCATCTCGCTCTCGGTCTTCTGAACGAGGTCACCGATGTACTTGATGCTGGCGTTGGCCAAGCAGTTGGCCGAACGCACCGACAGCTCGAGCTCGTCGACGGTGCGGAGCAGGTTCTCGTTGAACGGAGCCTCCGCGGGAATCTCGACGGGAATCTCGGGCTCTACGTCTTCTTCAAAGTTGATGAAGATGTTGAGCTGGTCCTTGATGATCTTGGCGGCGTAAGCCACCGCGTCTTCCGGCTGAATCGAGCCGTCGGTCCAGACCTCGAGGGTGAGCTTGTCGTAGTCGGTCTGCTGACCCACGCGAGCGTTGGTCACGTGGTAGTTCACCTTCTTCACCGGGGAGAAGATGGAGTCGATCGGGATGGAGCCTTCGGCCATGTTCGGCGTCTTGTTGCTCTCCGCCTGAACGTAGCCGCGACCCTTGCGCGCGCTCATCTCGAGCTTGAGATGACCGTCTTCACCGACCGTGGCGAGCACGAGGTCCTTGTTGAGGATCTCGATGGAGCTGTCGGTGTCGAGATCGCCGGCGGTGATGACGCGCGGACCCTTGGCGTCGATGCGCATGGTCCGCGGCTCGTAGGTGCTCATCTTGAGGAGCATGTCTTTGACGTTGAGGATGATGTCCGCGACGTCTTCGGTGATGCCCGGAAGGGAGGTGAACTCGTGCAGCGCACCTTCGATGCGCACCGAGGTCACCGCCGCGCCCTGGAGCGAGGACAGGAGCACGCGACGGAGCGCGTTGCCCAGCGTGATACCAAACCCACGCTCGAGCGGTTCTGCGAAGAACTTGCCGTAGATGGGGGTGAGGCTCTCCTTCTCGACGAGAAGGGCCTTGGGCTTGATGAGGTCACGCCAGTTTCTAAATGCTTCGATATCCATGTTTTTATCTCCTCACGCCACCACGCGACGGCCATCCTGGCTTTCGCAACACGGCGAGATGAAGGACCCGTAGTCGCATCCTGCGCGGGTCGTAAATCTTCACTCGATCAAATGCGGCGCCCCGCGTTCAGACGCGCCTTCGTTTCGGCGGTCGGCAGCCGTTGTGCGGCAGCGGAGTCACGTCCTTCACCAGGCTCACCTTCATGCCCGCGTTGGCCACCGCACGGAGCGCAGCCTCGCGACCCGAGCCCGGGCCCTTGACCAGGATGATGACGGAGCGCATGCCGTTATCCATCGCGATCTTGGCCGCCTCTTCCGCCGCGACCTGAGCCGCGAAGGGAGTGGACTTCCGGGAGCCCTTGAAGCCCATCGAGCCCGCCGACTTCCAAGAGATCGCGTTGCCCACGGGATCCGTGAAGGTCACCATCGTGTTGTTGAAGGTCGCGTTGATGTAGACCACCCCGGTGGGGATGTTCTTCCGGGCCTTCTTGCCGCCTGATTTGGGTTTGGTCGCCATGATTCCTTAGGCCTTCTTGGCCCGCGCAACGCCGGCCTTCTTGGGACCCTTGCGAGTCCGCGAGTTCGTGTGGGTGCGCTGACCGCGGACCGGGAGGCCCTTGCGGTGGCGGAGGCCACGGTAGCAGCTCATGTCCATGAGGCGCTTGATGTTCATCGCCACATCCCGGCGGAGGTCACCCTCGACGCGGTACGTGGTCTCGAGGACTTCGCGAATCTTCGCGACCTGGTCCTCGGTGAGGGCGTCCGAGTTCGTCCCGTGAGGCACTTCGGCCTTCTCGAGGACGTCCTGGGCGTTCTTTCGACCAATCCCGTAGAGATAGGTCAGAGCAATATCCATCCGTTTGTTTTTCGGAAGGTCGACACCTGCGATACGAGCCATCTTCTAGTTCCTTCTCAACCCTGGCGCTGTTTGTGGTTCGGATTATCCGAGCAGATCACTCGAACCACGCCTTTTCGCCGCACAACCTTGCACTTGACGCACATTTTCTTCACTGACGCTCGGACCTTCATGGCCTCTCCCTCTTGCTAACAGGCCCTTCGGCCCTTCCCTGGGTCGGCGTGGGTAACACGTCCTACCTGGAACCACCAACCTAAAACGGCTGCGCCGCAGGCCCCGTGGCGACTCCGACGACGGAGCCAAACCATTGAAACAAATACACTTTTCTACGCCATCGTGGAGCGGCGACCGCGGATCCGCGAGCCCGCGGTCCCGGTGAAGCCGTCGTAGCTCCGAGTGATGAGGTGAGATTCGATCTGCTGCACCGTATCGAGGGCCACGCCCACGACGATGAGCAGCGCCGTACCACCGAAGTAGAACGGCAGCTGGCTCTGCTGAGCCAGCAAGATGTTAGGCAGCACGCAGACCGCCGCGAGATAGACCGATCCGCCGGTGGTCAGCCGCGTGAGCACGCGATCGATGTACTCCGCGGTCTGCTGACCTGGACGCACGCCAGGGATGTAGCCGCCGAACTTCTTCATGTTGTCCGCGACGTCGACCGGATTGAACATGACCGAGGTGTAGAAGAACGTGAAGAACACGATCAGCACCACGAACACGACGTTGTACGACCACTCGGTCGGCGAGAGCGCGGCCTGTACCTGCTGCATCATCGGCGCGTCCGGCAGGAACTGAGCGACGGTCGCGGGGAACACCAGCAGCGACGAAGCAAAGATGGGCGGAATGACGCCCGACGTGTTCACGCGAAGCGGCAGGTGCGTGGACTGCCCACCGAAGTGCTTACGGCCCACGACGCGTTTGCTGTACTGAACCGGAATTCGCCTTTGAGCGCGTTCGAAGAAGATGACCACCGCGATGGCGAGCAGCACGACGCCCAAGAGGAACAGCAAGGTGAGAGGCTGCAAGACCTCTTGCTGCGCCAGCTCTCCGGTGCGCCAAAGCGCCGGCACGAGTCCGGCCACGATGCCGGCGAAGATGATGAGCGACATGCCGTTGCCCACGCCACGCTCGGTCATCTGTTCGCCGAGCCACATGATGAACGCGGTGCCGGCGGTGAGCGAAAGCACGGTCACGAGCTTGAAGCCGAAGCCCGGGTTCGCCACGACCATCAGGTTGTTGAACTGCATGCCCTCGAGGTTCACCGCGATGATGCTGCCCTGAACCACCGACAAGCCGATCGTTCCGTACCGCGTGTACTGATTGATCTTCTTGCGGCCCTGCTCGCCCTCTTTCTGGAGACGTTCCAGCCGAGGCACGACCACCGCGAGGAGCTGCATGATGATGCTCGCCGAGATGTACGGCATGATCCCGAGCGAGAAGACCGAGGCCTGCTCGAGCGCGCCGCCGACGAACATGTTGAACATGCCGAAGAGCGTTCCGGACTGCTGCGAGATGATCTCTTGCATCAGTCCGCGGTCCACCCCCGGGGTGGTGATGAAGATCCCGAGCCGGTAAACGGCCAGGAGCCCGAGCGTGAACAGGATCCGCGTCCGGAGCTCCGGGATCTTGCCGATATTGCCGAAAGAAGCGGTCATCTCGATTTCGCCCCTGGGGTCCGCAACTGATTAGGCCTTGGTCTTTGCTGCGCGCTTCTGCGCACGTGTGCCGGTCCGGACCCACTTCTCGCGGTCCTTGATCAGCTCGACCTTGCCCCCCGCCTTCTCGATCTTGGCCTGAGCCGACTTCGAGATGCGGTTGACCTTCACGTTGATGGCCTTGGTGATTTCGCCGGTGCCGAGGACCTTCACCCCGTCCGAAGGCTCTTTGCAGAGGCCCTTGGCGCGAAGCGCGGCGAGATCGACGGTGGTCCCTGCGTCGAAGCGCATGAGCCCGTTGAGGTTCACCTCGGCAAAGGTCTTCTTGAATGGGTTCTTGAACCCGCGCTTGGCGAGACGACGCTGAAGCGGGGTCTGGCCGCCCTCGAAGCCGGCGCGGACATGCCCGGACTTTCGGGCCTTCTGACCCTTCATGCCGCGGCCAGAGGTCTTGCCCTTGCCGCTGGCGTGGCCCCGGCCCACGCGCATCTTGCGCTTGTTGGCTCCCTCAGGAGCGTCCAGTTTGCTGAGTTCGTCACTCATGGCTCATTCCTCTCGTCTTCGCCTTCGCTCAAGACGCCGCGCGCTTGGCTCGAAGGCGTGCGCTCTCTCGCTGGCTGTCGTCGCCGTCGAAGCGCTCGACCTCGAGCATGTGCTGCATCTTCATGATCATGCCGCGAATCGGCTTCGTGTCCTTCAGGATCTTGGTCTTGCCTCGGCCACGGAGCCCGAGCCCGTCCAGCGTCGCGACCTGTCGCGGCGTGCACTTGCTCCGGCTTCGGATGAGGGTCACCTTGATGAGACTTGTCATAACCGCCTACCTCAAGCCTGCTTGCGCAGCATGTCGAAGTCGTCTTCGGACTTCTGTCGTCGTTCTGCCTGACGACGCAGCGTGGTGAGCCGCTTCAGGCCATCGATGGTGGCATTCACCACGTTGTGTTTGTTGCCGCTACCGAGCGACTTGGTGAGCACGTCGTGCACGCCAGCCGACTCGAGCACCGCGCGAACCGCACCGCCGGCGATGACGCCGGTACCGGGCGCGGCGGGACGCAACAGCACCTCACCGGCGCCGTAGACGCCGACGATCTCGTGCGGGATGGTTCCTTGGAAGAGAGGGATCTTGAAGAGGCTCTTCTCCGCTCGGTCCCGGCCCTTGCGAATCGCTTCCGGCACTTCGTTGGCCTTGCCGAGGCCCACGCCGACGTGGCCCTTGCCGTCACCCACCACGACGAGCGCGGAGAATGAGAACCGGCGACCGCCCTTGACGACCTTGGCGACTCGATTGATGTGAATGACCCGGTCGACGAGCTCGAGCTCTTTCGGGTTGATGATCTCTCTTCGCGACATTCAGAGACTCCTAGAACTCGAGACCGCCCTCACGGGCGCCTTCAGCCAAAGCCTTCACCCGACCGTGAAACGGAAAACCCGCCCGATCGAAGACGACCTTCTTGATACCTTTTGCCTGCGCCAGCTCGGCGACTCGCTTGCCCACGTCGGTGGACACCGCGCTCTTCTCCTTCTCCTTGCCACCCTCACGAACGGTGGGGGTGAGAGAAGAGGCGGAGAGCAGCGTGCGACCCGAGAGGTCGTCGACGAGCTGCGCATAGATGTGCTTGGCGGAGCGGTAGACGCAAAGACGAGGACGCTCGGCGGTCCCCTCGATGCGTTTGCGCACTCGGAGAGCCCGTCGGGCCCTTCGTGCCATCTTCTGATTCTTGATCTTCGCTTTCATGTTCAGCCTCGATGAGTGCTAGGGCCTCAGCCCGCGCCCGTCTTGCCTTCCTTGCGACGGATGACTTCGCCCGTGTACTTGATGCCCTTGCCCTTGTAGGGCTCGCAGGGCTTGTAGGACCGGATCGACGCCGCCACCTGTCCGACGAGCTCCTTGTCGCAGCCCTCCAGATGGATGGTCACCTGCTTGTCGACCGTGCACTTCACCCCGTCCGGGAGCGGATGGAGGATGTCGTGCGCGAAACCGATCTGAAGCTTCAGCGCCTTGCCCTGAACCTCCGCGCGGTAGCCCACGCCGGAGACCTCGAGCGTCTTTTTGAAGGGGGTCACTACGCCGGTCACCATGTTGGCGACGAGCGTGCGCGAGAGCCCGTGCATGCTCCGACCTTCGCGGTCGTCCTTCTTGCGCGCGACCTTCAGCTCGCTGCCTTCCATCATGATGGTGACCGCGGGGTGCAGCTCGCGCTGCAGCTTGCCCTTGGGACCTTCGACGGAGACGTGCTGGCCGTTCACCGCGATCTTGACCCCGCTGGGGATCTTCACTGCTAGTTTGCCGATGCGGGACATTTCTTGCTCCTGTCCTCTGCTACCAGATGGTGCAGAGGAGCTCCCCTCCGAGGTTCTTGCGGCGGGCTTCGCGGTCCGTCATGACCCCAGAGGAGGTCGAGACGATGGCGACGCCGAGGCCGTGACGCACAACCGGAATCTCCTTCGCGTGCACGTACTGGCGGAGGCCAGGACGGCTGACGCGCTTGAGACCGGTGATGACGCAGTCACGGTTTTCGTCGTACCGCAGCTGCACGCTCAGGGTGCCGGGCGCCTTGGCGCGGTCGACTTCGAAGCCTTCGATGAAGCCTTCGGTCTTCATGCACTCGGCGATGCCCACCTTGGTCTTCGACAGGGGCATCATCACGCGCATGTGTCGTGCGTTCATCCCGTTGCGAATCCGCGTAAGCATGTCCGCGATCGGGTCGGTCACTACTCCAGCCATCTACGTTCCTCGCTTCCGTTCCCAGGCCGGCCTAAGCCGAAGCCTGCCCCTGTTCGCCACGCTTTACGAACGGCACACCCAGTGCCGTGAGGAGCGCTTTGCCTTGCACGTCGTTCTTGGCGGTGGTCACGAACGAGATGTTCATGCCGCGCACCTTGTCGACTTTGTCGTAATCGATCTCGGGGAAGATGATCTGTTCCTTGAGTCCCATCGTGAAGTTGCCACGGCCATCGAAGCCGCGATCCGACACGCCCTTGAAGTCGCGCACGCGCGGGAGAGCGACGCTGTTCAAACGGTCGAGGAACTCCCACATGTTTCGGCGGCGCAAGGTCACCATGACGCCGATGGGCATGTTCTCGCGCAGCTTGAAGTTCGAGATCGCCTTCTTGGACTTGGTGATGCTGGCCTTCTGGCCAGTGATGGCCCCCAGCTCCTCGGCCGCAATCTCGAGCACCTTGTTGTTCGAGATGGCTTCGCCTAGGCCCATGTTGATGACGATCTTCTCCAGACGCGGGACCTGATTCACGTTCTCGAGCCCCAGCTCTTTCTGGAGAGCGGGCCCGAGCTCCTCCCGGTACTGCTTCCACAGCCGGGGGAACGGGAGGTCCTTGAGTGCGGTCTCGGTCAGCTCAGCCGCCGATTTTTCGGTCTTCTTCTTTGCCATGACTAACCTCAGTCGAGAACGTGTTCTTCTCCGCGGGAACCGCGGGCCACTCGAACCTTGCGTCCGTCATCGAGCTGCTTGACGCCCACGCGAACCGGGCGGCCGAGCTTCTCGGAGAAAAACTTCACGTTCGAAATATCGATCTTGGCGGGCTTATCCACGATGCCCCCGTTGGGGTACTTCGGGTTGCTGCCCGCCTTCATGTGCCGCTTCTTGAGCGCCACACCCTCGACGATCACTTTGCCTTCTTCGGCCATGATCGCGAGCACCTTGCCGCGTTTGCCGCGGTCTTTGCCGATGGTGACGAGTACGGTGTCACCCTTCTTGATCTTCTGCATGGCTACAAAACCTCCGGGGCGAGCGACACGATCTTCATGTAGCCCTCGCCGCGCAGCTCTCGGGCGATGGGTCCAAAGATACGAGTCCCGATCGGCTCTTTGCTGATCTTGCTGATGAGCACCGCCGCGTTCTCGTCGAACCGGATGTACGTGCCATCCGTGCGGCGCGTGGGATAGGCGGTGCGGACGATGACCGCCTTGACCACTTCACCCTTCTTCACCTTGGAGTTGGGGGCCGCCTCGCGCACGGAGCAGACGATGACATCGCCGATGCCAGCATAACGTCGCTTGGACCCGCCGAGCACCTTGATGCAGAAGAGCCGCTTGGCTCCGCTGTTGTCCGCCACATTGAGGACTGATTGCGTCTGAATCATGAGTCATTCACCTTCGCTCGAGCGAGCTCCGTGGCCCGCCTTCGACTACGCGTCCTTTGCCAGCTTCTCGACCACGCGCCAGTGCTTGGTCTTGGAAATGGGCCGGGTCTCCTGGATGCGTACGATGTCGCCGACCTGACAGCCGATGAGGTCATGCACCGCGTACTTTTCGCGTTTCTGCATGTACTTCGAGTACTGCGCGTGCCGAACCCGACGTTTGATCTCGACCACGACGGTCTTCTCGGTCTTGGCGGCCACGACGACGCCGCGCCGCTCTTTGCGGCTACCGCGCTCTTTTGGGGTTTGCGTCTCTGCACTCATCATCAAAACCTCTCCGCCTACTTGGCGGCACCGGCCGTCTTTTCGGTCTGAATCGTGCGGGCGCGCGCGATCTCGCGCTTCACCTCGCGAACGCGGTGTACGTTCTCGAGCTGGCCCGTGGCCTTCTGGAACTTGAGCTTCAGGATCTCCGCCTCTTTTTCACGCACGAACTCGCCGAGTTCCTCGGGGGTGCGCACGCGGAGGTCCTCCGCCTTGGTCGTCTTGTGGGCCATTAGAAGATCTCCTCGCGCGCCACGATCTTGGTCATGAGCGGCAGTTTGTGCCCGGCGAGGCGAAGGGCCTCCTTCGCGGTGGCCTCGTCGACGCCGTCCAACTCGTAGAGCATGTGCCCCGGCTTGACGACCGCAACGTAGCCTTCCATGCCACCTTTGCCCTTACCCATTCGGGTTTCGAGCGGCTTCTTGGTGATGGGCTTGTCTGGAAAGATCCGGATCCAGACTCGACCACCGCGCTTGATGTGGCGGGAGATCGCGATACGAGCTGCCTCGATCTGACGAGAGGTCAGCCAGCCACGCTCGGTCGCCTGGATGCCGAAGGTACCAAAGGACACTTCATTCCCTCGGGTGGCGAATCCTTTGATCCGCCCCTTCATCTGCTTCCGGTACTTGGTTCTGCTCGGTTGAAGCATGGTTATTCTACCTCACTCGCCTCTCAGGCTTCCGCCCGGGGGGCGTTGGCCGCGTTCTGGCCGCCACGCGGGCGCCGCTCTCGACGATGCTCCAGAGCATCGCGGTCGAGAACCTCGCCCTTGAAGATCCAGCACTTCACGCCGATGGCCCCCTGCTTGGTCCGCGCGGTGGCGGTGCCGTACTCGACGTCGGCACGCAGCGTGTGAAGCGGAACCCGGCCCTCGAGGTACCACTCGTAGCGCGACATCTCGGCGCCGCCGAGGCGGCCGGAGGTGGCGACGCGGATGCCCTTGGCGCCGAACTTCATGGCGATCGTGACCGCCTTCTTCATGGCGCGACGGAACGCGATCCGGCGCTCGAGCTGGGTGGCGATGTTCTCGGCCACGAGCTGGGCGTTGATCTCGGCCTTCCGGATCTCCTGGATGTTGATGATGACTTCTTTTTCGGTGAGCTTCTGGAGCTTCTTCTTGAGCTCCTCGATGCCCGCGCCCTTCTTGCCGATGACGATGCCCGGCCGCGCGGTGAAGATGTTGACCTTCACTTTGCTCGCGGCGCGCTCGATCTCGACCTTGGCGATGCCAGCGCTGTAGTGCTTGTCTTTGACCGCTTTACGGAGCGCGAGGTCCTCGTGAAGCCAGTTTGCGTACTGCTTCTCTTCGTACCACTTGGAGTCCCAAGTCTTGATCACGCCAAGGCGGAAACCGACCGGATGTGTCTTCTGTCCCATTCTATGCTTCCTCTTTGGCGCGCTGGTCGAGCTTGACGATGATGTGTGAGGTTCGCTTCAGGATGGGCGTGGCCCGTCCTTGTGCGCGCGGACGCCACCGCTTCATGACCGGTCCCCCATCGACGGTGATGGTCTGCACGTAGAGCTTGTCCACGTTGACCCCACCCTTTTGGTCGGCATTGGCGACCGCCGACTTGATGAGGCGAGCGAGAGGCTCGCTGCTGCGCTTCTGGGTGAACTGCAGGATGTTGAGCGCCTCTTCGACGCCCTTGCCGCGGACGAGGTCCGCCACCAGGCGCACCTTCCGGGGCGAGATTCGAAGATGCCGAAGCTCTGCGTTGCTGATCATCGCGGGCTCTCCTCTCACTTCGGTCCGCTGTGCGCGGACTTCTTCTTGTCGGCCGCGTGGCCATGGAAGGTCCGCGTCGGCGAGAACTCGCCGAGCTTATGACCGACCATGAACTCGGTGACGTACACCGGGATGAACTTCTTGCCGTTGTGTACGGCGAAGGTGTGCCCGATGAAGTCAGGGGTGATCATGGAGCGGCGCGACCAGGTCTTCACGACCGTCTTCTTCTCGGTCTTGTTGAGCTCGTCGACCTTGTGCTGAAGGCTCGGATCGACGAATGGGCCCTTCTTGAGTGAACGTGGCATAACTTATTCTCACTTACCGCCGGACTGCTTGCCGCGGCGCCGAGGCGTCACGACGAACTTGTCGGTCTGCTTGTTCTTGCGAGTGCGTAGGCCGCGGGCCATCTTGCCCCACGGGGTCTTCGGCGGCTTGCCGCCCTTGGCGCGACCCTCACCACCACCGTTCTGGTGGTCGACCGGGTTCATGGCAGAGCCACGAACGGTCGGGCGGATGCCCTTCCAGCGGGAGCGACCGGCTTTGCCGATGACCATGTTCTCGTGCTGCTCGTTGCCCAGCACCCCGACCGTAGCCATGCAGGTCGCGAGCACCCGGCGCATTTCCGTGGAGGGGAGGCGCAGGGTCACGTACTTGCCTTCTTTGGCCATGATCTGAGCGGAGAGACCGGCCGAACGCGCGATCTGACCGCCCTTGCCGGGACGAAGCTCGACGTTGTGCACCAACGTGCCCAGCGGGATGCCCGACATCGGCATGCAGTTGCCCGCGACCGGGTCGATGGAGCCCTTGGAAGAGAGCACGGTCTGCCCCACCACCAGCGCCCCGGGGGCGAGGATGTAGCGCTTCTCGCCGTCTGCGTAGTGCAGAAGCGCGATGCGCGCGGAGCGGTTGGGATCGTATTCAACCGAGGCCACCTTGGCCGGTACGTCGATCTTGTCGCGCTTGAAGTCGATCAGGCGGTAACGACGCTTGTGGCCTCCACCCTTGTGACGGGTGGTGATCTTTCCGCGGAAGTTACGACCACCGTGCTTCGACTTCTTCTCGAGCAAGCGCCTCTCGGGCTCGTCGGTGGTGATCTCCGCGAAGTCGTGCCCGGTCATCTGGCGACGAGACGGGGTGATCGGTCTGTAGGTTCGGATTGCCATCGAGTTGCCTCCTAGACCGCCGAGCCGCCGAAGAAGTCGATGGCCTGGCCTTCGCCGAGGGTCACGATCGCCTTCTTCCAGTTGCTGCGTTTTCCAATGCTGGTGCCGCGGCGCTTGATCTTGCCGCGAACGAGCATGGTGCGGACGTCTTTCACTTCGACGTTGAACGCCGCCTGAACGGCGTTCTTGATCTCGCTCTTGTTCGCGTCGCGCGCGACCTCGAAGACCACCACGGGCCGGGTCTCGGCCATCATGGAGCCCTTCTCGGTGATGCGCGGGCGCAAGAGGATTTGATGCGGAGTTCTCATCTTCAGTTCCTGTCCCGGCCTAGGCCTTCGCCGCCGCGAGCTCCTTGTCCTTGCGGGAAGGAGCAGTCTTCAGCCGCTCATTGAGCTGCGCCACGACCTTGTCGCTGATGAACACGTGCTCGTGCTTCAAGAGGTCGTAGACGTTGATGGCCTCGACCGGGAGAAACTTCACGTGCGGGATATTGCTCACGGACTTCGCGAGACCCTCGTTCGACTTCTCGCCGATGATCAGCGCCTTCTCTGCGCTGAACGCCCCGAGGACTTCGATGGCGCCCTTGGTCTTGGGCTTGGCCGGAGCCCAGCCGCTCACGACGTGGAGCTTGTTCTCCGAAAGGCGGAGGCTCAGCGCCGAGCGCAGCGCGCCCTTCACCATCTTCTTGGGGAGCTCATACGAATAGTCGCGCGGGTGGGGCTTGTGCACCGTTCCGCCGCCTCGCATGCCGACCGCGCGCAACGTACCGTGACGCGCTTGGCCGGTGCCCTTTTGGCGGTAGGGCTTCTTTCGAGTGCCCTGCACCATGCTGACGGTCTTGGTGCTGTGGGTTCCGGCCCGACGGCTGGCGAGCTGCTGCTTCACCACCTCGTAGAACAACCACGACTTCACGGGAGCGGCGAAGACAGAGTCTTCCAGGTCGATCTTTCCGACCGCCTGCTTCCGGGTATCTACAACATCGACTCTCACGGCTTGCCTCGCTTCGTTCTACTCAGGACTTGATCTCGACATCGACACCGGCGGAGAGGTCGAGCTTCATCAAAGCATCGAGCGTCGCCGGGGTGGGGTCGAGGAGATCGATCAGTCGCTTGTGAGTGCGAATCTCGAACTGCTCACGGCTCTTCTTGTCCACGTGGGGACCGCGAAGGACCGTGTACTTGTTGATTCGGGTTGGTAGCGGAATGGGACCCGCGAGCCGAGCTCCGGTCCGTTTCGCCGACTCCACGATCTCGGCGACGGCCTGATCGAGAAGCTTGTGATCGTAGGCCTTGAGCCGGATCCGAATCTTGTTTTTCGTCTTGGTGGCCATCTTCTGCTCCAAAATCCCCAGCGGACCGCCGCGGGAGGCCCCGAGCTCCGGACTGGAGCTCGAGACCTACCCGTGCGGAACGAATCACGTCACGATTTCCGTCACCACGCCGGCGCCGACCGTTCGGCCGCCTTCGCGGATGGCGAATCGAGCGCCCTTCTCCATGGCGACCGGCGCGATCAGCACCACGTCCACGGAGATGTTGTCGCCCGGCATGACCATCTCGGTGCCCTCGGGGAGGGTCACCGCGCCGGTCACGTCGGTCGTGCGGAAGTAGAACTGAGGACGGTAGCCCTTGAAGAACGGAGTGTGGCGACCACCCTCCTCCTTGTTGAGCACGTAGACCTCAGCCTTGAACCCGGTGTGCGGGTTGATCGACCCGGGGGCCGCGAGCACCTGACCACGCTCGACCTCTTCCTTGGCCACGCCGCGGAGGAGGCAGCCGACGTTGTCGCCCGCCTGACCGCTGTCGAGCAGCTTCCGGAACATCTCGACGCCGGTGACCGTGGTCTCCTTGGTGTCGGTGAAGCCGATGATCTGGACCTTGTCGCCCACCTTGATCACGCCACGCTCGATACGACCGGTCACGACGGTGCCGCGGCCGGAGATCGAGAACACGTCTTCGATCGGCATGAGGAACGGCTTGTCGGTCTCGCGGGTGGGCTCCGGGATGTACGTGTCCAGGGCGTTGAGCAGCGCGAGCACGGGCTCCGCTCCTTCTTTGCCCTTGGTCTCGTACGGCTTGAGCGCGCTGCCGCGGATGACGGGGATGTCGTCGCCCGGGAACTCGTACTTCGAGAGCAGCTCTCGAACCTCGAGCTCGACGAGGTCGAGCAACTCGGCGTCGTCCACGAGGTCGCACTTGTTCAGCCAGACCACGATCGCCGGCACGTTCACCTGGCGAGCGAGCAGCACGTGCTCGCGGGTCTGCGGCATCACGCCGTCCGTGGCGGAGACCACCAGGATCGCGCCGTCCATCTGGGCCGCGCCGGTGATCATGTTCTTGATGTAGTCGGCGTGCCCGGGGCAGTCGACGTGCGCATAGTGACGATTCTCGGTCTCGTACTCCACGTGCGCGGTCGAGATCGTCATGATCTTCGTCGCGTCGCGGCGCCCCTGCGACTCCGATGCCTTCGCGATCTGGTCGTACGAAAGGGGCGTTGCCCAGCCCTTCTGTGCGCAGACCATGGTGATGGCAGCGGTCGTTGTGGTCTTGCCGTGGTCGACGTGACCGATGGTGCCCACATTGACGTGCGGCTTTGTACGCTTGAATGCTTCCTTCGCCATTGCTCGTGTCTCCAACCGAGCCGATTCACGGCTCGCTTATTGCCTCTCCTACAGACGCCCTCGTCCACGGCCGAGAATCTCCTCTGCCGCATGCGTGGGTACCGGGTGATACGATCCAAACTTCATCGAGAACGTTGCGCGCCCCTGAGTGCGAGACCGTAGATCGGTCGCGTACCCAAACATGTTGGCCAGCGGGACTTCCGCGCTGACCACTTGGATCCCGGGGCGGGAATCCAAACCTGAGATCTTGCCCCGGCGCGCGGTGAGATCGCCGATGACCTCGCCGCAATGCTCTTCGGGGGTGGTCACGTCTGCGAGCATCACGGGCTCGAGCAGCGTGGGCTCTGCGTTCCGCAGAGTGTCAGTGAATGCAGCGGCGCCCGCGATCTTGAACGCGAGCTCGGAGGAGTCGATCTCGTGGAACTCACCACCGACGACCTCCACGTGGACGTCCGTGACGGGCAAGCCTGCGAGGGGGCCGCGCTCCGCCGCTTCACGGACGCCGTCGAGCACCGCAGGCACGAACTCTTTGGGCACGCTCGCCGTGCTCGGCTGCGGCCCGAAGGTGATGCCTTGGCCGCGCGGGTTGGGACGCAGCTCGAGCTCGACCTTCGCGAAGTGGCCTCGGCCACCGATCTCGCGGATGTGCTGGCCCGCCGCGCGAGCGCGGATGGTGGCGGTCTCTTTGTAGGCGACCTGGGGTCGGCCCACGCGAGCGTCGACTTTGAACTCGCGGCGAAGGCGGTCCACGATGATCTCGAGGTGAAGCTCACCCATGCCGGCGATGAGGGTCTGGCCGGTCTCGGCGTCGGTCTTCACCGCGAAGGAGGGATCTTCCATCGCGAGCTTGGCGAGTGAGGCGCCGAGCTTATCGTGGTCGAGCTTGGTCGCCGGCTCAATGGCGATGGTCATGACCGGCACCGGGAAGTCGATGCTCTCGAGCAGGACCTGCTCGTCCACGGAGGTGAGCGTGTCGCCGGTGAAGGTGTGCCTGAGGCCAACCGCCGCGACGATGTCCCCGGCCACAGCCTCCTTGATCTCCTCGCGCTGATTCGCGTGCATGCGAAGGAGGCGGCTGATGCGCTCCTTCTTGCCCTTGGAGACGTTGTGCACCGCACTGCCGACCTGGAGCCGACCGGAGTAGATCCGGAGGTAGGTCAGGTTGCCCGACTCCGGATCGTTCATGATCTTGAAGGCGAGCGCGGCGAAGGGACCGTCTGGATCCCCATGCACGTGAACCTTGTCGTCCCCGACCGGACGGCGAGCCTCGATGGGCGCGACCTCGACGGGGGAAGGGAGATAATCGACGACCGCATCGAGCAGGGGCTGCACGCCCTTCTTCTTGAAGGCGGAGCCGCAGAGCACGGGAAATGCCTTGAGCTCGAGGCAGGCCTTGCGAATGGCGCGACGAAGTTCGCCCGGCGGAATCACGGCACCACCGACGTACTTGGCCATGACCTCTTCGTCGACCTCGGCCACGGCGTCGAAGATGGCTTCGCGGGCGACGCGAACTTCATCCTCGCGGTGCGCGGGAACCGGTGCGTCGTGGAACTTGGTTCCGGTGGACTCGCCGTCCCAGACCACCTGTTTCTCTTCGATGAGGTCGATGATGCCTTCGAAGCGATCCTCGAGGCCGACCGGGAGCTGCACCGGCACCGGGCGTGCGCCCAGGCGGTTCTTGATGGTGGAGACCGCGTACACGAAGTTGGCGCCACCAAGATCCATCTTGTTCACGAAGCAGATCCGCGGCACGCGGTACTTGTCCGCCTGGCGCCAGACCGTCTCTGACTGAGGCTCGACCCCGCTCGCACCATCGAAGATGGCGATGGCGCCATCGAGGACCCGAAGGCAGCGCTCCACCTCGACCGTGAAGTCGACGTGGCCTGGGGTGTCGATGATGTTGATGCGGTGATCACCCCAAAAACACGTGGTGGCGGCCGAAGTGATCGTGATGCCGCGCTCCTGCTCCTGCGCCATCCAGTCCATGGTGGCGGTGCCCTCGTGGACCTCGCCCATGCGCTGCTCGACGCCGGTGTAATACAGGATGCGCTCGGTGGTCGTGGTCTTGCCCGCGTCGATGTGCGCCATGATCCCGATGTTCCGGGTCTTGGAGAGCAGAGCGCGGGGCGTTGGGCCCTGCTGCTCGACTCGGTCTTGTACATCGGCGGTCATGACTCGATCTTCTTCGTTCGTTACCAGTGCCTACCAGCGGTAGTGAGCAAACGCCTTGTTGGCGTCGGCCATCTTGTGAGTGTCGTCCTTCTTCTTGACGGCGGAGCCGCGGCCAGCCGCGGCATCGACGATCTCGCCCGCGAGCTTCTCTTGCATGCTCTTCTCACCACGCTCGGTGGCGTACTGAATGAGCCAGCGCATGCCGAGTGAGGTGCGGCGCTCCGGCCGAACCTCGACCGGAACCTGGAACGTGGCACCACCGACGCGACGAGACTTGACCTCGATGCGCGGCTTCACGTTGTCGAGGGCCTTCTTGAAGGCCGCGAGCGCGTCGCCGTCTTCGACCTTGGACGCCACCGCGTCGAACGCGTGGTAGACGATCCGCTCGGCGGTGGACTTCTTGCCACCCTGCATCAGGTTGTTGATGAACTTGGCCACCAACCGATCGTGATACTTGGGATCCGGAAGAATCTTACGTTTCGGAGTTTCGCGACGACGACCCATTACCGCGCCCTCTTCACGCCGTACTTGGAACGGCCCTGGTTACGACGGAGCTTGTTGGTGTTGGACGGACCCTCGCCCGCGGACGCATCGAGCGTGCCGCGCACGACGTGATACCGGCAGCCCGGCAGGTCCTTCACACGACCACCGCGTACGAGCACCACGGAGTGCTCCTGAAGGTTGTGACCTTCGCCGCCGATGTACGCCGTGACCTCGATCTGGTTGGTGAGCCGCACGCGGCAAACCTTGCGAAGCGCCGAGTTCGGCTTCTTCGGGGTGGAGGTGTAGACGCGCACGCACACGCCACGCCGCTGAGGGCACGACTTGAGTGCGGGGGACTTGGTCTTGTCCGGCGGATCCTGACGGCCCTTCCGGATGAGTTGATTGATCGTCGGCATGCCTGTTCAATCTCCGTTGCCTTAGCCAAAAAAAACGTTTCACCAGCGCCGGACCGCGCTCTTCCGAGTGAGCGGCCTGACGCGACGGTGGTCCTCGACGAACGAGAGCGGTGGGTCGTAATCGAAGGGTGCGAGTAAAGCGAGCGCTTTCTCAGTCACCGGTGGCCCCTTTCGGGCCTCTTACGTTTCTTGGGTTTTACTGCGCGCACGCTTTGCACCCAAAAACGGTCGATCGATTGTGTGGGCTGTCTTCCTCGGTTCTCGATCAGCCCAGGGCGAGTGGTCCGCGCTGCGGAATCACTGGCGTAGGAAGGCGGGGAGCCTTTTGGGTACCTACACCCTGGCGATATCTAGAACGTCGTTCATTCGAACGTGGAAACTCAGCGACCCGTCGCACCTCCCTTTCTTTCGTAGAGGAGCGCGCATAAACCAAAGGTCAACCGGCGGGGTCAAGGGAAAAGAGGTAGGACGCCCCATGGCGGAGGGCGGAAGCAATATCGGCCGCATTTCTAGGGGTTTGAGGGAGGGGATTCACGTCGATTTGGGGCCGTCGGGGGCGATTTTGGGCTTGACGGAGGTCCTACATCAGCCTCCACGCCGTTTGGAGCGCTTGGGTTCCGCGAAACGGGGCGCGCGCGCGCGCAAGCTCAACCCAGCTGCAACGACTTGAACGCGAGCTTGCCGAGCTCGATCCACTGGTTCGGAAAGATGCCGAGCGTCAGCACGCCGGCGGTGGCGATGATGAGCCCGGCGGTGAGATGCCGGGATCGAGTGGCGGTGGGAAGCGGCCCGGCATCCGGGACGTCCACCATGTAGAAGGAGACGATGACGCGCAGGTAGTAATACACGCTGATGATCGAGCCGAGGATCCCGGCGAAGACGAGACCCATCTCGCCGGCGTTGATCGCGGAGCTGAAGATGTAGAGCTTGCCGAAGAAGCCACCGGTCGGCGGCATGCCCGCCAGCGCGACCATGAAGACACTCATCGCCACCCCGAGCGCGGGGTGCCGATAACCCATGCCGGCGAACGCGCCAAAGCGCTCGGACTCGGCCCCACCCTCTTTGCGCTCGAGAAACACCAGCACTCCGAAGGCGCCGAGCGTCATGAAGGTGTAGGCGGTCAGGTAGAACAACACCGCGGCGCCGGCGCTCTCTTCACCCCGCGCGAGCGCGACGACGCCGATGAGGGCGTAGCCCGCGTGCGAGACCGACGAGTAAGCGAGCATGCGCTTCACGTTGCGCTGCACGATGGCGAGGAGGTTTCCGACGATGATGGTGAGGTATGCGATGACGGAGATGAACGGGATGACGACCGCGCTCTCCTCCGAGTTCGCGAAGCCCACCGCCACGATGCGCACGAGGGCCACGAAGGCGGCCGCTTTCACCCCCACCGCCATGAAGCCGGTGATGGGCGTGGGCGCACCTTCGTAGACGTCCGGGGCCCAAAGATGGAACGGAACCGCGGCCACCTTGAAGGCCACGCCCACGAGGAGCAGCACCAACCCGGTGACCAAGATGGGCGCGCCTCCGACCGGCGCGACCATCTGACGGGCGAGCTCGGGCAAGGCCACCGTGCCGGTGGCGCCGTAGATGAAGGCGATGCCCATGAGCAGGAAGCCCGTGGCGAAGGCGCCCATCAGGAGGTACTTGAGCGCGGCTTCGGAGGCGCGGAGATCATTGCGGCGGATGCCGGTCAGCACGTACACGCCGATGGACATGACCTCGAGCCCGAGGAAGAAGGTGATGAGGTCGCCGGCCATCGCCATGACGATCATGCCCACGACGGAGAAGAGGATGAGCGCGTAGTACTCGCCGCTCGAGCAGCGCGCGTTCTTGATGTACTCGGGCGATAGCAGCACCGCCACGAAGGCGCCGGCGAGCATGACCGCGGCCGCGAGGTTGCCGAAGGCGTCGGCGATGATGGGCGCGGACTTCCCGGGACCGGCGAACAAGGCCTGCGGCTCAGCGCCCAGGCCCTTCATCGCGAAGTAGAAGGCCACCGCCAATCCCACGAGCGAGAAGTTCGCGGCCCAGATGCGATCTTTGCCGAGCGAGAAGACCTCGAGCATGAGAAGAATGACCGCGGTGCCCAGGAGGACAACCACGGGAAGAATGGCGGTGAGCGCGTTCAGGTACTGCATTCGGAAAGCTCCGTCCTCATCGCGATGCTCAAGGGGTGGGCGGACGCCGGATGTCCTCGGGACGAAGTGCGTCGAAGCGACCGGGGGCCAGCCGCAGGCGATTGGGGTCGATGCGAAGGGGCCGCTGCAGGGCCGGCCTGGCCCCCGGACCCGCGGGCAGCCAGTTCAAACGCTTCGCGCCCGCGTCCGCTTGATAGGTTTGTCCGGCCTTCTGGTGCACGGTGGTCACGAGCCTCTGGACCGAGGGCTCGATGCCCTTCAGGAAGATGCCCGGAAACAGGCCGAGCACGATCATGAGCGCGGCGAGCGGGAGCATCACCGCGATCTCCCGCACGGAGAGGTCCGCGATGCGCTCGTTGGCCGGATCTTGGAGCGGGCCAAAGAGCACCTTCTGAACCATCCACAGTAGATAGACCGCGGCGAGGATGACGCCGGTGGCGCCGAGCACGGTGAGCACCTGCGCCATACGGATGCCGCCGAGGCCGGGCACGTTCACGATCTGATCGAGCGGGGACGCGGCGGTGAAGGTGCCGAGGAGGATCATGAACTCGCCGGGGAACCCGGAGAGCGTGGGCAGGCCGGCGCTCGCGAGCGCGGTGAAGACCAGAAACGTGGCAAACACCGGGACCTTTCGCGCGAGGCCGCCGTAGTCGGACAGGAGCCGCGTGTGCCGCCGTTCGTAGAGCACGCCCACCAGGATGAAGAGGCCGCCGGTCGAGATGCCGTGCGCCAGACACTGATACACCGCGCCGGTCATGCCCTCGACGGTGACCGCAGCGACCCCGAGCACGCAGAAACCGAGGTGCGAGACCGAGGAGTACGCGACGAGCTTCTTCATGTCGGGCTGCACCCAGGCCGCGACCGCGCCGTAAATGATGCCCGCCACCGCGAGCCCGCCGATGATCGGGGCGTAGGCGATGGCGGCCTGCGGGAACATTGGATAAGCGAAGCGGACGAAGCCGTAGATGCCGAGTTTGAGGAGCACACCGGCCAGGATCACGGAGCCTGCGGTGGGGGCCTCGGTGTGGGCATCGGGCAACCAGGTGTGCACCGGAAACATGGGCACCTTGATGGCGAAGGCGAGCATAAACGCGCCAAACAGCCACGCCTGCAGGGTGGGGTCGAAGTTGCGCGAGACCGCGCTGGCCCAGCTGAAGTCCCATCCGGTGGGGACGTTGGCCACGTAGAGTATGGCGATCAGCATCAGCAGCGAGCCAGCCATGGTGAAGATGAAGAACTTCACGGCGGCGTAGACACGCCGCTGGCCGCCCCAGACCCCGATGACGAAGTACATCGGGATGAGCATCGCCTCCCAAAAGACGTAGAAGAGGAAGAGATCCAGCGCGACGAAGGCCCCGAGCATCCCGGACTCGAGCACCAAGATGGCGATGACGAACTCGCGCACCCGAGTCTCGACCGCGTTCCAGGCGCCCAGCAGGGTCACCGGGACGAGGAAGGTGGTCAGCAGGATGAGGTAGAAAGAGAGGCCGTCGACCCCGGTGTGGTATCGAATGCCGAAGGACTGGATCCAGCCCACGTTGGTCTCGAACTGAAAGCCGGCGTGCGCGGGTGACCACGCGCTCCAGAGAATGAGAGACAAGAGGAAGTTGAGGGTGGTGACCGCGATGGCGGTGGCTTTCAAGTTCCGGTGCTCGAGCGGGGGCAGGCTCGCGAGCAGAAGCGCCCCGAGGGCGGGCAGATAGACGATGACGTTGAGGAGGTCGGCCATCGCTGGCGCCGGGGGTACTATGGGACCGGGGGAGCGTCAACGACGACCGACGATCTCCATTTACCTTCGGGCATTTGACCGGCAGTATCGCGCGATGCCGGACCGAAGAACCTTGGCTTGGGCCTACCTCGCGCGGCCGGGTCGGGGCACGGAGGTCGAAAAGGAGCTCGCGACGCGGACCCCGGCCGAAGAGATCGCAGAAGACGTCTTCCTCTGTCCGGAGCGGCCCAAAGATGCCCGCGGCGTCTTCACCCCCCTCGTGTTCGTGGAGCGGGTGATGCGGACCAACGGCCGCCGGTACCCGCTCGAGACCGACACCCTCGGGCGAGCCCTCTTTCTCGCGTTGAAGGCCGGAGGCCTGGTGAGGCCCCGTCCGTGGACCATCGAGGTGAGAGCCACCGGCGCGCGAAACCCAAGGGATCCCCGAAGACGTTCGGCGCGGAGCCTGACCGAGGCGCTCAAGCCCAACCTCTTTCAGCGCCTACCCGAAGACTGGATCGAGCTGTTCAAGGAGCCGGGGACCGAGGTCGATCGGATCGCAGAGGCTTGGATCCTCCCCGAAGGCGATGTGCTGCTCGGCTACACCCGAAGCGAAGACGGCATGGGCGAAGGCGACCGCCCGAAGACGACGGCGAGGCTCTCGCGAGGAGAAGAACGCCTCGAGCTCGCCCTCGCCTTCGCTGGCGTGGCGCCGGAGAGCGGCGAAGGCTGCGTGGTGTTCGAAGGCGGACGCGTGCTTTGGTCGGAGGCGCTCGAGAAGCGCGGCGCCAAGGTGCTCTGTGTGGGCTCGGACTTCGAGAACAAGAAGGTGAAGCCGCGTATGCTCACCGTCGGCGCCAATCCGTTCGAGTACTATCCGGAAGACACCGTCGACTGGTTGTTCTGCGATCTCACGCGACGTCCGCTCGAGGTCACGAAGCTCGTCGCGAAGTGGGGCCGCAAGGTTTGGGCTCGCCAGATCATCGTCGCGCTGAAGCTCCCCATGAAGGAGAAGTCGGCGTTCTTGCGCGAGGCCGAGGGTCTGCTCACCGCGGCCGGCTGGAGCGGACTGCGCACGCGCCAGGTCTCGGCCGACAAAGACGAGGTGGTGATCCACGCCTATCTCGATGCCAAACACAGCCAACGAGGATGGCAGGCGCCGTTCGGCTTTGATCGTCAGCTGCGCGAGGCGAACTCGAGCCGAAAGAAGAAGCACGAACGACGCGCGAAGCGAACCTCGCCGCTTCGAAACGTACACAAGAGCCACAAGCAGCCGGCGGCGGCGAAGAAGAAGCCCACGAAGAAGAAGTAGCGGCGAGCGCCTGCGCTCAGTCCCCGACCTGACGTCTGTAAGCCCAGTTCGCGAAGGTCTGCATCAAGTCGGGCGAGAGTCGCTGCAGACCGCTCAGCAGCTTGCCGTGCCCGGTGACGACGACGACCGCCATGTTCTTCCGCACCCCGCGCAGCGCGGCGGCAGCGCATGCCTCCGGAGTCGTGAGTTTGGGCAGCCCCGACATCGCGCGTGCGCGATCCATGCCTCTCAGCTCGGAGTGATGCACGAGGTCGGTGTCGATGAAGCCAGGGCACACCGCGGTGACCTTGACGCCGTGCTGCGCGGCCTCTGCGCGAAGCCCATACGAGAGCCCCACGACCGCGTGTTTGGTCGCCGAGTAGGCGACGAGTGAGGGGCAAGGCATGAGCCCGGCCACGGACGCGACGTTCACGATGTGGCCGCGCCCCTGACGCTGCATGATCGGGTAGGCCGCTTGGACGCCGTGCACCACCCCGCGAATGTTGACGTCGATGAGCCGATTCCAGTCGTCGAGCGTCGTGGAGGCTACTCGGCCGGCGATGGCGATGCCCGCGTTGTTGAAGATGTAGTCGAGCTGTCCGTGCGCCTGGGCCACCAAATCGACTTCGTCGCGCACTCGCTCGGGCTCGCGAACGTCGAGGACCGCGGTGCGCACCTCGCCCCCGGCTTGTCGAAGCTCCTCCGCGACGGCTTCGAGCTTCTCGGCTTGCAGGTCGAACAGGGCCACTCTGAGTTCTTGCTTCACGAGCTGGCGCGCGAGCGCGAGCCCGATGCCCTGTGCCGCGCCCGTGACGATCGCGACCTGTCCGCGCTTCATGGCTCCCCCTCGAAGAACCGGAGCACACCCAACCGCGCCCCGTCGCTTCGCAGCTCCTCCCAGTAGAGCACCGCCGCGCTGGCGGTGCGTGTGGCCTCGAGATCGAGGATGGGGCTCTTGCGCAGCCAGGTCTGGCCACCGCCGAGATCGACACCCGACTCCGATAGGCGGGTGAGGATGAGCCGCTTGTCTTCACGACTCGAGAAGAGCGTGGTCTGAGCACCGGAATGAGTGAGCGCGCTGAGCTGCGCCACCTCACCGAGGCGCGTCGTCGTGTCGACCGCGCCGCTCGAAGTGACGGTGGCGAAGAGGCCCGCATCCCCGCCGGCCGCCGGCAGACCGCTCCAGACGATGAGGTGGCTCGAGGCCACGGGGCGCCCGACGATCTCACGACCGAGGATGGCCCCCGAGACCACGGGATTCAGGCTCTCGGCGTCGAGCGCGGAGACCCGCAGACGGTCCCGGCCCTCCGCCGGTCGCTCGAGCCACGCAAACCAAAGGCGGTCGCGCTCGGCGATGATCCGGGAAGGGGCGGGATAGGCGTCCGGCAAGGTGTCCATGAGGCGCTGCCCGACCACCTGGCCGCTGGTGAGATCGATGACCCCGGCGTGCAAGACAACTTGCGAGCCCACGCCGCCCGGCCAGACGAGGATCACACGCTCGCCGTGCCGCACGAGCCTCGGAAGCCCTTTGGGATCACCGCGCACCGGACCCGGCTCGTAGAGCGGGGTCTCGAGCAGCGGGAGCACGTCACCCGTTTGCGTTCCATCGTCTCCGTAGCGGATGAGAAAGGTACGTGCGTCCTCGGTGAAGCGCACGAAGAGGCCGAGGTAGCCGTCTTCGGTGCGGAGTAGATCAACGGCGGCGCCCCCGGAGGAGCCGCCGAGGCCGATCTCGTTTCGAGACAGCTCGACTCGCTCCGGCGCGTAGCGAGCGAAGACCAGCTTGTGCCCGTTTTGATCTTGCTGCGTGTAGAGCGCGGCGAAGTCCTTGCCGTCGGTGGCGAGCGCCAGCCCACGATCGGTGTCGAAGCTCGAGCGGGTGAAGAGCTGGATCGCACCCTCAGGAAGCGGGTCGGGCTCGATGGTGACGGGCTCGGCGCCGCAGGCGGGGAGCAGAGCGAGCGCGAGCGGGAGACATCGGCGTGGACGAGCGCGCAAGCGATCGCGAGCGAACGAACGGGCCGGCTCGGTCATGCGCGCAGCCTGCCGTGGGCCGAGGTCATGCGCAACCGTCGCGGCCATCGGCCCACGGTCCGGCGCCTGTAGATCGATCGGACGTGTCGAGGAACATCACTCCAGACGCAGAACCCTTCTCGTTCAAAGGCTCGAGCAGGTCGCGCCGGGGTCGAGGCAGCTGCGTTGCAGATGCACGTCGTAGAGTGCGCCGAAGTCCCTGTCGCTGGTGGCGCGAGCGACAGAGTTCGAGCTGCCGCAGTCCCCGCGGGATAGATCGACCCCTTCCTGGCTCGCTTCGGCTCACAGGGTCAGGCGGGCACGAGCCGCCGAATCTCGACCGCGTTCGGACCTTCGGCTTCGAAGAGGCCCGCAGTGAATGAGAGGAAAGGGCCCATGGGCATCCGGACGAGCGACGCGAGACTCCAATTCCCGCCGAGGGCAATGGCCGGGGACGGACAGAGCCAGTGCCGAACGAGCGGTTCGTCGGAGAGCTTCCGCCAGTCGTCGAATAGGGACTCGCGCAGGAAGTCTTCACGCAGGTCTGGTTCACACAACAGGTCAAAGAGCTCCGCCAGCGGCACGTCCGACTCCACGACCTGCCCGGCCTGAGGATCCACCACCCACAAACCTGGGCCGCACGCGACAAACAGGAATCCGAACGCACTGGACGCCAGGAGGCGGGCGCCCGGTGGCAGGTAGCGCGCCCAGGCGTCGAGTGCGCCACCGTTTTCGCGAGGAGAGCACACCGAGAGCAGACCCTCCCGAAAGAGGCCGGTGCAACGCTTGAGGTCTGCGACGGCGAAGGCCGGTGAGTCCGCGAGGCCCATGTCGCTGGGCGCAAGCGAGGTGCCTGACTGGGGCGCCGCAAAGACGGATTCAAATCGCGAGAGATCCATCAGAGTCCGATCCGTACTCCAAGCCCCGGACTCGAACAACCGGGGCGGAGGGGTCTATGAGACGCTGCCCGACCACCTGACCGCTCGTCAGATTGCTGACTCCGGAGCGCAAGACGACTTGCGAACCAAGCCGGCCCGGCCAGACGAGAATCACGCGCGGTCGCCCGCAGGCTCCGTGAACGCGGACTCCGTTGTCTGCGCGGCGCCCTCAGTTCTGGGCTCGTGAGCTGGCGCATGGCGGAGCTGCTCTCGCGAAAACCCCGTGTGCCGCCGGCGAAATGTCACCCCGCATCACGTGGTGTTCCAGGCCCACGGGGGTGGAGACGAGCCGGAGAATGTCGTGAGCTTGTGCTCGTGGTGCCACCTCCGCGGGGTCCACGAAGGGCGCATTCGTGTGAGCGGGCGGGTCTCGCAGCTCCGGTGGACGATCGGACGTCAGCCCGTGCTCGAGGTTCGAGGTCGGAATATCATACGTCCGATGCCAAGGACGCTCGCGCCGGAGCTTGGACGGAGCGCGAGCGCGTAGTTCAGCTGCGCCGTCGGAGCGATCGCCGCGAACCGAGTGCGAGCATGGCGCCGAAGATGAGCCACCCAAAAGTCGTGCTCGGAGCGCGCGTCGTCGAGCAACCGCAGCCCTCGTCGACGATCTCGCCGGAGTCGCCGTTCGTTGCCGCGCTCGCGTCGGCATCGTGCGTGCCGCCGTCCACCGCCAAAGCAGCATCGGACACCCGGGCCGCGTCCAAGGCCGTCCCGCGGTCGGCCCCAACGGCGGCGTCGAGTGCACCGCTCAGATCGCGAGCCTCGCCCGCGTCCGTGGTGAGGCCACTGTCCGCCGGTGGAACACCGGCATCCGCCGGCATCGCGCATGGATCCGGGCAGCGTTCATCGGCGCCGATGTCCACCCCCGCCCCCTGCGGGCGCGCCTGCCCCTCGAAGTCGGTGCTCGGGGCGTCGGTCATCGTCCCGATGTCGAGCGCCGGGCTCGTCCCCAAGAGGTGATAGTCGTCCTGGTCCGGATCAACGAAAACATCGGCGATGGTGGCCTCGATCGAGTTCATGTCCTGGCCGGTATCGGCCCGCCACTCTGCGAGGGTCAGCGTGCTATCGCCGTCGTCGTTTGTGAGCCGGCCCACCATAACGTTGTAGTCGCTGACAAATCCGCTGAGGCTGTTCGCCGAGATGTCGATGGCGCCGCGGGACGTGTGCCGTGTGAGCAGGATGTTGTTGAAGACGCGGTTGCCTGTGCTCGCGTCTTGGATGTTGAGCGCCCAGCGACCGTTCGAAGCCTGAACGACGGTGTTGTTGATGATCAAGTTGCCGGTGGAGGGCTCTCCGCCGTCGATCTGGTACAAGCTGATCCCCGAGGCGTGGTTCTCGTAGAGCAGGTTGTTTCGGATGACCGAGTCCTGCACGCCGTCACCGTTGATACCGGAGCCGCCAGCGGTACCGTTGTCCCAGATGACGTTGTTTTCAACGAGCGCGTTGCTGATCACGCCGTCTCCACCGATGCTCACGTCCCCGTTCATGTGGAGTCCATTGGCGTTGTTGCTAAAGAGGCGATTGCCCCGGATGACCGGCCGGTCGCCGCTGTTCGAGACGTAGATCCCGTGCTCGATCCCGGAACGCGAGCACTCGTTGTTCTCGATGAGGAGATCGTCACAAAAGCCGGTGAGGATACCCCAGCGACCGTTCTGGTCCGCGCGGTTGTTTCGAATCGTGACGTTCTGACAGGTCACGGCGCGGATGCCGGCCCGAGTGACCCCGGTGACCGTGAAGCCTTCGATGATGATGTAGCTCGCACCCTCGAGATTGAGCCCATCGGGCGTCCGCGCGTTGTCGGCGTCGACCACCGCGTTCACCTCGCCGCTGAAGGTGATCGGCGCGTTCACCGTGCCGCTGGTGGTCAGATGAAAGCCGGCGTAGTTGCCGGCCCTCACGATGACGACGTCACCGGGAGCCACCGTATCTGCGGCGTGCTGCAGCGTAGCCCACGGGGCGGTGGTGCTGCCGCTGGCATCGTCATCGCCGCCCATCGCGACGTAGTAGGTCTCGGCGAGGGCGGTCGAGGCGAAGCTTGGGAGGAGCGTCAGAAGCGCAGCGCACAGAAGCAGTCTCATGTCGCCGGCTCGTACCGCGCACCCCAGTGAACTGCAACTCGATCGAACCGCTACGGCACCTCGACCGCGCCGATGTCCCAGACGCCGGTCGGTCGGCTCGTCCCGTTGAGGTCGCGCCGGATGTCGAGGCCGTAGAGCGAAGTGAAGAGGGCGTAGACCGGGTCTTCAGTCGAGGCGCCAATGGCGACACTGCCGGTCTCGGGCGTCATGTCGCCCTGCGCGGGATCGCGCAGAAGCGGATCACCCGTCGAGTTGCCGGTGTTCACATCCCAGGCGCCGTTCACCGTAGCGCCGAAGAGCACGTTGCCAGAGAGGACGCTGTTCACTGCGCTCTGCGTGTTGAGCGTGCCGGATTGATAAAACACATTGTTGCGCACGAACAAGGACGCGTTGCTGCCGGGCTGCCCGACGTTTACGGACGAGGTCGCGCCGCTCACGGAGTTGTTGATGAACCACGCCTCGCGGTTGGCGGCGTTGTTGGCCTGCGTGAACGCACTGGTCGCGTTCCAGATGACATTCCCGACCGCGTAGTTCTTCTCGTCGATCTCCGAGCCGGAGTCTCGGATCGCCAAAGAGGTGTTCCAAACGCGGTTATTGATCGCCCAGTGATAGCCGGTCCACGGGCCTTCCGAGTTGTTGCTGAGGATGATCGCAGTACCGTTCGCCCCCGAAGCTCCGCTGGCCGGATAGAAGTCGTGGACCGAGTTGCCCGAGAACACCACGTGATAGCTGTTCTTGTTGTCGAGCGCGTTCTCGTAGTTCTCGTAGAACTCGTTGCCCGCGATGTAGATGTAGTGGCTGGTGGCGGACTGGGGGTTGTTGTTGCTGCTGTTGCCGGTCTGAATGCTGTCGGCCTGCATGTGATAGATGCTCGATTCCAAGAGCCAGAGGTAGCGATTGCCGTAGGCCGGTCTCCAGCCGTGGACATCGAGATCGGTGCCGTTGCTGTCCCATGAACCGCCGTCGTGCAGCGAGCAGCGGTAGGTCACCAGGAACTCGACGTTGCTCATCGACTGGAGCTGTCCGCCGGAAGAGTTGGCGCCGCTGCCGCGGATCTCGAGGTGACGTTGCGCGATGTAGGTCGAGTTCGAGATCTGCACCTGGCCGAAGGGTCGGCCGCCCCCCGGGATGTCGACGAAGGAGAGCCCCTCCATGACCAGGTGATGCGAGTTCGTGAGATCGATGCGCCGACCCACACGGGGGGTGTCGATGCCGACCCACCAGCACTGCTCACTCTCGATGCAGTCGAAGGTCATCGTCGTGGCGTCGCCCATGTTGAAGTCCACGGTGCCGTAGGCTGAGTTGGCGCCGTAGACGAATATCTTGGTGCCGGCGGAAAATGTTCCACTCGGGATGCTGCGCCGGGGCGAGGCCATGGTGCCGCGACCGTTGTTGCCGGCGGTGCCATCGTTGCCGGTGGTCGAAACCACGTACTCTTCGGCCGCCCCGGTGGGGACCGGGGTCGCGAGCGCGAGCGGATCGTAAGGCCATCCGGGCCGAGTCGCGCCCTGCGACGGGAGCGTCGGCATGATCGCGGAGGGCACGGGGTCGGTGAGGTTGGGGACCCCGACGTACGTTCCGGGAGGACCCACCGGCCCCGCGTCGACGCTCGAGGCGACGTCCGCTCCCGCTGCGGCGTCTGCCGCGTCTGCGCCGCCGCCAGCGTCGCCCGCGATGCCCGAGTCGGTCAGGACGCCCGAGTCCGACACGATGGCTGAGTCAGTCGCAGCGCCCGAGTCGTTCACATTGCCCGAGTCGGTCGCGATGCCCGAGTCCGTTGCGATGCTCGAATCGATGGCGCGGCCGACATCCCCGCCATCAGGCGCTGAATCCGAGTCGCCACAAGCCGAGGTGAGCCATGGCGATGCCGCGAGTAGACACGTGAGGAGGAGCGAAGGTGAACGTTTCATGCCCGCAGAAGACTAGTGTCCCGTCCGAAAAGTTCAGATCACGTTCGCGCTTGTGCTTTTCGCCCCTGGCCGACGCGCGGCCTGCGGCCGCCCTTTCGGGCTCCTCGGTCATTGGGGGCGACCCAACTCCCTTCGTA
>WYAZ01000044.1 GCA_011526105.1 Deltaproteobacteria bacterium | reverse complement strand
CTCTTCGGCGAGCAGGGCGACCTCGGTCTCGAGCGCGTCGACTCGAGCTTTGAGTCTCACGCGGTGCAGCGGCGAGTCGGCGCACCAGGCTCTGGAGTGGACGAGCGCGAGGTGGGCGGCGGCGATGACATCGAGGATCGCAGACTTCGTAAGCTTCGGCCACGATTTTGGGAGCTGTGCGGTCCATGGTGTGTGCGCGATGGCCATGTGCCGAGCGGACTGAAGACTCGGCGCGGAAGTCAAGTCTCGGGTCGGCATTTGCTATGGGCTGAGGGCGTCGGGGCCCAGGGGCGTATCATCTTCGAGGCGCGGTCGGCCCGCGATGGCCAGATTTCGCGGGGGACGAGGCGGAGCGCCCGTCCATTCGTTTGGGCGCCGGAGTCGCACGATCGGTGCGTGTGTTGCGGGGGGATCGGTCTTCGTCCTTCATCTCGATGCTCTGTGAAAACCGAATAGCATTGAGATTCGTTTTCGAGTCTCGGCTGCGCCCAGCATGGCCCGCGTGTGCGTGGGCGCAGCCGTAGGTCGATGACGTGTTGTCGGCAGAATTGACATCGTAGTCGATGACCGAGCTGCGCTCGTAGGAAATGGAGTGGCTGACCGCGCTGAGATCCGAAAAGTGGCTCCGCGCGATCGTAGCCGCGTCGTTCGTAGCCGATCCGAGTCTCGAATCGGGCGCGGCCGAATTGGGGTCGCAAACTGGCACGGCGCGGAAGCCCGCGTGCTCGCGAAGTTTTTCGTGACCACGCTGACATCGTAAACCGCCCGTTTTTGGGGCGCATGCAGCAATAGCTCGGCCGCGACCGAGCTCTCGTCGTAGGCGTCAGAGGATTCGCAGCTGACGGCCGTCGGGGCGGGGCGGGAGGCGTCGGAGCTGCCCGTGGAGCGCGGGCTCGAGGACGAGTCGGGCCAAAATGGCGGCGTGGGCTCGAGGGCCGCGCACGCGCCGTTTCGCGGCGCGGATGATGGCGGCGACGAAGCCTTCGGGGACGACCCAGAGCGGGACCTCGTGCAAAACGAGCAAGGCTCCGATCCGATCTTGTTCGAGGAGCGCGTCGGTGAGGACGACCTCGGCGTACACCGAGCGCGCGTGAAGGACGAAGCGACGCCGAGCGGCATCGGTCCTCGCGACGGCGATGGCGCGTCCATGCGCATCCGAGGCGCCGCAGAGCTCGATGACGACGAGGCGATTCCGGCTCGGCCAGATCCCGATTGTGGCGTTCATGACTGGTCCCGTTCGCGCCAGTGCGGCTGGAGTAGGACGCGATTGACCTGTTTCAGGTCGACGGTCCGCGTGCGATCGCGCACGGTCTCGAGCAGCGAGCCGAGGCACAGGTTCTTAGCGCGACGCAGGTAACCCTCGGCGGCGCGAATGATGAGACCGAAGGCCTCGGGGGTGAAGGTGGCGTGCGGCAAGGCGACGCGATCGAGCTCGCGCAAGATGAATGCCTCCATGTCGTCCGCGGCGAGCCTGGGCACGAGGACGGAGTAGGTGACGCGGGACTGGATGTCGTGGTTCGGGGTGAGCGACAGCGATGTGAGCAGGCCAGGTTGCGCGACCAAGATGAGGTTGTGGTTCTTCGGGAAGTCTTCAAAGAGGAGGCGCAGTCGCCGGAGGTCTTGCACGTCGATGAGGTGGGCGTCGTCGATGATGGGGGCTAGCATCTTGCCCGCGTGGTTGAGCCTTCGGGCCTCGTCGATGAGACGCCTCTCGCAGCGGACCGCCCTTCCGTCGGCGTCGATCTGAAACGCCTCGCACAAGACCCCGAGGACGCTGTGATAGGTGTGCAAGGTCCGGTTGACGACCGGGGTGATCAGCCGCTTTGGGTCGTGGCTCACGAGCGCCTGCTTGATGACGCTCTTGCCGGTGCCGGGCTCGCCCACCACCACGCAGAGTCCGCCTTGCTGGCAGTGGACGCGCAGGGTGTCGAAGATCTCGCTCTGGTGCGGGAGTAGGGCCGGGTTGTCGATGGCGAAGGGGTCTTTGTCGATGCCGTAGTGGGCGCGAATCATGAGGAGTGCTCCTTCTTGTTTCGCGCGGGTGGTCGGTCGTTGGCGACGCGGTCGAGGGGCCTGGCATCGCCCATTCGCTCGCCTTTGAAGTAGACGACGACGCGTCCGGTGGCCCTTCGTTCGAATCGGACCTGGACCTTTCGCGATCGTAGGTCCCTAGGCGCCTCGTAGCGGGTGCTCTTGAGTGAGAAGGTGTTGTCGGCCATGACGGTGCGCTCTTCTTCGACGAAGAAGAGCTCGTCGTTGGCCTCGGAGGGCGGGAGAAATCGGATGCGTGCAAGGTCGAGGCCGAAGCGATCGATCGGCCTCATGCCGAGCGAGCGGTGGTCCTTGGCGTTGTACTCGTCTTCGACCCAGCGGGTGAAATCTCGGTTGAGGGCGTCGATGGAGCCGAGGTCTAAGGCCCGGGTGAGAAAGGACTCTCGGACGGTCCTGAAGAAGCGTTCGACCTTTCCCTTGGCGGCGCCGTCTCGCACGGGGGCATGACAGAGCAGGCAGCCGATGCGGGCGCAGATCTGAGTAATCTCCTTGGAGGCGTATATGGAGCCGTTGTCGACGTAGAGTGAGTCGGGGACGCCTCGTTTGTAGAGGGCGGCGCGGAGTGCGGCGATGAGTGTGTCGGTGTTTTCAGCGACGAAGAACTGGGCGTGGCAACAGACGCGGCTGGCGTCGTCGATGAAAGCGATGAGCTTGCTCTGGACCTTTCCGTGGGCGGCGGTGACGTAGGGCCCAAACATGGTGTCGGCCTGCCACATCTCGTTGGCGTGTGCCTTTGCGAAGGCGAGTCGCCGTCGGTCGTTGGTCTCGGCGTCGGGTTTGAGGAGCTCGTAGCGCTTGACGAGGCGGCTGAAGGTCGTGCGCGCGACGTGCTCGGGCTGGAGGACGCCGCGCTCGATGCAGGCGCGATAGACGGCGGTGAGGTTCTTTGGGTTGCCGTGGAATTGGGGCCTGACCACGTCGATGGCCTCGGCGATCATCTCGGGCTGGACCTTTCGGGTGGTGCCTTTGTCGGCGCGGGTCCTTGGGTGCATGGATGTGATGCCGTCCTTTTTGTAGCGCGAGTACCAGGTCTGGATGGTGCGCCACGTGAATTGAAAGCGCTGGTCGTTCTCGTCGGTGAAGACGATGCCGCTGACGTGCCTGATGCGCTCGGCGATCGAGTGTCCGGGCGCAAACTCGATGGCACCGAGCACGCGCATTTTGAGGTAGGGGCTCACACGTTTCATGGGGTCCTCCGTTCGGGTTTCGGAGCGCCGAGTACCGGAAGCGGCCAGTGCGGCAAATGGACGTCTCGTGTGGGCGGTGCTCGAGACCTCGCCGGTCCGTCCGCCCTACGACGGCAGCGCAGGCGCGTGTCGTAGGCGACAGTCGTGTCCGATGAAGCCCTCCGCTCCACAGTTTGTCGGCGACCCGAAGGCCTTGGACGAGCTGCTGGTGCTCGGGAAGCAGATGGCTTGCCCGCACTGCCACCGCGCGGGCGCGATCGTCGGGCACGGTTGGCTCCGCGGCTACTCGGAGCGCGGCAACGCTCGTGAGGTCCGAGGCCGTCGCTTTCTGTGCTCGGCGAGGCTTCGCGTGAAAGGCTGCGGGCGGACATTCTCGGTCTGGCTAGAGGCGATAGTCCCGCGCTTCACGGTGCGCACGCCGACCTTGTCGGCGCTGTTGAAGGCGGTGGTCGCCGGCGAGAGTCGCAAGTCGGCCTGGGAGCGGCTCGAAGCTGGTCTCTCACTGCGGAGCGCGTATCGGCTGTGGGCGCGCCTGCTCGGGGCCCAGTCGCACCTGCGCACTGTGCTCTGCAGACTGACCCCGCCGCCGTTCACTGAGGACCCGCGGCCGCTTGCCCAGCTGCTCGCGCATCTCGAGCAAGCGCTCGGCTCCGCTGGCTGCGTGCTGGCGGGGTTTCAACTCGAGCTCCAGCGAGGCGTGTTTGGGTGAGTCCGGCCTCGCACTCGGCCGAACTGTCGCCGCTCTCGAGTGGGGGGCAGCGACGGCAGTGGAGAGCGAAAACTGGCTTGGCTTACGATGGAACCGCAGGCTGCAACAGATGACGTGGAGCGGGTCGCGGAAGAATGCGTCAGACCGAGATGACTGCTTCCGAGGCTGGGGCGCTGCATGGCAACGAGTGAGACCGCCGGGCAGCGTTCGAGTGTTGCGGTCGCGTGGATGGCAGCGCGCCGGGGATCGAGCGGTCTAAGGCTTCTTGCTGAAGACTTGGGCGAGCTTGGTCGCGGTGAGGATGCGCCCGGCCCAGCGCTCGAGCTCCTTCTCGGTCGCACCGTGGAGGCGCTTCTTCGTGGCGGCCGAGAGCGGCCCGAACTTGAGGACAAGCTGCTTCTCGAGCAAGGCGGCCTCGCCTTCGAGGCGGCCTTCTTGCCGGCCCTCTTGCCGGCCCTCTTGCCGGCCCTTCTCGAGGCCCTTCTCGAGACCCTTCTCGAGGCCCTGGGCGACGTACTTTTTGGCGAAGTCGCTTTGGTACTGATATTTTCCGCTGTCGACCATGGCTCTGAGTGCGCTCCTGG
>WYAZ01000043.1 GCA_011526105.1 Deltaproteobacteria bacterium | reverse complement strand
TACGAAGGGAGTTGGGTCGCCCCCAATGACCGAGGAGCCCGAAAGGGCGGCCGCAGGCCGCGCGTCGGCCAGGGACGAAAAGGACAAGCGCGAACGTGATCTGAACTTCTCGGACGGGACACTAGAGGTTCTTCCCGGGGCTGGGAGGCTTCGGATCTTCCGGCACCCGAGCCGGCTCTTCCTCTTCAGCCTTGGACCGCGCCCGGCCCGTGTGCGGCTCTCGCTCCTTCACGCTTGCCGCGAGGAGCTCGTCGAGGCGCTCGTTCACCTTGCGGTCGACCTCCGACGCCGAGATCCCAAACGCGAGCTCGAACGCTGGCTCCAGCCGATCCACGGCGTGGATATGGAAGCGACCGGCCGCCACGTCCTCGACCAGCTCGTAAGCGAGCATCAGGTCGTTGATGTTGGAGACCGGCAGGACGCAGCCTTGGAGGCCATCGAGGCCCCGGTGTTTGCAGAGCCGATGAAAGCCTTCGATCTTCTCGTTGACGCCGCCGACCGCTTGCACCGCCCCGTGTTGATCGATGGCGCCGGTGAACGCGAGGCGCTGCGTGATCGGAAGGTCCGTGAGGGCGGAGATCACGACGAGCAGCTCGGCCAGCGACGCCGAATCTCCATCGACGGAGTGATAGCTCTGCTCGAAAGCGATAGAGCAAGTCAGGGCCACTGCGCGACGACGGCCGTAGCGATGCCGCAAGCATCCGCCCAAGATGAGCACCCCCTTGTCGTGATGGGGGCCGGATAGATCCACTTCGCGCTCGATGCTGACGACGCCCTGCCGCCCGGGCGACACCGAGGCGCTGATGCGGGTGGGCTGCCCGAAACCGTGTTCCCCGAGGTCGAAGTAGGACAGCCCGTTCACCTGCCCCACGTGCTCACCAGCGGTATCGACGCGAATGAGTCCGTCGAAGACATCGTCGTTCATCTTCTCCTGAAGAAGCGTGAGGCGCTCTCGCCGATGGTGGATGGCGCTCTCGATGTGCGCACGTTCCATGCGTTTTGCAGCGTCCTTCTTGGCCCAGTAGTTCGCCTCTCGCAGCACGTCGGCGACCTGTCCGAAGCGCGTCGAGAGCCGCGTCCGCCGACCACCCTGCCGCACGGCCTCCTCGACCAGACGCGCCACCGCCTGAGGGGTGGGCCGAAGCAGCTTCTCCTTGCCCTGAATGTCGTAGACCACACTCGAGAACATGGAGAGTGTCTCGTCGGCCAGCGGCACGCTGGTGTCGAACTCGGCCTTGACCTTAAACACCTTGGGAAACTCCTCTTCGAGCTCCTCGAGGAGTTGATACGTGGCTTCATCACCGATCAGAATGACCTTGACGTGGAGGTTGATGGGCTCGGGCTTTAGTGCGGATGAAGCCGCCATGGCAGACTCGGGCGCCTGGATCTCGAGCTGCCCGAACCGCAGCGTGCGCACGAGATTGCGCCATACACCGGGCTCGAGGAGCACGTCCTTCGCGTAGAGGATGAGATAGCCGCCATCTGCCCGCAGGATCGAACCCGAACGAACGCTCGCGAAGTCGCCCGGCGCCACCCCGCCCGAAGTGCGTTCGGCTTCGATGGTGCCAAAGAGATTGACGAAGGTCGGACGGCGCTCGACCACCACCGGGGGCACATCGTCTTTGGGCGCCTCCTGCACCACGTTCACGCGGTAGGCGGCGAAAGGGTCCGAAGCGGCGACCATCGCGCGCTCCGAGTCCTCGTCCTGGCGTCCGAAGAGCGCCTCGGTGTGTTCGAGCATGTGCTGAAAAGCCCGGTCGACGTAGTCGTGAACCTCGGGGAGTTCGATCTCGGTCTTGAGGTCGGCGCGAAGCTCGTCGAGCAGCTTCTTCACGGTGCGTTCTTCGAGCTCGCGGACCTTCGCGCGGGCCTTCTTGCCGAAGGTCCGGCCGGACTTCGACAACTGGCCGAGCTCGTCCCGATAGTCCTGGGCGTTCTTCTCGAGCTCCCTGATCCGCTCGTCGAGGTAGCTGTTTCGAGCCTCGCGCCCACGGGGCAGCTTCTTGCCTCGCGCCTCGAGGCGCTGCATCTCCTGTTCTTCGAAGGCGGCCCGGGCCTCGTCGTTGCCTTTGAGTACCTCGAAGGTCACGGCTTCCGCCCCGACCTGCGGATACACCTCCGGCAACGAGAACTGCTCTTCACCCACCGGCACGATCAGCAGGCCGTCGGCGGCGAGCTTCTCTTCGAGCTTGGTGAAGAGCTGACGCTCCTTCTTGCGGAGCTGGTCCGAGATCGCCTCTCGCTGGGACACGTAGGGCTCACTCTCGAAGAGCGCCGGTACCTCGCGACGAGCGGTCTCGACCGCCTCGGCCATGGCCTTCTTGAGCTTCGCCGCCGTACCCGGGGGCAGCGCCAAGAGGTGCGGTGTGGAGGGGTCGTCGTAGTTCTCGACGAAGACGCGGTCGCGTCTCGGCGCCATGCGCACCTTGAGACGACGCAGGATGCGTTCGACCATGTACATGCGGCCGGAACCGCTGAGCCCGGTGACGAAGACATTGTAGCCCGGTGCGGTCATCTCGAAGCCGAGTTCGAGCGCCTGACGCGCGCGGGTCTGACCCACCGTCTCCTGCACGGGAGGTGCGGTTGGCGTTTCGAGCTCGGGCTGATCGGGATCGCAGATCCAGCGAAGGTGTTCCGTGGGAACGCGGGTGCTCTGGACGGTGTCTTTCTTCACGAGTGCAGACCTTTCGGGCGAGTGAGCGCCTCACTGACCGACCACAGGCGCTCGGCGAGCTCTGGGTCGCGGGCACGCCTCGAGGGGCGACTTTGACGCTCCTGACGGAAGTACGAACCCGAGGGCTGGTCGATCTCGGGCGAGCTGGCGAGCCGAAGCGTGCCGGCCGCACCACGCGCCGGGTTGAGCAAGGTGGGCGTGTATTGGAAGAAGCGCTGGATGAGACCGCCAGTGTTCATGGCGAAGCCACTTCGGATGACGCCGGGGTGCAGACAGTACGTCGCAACGTCCGAGCCTTCGAGCCGAATGGACAGAGCGCGAGTGAAGAGGATGTTGGCCAGCTTGGTGTGGCAGTACTGAAACCAGCCCCAGTAACGCTGCTCGCCCTGGAGATTGTCGAAGTCGATCCAAGCGTAGCGATGCGCCTCCGAGGCGACGTTGATGATGCGCGCGGGCGCGCTCCGCTCGAGAAGGGGCAGGAGCAACTCGGTGAGCAGAAAGTACGCGAGGTGGTTGACGGCGAACGTGATCTCGAGTCCGTCCTCGGTCATCTCCCTCTCTTTGTTGTAGGCGCCGGCGTTGTTGACCAGGATGTGCAGACTCGGGGTTGCATCCAGGATCTCCTGTGCAGCTCGGCGCAGCTGCGCCTGGGAGCCCAGGTCGGCGAGAAAGAGTCGGGCCTCGTGACCCGAGCGCGCCTCGATCTCGGCCTGCGCGGCTCTCCCTCGTTCGGGGTTCCGACAAAGGAGCAAGACCTCGGACCCTCGTTCGGCCAGTCCCACCGCGGTCTCGAGCCCGATGCCCGAGCTCGCACCCGTGACGAGGCTGACCTTGCCGCGAACGTCCCAAACCACGTCCCTGGCGGAGACCACAGAAGCGCGCCTGTGTCTACGGACCCGACTGGCTGCGAATCCACGTAGAAACCCGAGGGAGGCTTGGGCTCGAGTCGGTTCGGTGCTTGAATGCGCCGGTGGGCGGCAAAGGCAAGCCCAAGTCCGTTCGCTTCGGAGACTACACCATCACCGAAGGCATCGGTGAGGGCGGCATGTGTTTGGTCTTCCGGGCGCGCCGAGACGGCGATACCCGGGACTGCGCGCTCAAGTTACTCCGGCAGGATCAACGCCAAGACCCACGCGTGCTCGAGATGTTCCTCACCGAGGCCGACATCTCGATGCTGCTGCGGCATCCCAATCTGATGAAGACCTTCGACGCCGGTGACGTCAAGGGCCGCTACTACATCGCGATGGAGCTGATCGAAGGGGCATCGCTGTCGGAGCTGCAGCTCGAAGCGCGGCGCCGTGCTGTGCTCGTTCCGCCCGACTTCGTCATGTTCATCATCCACGAGGTCCTCGATGGTTTGGAGGCGCTGCACCAAGCCACCGGACCAGAAGGAAACCGCCTGGGCCTCGTGCATCGAGATATCACCCCGCACAATATCTTCATCGGCTTCGATGGTCGGGTCATTCTCGGCGACTTCGGCATCGCCCAGATCGGGGCCTACGGCGGTGCGGAGATCATGGGTGCCATGGGCAAGATCGGCTACCTGCCACCGGAAGCCGTGCTGGGTGAGGAGGTCGATGCCCGCTCCGATGTCTTCGCCATCGGGGTCAATCTCTTCGAGCTGCTCACCGGAAGCCGCCTGTACGACGTGGGGACCGACGAAGAGATCATGGATGAGATCGTCGAGGGCCGAATCCCGAGACCTCGCAAGCTCAACCAGGGCATTGCACGCGAACTCGAGGCGCATATCCTCAAGGCGCTCTCACGACGCCCCAAGGACCGCTTCGAGAGCGCCGAGGAGATGCTGTATGCGCTCGAGCCCCAGTGGTCGCCGGTCATCGGCAACCCGCGGCTTCTCGCGGCGTTCATGTCCTCCATGTTTCGCGAAAAGGCCAGCAAGTGGCGCCGCAGCCAAAAAGCGAGCTGAGTTTCGGGGCTCAGTGGTTGCCGGAGCCTCCGCGTCGGGGATAGAACCCCCGGTGTAATGTCCTCACATCGACCGACCGCGATCCTCACCTCAACGCTCATCCTCACCGCAATGATCGCCGGCTGCGGCGACGACGGCCCCGGCGGCGAGTGGAGCATCGTGACCGATGGACTCCGAGAGTCGGTCATGTCGATGGGCGGCACTTCGAATCAGGACGTCTGGGCCGTCGGGGCGGATCGCGGGGAAGGCCCGCTGGTCCTGCACTTCGACGGCCAGGCTTGGGAGCGTCTGCACACCGGCGAGCGCGCAAATCTCTGGTGGGTTCATGCGTTCCCGGGCGGCCCGGTGTTCATGTCGGGCGGACAGTCCACGATCCTTCGATACCAAGACGGCGCCTTCGAGCGCATGAAGACCCCTGGCTTGGTGCGCCACATCATCTTCGGGGTCTGGGGCCGATCGCCGAGCGACGTGTACGCGGTAGGGAGCATCGGTGCGGGCAACGGCTTCGTCTGGCACTTCGACGGCACCGCTTGGCGCGAGGTCACCCTCCCCGACTCCATCCCCAAGGACCAAGGCGGCAACACCCCCGGGCTCTTCAAGGTCTGGGGTGACGAGGAAGACACCGTGTGGGTCGTGGGCGGCGGCGGGGTCTTGCTCCGCTCCGTGGCCGGCGCGCCTTTCGAGCGCATCGATGTGGACTCGAGCGCAGCCTTCTTCGCGGTTTATGGCCAAGGCGATCGCACGTTCATCGTGGGCGGCGCCGGGGGCAGGCCCGCGCTGTTCGAAGTCAGCGGTGGGGCCGCACCCACCCCGGTCTCGATCGACGGCATCAGTCTCCTTCAGGGCGTCGCCGTAGCGCCCGATGGGTCCGCTTACGCCTGCGGCGCGGACGGAGCGATCCTCGAACGAAGTGACAGCAGCTGGCAGAAGATCGACACCGGGCTCGACGTTCACGCACAGTCGCTCCATGCCTTGTGGATCGACCCCGAGGGTGGACTCTGGTCGGCGGGCGGAAATGTCCTCGGTACCACGCTCGATGAGGGCGTGATCGTACATCGGGGCGCACCCGTCGCGCGTTTCGTGCAGCCCCCTGCGCCCGAGCCGCCAGCGCCCGTGTGTCCCGAGGACGCGATAGACCCAGAGCCCAGTGGCTCGATGGCTCGGCGATGGAACGAACAGCTCCTCAACGCCATTCGGCGCGACATCCCAAGACCGCCGGTTCACGCGCGGAACCTCTTCCACGTCTCCGTGGCGCTCTACGACGCTTGGGCCGCCTATGATGCCGCCGCCGACGGATACCTCTACCTCGACAAGGCCACCGCCACTTCGACAGAGGCCGCTCGCCAGGAAGCCATGAGCTACGCGGCGTATCGCGTCCTCACCCACCGCTATGGTCCAGAGCTCGCAGTGGGCGCCCAAGTCTCCCGAGACTGCTTTACGCGTTTCATGGACAAGCTCGGCTACGATCCCACCGATGAGATCACCACCGGCGACTCACCTCGCGCGGTTGGAAATCGGGTGGGGGCGGCGGTAATCAACCACGGCCTCACGGATGGCGCGAACGAACAGAACGACTATGCGGATACCACCGGGTACACGCCCACGAACGAGCCGCTCTTGGTGGACGCCGGCGGCAACCAGCTCGCAGAGCCATCGGTATGGCAAGAACTCAACATCGTCGAGGCGGAGACGCAAAACGGCATTCCCATCGGCTCCGGCTCACAGGAGTACGTGGGCGCACACTGGCAAGCGGTCACCCCGTTCTCGATGACGCGACCGCCCAGCGGCGGCCTCTATTCCGACCCCGGTCCGTTCCCCGAGTTTGGCCCGCAAGCGGCCGAGTGGGTCCTCGAAGTGATCGAGATGCATAGCAAGCTCGATCCCACGCTCCCGGAGACCATCGATCTGTCACCGGGGGCGCTGGGCAACAACACACTCGGGACCAACGATGGAACCGGCTGGCCCCAAAACCCGGTGACCAACGCGCCCTATGCGCCGAACGTCGTGAGGGTCGGAGACTTCCGGCGGGTCCTCGCCGAGTTCTGGGCCGACGGCCCGAAGTCCGAGACCCCGCCCGGCCACTGGAACACCCTGGCCAACGAGGTCTCGGATCGCCCCGAGCTCGTTCGCAAGTTGTTCGGCGAAGGCGAGACGGTGAGCGCGCTCGAGTGGGACACCAAAGTCTACTTCGCCCTCAACGGAGCCACGCACGATGCGGCCATCGCCGCGTGGGAAGCCAAACGCGTTTCACTGAGCGCCCGGCCGGTGTCCTGGATTCGCTACATGGCCGGCCTCGGACAGTCGTCCGATCCAAGTCTGCCCGCCTATCACGAGCACGGCCTTCCGCTAGTAGCGGGCCTCATCGAGCTCATCACCGCGGAGACCGCGGCGCCGGGACAGCGGCACGCGCACCTCTCGCGGTACCTGGGTCAGCTCGCGGTTTACAGCTGGCTCGGCGAGCCGGGCAATCGCAAGCTCGAGTTCGGCGGCGTGGGCTGGATGCGAGCCGCCGAGTGGATGCCGTACCAGAGGCGCAACTTCGTCACCCCGCCCTTCCCTGGCTTTATCTCGGGCCACAGCACCTTCAGCCGCGCCGCCGCAGAGGTCCTCGCGGCGATGACCGGCAGCCCGTACTTCCCGGGTGGTCTGGGCGAGTTCGTTGCAAGGAAGGACGCTTATCTCGTGTTCGAGCAAGGGCCGAGCACGGACATCCGAATGCAGTGGGCCACCTACTTCGACGCTTCCGATATGTCTGGGCAGTCGCGACTCTGGGGCGGCATCCACATCGCACCGGATGACTTCGCAGGCCGGCGCGTGGGGAGCGCCATCGGCCTGGGCGCCGCATCGCGAGCGCGCGAGTTCTTTGATGGAACGGCACGTCCATGATGGGCGGCGCGAAGACCAGTGGACGCGGGCGCCTCTTCTTCCTTGGTGTCCTGGCCGGAGTGCTGGTGCTCGCGTCCTGCGGCGATACCGAAGTGGCGCGAGATGCGTCCGATCCCGCCGACGCCACGGGCAATGACGGCTCGTTCGGCGACGCCAACCTCGAGGATGACGCCGGCATCCTTGGACCGCACGTGCGCGTGGGTACGGGTCAAGATACTTTCGAGCGTTTGAATCCGAGCGACCGTGTCGAGTTCTTCATGGGCCCACAGAGCAACGGAGATCCGATCGGCGGTTTCCACATCTGGGGTGCGGTGCGCGGCGAGGGCATCGATCCCGTGGGCACGACGGTGGGCTTCGCCGTCCTGAGCCAAGACGGAACCCAGCTGTTGGGCGCCTCGGCGACCCGGCGAGTGACGCTGCTCCCGGATGGCACCGGCGGCCATCAGGGGTATGGCTTCCCGGCGATCCTCGACGACTGTTGCGCGGTGCGAGATCGCCCGCTCGTCCTTCGCGTCACGGTGACGGATGGAGCGCAGATGGTCTTCAGCGACGAGATCGAAGTGCTCGGCGCGGCTGCCTGCCGAACCGGCGCCGGCACAAACGTCTGCCCCTGAGCCTCCTGACCGCCGCTCAAAGCTCGAGCGGTGGTCCGTACCTCACGAGCACGCCGCGCGTGGGCGGATCAGCAGACAACAGACCACCGACCGCCCAGATGACCCCGGCAGAGTCGACCCACACGGAGTGCAGATCCTCGAGCGTTGAGGACTCGGGGGTGAAGGGGGCCCAGCTGCCATTGCTGCGCTTCCAGATGGAGCCGTTGAAGCCCGCGGCGTAGGCCTCATCATCGCTCGTCGCAAACACCCCGTTGACACCCGCCGCGCCGGCGGGCGTTTCATCCACCCATCCCGCGCCGTCGTAGCCGAGGATGACCCCGCGCAGATTGCCACCCACGGCGAAGACGCGATCGGAGCGAGCCCCGTGAACGGTGAGTAGACCTTCAGTCGTGCCGCTCGGCAGATCGGTCCAGGTGGAACCGTCGAAGCGCCACGTACCACCGCGTTGGCCCACGAACCAAACCGTGCCGTCCGCGAAGCCGTGCACCTTGAAGACGGTCGCGCTGCTCGTGCTGACCGGCAGGTCCATCACTGCCGCTGCGCCCGCGCCGGTGTCGCGCCACACCAAGGAGCGAGGACCCGTAGGCTGTCCGCCGACGTACCAGACGTCGGTGGAGGACGCGCCCCAAGTCCCGAACAGGGTGTCGGGGGTGGTGGGTGCCACCAAACGGTCGAAGGTGTTCGTGCTCGGTTGGTAGCGAAGAACGAGCCCGGCTTCACCCACGAGCCGGACATCGTCGGGCGCCACTGCCCTCACCCACCACAGATCACCCTGGGTTCCCGGGTCGAGCTTGGTGATCTGGGTGCCATCGAAGTGATAGACGAGCGAGCCCGCCCCGTCCCCGTCGGCCCCGACCATGTAGACGTCGTCGGGGCCGGAGCCAAAGACACCGAGCAAGGCGCCGGGGAGATTCTCGAGGACAGTCTGCCAGATCGGATCTTCGGCGGGAGGTGCATCATCACCGCACGCCGACACGGCGAGCGAGAGCGCGAGACAGAGGCTGCACAAAGATAGGACGGGCCGCATGGGGCATCGTCATACGGCAGGGCATTGAGGGAAACAAGCCGACTGAGCAGCCAGGCGCAAGAGCGGGGATCAGCGCGAGGCGAGCTGGGCTTCGGGCTTCTTGCCCGCGTCCTCGGCCGCCGCCAACTCGGGCTTGGAGCCCGCATCTGCCGCCGCCGCGAACTCGGGCTTCGAGCCCGCATCTGCCGCCGCCGCGAACTCGGGCTTCGAGCCCGCATCTGCCGCCGCCGCGAACTCGGGCTTCTTGCCCGCATCCGCAGCTTGCGCGAACTCGGGCTTCTTGCCCGCGTCTTCCGCCGCAGCGAACTCGGGCTTCTTGCCCGCGTCTTCCGCCGCAGCGAACTCGGGCTTCTTGCCCGCATCCGCAGCTTGCGCGAACTCGGGCTTCTTGCCCGCGTCTTCCGCCGCAGCGAACTCGGGCTTCGAGCCCGCATCTCCGGCCTGCGTGAGCTCGGGAGATCTGCATGCGACAAGCGCGAGAACTGCGCTGGTGGCCAGGAGAACCTTGGACAAAGAAAACACGGTAGGCTGCATGGGGCAGAGCGCTGCAGCCGGCATGCCAGGTCCGGAAGTGAGTCCTAGCGGTCAGCATGAGGGCTCACGACCCACAATCCTGCCCCATGGGACATTCCGCCCCATGTCGTGACGCCACTGGGGCTGGCTCATCCCGCGCCCCGTGGTAGACGACAAGGGCCTCCGGACTGCCTGGCCGTGCGTCTCGCCCTCAAGTTCACCCTGACCCTGGTTCTGGTTGTCGTGACGGTTCTGACCGCCCAGGGCTTCTTCGAGACCCAGCGCTCGATGGAGCACTATGAAACCCTGATTGAGGAGTCTCAGGCGGAGCTCGGTGCGATCCTGCACGACGCCCTGGTCCGGATCTGGGACGCCTCCGGTTGGGAAGCGGCGCTCGCGTTTCTCGCCGAGGTCGAGAAGGACCGAAGGGACACGGAGATTCGCTGGACCTGGCTCGAGGAGCAACCTCGCGAAGAATACCGGCCCCGCGTCTCTCTCGAGCGACTGCAGAGCTTGCTCGATGGCGAGCGACCGATCGTGATCGATCGTTCGACCCGCCAAGGCGTCATCATCACGTACAAGCCGGTGCGCCTCAAAGGCCTCCCGCTCGGTGCCATCGAGTTTGTGCGATCGATCGAACGCGAGCGAGCGCTCATGCGCGACGAGATCCGCGCACAGGTCATCTCCACCGCGCTGCTCATCCTGATCTATGCGGTGCTCGCCACCCTGCTCGGTCGAGCCTGGGTGGGACGACCGATCGCCGCGCTGATTACGCACGCAAAAAGCGTCGGTGCCGGTGAGTTCCGCGTGGCCTCCGACGTCTCCCAGAAGGACGAAATCGGTCAGCTCGCGCGCGAAATGAACCTGATGTCGGATCACCTGCTCTTGGCGCGCGGCCAAGCGGCTCAGGAGCGGGAGGCCCGCCTCGCCAGCGAGCAACGCTTGATGCACGCCGACCGTTTGGCGTCGGTCGGCCGGGTCGCGGCGGCGGTGATCCATGACGCTGGAACCCCCCTCAACGTCATCTCTGGTCGCGCCGCGATGATCGCGGATGGAGAGGTCACTGGAGACCAAGTTCTCGACAGCGCAGGCCGCATCTCTCAGCAGGCGGAGCGCATCACCAACATGGTTCGACGTGTGCTCAACTTCTCCCGCAAGGACGCGTCCGAACGCTCGGAACAAGACATCCCCGAGCTCATTCGAGACACCGCCGAGTTCATCGAGCCCTTCGCCTCCAAGAGCAAGGTCCGGATCAAGCTGGAGGCCAAAGAACCGATGCGGTCCCTGGTTCAGCCGCAACAGATACGCCAGGTGGTGGTGAACTTGGTCACCAACGCGGTCCAGGCCATGCCCAACGGTGGCGAAATACGCATCGAGACTCGTTCGGAGCTGCGCACCTCCCCTGAGAGCACCGGCGGAGCCCCGCTCGAATACGTATCCATCGCGGTCTCCGACGACGGTCCCGGCATCTCCCCCGAGACAAAGAGCATCATCTTCGAGCCCTTCTACACCACGAAACAACAAGGGGAAGGGACCGGACTGGGCCTTGCAGTCTGTCGCGACATCGTGAACGCTCACGGAGGTTGGATCGAACTGTCGGGTGAGCCCGGCCAGGGCGCCACCTTCACCTGCTATCTCCCTAAATTGTGACGAATCCAAAAGATGAGCGCTAGCAAGATCCTCATCGTCGATGACGAGCCCGAGTTCTGCGAGATGGCAGCGGTGTGGCTGCGCTCCGAGGGCTTTGCGCCAGAGATCTGCACCACGCCCGAAGACGCCCTCACGATCGTTGGGGTTGATGACGTCGATGTCGTCCTCACGGACCTGCACATGGAGTCCATGACCGGTCTCGAGGTTTGTCAGCGCGTGCACGGACAGCACCCGGACGTGCCTGTCATCATGATCACTGCGTTTGGGAGCCTCGAGAGCGCGGTGGGTGCGATTCGTGCTGGCGCCTACGACTTCGTCACCAAGCCCTGTACCAAGCAGCAGTTTCTCGTGAGTGTACGAAGAGCGGCCGAGCGCAGGGCGCTGCACCGAGAGGTAAGGCAGCTCCGTGCCCGGCTCGAGCAGGCCAAGGGCCTCGACGAAATGCTCGGAGAGAGTCCGAGCATCCGAAAGATCTACGACCTCGTGGGGCGAGTCGCAGATACTGAGACCACCGTCCTGCTCACAGGGGAGAGCGGTACCGGCAAAGAGCTCGTCGCGCGCGCGCTTCATCGCTACAGCCGGCGCAAAGACGCGCCCTTCGTCGCCGTGAACTGCGCCGCGCTCCCGGCCACCCTCCTCGAAGCCGAACTCTTTGGTCACCTGAAGGGCGCCTATACGGACGCGCGACAGGATCGACGCGGGCTCTTTCAGCAGGCTTCGGGTGGCACGCTCTTCCTCGACGAGATCGGAGAGATGCCGGGCGAGATGCAGGCCAAGCTCCTGCGCGCGCTCCAAGATCGAACCGTGCGACCCCTAGGGGGTGAGCGCGAGGAGCCCTTCGACGTGCGGCTCATCGTGGCCACCAATCGCGACCTCGACTCTGCGGTGGATCAAGGTCGGTTCCGCGAAGACCTCTTCTATCGCATCAACGTGGTGCGGCTCGAGATGCCCCCGCTGCGAAGTCGCGGCAACGACGTCCTGCTCTTGGCGCAGGCCTTTGTGGGACGCGCCAACGCCCGCACCGGAAAGTCGGTGCTCGGGCTCTCGCATGACGCCGCGCATCGGCTCAAGGAGTATGACTGGCCCGGAAACGTCCGCGAGCTCGAGAACTGCATCGAGTCTGCGGTGGCCATGTCCACCTCGGACGAGCTCGGGCTCGAAGATCTCCCGGAGCGGATCCGTCGCTTCCGCGCCGACGACTTCACAGTTCAGACCACCGACCCCGCCGAGCTGCCGAGCTTGGCCGAGATGGAGCGCCGCTACATCTTCAGGGTGTTGAAGTCGGTGGGCGGCAACAAGTCCGCCGCGGCCAAGGTCTTGGGCTTCGATCGCCGAACGCTCTATCGAAAGCTCGACGGCTACGGCGCCGAAGAACCGCGTTGAGAGCGTCAGGGATGCGTGACGATCACCGGTCGCCGCTTGGTGATGACCATGGTGTGCTCGAACTGTGCGGAGCGACCACCGGGCGCGTTTAGCAGCGTCCAGCCGTCGTCGGCCTCTTCCGCCAACGCCGGTCCAGTGGTCAGAAACGGCTCGATGGTGATGACGGAGCCGAGCTGAAATCGCCGCTGGTCCTGCGGGACATAGTGTCCAGGGATCTCGGGCGGCTCATGCAGCGCACGACCTACGCCGTGGCTCCCAAGATTGCGGATAACACCGAAGCCCGACTTCGTCGCCTGCGCCTCGATGATGCGTCCCACCTCGCTGATCCTGGCGCCCGCTGTCGCCTTCTCGATGCAGCGATTCAACGCGAGCTTCGTGGAGCCGAGAAGCAAGTCGAGCGCCGGGGTGCTCGGCGACAAGACCATGCTGCCTCCGGTGTCGGCGAAGTAGCCGCCGAGCTCCGCCGAGACATCAACGTTCAGCACGTCGCCGGCGGCGAGCAGACGATCGCCGGGGATGCCGTGCGCGATCTCCTCGTTGATGCTGATGCAGGTCGCGCCCGGGAAGTCATAGCTGAGACGCGGCGCGGACTCGGCGCCGTGCTTCGCGAGAAACCTCGCCCCGAGCTCATCGAGTTCGAGCGTGCTCATGCCCGGACGTGCGGCTTCGAGCATCATGCGGAGGCACCGGGCCACGATGCGCCCAACCTTTTTGAGCGCCTCGAGGTCCTCGTCCGAGTCGACGGTCATGGCTTGGCCGAGAGCCGCACGACGCGCCCGCCCACCGCGTCGACCAGGTACATTCGCCCCTCGGCGTCGAAGGTGAGGCCCATGAGCGAGCGCTCGGGAAAGCCGGTGTCGAGCCAGTCGACGCGCTCGCCGGTGTCCTTCTTGAACGCGGTGATTCGGCTGTTCGAGTTGTCGGTGACGTAGATGAGGTCCCCCACGAGCGCGAGGCCCGAGGGATGAATCAGATCGCCGGAGGCGCTGTCGACCAGCGTGTTGAAGATGGCGCTCTCCATCGTGTAGTGCTGAACGCCGCGCTCCTTGCTCGCCAAGCTGGTGCCGCGAAGACCACTCGCGGTGTCGAGCACGGCGATGCGCGCGTTGCCGGTGTCCGCGACGTAGAGCAGCCCGGTGTCGTGATCGAGCGCCATGTGGGAAGGTACGTTCTCCACCCGTGAGACCTGGCCGGTCACGTAACGCGCGATGATCCCGTCCGAGTGGTCGTCGAAGCCGGCCCCGTGATCGGTCTGGAAGTCGTACCGTGAGATGGACCCAGTGAGACCGTCAAAGGTCCAGTACACGTTGTCCTTATCCCACGCGATGCCCATACACAGAGGCGACTCGTGCAGCATGTCGAGGTGAGAGCCGAGGTCGGCACCCACTTCCGTCACTGCTTCCGGATTGCTGACGCCGTAGACTGCGAAGTTCGAGGACCACAGCGCAGGACCCATGAAGTCATTCGGGGCGGTGCGATTGTTGTAGGTGTTTCGGGACTCTTGGCAGGTGCCAAACCGTTCCGGAGCGCCAAAGGCGATGCTCGAAGGCTCTTCCATGAAGTGCTCCGCGAAGGGGTCGATGATCTTTCGCTCCGTTTGCTCCGCGGTGCCCACCTTGAAGTACGTGACGGTGGAGTCGTCGGCGCGATTGATCACCCAGAGCTCACCATCGCCCTCGGGATTAAACGCGAGGTCACGCGGAGTGCGAAGGCCCTCGCGCCCGATCTCGAGCAGCTCGACCTCGGCGATCGAGTGGCTCTCGTAGCCGAGCACACCGAGTCCGGTCTTGGGCGCGGTCTGCATGTCGGGCACACCGGCATCCTCGCCGGTGATGACCGAGCCATCGGCCCCCGCCGTGCCCGAATCCGCGGCCGCGCCGGCATCCAGAATGGGGGTGTCGGTCTCACCTTCACCGCAGGCGAGCTGGAGCGGCAGGCCGAAGAGCAAGCTCGATAGGACGAGGCGGAGCGAACTAGGTTGGACCATGTCTCATCGGGCTAGCATCCCGAACTCACCATGTCGTCCGAACGGAAGCGAGGTCCGGCGATCGGCGGAGAGGGCTCCGCCTAGGGTCGAGGCGAGAAGTCTTGCGTTTATCCCACCACCGACCACCGTTCGCGCAAGGCCGAGCACGACCTCGGACGATGATCGGATGACCCTTCGAGCCCGCGGTGCAAAAGGGCACTCCGTGTTCGGGACGGTTCTCATGCTGAGCGGTGCGCTCTTTGCGCCGGCCGCGCCGACCGGTGGGCTCATCCTCGACGCCGCCCAGTCGGAGGCGATCGAAGCGGTCACCGAGCTCTTGGCCGCACGCACCGATCGTTTTGCACGCGAAGAAACCATGCATATCGCAGTCACCGTGGTGCGCGCTTCGAGCCGGCACGAGCTCGACCCCATGCTCCTGCTCGCGGTCATCGAGGTCGAGAGCAGCTACAAACGGCGTGGACGCAGCCCAGTGGGGGCGCTGGGCCTGATGCAGATCATGCCGAGCACCGCCGAGGCTTTTGCCGAGACCGCCGGCCTGCGCTGGCGGGGTCCAAACAGCCTGATGGAGCCCGAGACAAACATCGAGATCGGCGCCGCCTACCTCGCCTACCTGCTCGGGCGCTTCGACGGAGACCGGGAGCTGGCCCTCGCCGCCTACTGCCACGGCCCTGCCGCGATTCGCCGCTCGCTTCGGGCCAACGGTTGCTTGGCCGAACGAGAACGTGGATACGGCCGCCGCGTCCTGAGCGTTTGGCGCGCCCTCCATGATGAGGACGGGCCTAGCGGAGATCGAGCACCGGCCAGTTGAACACCCTGGCCTCGGCCAGGAGCTTCTTGTCCGGGTTCACCACAGCCGGGCGCCCCACCACCGCGAGCATGGGATAGTCGGAGTAGCTGTCCGAATACGCATAGCTCTCCACGAGGTCCACGCCGTGCGTCCGCGCGTACTCCTGCATGAAGCGCGCTTTGTTCGCGCCCGCCAGGATGGGGGGCACGAGCTTGCCCGTCGCCACGCCGCGTTTGAACTCGAGCCGGTTGGTCACGATGTCGTCGATGCCGAGGTGCCGCGCGAGCGGGCGCACCACGAAGTCGAGGCTCCCCGACACGATGACCTGACGAAGGCCACGGCGCTGGCTAGCCTGGATGAGCTCGTAGACCCCGGGGAAGATGTTGGGCTTGTACACCTCTTCGAAATGCTCCTCGGCGAGCTCGAGCAGACGGTCTTCGAACTCTCCTTCGTAGAGCGAGAACAACATCTCGTTGAACTTGACCCGGTTGACGCGGTCGACCACCGCGAACGCAGGAATGCGCGCGATGCCGCCCGCGGTCTTGAACAACGTACGCAGAGCCGAGGGCTGGTTCCGCGAGAAGAAGAGATACGTGTGCACCAGGTTGGTGGACACGAGGGTGCCATCCAGGTCGTAAAAGGCGCAGGCGCTGTTCGCGCTCATCTCAGGACCCATGCACGAGCTCTCGCGGCCTCAGCTTGCGCTCGGCCTCCTTGAGGTCACGCGCCTTCTGCTCCTCGTCGGTGAGGCGCACGTCCGAGATCATGATGGGTGGGATGTGCACCATCGTGATGTCCGGGTTGGGACGCGTGAAGTCTTTGGACATCTCGATGGCATCTTGCAGGGTGTCCGCTTTGTGCCAGCCCAGGATGCGCGGCACGTGCTCGTTCTCGGCCCCCACCACGATGACATTGCCCACCCGCGAACGACCGCGGTCGCCCCAGTACCACATGTAGAAGGGGTGAGCGCCGTGGTAGGCGTTTCCGCGCCGGTACATCTCGATGTACGTGGGGTTCGTCGCGAACTCCTTCTCGAAGCGCTTGTGCAGCTCGAAGCTGTCACGCGTCTCCGGAAGGCAGCGGTGAAAGAACTCGATGTAGCTTGGGTGGTGGTCGGGGTCGAACTCATCCGGACACGGATGGCACACAATCATGGTCCCGCCGTCCCGAATGACCGGCGACCCGCGGTACATGTTGTAGAGGTAGCCAAGCGCCATGACCTGAACCAGCACCGGGTTCAGGATGGAGTTCACGTTGTACGGGCTGATGTACGGGATGCCGGAGATGATGACATCGGCCTGCCCTTTGACCGGCACCGCGTACTGCTCGTAGTTCTTCTCGAGGATGCGCTCGTGGACCGGCTCGGTGGCGCCGGCGAAGACCGCGATCAGTTCGTAGGGCGACGGGATCTTGTGAAAGAACTCGCGTTTGGCGGACCGCGGGAGCTTCTTCAGCGTCCAGCGCGTGGACTGAAATGCGAGGCGGTCGAGCTCGCTCCAGTCGTCCTCGTTCTTGCCGAGGAACTCCATGGGCGCCGCGTACATGCGGTTGTTGAGCGCGGTCTCGATGTGAAAGACGTTGAGGTGCTCATCGACCACCCGGCCGATGCGGTTGCCGCTGTTCGCGAGCTCGGACTTCTTAGGGTCCATGTACGAGTCGCACTCGAGCATGGTCTTCGGGTTGTGGTGGGCGAGCAGGCCCTTGTAGTCGGTGAGGCCGATGCCCATCGACTTGTGACCACCGTCCATGGGGACCAGGTTGATGTTCACGTAGATGGTGAGGTCGGCCTCGGCGCAGAGTCGGTGGGTCTTCACCAGCTCGCCCAGCTCGGTCTCGCCGAGGTTCACGATCGCGTGGGGGTCTTCCGCGTCGTGGTTGATGAAGTGCTTGGGATAGAAGCGGTCGAAGATCTTCTGACCGACCATGCGCTTCATCTCCGACGGGCTCATGGCGCGATGAAGAGCGTTGGCGATGAGTAGATCGATGTCGTCCACCCCGTGGTCGCCGAGGATCTGAAGGACGATGCTGATGATGCGCTCGCGAATGTCCGGCAGCTTCATCTGGGGCAGCGGAAGCGAGATGTCGTCCATGACGATGGTGACCTTCATGCCCGGCCGGAGCTGCGCGTAGAGGGGCTCTTTTCCGATGGGGTGATTGAGCGCGTAGCGGATGGCGGCGTCCGGGTTTGGGAGCCCCTTCATGGGCGGGTTCGGGTAGAGGACCCGAGTGCCCACCGGCAGATGCTCGTACAAAAAGTCCTCACCCGAATGGATCACCCGCGGGGGACTGTCCGAGTCGATGTGGACCACGTTGTCTTTCTCGCGCGGAATCACGGGTTTGCCTGTACCGGCGCTCGTGTGAGCGCGTCAACGCGATCCGACGGGCCGCCTGCGTTTTCCCGGTCGCGCCGGTCTGGTAGCGTCCGCAGATGGCACGGGGGTGGCTCGTTGCGCCCCTGGGCGCGCTCGCTCTGGCTTCCTGCTCGGCCGACACCGAGCACGTCACCTGGCCTGCCGCGACGCCCGACATGTACTTCGTGCTGAAGGTGAGCGGCGCGACACTCCTAGAGACACACGGTCCGATCCTCGAAGCAGCCGCGGCAGCACCATCGCCGCTCCATTCCGAGCTCCAAGCTGGGGAGGACTTGCTTTTCCTCGGTCTCTCCATCGAGGACCTGCGAGCGCGCCAGCCCCACGTCGACTCGAGGCGGCTCTCGGAGGCTCGAATCGAAACGGCGCGTCCGAGCTGCGAGGAGGCCTCGGTCGAAGAAGACAAGTGGCTGCGGCTCGCGCTCGAGCACACGAGCCATGAGATGCAGAAGCTCTCCTCCGCTGGAACCTGGGAGCTCGCGCCGAGCAACCCCGAGTTCCTACGCGGGGTGAGCCTTCGCCTCCCCTACGATGACAATCGACCTTGCCTGGGTGATCCGTGGAGGCTCGAACCCTTCGCGGCGGAGCGGCAGGCGGTCCCGGAAGGGGCGATCATCGAGGGAGCCGCGCGTTCTCGAATGGTTCGCGACGACGCCCACAGGTACTTCAACTGGGCCGCGATCGCGTTCTTGGATGCGTCGAACATCGTCGCTGCTTCGGGGGATAGGCTCCTGTTCTTCGAGCGGGACGCTCCATTCTCGGAGCGCGGCGTCTTCCAGCTGCCGCCTCCGTTCACGCCCGCACCGGGCGTCGACGTGGTGCTGAAGGACATGAAGCGGGACCCGACCTACTCGACCGCGGGCCAGACTCGGCTCCTGGGGGTCTACGAGAGCCAGGCGCGGAGCCCGCACCCGGGCGGGCCAAAGGGCGCAATACGTGAGTTCATCGTCGACAACGAGGGTCTCCTCAGTGTTCGCACGACCACTGTGACTCTAACGGGCCTGCAGAGGCTCGCCATCGATGGGGAAGGCCGCTTCGTGGTGGGGGGAGAGAATGGCTACGTCGTGACTGGCCACGTCGACCGCGGGGTCGAGGATACCTACGTGCTTCCAGAGATGGACCTAAACGTCGACGCGGTCTTGGTACACGATGACGCGGCTCACCCGTTCCTCGTCATCTCGGATGCCTCGCGGGTCTTCGGCATCTCACCGGATGGAGGCCGAGAGGCCAGCCGCGTGCTCGGGCCGGATTTGATGATCGTGAGCGCGTCCTCGGTCGCGCTCTGGAGTCGAGTGGACGGCTCGTCCGAGATCTGGATGAGCACCTTCGCTCGAGGTCTACGCAAACGCGCGGCGGGTGTGTGGAGCGAGTTCTCGATTCCTCTGCCTTCGCGCGCGGCCAACTGCGCCGGAACCGAGCGCGTCTGCGGTCGACTTCAGCTCGGCCGACCCACGCTCTCCATGGTGCCGCTTCCGGACGGACGTTTGGCCCTCACGCCCGACGTGTGCTCGGGCCTGGTGCTACTCAGTGCCGACGGAGCGTGCTCCGAGGTGCTCCCTTTGGGTGGAGGAGACCAAATTGGGGCGCTCGATCGCTTGCCTCGGTCGAAACACGCACGCCTCGGAGAGCTCGTAGCCCTCGCGGGAGACGGCGAGATCGTCGTGCTGGGGTTGTGAGACACAGACCGCGGATGGAGCGTCCTTGTCGACCTGCGGCCGCGACCGCCTGACGCGCAGAGACGCGGCGAGGACTGCGTGGGGAGCGTAGCCGTCGCTCAGTAGGTGCCGAGGTCCCGCCGGTCCTTGCGATCCGCAGTGCGCTCCGCGATGTAGCGCTCTCCGCCGATGGTGCCCGGCTTGTAGCCTGAAAGGCTCTGGATGCCTTGCCTCGCACCGATCGTACCGGGCTTGTAGCCCGTGACTCTCTCGATGGTTCTGTTTTGTTCGATGCTCCGCATCGTTCGCATGGTTGCCTCCCCGCCCCTATCCTGAAGATTGGAGCGTACCGAGCTTATCGGCGGGAGGCGGGAGAAGTTGCGCCGATTCCGCGGCGCGCCAGGAGAGGGGGCCGGCTCGAGGCATGCTAGGCTCCCTCCGTGGGCTTCTTGGATCGATGGCTCCCTTCGAACTCGAATTCGGACGACCGCTGGCTCGTCGAGCCGGCCGAGCTGCGGACCGGACGCACGCCCAAGTGGATTCGCATGCTCCTAAAGGACGCGGTCGCGAACACGTTCGATGAGCAAGTGAAGGAGAGCCGCGCCGATCACGCGCTCTTCGTCTGTCGGATCGTCGCACGCGCTCTGAAGGAGCTCGGGGTTCGAGCTTGGGTCGAAGCGGGCAGCGCCTCGTGGAAGAAGTATCCGATCGGCTTCATCTACAAGGGCCGAACCGAGTTTCATCCTTGGGTCGCGACGGAGTTTGACGAAGTCGTCGATCTCGCGTGCGACAATCTGCACAAGCGCAAAGTCCTGCCGATGAAGGTCCCAAAGGGCCCACCGACGTGTTGGACGCGGCGAGCCGATCTGAAGGACCGGGTGTATGGTGCGGTGGAGAACGCGGCCGAGAGCTGCGGGGTGTTCGGGCGGGTCGATCTCGTCGTCGAGCCCGCCGAGGCCCTCGTGACGAGCTTCATCGAGTCGAACCGGTCGGCCTACATGCTCCGATACAAGGACACCTGAAGCCCCCGCAAGTACGCGGAAGTTGGGCCGACGAATGCGCTATCCTTCGATAACGCGAGGAGAACCAACACCGCGCACCGATGCGTATCGGCCTGGATCGCGACCAAAGGGGGTCCTGAGATGAGCTCTAGTGTCCCGTCCGAGAAGTTCGATCATGTTCCCGCGAAGTATCTTTTGTCGCTGGTCGGCGCGCTACGAAGGGAGTTGGGTCGCCCCCAATGACCGAGGAGCCCGAAAGGGCGGCCGCAGGCCG
>WYAZ01000042.1 GCA_011526105.1 Deltaproteobacteria bacterium | reverse complement strand
TACGAAGGGAGTTGGGTCGCCCCCAATGACCGAGGAGCCCGAAAGGGCGGCCGCAGGCCGCGCGTCGGCCAGGGGCGAAAAGGACAAGCGCGAACGTGATCTGAACTTCTCGGACGGGACACTAGCGGCACGCATCCACGAACGAGACACCCTGGCACAAAGAGAACGCGCCCACGTACAGCGTGGGCGCGCTTTCGCTCGCCACCATTCGGCTCCGGCGGGCGGCTTCCTCCGCGCGCCCCGGGACCGTCCACAGGTCATAGATCGCGAGCAGTCCGGTGGGGATCGCGCCGCTCCAAGCCAGCGCTTGGCCTAGATCGCGAGAGCTGCCTTCCTCTCCTCGCGCGGCGAGCCCGATCCCGCTCAGCATCAAGCTGCCGGTGAGCGTGCGAAGCAGCAACGTGATCCAGGTGTCGCTCTGTCCGCCGGCGTAGAAACCTCCGATGGAGGGCCCGAGAATGGAACCCAAACCCAAGGAGATCATGCCGGTGTTGAAGCGAACGTCCTCGGCGAGTCCGTCCTCGGGCGCCCAAAGGATGAGCGTGAGGCTGATGGGGACGATCGTCGAAGCCGCGGACAAGATCCCCGCCACCACGGGGTCGGGCCCCGCGGCCTCGACACTTCGAGTGCTCGCCGCCATGAAGCTGAGCATCATCGACAGTGTGAAAGCAGCTGAGAGTCGCGGGGGGCTGCGCAGCTTCACCGGTCTGCGCTCCGTTCACTTGCTCTTCTGAAGCTCGATGCTGACCGTTCGACTGGGGCTGGAGCCGGACAGACTGAGGCCGACCTCGTAGGGCCGGAAGCCAGACTTCTCCGCTCGCACCACGATCTCCTTCTCGAGCTCGAGGTTGTCGAGGCGGAGCTCACCCCCGGCGGTGCCGATCTGCTTCGAACCGTCGACATAGAGCGTAGCGTCGGCCGGTTTGAACTGCACGATCAAGCTACCTCGTCCGATCTTCAGGTCGCGCTCCACCGCCGCCTCAACTCCGGCGAGCGCGAGGAAGTCGAGTCGTTCGGTCTGATAGCCCTCGAGCTCGATGGTGATCACGTGACTGCCTTCGGGCAAGACGACCTCGAGGGGGGTACGGCTCTCTTGCTTCATGCCATCGATGGTCACCGTAGCCCCGTCTGGGGTGGTGCGGATGGGCAAGGAGACGGTGACCGGTCCTCGGGCGCTGCTGACGAAGACCGCGGCCGCCACCAATAGGGCCGCGAGTCCGAGTCCGATGAGACCCAAGAGCTTTCCGCGATCGTTGGGCCGGGTCGGCGGTCGGCTTGGCGTGAAGGGCTCGACCTCTCGAACGACCACGGGGTCGGGCATCGTGGGCCCGTTGACCGGGAGGATCCTGGGTTCGAGGTTTCGTCGCGGGGCGGGCTCATCGCGTGGGACTTCGGTCGCGTCCTCGGAGGGATCGAGCAGCATGGCGCGCACGTCGCCGGCGTTTGCGTTCAGGAGCGTGGCGTCTTCGTTGCCAGCCTCTAGGCGGTCCGGGCGCAAGTCGGATTGCTTGGGAAAGCCGCGCTCGGTGGGGCGGTCTTCGGTCGAGATCAGATCCGCGCGATAGGCGGGATCGATCGCCGGGCGGGGCCGAGTGGCATCGATGTCGTCGGACTCCTCGGTGTCGTGGTCGGGGATGGGGGGACCGACCTCCACGACCTTGGGAGTGGCCGCGTAGCTCAGCTTGGGCTCCTCCTCGACCTTCGCCTTTTGCAGAACCGGAATGACGATGCTCGCGGGGTCGGCCGCGCTCGGGATGGTCTTGGCCTTCTCCGGGAAGAGGTCCGCGAGCAGCATGGAGATCGTGGAGTCTCCCGCCGCCATGTCTTTGCGTGCCTGCGTGAGGTTGAGGCCATGCTCGGTGAGCGCCTCTGCGAGTTCTTGGCAGGAGCGGTAGCGCTCCTTGGGGTCTTTGGTGAGGGCCTTGAGCGCGATGAAGTCCAGCTCGGCCTGCACGAGCGCACCTCGCGCGGACGGCGGCTCCACCACCTTGTTTAGGACATTCTCGATGGTCTCGACCGCCGTGGCTCCGGCAAACGGGTTCTCGCCGACAAGCAGCTCGTAAAGCAGAACCCCCGCCGCGAACACGTCCACCGAAGGGGTGGCCGGCTGGTCCGCGAGGACCTCCGGCGCCATGTACGCGTATTTGCCTTTGACGATGCCGGGGGTGGTCACGTGGAGCCGCTCTTGGGCCTTGGCGATGCCGAAGTCGGTGATCTTCACCTCGCCCTCGAACGAGAGCAGCACGTTCTGCGGGGAGATGTCGCGGTGCACGATGCCGAGCGCACGACCATCCGGGCCGTGGCGTGTGTGCGCGAAGTGCAGGCCCTTACAAACCTCCGACACGATGTAGAGCGCCAAAGGGGTGTCGAGCCAACGACCGCGCGCCGAGATCGCCTCGTACACGTCGTAGACGTTGACCCCGTGCACGTACTCCATGGCGATGAAGTAGGTGTCGTCCAGCTTATCGAGATCTGAAACCTGAACGATGTTGCGATGTTGAAGATGCATCGCGATTCGAGCTTCGTCGATGAACATCTTCACGAACTCGGGGTCCCTGGTGAGGTTCGAGTGAATGAGCTTAATGGCGACGAGCCGCTCGAAGCCCATGACACCCAGCGACTTGGCCAGGAAGATCTCCGCCATGCCCCCCTGCGCGAGCTTGCAGAGCACCTGATAACGACCGAGACGCGGGAGCTCTTCTTGGGCTGGGCTGGTCATGAAGGGCCCCGGGGGGGGCCGGGGGCTCAAACCTAGAATGGAAGCTACTGGGTCGCAAGCGGGCTTCGCTTGACTCCCGAGGCCCAGGCGGGCTCCAAGAGGCTGATATGTCACGGCTCTCCTCGCGCGCGCGGCTGATGCCCGCTTCACCCATTCGGCGGCTCGTTCCCCTCGCGGACCAAGCCAAGGCGCGCGGGACCCAAGTGCACCACCTCAACATCGGCCAACCCGACGTCGAGACCCCTCGGCCACTCATCGAGGCCTACCACCAGTTCAACGACAAAGTGCTCGCTTATGGACCCTCGAGCGGACTGCTGCCGCTCCGTGAGGCGGTGGCGGGTTACTACGAGCGAATCGGTCAACCGGTCCCGAGCAAGAACATCCACGTGACCACGGGCGGCAGCGAGGCGCTGGTCTTTGCCATCGGTGCGGTGGCGGACCCGGGGGACGAGCTCGTGGTCTTCGAGCCCTTCTACGCCAACTACGCCGGCTTCGGTCGCCTGCTCGACGTGAACCTGAAGGCGGTTGTCACGCGGGCCGAGGACGGCTTTCGGCTTCCCGCCGACGAGGTCATCGAGCGCGCCATCGGCCCCAAGACCCGCGGCATCATCATCTGCTCACCAGGCAATCCCACCGGTACGGTCTACACGCGCGAAGAGCTCGATCGTCTCGCGCGCATCGTGAAGAAACACGACCTCGTCCTGATCTCCGACGAGGTCTATCGCGAGTTCACCTACGAAGGCGTCGCGACCTCAGCGCTCGCCCTCGGCATCGATGACCGAGTCATCGTCTGCGACAGCATCTCTAAGCGCTTCTCCGCCTGCGGTGCGCGCGTGGGCTTCGTGCTCACTCGCAACGACGCTCTCTCCGATGTCTTTCTGCGTTTTGGTTTCGCGCGCCTCTGCCCCGCGACCGTCGATCAGCTCGCGGCTTTGGCCGCGTACCAGCTCCCCGCTTCGTTCTTCGAGCCGGTGGTCAAGGAGTACCGCGCTCGGCGTGACGCTTTGGTCGACGGCCTCAACGCGATCCCCGGCGTCCACACCTACCGGCCGGAGGGGGCCTTTTACACCGTGGCGAGCTTCCCGGTGAAGGACGCGGACCACTTCTGTCAGTGGCTCTTGAACGAGTTCTCCACGGACGGGCGCACCGTGATGATGGCGCCGGCCAACGGCTTCTACGCGACGCCGGGAGAAGGTCAGAAGGAGACGCGTATCGCCTACGTACTCAACGTGCCGGCGCTGAACGAGAGCGTGCAGATCCTCGCGAAGGCGCTTCTCGTCTATCCCGGTCGCGAGGCATGAGCCTACTCCTCACCCTGCCGCTGCTGCTCGTGACCCACGACGCTGGCACGTCCGGTGGCGACTACCGGGTGACGGACGGGGTGCTTCGCGCTCGACTCTCGTTTCAGCGCGCAGAGCTCGAGCCGCTGCTTCAAAGCTCCGGCTCGGATCTGAGCGCGGCACTTTCTGTCCAGCTGAGTGTGCCCGGCCGAAGCTGCGAACCCACCCAGTTCCGCGCCGAGGTCGAAGATGAAGACGGCCTGCGCATCCACTTCCAGGCGGCTTGCGGCCTTCGGGCGGGTGAGGTGCTCGAGCTCCATCTGGGGTTTATCGAGAAGCTCGCGGCGGGCCACCGCCACTACTACGAAGCTCGCGCCGGCGGCGCGGGACTCGAAGGCATCGCCTACAAAGAGCATGATTCCTTCCGCCTCGGGATCGAGGCGACTTCCTCGCGCACTTGGCTTGGCTGGGCGCTGCCCATGTGGCTGGTGTTCAGCGCACTCAGTCTAGGGCTCGGCACCCGGCGGCGCACGATGGAGGTAGCGCTCGTCGCTGTCGTGACGAGTGTGCTGCTCGTCGGGCTCTCGGCGGCCGCGGCGCTGGTGCCCAAAGGGCTCGACTTCAGTCTCATCGCGCCGCTGTTCGCGCTGGCGGTGGCCGTCGAGGCGCAGCTGCCTGGCTCTCCCAAGAGACGGACGGTGCTCGCGGTCCCCGCCGGCATGATCGCGGCGTATCTCTTTCTCAGCCTGGGTCTCGGCGAAGGGGCGCCCGAGGACCGGGTGGTGCGCGGCCTCGCGAACTTCGCGGGGGTCGGTCTCGCGCCGGGCTTGGGATTTCTCGCGCTGTTCGGGCTGAGCTCGGTGTTTTGGCCGCGCGTGTCGATGGGGGCGGTCGCGGCCTTTGCGGTCGTGCTGCTCGCGCTCCGATCGGTCTAGCGGCCAAGCACGGTGCCCTAACGATCCAAGAGCTTCTTTGCCTGCGCCTTGCCGTCGCTGAAGGTGAAGTGAGCGAGGATGGTGTGTGCGTTTTCGCGATCGAGGATTCTCGGTGCGGTGTACTTCACCACCCCGACCTTTCCGTCTTCGAAGGTGATGGTATCGACCAGCGTGCCCACTTGGCGGCAGTTGAAGAAGTTCTGTTTGGCGGCGAGCGCCACGACCTCGAGCTGGTCATCCTCAAAGCTCTCGGCTTTGATCGCCGCGATCAGCGCCTTGAAGTTGGCATCGCTCATCGGTGCCTTCATCTTTGACGGAGGCGGCAAACGTGTTTCCGGCATTTCTTCCTTCTCGCTTTCGGTCTCCGTCTCGACGGAGGTGCTGACGTCCAGACCGCCAACGTTGAGCTTGACCTTGGTCGTGGTCTTCTCCGAGTTCTGTGCGAAGGCGGGCGCGCCCAGCGCGAGGCCGAGCGTGAGAGTGAGGACCCACGATAACGCGAGGAGGCCCAACACCGGGCACCGACGCGCATCGGCCGAAATCGCGACCGAAGGGGGTTTGAGATGAGATCGAGTGTTCTTCTGCATGTTGTCTCCGTGTCTTGGCCAGGTTTGAGGCATGGTCTCACCAATATCTCAGTAGCTCCGCTCCGATGTCTTGGGCGAACGGCAAGGCCGGCGCTCGAACGCGGACGCTGAGGTTGTGCTTGATGTTGAAGTGGGTGCCCGAGAGGTTGGCGCTGCTCTGAGTGAGCCGCGTCTCCCCAGCGGAGCGCACCAGGACGAGCTTGTGTCCGAGGGTGCCGTCACCCACCGGGAATTCGGGAAACTGGACCGGCACCCCACGGGCGCGCAAGGAGAGCTCGGCCAAGGTGGCCTCCGGGTCGAGCACCACCCGCACGTCACAGCCGGCGTCGTAGAGGTCGCCGAGCCAAGCCCCCGCGAGCAGCGCGATCAGGGCCGCCGCGATCGGGGCCTTGCGTACGCCTCGGCGCCTCATCGCTGCGATATCTCCTTCGGACCTCGACGAGTCAATCGGCCCGCGGTCCGACATGGTGCCTCGATCCGCCGCCTGCCCGCGCGGGCCCTTCGGTCGAGCGTTCGTGCGCTTGGGGGGTGACTCGCTCGTGGTCGACAACGAGCGTCAGCCGAGCGAGCCTCAGGACGCGATGCTCCACGTGTTCGAAGTCGATTGGACCGAGAACCGACTGCTCGAACGCCGTTCGGAGTGAATGCGGGCCTCGACGGCTAGCCTCTTTGGACTGGCGACGCGCTCCCTCCCGAGATAGCGTGCCGCGGATGTCCTTCACCCGCCTCCTCGTTGCCCTGAACGCACTGTCGCTCTCGATCTCCCTGGCCGCCTGTTCGGACTCGACGGACGAGCCGAGTGACGCATCTTTGCTCGCCGACGCCGCGGTGCGAGACACGGGTCCTCGTGACCTCGGCGTGCACCCCGACGCCGCCCTTCGCGATGTGGGCCACACGCTCGATGCCGCGCCGGCGGACATCGAGATCCCTGCTGATGCCTCCGAACCGGATGCCGCGGAGCCGGATGCCACGGAGCCGGATGCCGGACAGGAACCGGATGCCGGACAGGAACCGGACGCGGGTCCCCCCCCAGGCTGTGAACTCGGTCAGGTCTCGAGCACCGCCACCACCAGCAACCTCGACCTCTTCGGTACGCCCGCGTACTTCAATCAAGGCCAACCGGTCCCCGCCGGGACCTACCGAATCAGCTACGTCGACGGGTGCATGAAGTACGCTGGCAGCCAGGGCTGGACCGTCAATGCCTACGCCGCCAACCAGTCCTGCTGGTATGTGGTAGGCGCCAGCACCTCGGAGCGCATCGTCGTGCCCCCCGGAACGGTCGGCTACGCGGTCGGCAACGGCGCCTATGCGGACTTCGAGGACTGTGTCACCGCGAGCCTGCAGGTGCCGCCGGTGGAGTTCACGCTCGATCAATCCACCCCGCTCGGGGTGTGGCTGCTCGACGGCCCCTACTCCGACAACCTGGCCGGGCTCGACAATCGCAACCCTACCTGGCGACTGTCGGTCGTCACCAGCACCTGCCCTCCCTGAAGGGGCCCGCGAGACATCGCTCCGATAGGGCCTCGACGGACACGCGGCGCGACTTCTCACCTCGAGCCGCCACAGCCACCTCGCCGCACCTCACCTCCTCGTCTCCGATCACCGCCACCAAAGACGCTCCGCGTAGGCGAGCCTCGCGCAGTCGTTTGCCCAGGGTGAGCGCGCGGACATCGAGCCGACTCCGCACGCCCGCGGCCAAGAGCCGAGCGTGCACGGCCCGAGCTTCGGCTTCTTGATCCTGGGTCACCGAGGCCACCAGCACCTGCTCGGGGGCGAGCCACAGCGGTAGTGCACCCTTGCTGTCTTCGAGAAGCACGCCGATGAATCGCTCCAGGCTTCCAAGCAGCGCGCGATGCAGCATGACCGGACGTCGGAGCCCTCCGTCTTCGCCGACGTAGCGGAGATCGAAACGCTCGGGCAGCACGAGATCCAATTGAATGGTGCCGCACTGCCAGTCTCTTCCCTGCCGGTCCTTCAATACGAACTCGAGCTTGGGTCCGTAGAAGGCACCTCCGCCGGCCTGAAGCCGCGGCCGCAGCCCGGCGGCCGAGGCTGCAGCTTCCAGCCACGACTCCGCTTGGTTCCAAGCTTCATCGCTGCCGGCTCGGATCTCCGGCCGGGTGGAGAACACGACTTCGACCGCCGCGAAGCCGAACGAGCGATAGAACTCGAGGAGTCCCCGCGAGAATCGTGCGACCTCGGCCTCGACCTGATCCGCCGAGCAGAAGATGTGGCCGTCGTCCTGAGTGAACTGGCGCAAACGAAAGAGGCCGAACAGTGAACCACTCGGTTCCTTCCGATGCACCACCCCAAACTCGGCCAGCCGGAAAGGCAGCTCGCGGTACGAAGGTCTGGCGCGCTCGAACATGCGGATATGGGCCGGACAGTTCACGGGTTTGAGCGACGCCTCGTCGGGCTCATTGCCGCGCACCTCGAACATGAGCTCGCGAAAGTTGTCCCAGTGTCCGCTCTGCACCCAAAGCGACTTGCGATAGAAAGCGGGGGTGCGTACTTCGAGGAAGTCGTCTCGCTCGAGTTGCCGCCGCACCGCGGCTTCGAGCGCTCGAAAAAGCTCGAGCCCAGGCGGGCGCCAAAAGACCATGCCGGGGGCCTCCTCCTCGAAGTGAAAGAGGTCCATCTGTGGGCCGAGCTTTCGGTGATCGTATTCGTCGTACATCTCGAGTCTCCTTTGGGCGCCGCCGAAACGACGGAAGGGACTTGGAAATGACGAAGCCCCAACCGGTGAACCGGCGGGGCCATTCATGGTCAGGGGTGTGTTCTGCTCAACGCGCGCACACGACGACCGCCCCGCTCTTGACGGTGGTCGTCGTCGTTGCTCCGTGTGGCGCGCGCCTCACGAGACCCAGGCTGAAGCCATCGAGTGAGTCCTGTCAAGAGAGCCCTCGTGTCGCGCGAGCGCTCGCTGGCCTCGGGCGGTCGCGTCTTGCCGCCGGGGTGGCTCGTGGGTTAAGCGGGGACGCGATGAAGGCATCGGAACAACTCGCGACACTTCGGACGCTCGGCACGCTGCCGGATGGTTCGCGCCTCGGATGGCTCCCCGCCGATGGAGCTAGCGCGGCGTTGACGAGCGCGATCGAGGCGCATGGCTATGATCCTGCGCGCGTCCTGTCCGCGATCGAGCGGGGCGGGGAGTTCGAGTGCGTGGCCGTGGGTCCCGCCGTGGTGCTCGAGCGCGGTTCGAAGCGAAAGGGCGAGTCCCACGCCTCGTTCTTCTGGCACGACGTCGGTCGAGATCGTCTCCTGCTCGCGATTTCGGCGGTGACGATGCCTGAGCTATGGCTCGAGGTGGCGCCGACGGCGGAGGGCATGCTGGCGGGCTTTCGTTCCCTTCGGCCCGAGGGGCCCCGGCAGATCTTCCGGGCCTTCTATGGGGTGATGGAGGGCGGGGTGGAGGCGTTCATCCAGCTCGAGAACGCGCTCATCATTCACGCCTGCACCGAAGGAGACCCGCTTCGGATCGGCACCATCCCCACGGAGGGCGAGGAGGACGTGTTCGACGCGCTCAGCCATGAGTCGCACTTCGAGACGCGGTTCTCGAAGAGCCATCTCTTCTTTACCGCTTTCCACCATGCGGTTCAGGGGGAGACCGGTGTCGTCCTCGAGCTGGAGTACACCCCCGCCTCACACCAGGCGGCGGTTTCGAGCTGGAATGAGACCTACGGGACCACTTGGCCGCTCGATGTGCCGGTGGACGTGCTGCCGTGCTGCTATGGCGGGCAGATATGGTCGATGGGGCACATCACGCAGGCGCTGGCCGAGGCGCCGAACGGGATGTGGCTGCAGGCGGGGGCTCTGCTTCAAAACTGCGCCGAGCAGGGCGCTCTGGAGCAGTTCCTGCGCGCGTACCAAAAGCACGCCGAGTTCACCGTTCGTTGCGCGGTCGCCGAGACCGCCCACGCCTTCGGCCTGAAGCCCATCCTCAGCGAGATGCTGGCCGTCGAGGACGACGATCGCCTGCGGGGTATGATTGAGAGCGTGATTTGAGCATCCCGCAAGTTCGGTTAGGCGGGCCGGAGTCGTCGCGCGATCTCCGCGAAGCCGCGACCGCCTCGCGCTTTGCACACCCACGTCGGCGGATGCGCGAGCCGGTCCTCGAAGTCTCGAACGTTGGCGACGCCCACGCTGTTCTCGAAGAACCGAAACGCGGGCTCGTCGTTGGGTGAATCACCCACGTAGATCGCTCGCGCCCTGTCTTTGGCGCGGTCGAGATCGAGCCCTAGAACCTCGCTCGCAAAGCGGCGAATCATGCTGAGTTTGTCGTATTGGCCGAACCATCCATTGACGTGAATCGAACTCACCTTGGCGGTGGCGCCGTTGCGCTCAAAGAGCTCCACGATGCGAGAGATCTCGGCTTCACTCAAGCGGGGCACGTCCTCGCAGAAGTCGATGGCGAGGTCGAACAGTCGAAACGCTTGGTCGCTCGCGAGTGCCGCTCCGGGGACCGACCGAAGGATGCGCGCGCCGAGGTCTCGCAGCTTTTGCTGATGCTGCTCCCTCGCGGCGTCTGACTCTGCGTAGCGCCGAACAAACGTCCGCGATGCGTGGTCGTAGCGGTAGTAGAGCGCGCCGTTCTCGCCCACGACACCGGTCACCGGCCACATGCGCGCGATGTGATCACACCATCCGGCCGGGCGTCCGGTGACTGGCACCACGTGGATCCCGGACTTCTCGAGCTTGCACAAGGCGGCGTAGGCCGGGGCTTCGAGACGACCATCGCGCGTGAGTGTGTCATCGATGTCGGTGAAGACGACCGAGATCTTCTTGGCCTTCGAGGCAGGAAAGCGAGCAAAAGGTTTCATGGAGGCTCAGGGGAGAAAACGCGCTCGTTCTTCGGGGCCGGGTACACGGCAGGCGTCGAGGCGCCCAAAGACTCTGTAGCGGAGCCGAGCGAAGATCCGATAGCCGAAGTCGGTGATGAAGCGCGGCAAAATACGCGGCCAAGCGAGCACCGCCCAAGGGTAGCCGAGGTCCGAGAAGATGAGAAACGCGGCTCTGGACTCCCAGTGCACTTGCTCCTCGGCGGCGAGACCGGTGACGTAGAGCAGGCTGTCGAGCCCGGCGGGCACCTCGGGGTGCCGAGCGAGGAGGGCCTGTGCGGTCGGTCCTGCGAGCGGCGCAAACTGGAAGCGTCCAGCGGGATCTCGAGGCAAGAGCCACTGCACGAGGGCGTCGCAGAAGCCGCACGCCCCGTCGTACAAGACGAGTCGGCCGGTCGTCAGGGGGGTGCTCGTCGGCCGGTCCTGTTCCGCTTGGCCCTGCATGAGGAGACTCTAATCCAAACGGGTCGTGGTGATGGCTTCGGCCACGCGCCGAAGGTGTGTTGACCTCAGATGCGGCGCCGCCGGCCGAGGAAGCCCGCGAACGCGAGTCCTAGAAGAAGCACCAAAACCTCGCCCGCGTGGGTGCCGGCCAAGGACTGACACGAGCTGCCTTGGTCTTCGGGCTTCGCTGGGTCGGAGCCAGGGCAGCCGCGGTGGCACTCCGGATCACAAGCACAGCCTTCGTCGCAGGAAAAGGTGACATCACAGGCGCAGCCGCATTCCGGATCGCAGTCGCAGTCGGCCGAACAACAGAAGTCCACGTCGCAAACGCACTCCCCTCCGCCCACGACCGATACGCCTGCGTCAAAGGTCTCGGCGCCAGCATCAAACGCCGGGTCGCTGGTGCCCGCGTCGTCGCTCGACTCCGCATCGGGTCCGGCGCTGCCGCTGTCCGGCTCGGCGCCGGCATCGGGAGCAGGCACGCCTTCACACTGGCTCGGCATGCCCGGCATCAGCGGCGCCCCCGCTTCGGCGTAGGCCGAGATCCACAGCGCGTTGATGAGGCCGGCGCTCGTTGCCATCAGGGAGGTGGCCCCAGCCCCGGTCCCGTTCCACAGCGCCATGACGTTGCCGCCGGAGGCGATGTCCACCGCGTTGATCCCGTCCACCAGCGTCAGGCCGTGCAACAGAGAATCGAAGAGCGCATCCGACACGGAAGCCGGTGACACGCGAGGACGTGCCTCGTTGTCGAGGCCCGCCGCGAGTTGGTTGTCGTGGGCTTCGAGCATGTCGGACTCGTAGCGCCCGTGAATCCCAGGATTGCCGCTCAGCTGTCCATCGTAGTTCACGGTGGCGTGGTACGGCGAGTGTGCGTCAGAGACGTAGTGACTGAGGTAGCCGGAGAGGGCCACGGCGCGCGGGGTGTCCTTCGCGCGAAAGGCGGCGATGAGTTGCTGGTAGACGGTGTCGGCGACCCACGGCACCGTGCCGTTGGCGTAGGTCGCGCGCGAACCGAACTGCTGCAGCGCAACCGAGAGCTCGCGCGGATAGGCCTGAGGGTTGCCGTAGAGGTCGAGATCGAGGAAGTGACGCGGGCCCTCGTCGGGATCGCTGTCGCGCCACTCGTCGGGTGCGAGTGAGGATTCGAGCAAGGCTTGACCGTTGTCGTAGTACCAGGTGCGCAGGCAGCCGTTTGGGAGCAGAGCGTGCGCGGTCTGCGTGACCCGGACGTGCCCGAGGTCGCCCCAGGCGCCTGCCGTCGATGGGACGAGCGCGGCGAGGCCGACGGCGAGGAAGGCGTGAACACGCATCTTCTATGTGGGATACTCGCCTACAGCGAACTCGTCAATCGGTCGCTGACAAGGGCGTTCTTGGGCCCTCAGGCCCCAAGAACCGCGGTTTCGGCCCGGTTCGACGGGCGGCCTCAGTCTGCGTCAAAGGTCGCTTCGACCGTGTTCGAGACCGCACCCTCGGAGTCTTTCGCCTGAACCGAAAGCGCATAGGTCCCACTTCCGGCTGCCGGGGAGAGGGCGAAGGGCAACTGAACGGAGGCGGCGGTCATCTCGCTCGATGCCCCTTGAACGGGCACCTCGAGGTCGATCATCGACGGACCTCTGAAGGCCAGGAGGAGTACGATCCCGTCGAGTCCATCCGGGTCCATGAGGTCGACGGAGCCGTTGCTCTGCACGCCTCGGGTCACCGAGGAGGTCACGACCAGGTTCGACAAGACCGGGGCGGTGTTCTCAGCTCCGCCGCAGGCGAAGCCAAGCGTCGATGAAAGCAGGACCCACAGCCGACAGGCGAACTTCTTCATGCGGGTCTTCGTAGTCGAAAGGCGCCTCGGAGTGAAGTCGCGTTCACGGTGTGAGCGAAGACACGATCGCGCTCGCGGGCTGCGGCCGATCGAAGCGCGCGTGACAGTCCCAGATCGTCTCGCATGCCCCAGCTTGCGCATGTGCCCCGCGCGGAATCATCTCGGCGTCGCTCTCAATCATCGTCGTCCACATCTTTGTCGCCGCCCTGCCGACCCGAAACGGTTCCGAGCGAGGGCGCCGCGGCTTTCGCAGGGCCGACGTAGGCGCTGGCCGCGTTGTGACGATAGACGAGGTCGCCCCCCGCCTGCCCGGTGCGGTAGCCAAGGGCCAACACGGCCAGCGTCCCGAGCGTCGCCACTGCGGCGCTGGGCAGCCCGGCCTTGCGTCGGCCGAGTGCTAGCGCAAGCAGCATCAGGCCGAGCACACCTCCGCTCGCAAAGACGAAGGCCTCCGCCGCTTCTTCGTGTTCGTCGAGCGCTCCCTCGGGCACGACCCGCTCGACCCGCGCTTCTTCGGACTCCCCGGTCTGCAGAGCGACGATGCCGGAGCCAAGCAGCATGGCCTGCAGTCCGACGACCAGCACCCAGCTTCGGGCCGGCAGCCACTGGCGCCACCACGCGACCCAGACCGCGCCTGCGATGAGTGGCATGAGCACGCCAAGGGCGATGGGGATGTGAACGAGTTTGGGGTGAAAAAGCAGCGCGTCCATGATGAGCCTCCGGTGCTATGGGTTGATCGCCAAAATGGTCTCGCGGCCCGGCCCGGTCTATCCTACGAACGTGATACGGGAGGAATCACAGGATGTTGAACGATTCTGACCTCACATCCGAGCGACGGCTGCTCACGCTCACACTGCTCGCATTCCTCCTCATGACGTGTCTCGCGGCGGTCGATCTCGTCTCCGACCTCCGCGAGGGCACGACGATCTCGCACGTGCTCGTCGAGGGGGCGATCCTGCTGGTGGGGTTTCTGGGAGCCGGGCTGGTCGCCCGGAAGTTGATCGTCCTCGCGCGCCACGCCCGAAGAGCGGCCTCGGAGGTCCTTTCCCTCGCCGGCCAGCTTGCCAAGAGCGCCGCCGAGGCCGAGCGCTGGCAGAGCGAAGCCCGGGACCTCATGCGCGGTCTGAGCCAGGCCATCGACGAGCAGTTTGAGCGCTGGCTGCTCTCCCCCGCCGAAAAAGAGGTCGGACTGCTCCTCCTGAAGGGGCTCAGCCACCGGGAGATCGCCGAGCTTCGTTCCGTCACCGAGGCCACCGCGAGGCAGCAAGCCCGTGCGGTTTACAAGAAGGCGGGGCTCACTGGGCGGCACGATCTCGCCGCGTTCTTTCTCGAAGACCTCATGTTGCCGAACGAAGCGGACCCGAGTTCGCGAGCGCGTTGATCGTCTTGGCGCAGCCACCGCGCCCGAACGACGCCTCCCCCGGCCGTAACTCGAGCATCGAGAGCTCCAGAGCTCTAACCCAAACCGGCGGCGGAGAGCGCCTCTTCGAGTTTGGAGACGCCAATGACCTCCATCCCCTTGGGCACCTCGAGGCGTTTCAAGCAGGCCTTGGGCACCACCGCGCGTGAAAAGCCGAGCTTCGCCGCTTCCTTCAGCCGAATCTCGGGCTGCGCCACCGCGCGCAGCTCCCCCGCGAGACCGACCTCTCCGAACAGCACCGTTCGGCGGTCCACCGGCTGACCGCGCAGTGAAGAGGCGAGGGCGACGGAGACCGCGAGGTCCGCAGATGGGTCATCGATGGTGAGCCCGCCCGCGATGTTGACGAAGACGTCGCAACCCAAAAGCTGCAGGCCCACGCGCCGCTCGAGGATGGCGACCAGCAGCGCGGCTCGGTTACTGTCAAAGCCGAGGCAAGTGCGGCGCGGATTGCCAAAATTGGTGGGGGACACGAGCGCCTGCACCTCGACGAGCACCGGACGGGTGCCTTCGATGGCGGGGAGCACGACGCTGCCCGGCGCATCCGTCGGGCGTTCGGACAAGAAGAGCTCGGATGGATTCTCGACCGCGAGCAAGCCGCCTTCGTTCATCTCGAAGACACCGATCTCGTTGGTCGAGCCGAAGCGGTTCTTGTGAGCCCGAAGAATGCGATAGCTGCTCGCGCCGCTGCGTTCGAAGTACAAGACGGTGTCGACCATGTGTTCGAGGATACGCGGCCCCGCGATCTCGCCGTGTTTGGTCACGTGTCCGACCAAAAACACCGGCACCCCCAGGCTCTTGGCTTGATACAGGATGCGCGCGCTGACCTCACGGATCTGAGTGACGCTGCCCGGCGCGCTCGGGATGTCCGAGTCGTAGATGGTCTGGATGGAGTCGACGACGACCACCGCCGGTCTCTCGGCCTCGATCGCCGCGGTCACGAGCTCCGCGCGGGTCTCGGGCAAGAGCAACAGCGCGTTGCCCTCGATGCGAAGGCGCGAAGCACGAAGCCGTATCTGCTCGAGCGACTCTTCTCCGCTCACGTACAAGGTCTTCTGGCCCCCGTCCGAGAGGTGGCCGAGCGCCTGAAGCAGCAGGGTGGACTTGCCGATGCCGGGGTCACCACCCACGAGCACGAGTGAACCCGCGACGAGCCCACCACCCAGCACACGATCGAGCTCACTCATGCCGGTGGACAGCCGCGCCTTGGGCTCCTCTGCGATCGAGCCCAGGGCAACAGGTTTGGTCACTCCGGCCTCGGTGGGGAGACGGAAGCTGCGAGTCTTCTGGGCGCCTCGAGGTTCGCTGCTCTTGGTCTCCTCTTGCAGTGAGCTCCAGGTCTCGCAGTCTGGGCATCGGCCGAGCCACTTGAGTGACTCGTAGCCGCAGCTCGTGCAGCGGTAGCTCACCTTGGACTTTGCCATCGCGCGCAGCCTAGCAGCCTTGTTCGAGTTCGAGAGGGGAAAAGGGGCCACAATCATTCGGGAGACGGAGGGGCGTCGTGGTTCGAATGAACCTCGCTTCGTTGAAACGAAGCGGATCCTCCCCAAAGGATGACGGAATCGCTCTGCATCGGCGAAGCCTTACTTCGAAGGACTACGATCCATCTCGGCCGCGACCCCAAACTCGTACTTCGGGATCCACTTCCAGGCGCCGACCACCTCGATGCCCCGATAGTCCGCATAGCCCCGCCAGTCGGCGCCGTCGATGCCCTGCGTCGCGTCCGCGGCCATGCGCGTGAGCGGCGGCGCAGCGCCCGAGAGGCCGTTCGCTTCAGCGGTGGGCGCAGAGACGCGGAGGCGAAGGGGTGCCTGCGCGCCCGGCTCCGGTGGCAAGAGCCCCATGGCGCGGAGCTCGGCCGGGAACCGGCTGTTCGAGAGCATCATGCCGTTTTGATCGAAGGCGTAGGTCTCGCAGGAGGGTGTGGGTCCGGGCTGCGCGAGGATGTGCAGAAAGTCTCTTCGCGCGTCCAGCGTGAAGACGAGGAGCGCCGGGACGGAGCCCGAGACATCGATGCGTGCGCCCACCAGCATCACCAGGCCGTTGGGCGGGCTGCAATCCGCGTCCCCGTCGAGCGGGAGCGAGATCGCTCGGCCCTCGTCCGCGATCTTGGCCCGGAGCCTCGCGCGCACCTCATCACTGAGCGCGCTGCCCCCCTGCCGGAAGAGCACCCTGTGCCCCCAGGACAGCTCTACGCCAACCGCACCGAGAGCCCGCTGGTGCTCGTCGAGCTGCAGCGTGAGGCGGCGGTAGATCCGGCCGAGCGGCGACCGGTCATCGACGATCGGTGGTGCCCGCACGATGCTGGCTACGTTGTCGCGCGCGCTGTCCGCAATCCGGGCCACCGCCTCCTGTCGCTGATCCATCCACGTGACCAGCGCCTCGACGCGCGCCTCGAGGAGCCCCGTCAAGAGATCGAGGATCTCGACCTGATGCCGAGGCTCATCCTGCTGCTTCGTCGATGCCTCGCTCCTCGGCTTCAGCTCGATCCCCGGCCGATAGACGACGACGGGGCAAGGTGCGTGCCCGAGGATACGCGCCGGCAGACTCCGGATCGCTCCTTTGAACCAACGACGCGGCCGCTCCTCCATGACCAGGAGGTACGCCTTCTCGCGCCTCGCCACCTCGATGATTACCTTCTCCGGCGTTCCCACCTCCGTCACGTGGCGGTAAGGGACGCTCGGATCGGGCGGGACGAGTGCCCGGAGCTTGCGCTCGGCATCACCCTCGAGCACTCGCACCATCTCGTGGAGCATCCCTTCGCCGCTCGAGTCCTGCAGCGGCATCACGTGAAGGAGCACCAAGGTGGCGGCGTGATCCGCCGCGAGGCGCGTGGCGAGCGCCAGACCGGAGTCCACCTCGCCGGCGAGGTCCGTGGCGAAGATGATGGTTCTCTCGGTCATTCCGCGCTCTAGAGCCTACTGCGGCCGCCGAAGTTCGTCCAACCGAGCGTGGTCCCGACGCTGGTGAAGGGCCGAGACGTTCAGCGGCACCAGCGGGGCAGCACGAGCGCCTGTGCGACCCAAAACCCCGATCGAAGGGTCATCGCCGCCAGCGTTCGCAGCTCATACGCACCTCCAAAGAGCACGTGAATGCCGAACGCTGCGAAGACGAGCAGGGTCGAGATCGCGACGGCCCGCGCGATCCAGACTGCCCAACGCCGCTGGAGCAGCGCTGCGAAGCCGCCGAGCACGTACACGAAGCCCGCGCCGAAGTTGAACATCAAGACGAACGGCACGATATTGCCTGCCCCGGCGCGGGCGGCAGGGTCGCCGAAGAGCACGCTCCCACCTTCCACGATCGTGACCAGGCCGAACGCAACGGCGAGCCCGCCGGCGAGCCATCGGCCCAGGCGGGAACGAAGCGAGGTCGCATTGAGCGTCGCTGTGGTCATGCCGCGGCCCTCCCATCGGTCCAGTGCTTCAGCGCCAGCACACCGGTGAGCACCACCGAAGCCGTCATCGCCACCGCACCGACGAGCACGAAGATCGGCGAGAGTCCGAGGTAGACCTCCGCCAGAATTCCGGCGGGCATGAGGAGCCCCGCGAGGCCGAGTCCGGCGGCGGCGTTGCGGGCCTTGTCGCTGGCGGTCGACATGCGCACGAGGACGAAGCCGAGGGCGAGATTGAGCAGCGCAAAGAGGTTGCCGTGGACGTGCGCCAGGCGCGCCTCGAAGTGTTTGCCGACCGAGTAGCTGGCGACCCAGGCCTCCTTGTCCGGCGCGAAGTCGCGGAGGTAGATGAGGATGAAGCCGTAGAGCATGAAGCCCGCCATCACGAGCAGGCCCACGCCCACGTTGTAGCGTCCGGTCTTCATTGTGGATGCTCCTGTCCACGTCCGAGTTTCGGGTGCCCGCCGCTCTGCGGGGCGCCATCACCGAGCGACAGCCCGGGGCCAGTCGGGGTAGGGGTGGGAAGCAAGTGTTTCATGGGGACCTCTTTCTGCTCGGCGACAAAGCGGGAGCGGGCGGACGGAGGAGCACGAGCAGGCTGTCCAGGACCGCGCGCGTCTCGGCTTTTCGCCGCCGAGCCTTCGAGGGGGAGAGCGCGAGCATCTGCATCGTGCCCATGACGATCGGTGCGAGTGTCTCGGCGGGGAGATCGGCGCGCAGCTCTCCTGCGTCTTGGCCCTCGCGCACGCACGCGAGCACGAACGCGCGTGTCTTCTGCACGCAGGCCGCGAGGCGCGTGGAAGCGCTGTTGGGAAGCGCGAGGAGAAACTGCTCGGAGAGGACGAGCCGCAGGATCCCGAGCTGATTGCCCACGGCGGTGCTGCGGGCCTCGATGAGGCGTTCGAGGCGTTCGGCGCCGGGAAGCGTCGGCGGGGGATACGTGGACTCGAGAACGGTTTCGACGCGTGCCACGACCGCGTCGAGGAGCGCCTCGAGCGAAGCAAAGTGCCTGAAGATCGCGCCGGTCGACAGCCCGACCTGCGCCGCGAGGCTGCGAGTGCTCAGGGCCGCGATGCCTTTGGTCGCGATGATGTGCAGTGCGGCGTCGGTCAGCTCGACCTGTCGAATCGCGGATGTGCGGCGAAGCTTCCCCATGCAGAAGAGAGTAAGCGCTTACTTCTCAACAAAAGCAAGCGCTCGCGGACAAACAGGCGGCCCGTCGAGCTCTAGTGTCCCGTCCGAGAAGTTCGATCATGTTCCCGCGAAGTATCTTTGGTCGCTGGTCGGCGCGCTACGAAGGGAGTTGGGTCGCCCCCAATGACCGAGGAGCCCGAAAGGGCGGCCGCAGGCCG
>WYAZ01000041.1 GCA_011526105.1 Deltaproteobacteria bacterium | reverse complement strand
GGCCTGCGGCCGCCCTTTCGGGCTCCTCGGTCATTGGGGGCGACCCAACTCCCTTCGTAGCGCGCCGACCAGCGACGAAAGATACTTCGCGGGAACATGATCGAACTTCTCGGACGGGACACTAGACCGCCGTCGTGAGGACGAACGGCGAGAGCCTCATCGAGTTTCTGAAGCTGACACCCGGCATTCTGTATCGGACCGGACTCGCCGGGTCGGGGCTTTTGGTCTGGACGATCGCGCATTGCATGGCGCCGAAACCGCCAGGCGATTGTTGCTGAACTCCCCGGTCGCACCCGCTGAGGATCTCAGGAACGCGTGGGCGAGCGAAACCTGAGTCGACGCCCGCGCCGTTCAGCCCTCGCGCGCCAGAAGTGGTGCCCGCAGGCATCAAACACGGCGCTGGGGCGAGGAGTCATTGTTGGCCGATGAATTGCTCTGTACCTCGTTTGCGAAGCGAGGACCCATGGCCGTCGAATACACCCTCCGATCTCATTTCCCCCTGCGGTCCGAAGCCGAGCGTCTCACCCTGCCTCTTCCAAAGCTCATGGAAGCCCTCCAGGTCCAGGACGCTGAGCACGTTCTTCTGAAGCCCGTCACGGTGGCCGAAGCCTCGCCGGGCAGTTTCGTCCGCTTGGGGAGCCCGGAATCTCGGCGTCCGCCTCGGCCGGTCCCATGCCCCACCGGAACCTTCCACCCCGCGGAGGCCGGGCTCTCCATCGCGGCGGGAGCGGTGGTTCGTCCCATTCATCTCCGGGGCCAAGGACCGAACGGACTTCGACCTCATCGAGATCTCGGCCAGAGGCGAGGCCACGCTTCCGGCTCGAAAGACCGATCGTCGTTTCGTCGTGGTCTCCGGGCGAGGACACGCGAGCCTCGGCGGGGTCGATGCCGAGCTGTCGCCGGGCGATGTGTTGCGCCTGAGGCGTAGTGACGAACTGAAGCTTTGCGCAGGCGGAGAAGGAGGTGGGCTCAGGCTGCTCATGATCTCCACTCCGCGCCTTGGGCGCATGAAGCAAAGCCATGTGGTTAAGCTTGACGAGAGTCGCAGCTTCTACAAGCAGGTCGAGGGCTGCGAGATCAATCAGGTGGCCAACGACCCACGCGACTCGGCGGTCTCGATTGTCCGCGCTCGGGTGGGCGTGGGTTCTCGGACGTCGCCCCATGTGGTCCTCGTCAACGAGCGCTACTTCATCGCGAAGGGCACTGGGGTCGCCGAACTCGGCTGGTCCAAGCATCCGGTGGGGCCCGGGGATCTCGTGTCGATTCCACACGGTGCCCGGCAACTCATCCGCAACAGCGGGACCGAGCCCTTGGAGTTCTATGCGATCTGCACGAACGCGTTCCGAAAGGCCGACTACTACGAAGTGGAGTGAGGGCTGCACCATGGCCCCAGGGCTGAGCCGCTGCACCGAGGAGAAGGCACTGGCAGATCGTTTGCTCGCCGAGAGCGAGGTGAGCGCTGGCATGCAGACGGCGGCGGAGCTCGTCGAGAGACATCGCGAAACCAGGTGTCAGCTCCAGGCGAGTACACTCCGCCTCAGCGCGACGATGGCTCCGGAGATCGCCCGAATCGCCGAGCACTGCTAGTCTCCACGTTTCCAGTGGACGGGACACTAGTGCCAACACCCGTGGCGAGAGCTCATCTCGAGGAGGCACCTTCTGGGCGCTCGTCGCAGGCGAGGCGAGCGCGAACGAGCGCCATCGAGGCTTCCCTCCCCGTAATTGCCTCTGACTCGGTGTGGTCGGCGACGAGCACCGCGTTGGCGCTTGGGAACGGAATGACCAGGCGGATGTAATCCGGGTTCGTGATGTCGACCCGACTGCAAGGACCGAGCTCCGGGTGAACGGCCTCCATCTGCAGACGACTGGAGAGGAGGAGGTGGCCTCTCACGGGGGTGATGGAGGCGAGTCGCACCACCGGGTAGCTGAGCAGCGTGGACCAGGGGCCGCTAATCGTGGGCGCCTGGATGAGCCCCACGTGCTGCATCGCGAGGATGACTCCGTGGTCGGCGCTCTTGGCGCCGGCGAGCAGTCGTCCACCTCCTTCGAGTGGTGGGACCTCGAGGCGGCGGAGCTGTCCGTCTTCAAAAACCTGGATCTCGCGGGTGAGCTGAAAGGCGGCGCCGTGGTTGGGACCGAGCCAGAGTACGCCCCCGGCGCGTCTCAGCGAGTCGGGATCGACGGAGCCTTCGGGCCGGTCTTCGAGGCGACCGATCCGCTCCCACGCCCCGCGGTGGTGGCGCCAGAAGCTGCGGTCGCCGGCGAGCGCGAAGATCTCGTGCGGCGTCTCCGGATCCTCGTTGCCGTCGAAGTGATAGAACGGCCATCTGCCGGCGCTGATCGTCGAGCTCTCGATGATGCAGGGCCCGGCCTGGTGCACCGCGCTGGAGGAGAAGGTCAAGAGAGCCCCGTCTTCACGGCTCAGCCAGATCCTGCCCTCTGGTTCCAAGTGGAGACCGGCCGGTTCCCGACCCGGCGGGAGCGTGCACCCAGGCTGCACGTTGCCCTCCGGGGAGACGAGTACGCTCGATCCGTCACCCAGGAAGACCGCGATGCGACCGTCCTCGAGGGGAGTCGCCACCCGCACGAAGCGCCCGCTCTCGAGCGGCAAGACCTGCTTCTCGAGCTGAAGGCACTGAGGGCCGCAGCGAGAAGCTCGATCGGGCACCAGGAGGTCGAGGAGCCTTTCGGCCATGGGCTCTGGGTTCGCGTCGAGCCGCAGGTCGCGTCCGTCCAGCCGGTAGACTTCTCGCAGGCTGGGAGACGTGAGCTCGCAGCTTCGAGCGCATGTCGCGCCTTCGCGCACCTCGCCCGGGTCCAGCCCCAGGGTCTCGAGCGGCTCTTCGTAGTGCAGAAGCTCGAGGAGCGCCTCTTCACCCCACAGCAGGGCGCGCAGCGGTGGGGCGCCGACCGCGGCGCTGACCGCAGTGACGGGCTGCTCCGAGGCGGAGTTCCAGGAGACCGCGACCGTCGTCAGAGCGCCCGCACCGCCCCTCCACTCGACCCAGGCCGGGTCGGAGGGTCCGCACCCGAGCGACAGGTTCAGGAGCAAGCTCGGTCCCACGAGCGCCCTCGCTCCGCGGGCTCGTCCGGTGAAGCCGGCGCACCGACGCTCTTGACGGGGAGTCCGGCCCGTAGAGAGAACTCGGGCGGCGCCGAAGAAGATCCTGGTCATCGAGGACGATCGCACGGTCGCCAAGCTCCTGGAGGACGCCCTCACCCGCGAGGGGCACGAGGTCAAGCTGGAGATCGAGGGGGAGTGGGGTCTCGGAGCCTCGAGGCCAAAGGCGCCGACCTCATCGTCCCAGCGGACGGGCTGCGCCTGCCGATGAACGTTGCGTTGGAACGGTACGGCATCACTTGCGACCCCGTCGAGTGTCCCGTCCGAAAAGTTCAGATCACGTTCGCGCTTGTCCTTTTCGTCCCTGGCCGACGCGCGGCCTGCGGCCGCCCTTTCGGGCTCCTCGGTCATTGGGGGCGACCCAACTCCCTTCGTAGCGC
>WYAZ01000040.1 GCA_011526105.1 Deltaproteobacteria bacterium | reverse complement strand
TCGCGTCCAAGGCGGTGACGTAGATGGTAACGAGTCCGCCGACCACATCGGCGAGCTGATTGACCTCGTCTTCGTCGGTGGTCTTGGCGGGACCGTTGACCGGGATCATCTCGCGCTCTTGGACGTTCTGTAGATACGCGGTGGCGCGCTGCTCGGCGCGAAACTTCTGGTACTCGGTGCGACTCACCCAGCCCATGCCTCGCAGGCCGTCATAGATGGCGCCGCGAATCCGGTAATAGGCAAAGGTCATGAAGTTGGCGCCGTACTTGGCGTCGTAGCGCTCGGCGGCCTCGAACAAGCCGAGCATGCCGTAGCTCACGAGGTCATCGAACTCGATGTCCTTCGACAGCGTCTTCCAGACGTTGCCGGCGATGCTGCGCACGTAGCCCATGTACTGACGCGCGAGTTCGTCTTTCGACATCTCGGGCGTAGGCGGCGGAAGGGTCTTGCGCGTTTCGGGCTCGTCGCCGGTGGGAGGCGCGGACTTCGAGCCCTTCTTGTCCGTGCTCTTGGCCGGAGCCTTCTCGGCGCTCTTGTCCGCCTTCACCGCCTTGGGTGGCTCAACCTTCGCAGAAGCCGCGCGCGCAGGCGGCTTGGCCGGCGCGGCCGGTTTGGCCGCCGCGCCCGTGGCTGCTTTGCCCTTCTTTTGGGCACCCGGCCGGCCTCGAATCGCCCGCCGCGGCTCTACGGAATCTTCTGCCACGGCCTAGCTTTGCTTCCCGAGTTTCTGGAATTGGGTTTGGAGTCGCTTGGCGAGGACCGGGTCTCGATCGATGAGCTCGGTCACCGCTTCTTCGAGCTGTTCCTCGCCGGTTTCTTCTTCATCGTCCTTCTTCTTCTTCTTCTTCTTCTTGAAGTCCGGAAAGCGCTCCTCGATCACCAGAGAAACGAACTCGCGCGTGGCCTCTTTCTGATCGAGCTGACCGGAGGCGAGTCGCTTGGCGATCTCGCGCACCTTGCCGGTCATCTGCGACTGCTGTGCGCCTTTGGCCTGCTGGCTCGCCGCCGCCTCGGTGGCTTGCGTGACCTGCGTGACCTTGCCCGCGAAGTCGGACTTCTCGGTCTTTTGCGCGCCTTGGGCGCCTTGTGCTCCAGGCGGGACGATCGGCCCGCCGCCTCCACCGATTCTTGGCATCGGGCTACACTACCCCGGCCGCCAGGCCGTCGAGAAGGCTGCGCGCGAAGTCCGCCGCCGCGCTTTTGGGGTCGAGCTCGATGGCCTGCTCGAGCATCTTCTTGGCCTCGTCCCGCTTGTTGAGGAAGAGCAGCGCCTCACCTTGATGGGCGTGCGCGAGCGCGCTGTCTGGGACCTTCTTGACCGCATCCTTGTGAAACTTGAGGGCGCGCTGATATTGCCCCTGCCCGAAGGCGAGGTTTCCGAGGCTGATGAGGGGTACGTCGCTGTGCGGAACGAGCGCCGCGACACCCGAGAAGACCTCTTCGGCCTCCTTCCACTTCTGCATCTCCATGTAGAGATAACCGGCCTCCAGAAGGAGCGCGATTTCAGTCTGCTGGACCTCGATGAGGCCTTGGACCTTGACGGGATCCGACATTGCCCCACCACTGTAGCGCGGGGCAAAGACCGGGTCCATTCCGAGAATAGAGGGTTACAGAAGGTGCGAGAGGGGGGGGTGGACCGACCGCGGCCCCCGGAGGCTTTGACTCGGGGGAGGCCAGGGACCGCGGCGAGCCGGTCGACTTTAGCGGACGTTGTTCAGCGCGTTCTTCGCGGCGTCGTGCTTGGTCTTCATGATGTTGGAGACCAAGTTGAACTGGCGCGTGTCGGTCTGAATCTTCTCCTGCAGTTGCAGGTACTGCAGGTTGAAGCTCGCCTGGAACTCCGCCATGGACTTGGTCGCGGTCATCATCTGGTTGAACGAGTCCGAGGCACCGGACGCGGTGGCACCACCCCCACCCGCGCCGTACGCGCCGCCGGCCATGTTGCTGGACGGCTGGCCGAGGTCGGTGCCCAAGCCCGGACGACGTCCGGGCACCGCAAGGGCGCCGGTGGCGTTGTAGTTGCCGGGGGAGATGGTCCCGCCGGTGGGGCCGCCGCCGCCCATGGAGAGACCGGCCGCGCTGGTGCCGAGCGCCCCGCTACCTGCGCCGTAGCCGCCCTGCCCCATGTCCGCGGCGAGGTTGGCCCCCGAAACCGCGGCGGAGACGATGGCGCCGCCGGGCACGAAGGGCGCCGCGATGCGCATGCCTTCGACCGCGACGTTGCCGGCCTTGATGAGGCCGTTTCGCATCACGGTGCCGAAGTCGGTCTTGGCGGTCTGCCGGGTGCTGGTCGCTACCGTCGAGAGGCGAACCTTGGGTCCTTTGAGATTGTCGATTTGTTGAGTCATTGCCTTCTCCTTTTGCTGAGCCTGAACCCTCCCCAATTTCCTAGCGTGGGTTCGGTGATTCTTATCGGCGCGGGTGCGGGAAGGTTGCGGAAAAAATGCGGCGTCCGGGGCAGACCCGTGCCCTGATGGCGGCAAGCATTGGATTTTCTTGGATTTCTACTTAGAGCGCCCGAGCGCTTCTTTGGTCAAATAGAGGTACTCGAAGAGGTCGGCGGTCCGCTCGTAGGCGGCCATGGCCTTCTCGGCGGCGGCCTTTTCCTTCTTGTTCTTGCTCTCGGCCAGCGCCTCGAGCTTCTCGTAGCTGCCCCGGAGTTCGGCTGCGACCTCTTCGACCGTCTTCTGTTCGAGGCGCGACTCGATCGCGGGAAAGCCTGCAGAGGGGGAGGCTTCGGGGACGGTGCCCTTCACGCCCACTGCGCTCTGCTGCCCTCGCACTTCGGGTCGGCGCTTATCGCCGATACGAAAGCCTTTGAGCTCGTCTTCGCTCGACATGCCCTTGTTATTCCACCTTCGTGCTTCGAGCGCAACAAGGGGACGGGTATGGTGCGGTCCTAGTTGCGATGAGCGTGCTCTCCATTCTGACTTTGACCGCGCTTTTGGGTGTGGCGGAAGCGAGCCGCCCCCAGGTGCTCGCGGTCTTTCCGATCCATGACAAGTCGAAGGCCTCGAAGCCTTCCGAGATTGACCCGCTTTCCGATCTGCTCGCGAGCGAGGTGGTCCGTCGCACCGCGTTCAAGGTGATCCCTCGCGGTGAGATCGAAGCCCTGCTGCGCACCGAGAAGAACAAGTCCTTCGAGAGCTGCTACGACGAGGGCTGTCAGATCGAGCTGGGCCGAGAGCTCGCGGCGAGCAAGGTGCTGAAGACGCAGCTCCTCAAGATCGGCGATCGTTGTGTCTTCACCTCCACGCTCTACGATCTCGCCACCGCCGCCGCCGACTGGGCCCACACCGAGAAGTCGGGGTGCAACTCGGCGGAGCTGCTCGCGGCGGTCGAGAACATCGCCGCCGCCCTCGGAGCCGGCTCGTCAGCCGAAGCGAATTCCCAGCCTCTGACAGAGATCGCGGCAGCTTCCGAGTCTTCGAGCGCGAACTCGAGCACGCAGATGGCGCTCACGTTCCGAAGCGGCGTCGCGGTCAGTCCGCTTGCGTTTTTCGGTGAGGTGAGCGGCAGCGCCGCGGAACTCTCTTGGTTCCGGCTCAACTTCGGCGCGGGCCTGAAGCTCGCGGACCTCATCTCCTTCGAGCTTCAGCTCGCTCCGCTGATCCCCATGGCCTCCCCCGAGTTCGACTTTTTGATCGTACCGGCGGTTCGATTCGACCTGGGCTACGTCTACGCGCAGGCTGGTGGCGTGATCGCGGTTGTGGATGGCACCGCGGGCATCGAGGCCTCGGCCGGCGTGCGCATCGCAGATCTCGTCTACGCCGGTCCCGTGTTCGATGCGTTCTTCGAAGGTGTCGTGTACTTCGGGCTCGAGGTGGGCGTGGAGTTTGATCTCGAACTCTGAGTTCCGTCTAGAGCTCATCTCCCGCTTCATCGAGCTTGCTCATTCGAAGCGGAGCCCGGCGCCCAGCCTGGCGGCCAAGAAGAGATGAGGTCCGGCGTCCGCGCCCAGCGTTCCCCAGAACACGCCGGTCTCGAAGTCGACGCTGACTCTCAGCCACTCGGACTGAGTCCAGGCGAGCCCCGCCCGAACCGCAAACCACGGCCCGACCAACGCCTCGCTCGCCTCGAAGGTGGGCGTGTGAAACGACCGCCCCGCGAACAGGACGCCGCCGCCCCCGGTGGCCTCGAACGACATCGCTGAGAACACGGGCAGCTCGAGTCCTGCGCGCAATCCCGGCCGAATGGAGAACAGATTGAATGGAAGTGCCTCGTCGGCGGTGCCGGACGAGAACACCGTGTCCATCGTGGCCTCGAGCGCGAGATTCCGAAGGCCCAGGTGTTGAGCACGCATCGCAAGCGCAAATCCGTACGAGATCGGAAAGTAGCGTGAGCGAACTTCGCTCGCGATGGGAACGAAGAACGCCGGTCCAACACGCACTTCGTACTCGGCCGGTCGGGGCAACAAGGCGGATAGGTCGGTGCGTTCGCCCGGACTGACGTCGATCGAGCCTCGATACACCACCTCCCCGTCGGCTCCGCGCCGAAGCTCGAGCCGGTGCTCGCCGGCTTCCACGGCGATTCCGCCGGGAAGGCGACCCTTCTTTGTCCCATCGATCTCCACGACCAGACCTTCGGCGGAGGATGCGTAGCTGTAGATCGTAGGCTGCGGGGTTCTTGCCCGCTCTCCCGCCAGTATGATCGGGTCCACGCCCAAGATGACACTCTCGGCGCTAGGGCGCTGACGTCCCGCCGTGAAGTCGTAGGTTCGCGCCCGCGCGAAGTCGTGTGCCTCGCTCACGGTGACCGCTCCATCCTGGTCCCTGTCTCCCTCTCGAAGTCCCTCGAGGAAGTAGTACGTGTAGACATCGTGCCCGAGACGATCATCTTCGCGCGCCGCTTCGCCAAAGGCCGCCGCGCTCAGGACGAACTTCGCTTCCGAGACGGTGTCGATGGCCGCCACTTCAGCCGACTTCAGTCCGCGAAGCGCCTTGGAGAGAGCGTCGGGCAACTGAGACTTTCCAGTGCCGCTGTGACATGCCGCCAGGATCAGGACCACCCGCTGACTCTTCGACCGGTTGAGCAGCGTGAGGACATCCTTCAAGGCGATGGCGGTCGAGGCTACAAGGTCGAGCCTGGAATCCGTGGTGATGATGAATCGCTCGAGTTCTCCGTCACGGCCGTAGTCCAGAGATCCGTGCGTCGAGAAATAGACGAACACGGTGTCGCTTGGGTGCGTGGCGCGGGCCGAAAGCGCGTTGAGAGCGGCGAGGACCGCGCTCCTCCGCGTCGCCTTCGCGCCGGTCAACACCGTGACGTCCTCAAAGCCCTCGAGCGCGCTCGCCATCGCGCGTGCGTCGGCGGCGGGGTACTGGAGCTTCGAGAGCCGCTCGTCGTCGAAAGTTTCGATGCCCACGATCAGAGCTCGTCGGACCGGGGTAGAGGCAGCATCGGTGAGACCCGCGGGCCCAAACGGGACCAGAGAGCCCTTCTCGGTGCTCGTCCCGGACGATACGCAGGCAGGCGCTACGCAAAGGAGAACCGCCGCAAAGGTCAAGGCCCGCTTCACTCGGCAACTCCCACCCGGAGGTCGAGCGTGCTCACGCTGCACCGGCCTACAGCCAGCGCTTCAGGGTCGAGCAGAGTCGCCGTGGACATCGGCGCCGAGCACGCGACCAAAAGAACGCTAAACGCGGGCGCATGCGAGCGGGGATCGAGCGCGAGGGCCTGATCACCGGCACCGAGTTCGTGCTCGCCGGCCGCCGTGATCAAGCCGTCACCTGCCGGCTCGATGAGGAGCTCTCGGCCTTTGGCGTCCTCGAGCAACCAGTACACAAACGCAGGGTGCTGAAGCTGGTATCGAAACAGGACATACTCGCCCGCCGAGAGTCGATCGCCGCTTTGCACCGCCTCGTCGACGATTGGCCGGCCATCGACGACACGCGCACGATATGCCCAAAGATCCGCCGATGGGGTCGCGACCTCGCCCTTGAAGCGCTCGGTCGACGCGGGTGGGCCCCGGACGAAGAAGATCGCGAGGCTCGCCGCCAGAGCGACGGGGACGAAACCAGCGACTATCTTCCAACGTGGCGTGAGCCTCGATGTGATGGCAACGACCGGGGGCACCTCCAAAGAAGCCTGAATGGAGTCGAACATGAGGTCGGCTTCGGCAGCCTCGAGTCTCGCCGACACCCCGGCCAGCGCACGCACAATTTGGCTGCCCTCGACCAACTCGAGCCGCTCGAGGCAGACCTCGCAGGGCTCAGCCAGGTGAGCCCGAATTGCTGCGGTGTCTTCCGGGCCGAGCGCACCCGCGAGCAAGGCCTCGACGCGACCCGGGACCGCCAACACGCAGCTCATGGCGACATCCCCGCGTCCAGCAACTTGCGCAGGAGCGAGCGCTTGGCAGCCGCTCGGAAGCGCATGAGCTTCACGGTTACGGTGCCGTGCGGGATCCCGAGATGTTCGGCGATCTGTCGTGTCGTGTGCTCGGGCTCGCCGTACTTGAGCTCGACGATTTCTTTGACGCGCGGATCATCGACCTCGGCCAACAGTTCGCGCACCGCCCTCGTGCGCGCTTCGGCGTCGACGGGCTCGGTCGGCTCGATGTCCATCGCTCGTTCGATCGCGAAGGCCTCGAGCCGATCGCGCTCGCGAGCAAAGCGTTTCAGATGATCGCGACACACGTTGCGCGCGATCGTGTACAGCCAAGGCTCGAGACGCGCAGGATCGGACAAGCTGTTCAAGCTACGAAATGCACGAATGAAGGACTCCTGTGTCAGATCCTTCGAGGCCTCACGATCACCCCCGGTCAAGCACAAGCAAAGGCTCATCACAGACTCGTGCTTCGTATCGAAGATGAGGCGAAGCGCACCCGCATCTCCCCGGCGAGCGAGTTCCACTGTCGAGTCATCGACCACCACCAGCAACGGCTCCGGAGCCCCCGACCGGGGCTCTGAAGAGCTGTGTATAACCGGTCTCGGGGTCAGCGGCGAGGTAGTAGATGTGAGCGGCGTCCGGCGAGAATGCGACTGCGCGATGATCACTCGGGAAGAACGTGCTGGGCTGAAAGACCTCCGGCTGCGCGCCCGCCGGGGCAGTCCACACCTGCTTGAAGCCGTCTTCGCCGCGCCGATCCCATGCGTCGATCTCCCGCGTACCACCGGAAGTAAGCACGGTTCCATCCGGGAAGTAGGGCGGCGTCAAACCGAGATCGAAGCTTCGCGTCGCGATTCCCTCCGCGATATCGTGGCGCATCCAAGTCTCGACACCGCCCGCAGCGTCGAGCCTAGGCGCGTTCACAAAGAGGCTTGCGCCGGCTCCATATCGAACGAAGCAGGCCTCGAGGAAGCTCCATCTGTTGTCGCTGCAATCCAGGTGCAGCGCCTCCCCGAGCGGATCGAGGAGGGTGAGCTCCCTGGGGGTGTCGCTGTCTGCGTCCCACTCGAGGTAACGCGTGCGGCCCGACTCGACGATCGTAGCGAGGACCCGGCCGTCGGCGCTGACATGAAATCCGAGCAGGCAGCTGAAATAGCTCGCGGAGACTGCAGGACACGGGGCGCTCCACAGGTCTGCCAGCGCCGAGTTTGTAGTATCGACGCGGGTCAGTCTTTCTTCGAGTCGTTCGTTCAGGCCGAGCACGCGGCGGCTCAACACGACCCATCGACCACTCGCGTCCACGCGCATATCGCGAGGCGCTCGCGAGATGAACTCGTCCAGTCGTTCTTCCGAATAGGGGCCCTCGCTCTCGAACGTGACGACCTCTCGGCTCGAGAGCGACTCCAAGTCCAGAACGACCACGCCGGAAGCGTCGGTGCTCGAGGTGGGTCTTCGTATGAACGCCGCGTAGCGACCGTGGCTCCTTCGTCCATTGGTCGACTGGCTCCACGGAGGAAGCGGAGGTCCCGTCCGACTCTGGCCATCGACGTCGATCGATACCGGGCTGCCGTCAGCGATGAACACGACGCCGTTGGCAGTCGACCAGAACTCAGCGCCCGAGAACGTTGCCGCGAGCGTCCGCTCCTCACCCGTTTCGCGCGAGATGGCCGACAGACGCGGTGGCAGCGCGTACGATGGGCCCGGTGAAACGAAACGACTTGCGATGAACCACGCGCCCTCGGGATGAATGTCGATCTCGTTGATAGATCCTTCATCGGTGGTCCAGCGCTCCTCGGCGTCAACCCCGCGAAAGCCGAACACGGCCGGGGCTAGATGCATGGGCTCGAGGAACAGGTCGCCGGCATCATTCACACCGCCGGAGAAGATCTCGATGCTCGAGAGTGCACCCATGCCCTGGCCCGCGTTCACGACGATATGGGCGGGCCCGGTGGGAGCGTCGCGGAAGACGAACTGACCGCGTTCGTCGGTGGTAACGCGAGCGGCGCTCTGCCCGTCGACAACGGCGTGAACTGTGGCCGAAGCCGCGGAACGGCCGCCCGGCCAGAGTGCGCGCCCGACCACTTGGGCCGCCCCCGATGGCTCAGGTATGGAGAAGCCGTTCACCGGACCGCAGGCGAGCGCGAAGTGCAAAAGAAGCAGCATCGCCCGGAGCATCGCGGAGTTCATGGGCCCGTCCTTGGACCGGTTCGGTCGGTCGTGGTCCTGAACAACTGGTTTCGGCCGGTGATCGGATCCCGCGCCAAGTAGTAGATCCAAAGATCGTCTGGCGAAGCTCCGAGCAACGCGGCCCCGTTCACCGGAAAGAATGTCACCTGACTGAACGCTTCGAATTCCCGCCCTCTGGGCGCCGCGAAAAGCTGATGGCGACCATCTGCGCCGCGCCGGGAGAAATCGACGTCGACGCGAGAGAGCATCAGAACCGGCATCGCCAAGTAGGACTCCTCCCGAGTGGCTCCTCTCGCGGGATACACACGGATGCGCTTTTCGCCCGTGACGAGGATTTCGGTGATCGCATCGATCGACTCAGCGTCGCGCTCTCGCGAAGTCGCACCGATTGATGAAAAGACCGCGGTGCCGTCTGGCAGCAGGGTGGAGTTGCAGTAGGTCGTCGCGCAGATATCGACACGCTGGCCGTCGAGTTCAGCACTTGTGTCCAGTTCCTCGAAGGTGAATGTCTCGAGAGACAGCCGAGCGAATCGGGAGGAGTCGGCCGAGCCATGTGGCAAGAGCGCGTGCGGTCCGCCCCAGGTCGAGTTCGACCGAACGAACCCGCGCGACTCACCGAGGTCCTCGATGGATGCCGGAGCTTCGAGGTCCAGGCCGTAGAAGTGCGGCGAGGTGTCCTCCGCACGTTCGCCCTGGAGGATGAGGACCGTTCCATGGCGAGCGACGGGAAAGGGCTCGCAGCCGAACGCGCCCGGCTGGAACACGAGCCGGTCGAGTCGCGCCCCCGTATCCACGTCGAGCTCGACCAGTGCACATGAGTCATCGGCTCGCGATTGGGCATAGTAGGCCCGACCTCCAACGAGGCTTTTTGTGATCGGGACGATCCACTCCCCGGCGGGATTGAGCACCTCGCTCACCGCACGACTCTCCAGCGTCGACGCATCGAGCCGATGAGCCGAGAGATGAGCCGGGCTCGATCCGGCGGAGACGTCTCCCGGCGCGGTCGCGAGATAGTAGAGCGCATCGTTGCTCGCGCCGAGCACCAGCCTCTCGCTGACGATCGAGTGAGGGAGGCTCGGGCCTCGTGCGACGCGAGCGTCGGAAGATACGACCAGCGCCCGAGTCTCGCTCATCGTCGAAGTCCCAGCCACCGCCTCGAACCAAACCGATCGATGCTCGTCCCGAAATGCGGGCGACTCGGAGTTTGTATCTAGCCGGACGAGTTCCGCGTGTGTGGCGCGGCTGATCAGCGCCAAGGACACGAACGAGGAGTTCACAGACGGAAGTTGGCGTGCGTAGATGCTGTCGTCGTACCAGCGTAGCCCGGAGGGAGTGACGTCGAAAACGACGCTCGCGCGTGCCTCGTTTGGCTGAATCTCTACAAGTCCGCGCTCGGCCGGTAGGTCGCGCCGTCTGAGGTGGAGCGTCCATCGATCGTCCGCCGAGACGACGGGCGCTGGGAACAGAACTCCGTCCTGCGTAATCTCGTACTGCAGCAGGTCCGCGGAGAAGTCGGTCAGTCGCTCGTCGAGGCCGATTCCGCGGAAGGTGACGAGCTCTGGAAAGCGAGCGACCGGCTCGAGCGACATGGGCAGTGCCGCGTTGGTGCCTCCGCCCCGGATCAGCAGCGCTTGCATGGCCGCGTGCCCGCGACCGTCGTGGGCGACCAAGACCGCCGCCCCGGTGAACGGAAGCGGCGTGAATCTGAAACGACCGTCCGCATTCGTCGTCGCCGCCGCGGCCGAGGTGTTTTCGCGAAGCACGTGCACGAAGGCTCCGCGGACGGGCGCACCTTCGAACAGGACCTGGCCTTCGAGCACGTCGGAGGGTAAGGGCTCGAGCCCGACGAAACCGGAGGGACTGCACGCTAGAAGGGACAGCCCCAGGATCGCGTTCAAACGCTTCATGTTCACAGGACCAGCCCGTGCGCTCGATGATTACATCTTTGTGGTTCCCGCCCAAGCAAACCCTGTAGCGGAGGTCATTGGGGTCGACGCATCCACCTGCACTCTCGGGACAACCGCACGTTTTGAGGTCTCTTCGTCGCGCGCCCGGAGTGCGCACGACCAGGGCTGCGCATACGCGCAGGCTGGCGGCGGTGGTCGCGGTCGTGGACTGCACCGCCGGCATCGAGGCCCTGGCTGGCGCGCGCATCGCGGATCTCGTCTACGCCGGTCCGGTGTTTGATGCGTTCTTCGAAGGTGTCATGTATTTCGGGCTCGAAGTCGGCGTGGAGTGTGATCTCGAACTCTGAGTTCGCCCGTCTTCCTCAGGGCAGCAGCAGAGTGCCGGCATAGGTCGGACTCTGGTCCGTGCACCGGGACTCAGGGCTAGAGGACTGCTGGGACCATTGATGAGCTCGGCCACGCCCACGCTCATCGCGGACCCGCTCGGAACACGAACCGGCTCTCCACCAAGATCGACGCTGATCGCGAGGAGTTCTCGATCGCCGCAGGCGTCTGGGACGAAGCAGCCCTGACCTTCGTAGCGAATCCCGGGCGGGGCGGCCGCTCCGTGAGGTGGGAGGTTGCTGCCTCGCACCTGAGCGAGCTACCGTTAGACAGCCTCTAGCTGCGCCGTGCCATCGCCATCGCCGCGGACGTCGTTCGAGCTGAGCGCCGAGCGAGTTGGCTGTCCACCCGTGGGCAGCTCTCCTCGTCTGGCAACCCACGGCACGAGCCTTGCTCCACTCATGGCCATGCCGCGGCCGTCAACAATTGCACGCACGCTTCTCCTGGCTCCGGCGCTCGCCTGCGCCGATGGCCTTCGGCCTCTCGAGCCCATCGAGTTCGTCTCGCTGGCCTCGCTCCCGGAGGACTACGATATGGTGACCGGGGCGCCGCGCACGTGGCCCGCGGGTCACGCCCAGCTCGAGCACGCGGGCGGCGGTTTGCTGGCGCACAGCATGACCGGGACTTCACCGGGCGACGGGTTCCCGTCCGGGCCGCTACGGGCCAACGCCGTGCTCGTCCGAGGGGCTGGGAATGTCGCTGTGCTGGAGAACACCGAAGGGCTGTCGCTGCATGTGTCTCCGCAAGCGGGAACGCTCGGATGGTCTCAGTGGTTGACGTCGGGGGCTGTGCGCTCGCCCATCTTGGCTCATGTCCAGTCTCCACCCGGCGCGCTCGAGCTCCACGAGCTCCCGGTCCCGGGTGGAGTTGCAGGGCTCCCGGAGTCCGAAGTCACCCCGTTCCGCTTGTACACGACGGACCTCGCGATCGCGTGGGCGCCCCCTGTTCGTCAAAACGCGAACTCCCTGGGTGGGGACTACTGGACGACACCCACCTGGTTCGTCGCGCGCCGCGACCGTCTCCCCGACGCGTCTGTCGTCTCCGCCGTAGGCCTGCATTCGGTTCTCGGCTTCGACGCCGGCGGGCGCCTGATGGTCGCCCGCGCCGACTCACCGCCAGTGCCCGGTGCGCCGATACGAATCGAGTTCCTGGACGACACTGGAACCGTCATCAAGACGCTGCCTTTGCCGATCTGTGATGTTGAGGGGACGGCCCGCAACTGGCGCTGCGAGGGGCGACCGAGTGAGGTCGTCCGTGAGCTCCATATCTGGGCCCTCATCGCGGCGAACCAACTCTTCTTCGTGACCTTCCAGCGGTTCGCGGGGAACAGCGCCGGCGTGGTCCTCTGGTCCGACGTTGCAGAGGTGGTTGCGCAGCCGGCCGACATCGACGTCCACGTGTCGGGTGACCAGCTCGTGTTCCTCGAAAGAGATGCGCAGGGTGTCGCGACCGCGGCTCGTTGGGACCCGCAAAACCAAACAATGGTGCGACGGGAATGCGGTCCCAGCTCGGGCGCGCGGTGCTTTGCCACCCGCCTTGGGGCCGTTGTGGTCCGGGAACTCGGCGAAGAGGAGATCCTCGATCGCTACGGTTTGGACGTCGACGCCTCGCGCACTACCGCCGCTGCGTACCTGCGCCCCTTCGAATCCGACGAAGAGCGCCTGCTGGGAGACCTCTGCCCGCTGTCCGAATCTCCCGAACGATGTGCAGAGGGCCCCGCCTTCTTGCCCGGACAGACCCCCGGTCTGGCGTTCGTCAGTGACCAAGACGACGTCTTGTTTGCGATCGAGCGGCCGGGTGGCTCCCGGCATGTTCCAGATCGTCGACTCCTACGCCTCGATTGAGTGGCCAGCGCAGCACGGTGCTGAACTCTCACTGCGGATTCGGAACCCGAAGGCGGGTTCGCCTCCGGTCGCGCAATTCCACTTCGGGGATTCGCTGCCCCACAACTCGCTTCAGCTGCCGGCGACCATGTAGTTCTCGACCTCCGTGCTCGGCGTCCGCGCCGCGCGCCCTCATCCGTCGGGCTTGAACGCGTCGCGGCCGCTCCGTAAGGCGGGAGGTTGCCGCGCCGCAGCTGAGCGAGATAACGTTAGCCAGACACTGCGAGGCCTCGGCAGAGCAAGACCGCTGTTCGGTCAAAGGAGCTGCTCTTGCGCAAGCTCCTGGAATGATTTCCGCTTCAGCGTGGCCATTACCCCGTTGTCAGCCTGGTGCTCGAGTGAAAGACTGGCAACGTGAGCAAGCCCGCGATCGATATCGGCGGCCTGACGGACGCCGAGCGTCTCCACCTCATCGAGCAGCTGTGGGACAGCCTTGAGGCCAAGGACGAGTTGCCGATGTCGGAGGCTCAGGCCCGAGAACTTGCGGCACGCGAGGCGGCGCTCGACGCCGGAACGCTCGAGACTCTGCCGTTTGAAGAAGTGATCGCCGCACTCCGAACACGACGTGTTTGAGCTCGAGATCGCCCGACTCGCTGCTGTCGAGTTTGCAGAAGCCGCGGGTTGGTACGAAGACCAAGAGGTAGGCCTCGCCGAAGAGCTTTTCGGGGACTTGGAAGCGGTGACGAGGCGACTTGTCGCGACCCCCATGATCTTCCCGATCGCTCGCGGCGAGACGCGAAGGGCGCTCCTCAAACGCTTTCCATATGCCGTGTACTTCAAGGTCGTAGGTCACTCGGTAGTGATCACCGCGTTCTTTCACGCGCGCCGCGACCCGAAGTACCTCCTCGGTAGATAGCTGGCTAAACAGGCCTTCCAGCTGTGGACCGGTCCCGTGCTGTGCAACTGCGTCCCCACACCCGCTTCGCGTGTGGGGACCTCGTGCTCGTCCGCGTGTCGTGGTACGAACGTTTGCGGCCGCAGCTGAAGGCCCGAGACGTTGGCCAGAATGGTCGAACGCGGTGTCGTGCAGCCGACAGCCCACTTCGACCGCTACTTGGGCATCGGAAAGCAAATATTCCGCGTCACGGTCTCATGGCCCGTGCTGCCCAACCGCGCGACCACGCAGGAATGATCTGCCGTGCAGTCATCACGCGCGCACTCGCGACGGCATGCACTTCGAAAGCACCAGGGCGCGTTCCTGTCGCAGTCGTAGTGCTCTTCGCAGGCCTGTCCTGCCTGCGCCGCCCGTGCGCCAGGAGCGCAGGCGCTTCCCTTATGTAGCTTGACCTCCCGTCTCCCTTTGCCCACGTCAACGCTCTCAACCCACTCGAAGGAGTCACACCGCCAACCCTTCGGACAGCCCTTGCTGCACGCCCGAGTGCAGATATTGTGCCCTGAGGGTCTCAAGTCGGGAAGAGTCAGGTCTCCAAGGTGATCGACGTTGTAGCAGTCGGGGAATGGTTCCACGCAGCGATGCGAACCATCTTCCGCCCTCGCGCACGCTCCTCCTGGACCCTGGAAACAAGCCGACTCCGTATCGTGCACCCGGTCCACGAGTTCCCGGTAGAGCGTTCGGCGCCAGCCCTGTTCCCCCTCCATGAGTCGCTTCAGTCGAGTCCTCGCGGGCTTCGCTTCAGCGTCCAAGCCCCAAGACTTTAGCACCGCCTCCACATGCTCCTTCGAAACCTCGCTCTCCTCTTTCAGCCATCTCTCCAACACTCCCCTCTCTGCAGCTTTGGCGCTCGAGCAGGGAGACGCCGAACTCGATGGCGTCGAGCTCACGAGACAGACACCCCAGAGGGACAGCAGCTGCTTCACCCAAACTCGGATACATAGGCTTGCCGGACCATGTCAAAGGCTCTGCTCCTCCGGCCAACCCGCCGCTTCAGCTACCGGCTGGGCCGGAGATTGGCGACGGCCCAGCGCCGGGTCTGCTTCGCACCTGGGCCATCCTGCTCTCCTCGATCGCGGTACTCTGATCGCGGCCGCAGCTGAGCGAGATAACGTTGGGCAGACCCAAGCCGAGCCGATCCCGGTAGAACCTAGACGAGGCTCCACCGAATGTGTTCTCGACCACGAATCCTCGAGAGCTCGACGATGAGCCGGGCCGCATTCCTGTTCTGCTTCCTTCTGGCCGGCCTGCATTCGAATCGCGCGGCCGCAGAAGCTGGAACGGGGGGAGCCGAGATTCCCATCTTCCTGACGCCCACAGCCTTGGTTGGCGTTGGCTTCGCGATCGCTGACATAGCGTTCGCGGTGGATGGCAACACGGCGAGTCGTTCCTACGGCATCGTCGAGGCCATCCTCGGTGTCCCCGTCTTGGCCGTCGGCGTTCTGTTCGTGTACGGAGGCATCAGTCTCAGCGCCTCATGCGGTCCTGACTGCTCCGACAGCCTGGGCCCCGCGTATCTTGGTGCCTTCATACCGATCACTTTCCTGGGTGCGAACATGCTCATTCACGGGCTGTACCAGGCTCTCCGCGAGCGCGATGACGACGTGCCAATCTCCCTCGATCTTCGCGTGAACGAGGACGCTTGGGCGTCCAGCGTGCGCATTCGCTTCTAGCTCTGCAGCAGCGAGCCATGAGGCGCGCCGGGGCTGCCCAATGGTAGTTGGGCCGGCATCTCGGGCGCACCATCTTGTCGCGCGCTCGGAACCACGCGAATGAATTTGGGAAACGAGCGCTGGCCGGACCGCGCTCCGCGCGCTACCTTGGGCGTGATGATCACCGCCAAGGACCTTCTCGGACAGGCACTCGGCCTTCCAGAACAAGAGCGTACCGCACTCGCCAACGCCCTTCTCAACAGTCTCGAAGGTCCGAACGCCTATGATGGCCTGTCCCCGGAGGAGTTCCGGGCCGAGATGATTCGGCGTGCCGATGACGCCATTGCGAATCCGGATGAAGGCGAAGACTGGCATGCCGTTCGTCGAGAAATCGCCGGCGACTAGAAGTTGAGAACCGTCAAGTTCCGTCTCCAGGCGAGGCGGGAGATCAGCAGCGCGGCGCAATACTATCAAGAACAGGGTGCCCCGGAGTTTGCTGAGCGTCTCCTCCTAGAAGTCGATCGGGCCGAGCAGCAACTTCGCAAGATGGCTCACGCGTATCCTGTCGTGGACCAGTCTAGCGCTGGAGAACCAATTCGGAGGATCAGACTCTGGAGGTTTCCGTACATGCTCGTCTACGTCATCGATCCTCGCGACGCCGTTCAGGTCTTTGCTTTCCCGCACGTCAAGCAGGACCAATATTGGAAACGGAGAGCGGAGTAGGGGGGACATCGCACACAGCGGCCCAACTCCCGCTGCAGCAGCCGGCGGGCATGTAGTTCTCGACGGCCGTGCTCGGCGGCCGCGCCGCGCGCCCTCATGCATCGGGCTACAACGCGTCGCGACCGCTCAGTGACCCGGGCGCTTGCCGCGCCGCAGCTGCGCGAGCGACCGTTGGACGGACACGAGAAGAGGGAGGCGATCCTCAGTGGTCCACGCTCTTGGGTTTCTCAGGGACCGTGCCCTTGGCTGATGCGAAAAGGGAGACGGCTGCCGCCGGTCGAAGCGCGTGCACCCAGCGACCACCGCCATCACGGGCCCGTGGGCAGCTGCATGAAACATGGAGCGTCCGAAGGGGCTCGAGTTCCTCACCCAGGCGGTTGACACGCAACAATGCTCCGCGCACGACAGCAGCATGACCGCCGTCTTCGACCTCGCTCGCCATCCCGTTCATCTCGGCCCCGGGGCCAAAGTGATCGAGCAACCGGTCTTCGGCGGCGACATGGCCTGGTACGAGGCTTATGCGCGCCGCACCGGGCGCGACGGCGTCGAAGGTCGCCTCGTCAGCCTGCACCAGTTCTCGGAGTCTTGGGACTCCTGGGAGATGCATCCGTCGGGCGAAGAGCTCGTGGTTTGTATCGCGGGGAAGATCACGGTCACGCAGGAGATCGACGGGCAGAGTGTGCGAGCGGTCCTGAGCCCGGGCCAAGCCATCATCAACCCTGCGGGCGTGTGGCACACCGCCGACGTCGAGGCGGCCGCGACCGCCCTGTTCATCACGGCCGGCGTGGGAACGCAGCACCGCGCGCGCTGAGCGAGCGGCCTCGTCAGCTCAATCCGGCAGTGGGTTGGTGCCGTTACAGATCTCTTCGATGTTGCTCACCCCGTCCGCGTCATCATCAAACGCCGAGCTGAGCTGATTCAAATCGAAGCTAAGCATGAGCTCTTTGTCCGAGTACTCGCGCAGATCGCGCTCCTGCGTCGCCGCGGCGAGCTGCACCTCGACCACATCTTGGCCTCTCAGCGTGGCCACGAAGTACAGGAGGCGAAACAGCACCACTTGGCCGGTGGCCACCGGGGGACAGGTGCCGACTGCGGTCTGGCTGGCGGTGATCTCGAGGGCGCATTGAAGACCGCCCGAGATCTCGAGCCGTGCCTGCAGACCGGGCAAGTGGCAGGTGAACTCGGGCACCTCTTGGGCGAAGTACAGCGTGCCCACTTCGTCCTCGCCGCAGGCGAACGAAGAGGCAGAGGCCGCGAGGAGCGCGGAGAAGAGCAACGCCTTCATTTCAGAACTCCGGACGGATCTGGGGCGCGCACGAGCACGCTCACCTCGTCTACGCCGCCGCTCGAGGCCAAGATGATCGCGGTCGTGACCCCGCCGGCCACCGCCACTCCGACGAGCGTCCAGAACCACCACTTCTCGGTGAGGGGGCGGTCGTCGTCATCGCTCACCTGCGCGGTGAGCGGGTCGCCGAGCGTCGGAGGGAGGAGGCTGGGATCGAAGACCGGCACGAGCAGCGGCGCCTCCGGAGCGCCCTTACGCGCCGGGCCGTTTCCGTGCTCGTCGAAGGCCTCGATGAAGTACTCGATGTCGCCGCCCATCTGCTCTCCGGGCACTTGGGCTTCGTACTGCTTGCCCTTCTTCGTCATCTCGAGGGTGACGAAGTTTTCTTGGCCCACCGCGCGCACGTACAGCGTGGGCGCGAAGATCCCGCTCTCGTCGGTGATGGTCGCGCGAACGCGCAGGGGCTGCCCCATGGGCGCCTTTTCGATGTGCTGGTGCTGAATCTCGGGCGCCTCCGTGTCCGCGGCGAGGGCAGCTTGGGGCACAAGCAGCAACAACGCGGCCGAGGCGAGGCGAGAGAGCAAACGAGAGGGATATCGCACTACTGACTCGTGGGGTTCCAAATGACGGTGAGGACCAGCGGCGTCTCCTGGCCCGGACGCATGAAGGTGAGTTGATGACGGCGGGCCGGCGCCACGGGGCCGCGCGGCGTGCGCCCGAGTGAGATGCCGTTGTGCTTCACGATGGACCACGGCTGCGAGTCCACGCGCACCGCAAAGCCATCGGGCTTCACTTCGTACTCGAGCGTAATCTCTACGTCGTCGGACTTGAGACCGATCTTGCCCCGGGTGTCGCGAATGACCACGCTCGTGGGGGCGGAGCCAAGCCCGCGGCCGGCGTGAACCACCTGGGCGCTGCCGCCGGAGACACTGATTGTGCTCAGACCGAGCCGCACCGGAGACACTGGCTTGGTGATCTCGAGCTTGGACTCAGGCTCCGGTGCCACTGGCTTCGCGGGCTCCTTGGGTTTGGGCGCCTCCGGAGGTGGGGTCACGGGAGGCGCCACCGGAGTCCGACTCGCGGGCGCGGGGGCCGGGGTCGGGGTCGGCGGAGTGGGCTCTCGCACCGGGGCGGGTGCGAACGCGCGTGACCGCACCGGCTTCGCTCGCCGATCCGGACGCTCTTCGCGGGGTGGCGGCGGCGCAGGCCGCACCTCTGGCTCCACCGCGACCGGCGTGCTCTCGACAGGCGCAGCGGCAGCCTCGACCGACGGGGGAGAAGCCGGGGGATCTTGCACCGGAACAATCTCGTTCGGGGGCTCGGGAAGAACCGCCGGCTCGTTGGTGATCGGCGGGACCGGATCTTTGGCGGAGGGCCACCAGCCGAGCACCGCCTGCATGCCCCAGAAGCCTACGAGCACCGCGAGCACGAAGACCAGGACACCAGCGACGACCGCAGCCCGACGCGTAGGTCCCTGGAGCGGCGGGAGCAGATCGGAGTCCTCGGCCTCGTAGCCCGGCGACGCGGGCGGCGACTCGACCGGGGTCGAGGCGTGCGCGCTGCCGTTCGCAAGGATGGGCGGGTCGCTGCGCCGGAGCTCTTTGGTCTCCGCGAGAGGACGGGAGAACGCAGGGATCTTCGGCCGCGAGGGCAGCGGCTCGGAGAGCGCAGCCTCGAGCGGCGGACGCGAGCTCCGCGGAAGCGCGCTCGCCGGCACGTCTGCGGTTGGTTCCGGCCGAGGGAACAGACCCGAGGCAGAAGGCGGCGCCATCTCCGCTGGGACTCGATCTTCGCGCGTGGAGGGCCCGCTCTCGCCCGGCTCGGTGAACGACTCTCCGGTGCCCGGAGCGACCTCGTCCGGGGGAATGAGCGTGTGAACGTCGCCCCCTGCCGTGGGGATCGAAGCCAGCTTGCGCTGCCGGGTGTGCAAGCGCGAGCGCTCGGCGATGTCTTCGAGCTCCTCGCCGATGGTAGGCTCTTCGTCCGAGAACGGAGCCTGCGTGATCGGGTTGCCTTCGGGTCGATACTCGGGACTCCGGAGCGAGCGTGTCTCCGCACTCGGATGCGCGCTCGAGGAAGCCCGCACACGAGGAGGAACGCTGCTGTCCACCGCGTCGGGCACCGGCAGCCGCATGGAAGGGGTCTGGGGCTCAGCGTGGACCGGTGGAGAGGTGGCGCGATCCGCTTCGGCCAGCAGACGGTCTTCTTCGTCGATTTCGTCCGCGTAGAGGTCGGTCAGGAAGGTCGCGATGTCCTTGCCGGCGGGTGTCACCGAGCCGGCACGCAGGACCTCGCGAAGGTCGTCTCGCATCTCGAGGCAGTTCTGATAGCGATCCTCGGGACGCTTCTGAAGCGCCTTCTCGAGCACCTCGTCGAGCGGGCCCGCATCCGCTCGCTTGGCGGACGGCGGCGCGACGGGGTGCCGCTGGATGGCCTCGAGCGACAAGACGACGTTCTGTCGAACGAACGGGTTCTCGCCGGTGAGCATCTCGTAGAGCACGATGCCGAGGCTGAAGATATCGCTGCGTCGGTCGATGGGGTCGGCCGCGGACTGCTCGGGCGACATGTACACGAACTTGCCCTTGATGGTGCCGGTGGCCGTGTGCACCGAGGTCATCTCGGACTTGGCGATGCCGAAGTCGATGAGCTTCAGATCTCCGCTGTAGCTGATGAGGATGTTGTGCGGGTTGATGTCGCGGTGGATGATGTTCATCGACTTCCCGCGGATGTCGCGGGCGTCGTGCGCGTAGCCGAGGCCATCGCAGAGCTTGATGGCGAGGTCGATCACGTGGGGAAGGCTGAGTTGCGTGCCTCGCACCCGACAACCATCGATCATGTCGCGCAGCGACTTGCCGCGCACGTACTCCATGGCGATGAAGTAATCGCCTTCGATCTGCCCCATCTCGTGGATCTGGATGATGTTGGAGTGGGTGAGGTACGCGACCAAGCGCGCCTCGGAGAGGAACATGTTGAGGTAGTCGGTCTTGTCGTGGTGCTGCGCGAGGATGCGCTTGATCACGAGCAGCTTCTCGAACCCGGACGGTCCGATCTGCTTGGCGAGAAAGACCTCGCCCATCCCGCCTGTCGCGAGCTTGCGGAGAAGGATGTACTTCCCGAATGTGCTCGTGCGCTCGACCACGGCTAAACCCCGATGGTATCAGGCAGAACCGGTTCGGCAATCACGTATCGCCACCCACCGGACATCAGCCGACATGGGATCACATCTAGGCGACGATTTGTAAAGGGTAAATTCGGGGGACGCTCGACTGGACCCAAACTCAGCCGAGCTTGCCGCGGAGCTTGTGAAGCCGGGCCTGAAGCTCGTCCACGTCGATGTTCTGGTAGCGCTTGGGGAGCATCTTTCGACTCGAAGACTCGAAGACCGCGAGCAGCTCCATGTACTCGAGCATCCTCGCGTCCCTCGACGGCAGATAGTCGGTGAGGGCCTGGGTGAAGATCTCAGCGGTCAGCTTCGAGCCCACTCCGTGTGCGAGTTCATTCGCCAGGAGCAACACCGCCTCTACGTCGGCGTTCGAGAGCCCCACCATCAGGTCGCTCACGCGCGCGCGATCCCGGGGAAACTGCAGGTCGTGTTGGATCTCATGCCGACGAAGCTGCGCCGCGATCACGAGCTCGATCTCTTCGGGCTCGTACGCGTAGAAGAACGGGATCTTCTTGTCCAAACGACCGGCCCGCTTGATGTCGATGTCGAGCTTGTCGGGTCGGTTGGTCATGAGCACGAAGAGCACACGTCCGCGGTTCTTTGTGTCGCTCATGAACTCCTTGATGCGCGCGATGACGCGGCTCGAGGTCCCGCCGTCTCCCTCGCCGCCACCGCTCGAGTTTCCAAACGCGCGATCACCTTCATCGATGATGACCAGGATGTTCCCGATGGCCTTCACGACGCCGAGGATCTTCTCGAGGTTGCCCTCGGTCGAACCCACCCACTTCGAGCGGAAGTTCTTGAGTTTGATCGCAGTGAGCCCCGAAGACCGCGCAAAGGCCTCGGCGACGAAGGTCTTGCCCGAGCCCATGGGTCCGGTGAACAGCAGCCCCATGGGGACGCGGCTGCGGTTGCCGTCGCGGATGTTGCGCGAGATGTTCATGAGCTCGCGCTTCACACCATCCATGCCGCCCACGTCCGAAAGATCGTGATCGGGCTCCACGAACTCAATGAGCCCGAAACACTCCTTCTGGAGGATCTCGCGCTTGCGCTTGGCGAGCAGGGTGTAGACCTGCTCGTAGGGGTCGTTCTTGTCGTCGGGGAGCTCCGGCAGTCCGTCGGGCTTCAGGAGGTGCACGATCTCATCCTTGGGTACGCCCGAGAAAACACGGGCCAGGCGTTCTGCTCGGTGCCGGGCCTCGGGCACGTCTCCCAGGATGCGCAAGATGACGTCGACGCGGGCACGTACGTCTTCTTCCGCGTCTTCGCCCGGCGCGAGAATCCCGCGGATCTGCACGTTTTTGAGGCCGGCCGAGAGCGTGGATAAACGTTCGATCTGCTTCTCGGATGCGTCCGGCTCGAGCAAGCGCACGAGCGTGGTGCGTGCGCTCGAATCAGGTAGAGGGACTTCGAGCGCGGTGATCTTCGGGTTGGAGACGATGTTGCTCGAGAGCTCGGCCATCTGATCGGTGACGAGCACGACCACGTTGTCCGCGTGATCGAACCTTCGATCGAGACTCCATCGATGCAAGGTGACCACCGCCCGGCGGTCCGCCTCGGAAAGAAAGCTCGTGGTGCCCGAGGGCGCGATCATCTCCGCGTAATCGATGATGACCCCGACGCGGTCTTGCGTGAGCAGGAGGTTCTCGAGCGCCTGCAGAGCCTTCTCGGTGTCGCGAACGCCGAGGAAGTCCTCGAGCTTCTCGACCGGCCGGTCCTTCTTTCGAAAGCGCAGGCCCGAAGCCGGGTTGAAGTGGCAGATGAGATCCTTGGTCTTCAGAAGCTCGTCGCCCACGAAGTCGACGAGCGGCGTCAGCTTGTCCTCATGGAGGATGAGATCGAACACGTTCCCGTGCAGCAGGAACACCGAGGACTCCCCGCGCAAATAGGTGTTGCGCAGTTCGTCGGCCCAGGAAGGTAGCTTGCGATTCGGCATGGTCATGCCTCCATAGGGGAGAGAGAAAGTTTGGCGGAGACGGAGGGATTCGAACCCTCGATACGGTTTCCCGTATACTGGTTTAGCAAACCAGCGCCTTCAGCCTCTCGGCCACGTCTCCGTCCAAAGCGAAATACTCTCAAAGAACTCGAAGATCGGAGCGGGAGGGATTCGAACCCCCGGTACGGTCTCCCGTACGGTGGTTTTCAAAACCACTGCCTTCAACCACTCGGCCACCGCTCCTGTTCGGGGGCGGAGCCCACTGGCCGCAGGCCCCGGCTCGTCGGAGGAAGCCTTAGCCCGAGTGGGCCGGGCAAGCAATGGGGTTTTGAGGTGAGCTCTCGCGCTCAGGGTATGGGCGGGACCGGCCGCAGGCCGGCGCCCTGGGCGACCACGGCCTCGAGCAGTGCGCGCACACCCTCGTTTGCCGAGTCGATACTCATCGCCATCGACAGGTAGAGCCGCGCCCCGTTTCGATCCTGATCGTCGAGGGCGGAACGTGCGAGGTCCACCAAGACCTTGGCGGAAGGATCGCTGGAGTCGACCGACACCGAGAGCAGCGTGTCTTCCTGCGTCGGCGACTCGGGCGACGGCTTTGCGGGAGGTGCGGCGGTGACGAGGATGGGGGCAGCTGGTGCCGCGGGCACGCTCGAGGCTCGGCTTCGGTCGTAGTCGGCGCGACGTTCGGGATCGGAGATCGTCTCGTAGGCCGCATTGAGGCGGTGGAAGATCTCGAAGATCTGCTGTTTGAGCGGCCCTGAGCGCAGCAGAAAGAACCGATCCGGATGGAACTCGATGCAGAGTTCGAAGTACGCCTCGTCGATGGCCGAGCGCGTCACGCCGGGCTCGAGGCCCAGGATCTGGTAGTGGTCGAGCTCCCCGATGAGCCGGTGGAGCTGCTGAACGCGCCGAGTGAGGCGCCGGCCCAGCTGGCTCTCGTCCAACCCGCGTCCCACGCGCCCATCCGGGCGCTCGTCCGGAACGGATGGGCGTTCGCCGGTGGGGGTCACGTCCCTCGGGATCTCGCGGATCATCGAATCTGTCGTGGGACGGCTCACACGAACGGAGGGCTCCCCACGGCTGAACGGACCGAGGTCCGCGGGCCCGGGCAGCGGAGGCTCTTCGAGCAGCGCGCGTTTTCGCGCGGACTCCGTGGTGGTCCCCGATAGATCGCCGTCCAGCGCGCCGGCTGGAGCGCTGGGGAGAGGGTCCGCCTCCAGCGAATCGTCGGACACCGGTGAGACCAGGGGCGGGTCGCGTGCATCGTCATCCGAGCCCGACGCATCGTGCTCCTCGAACAGGTCCAAGAACTCGGGGTTCAACTGAACCGCGGTGACCTCGTCCGGAAGCGCCTCGCGGAGACCCAGGGGCGCGATCGGCTCTTCGAGCAGATCAATCCCAACGAGCGGCACCTCCCGGGGGCTCGTCGGGATGTCGTCGCTCTGATCGTCGAGGAGCACCGAGTTCGGCGCGGGGTCTTCGAGGTCGAGGGAGATGGTGTCGTCCGCCACTGCGGTGTCCATCGCGACCGCGGGAAGAGGGGGAAAGGAGACACGCCGCTTCGGACCTTCGAGAAGACGGCGCACCAATGCAAGCAACTCCGAGGGCTCGAAGGGCCACGTGATGGCGGCGTCGATGCTCGAAGCCGCGAGCCGCTCCTCGGTGACCGGTGCATCCGCGAGCATGACGAACGGGAGCTGCGCGCCCCCCTGCTGTCGAATGAGTCGGCACAGAAGTGCTCCGTCGAGACGCGGCGCGTGTTCGTAGGCGATGACGAGGTCCGGTCGAACCTCAGCGAAGCGATCGAAGGCGTCTTCACCGTCGAGGCTGTACACCAAGCGGTAGTCGGAGTCGGAGAAGCAGTGGTTGAATCGACGCCGCTGCTCCGACCGCGCGATCACGATGAGGAGCAGCGCACCCGCCATCGAGGTCACTCGGGCCTGGAACGAGGTCGCACGGTGACCCGGGCCGTCCTCGTCTCGGTGCGCCGCTCACACACCCGCTCATCACAGATGAAGAAGACCGCCCGCACCGAGAAGGAGGCCGGCCCCTGTCGCGTGCCCTCGAAACGCGTCTCGAAGGTCACTCGTTTGTCCTCTTCACGCGCGTCCGCCGCCCCCAGCAGGGCCTTGTCGAGTCGAAGGCCTTCGCTGTCGAGCTCCATGCGCAGCGGCGACTTGAGATTGAGCTTCTTGTCCGCCCGAGGCTCGACGACGATGCGGAGCGTACCGAAGGCACCGAGCTCGACCTCCGGACTCAGGGCCTCGAGCGAGAAGCGGTACTCCGGCTCGGCTTCGGCGGGTGGCGCGCCCAGCAGAAGGGCCACGGACAAGAGCGAGGCCAGCACAGTGAAACGCTAACACGCCCGAGGGAGCGCTCCCATGCTCGGATATCCCGACGCGCGCCCTGGAACGTATGCCTACAGCAGGTTCGAGGCCAACTCGGCCAGGGCAGAGCGCTCGCCCTTCACTAAGGTCACGTGGCCCGCGATCTTCTCGCCTTTGAACCGGTTCACGGTCGTCACAAGGCCGTTATTCGTGGAGTCGATGTATGGGTTATCGATCTGGTAGGGGTCACCGGTGAGGATGATCTTGGTCCCCTCGGCGGCCCGCGTCAGGATGGTCTTGACCTCGTGCGGTGTGAGGTTCTGCGCCTCGTCGACGATGAGGTACTGATTGGGGATGGACCGACCACGGATGTAGGTCAGCGGCTCGATCTGGATGATCCCCAGATCGATGAGCTCTCTGGAGCTGCGACCGTTCTTCTTGTCGCTCTTGGAGATACCCATCAGGAACTCGACGTTGTCGAAGATGGGCTGCATCCACGGAGAGACCTTCTCTTCGATGCTGCCCGGCAAATAACCGATGTCTTTGCCGAGCGGCATGATGGGCCTAGACACCAGGATGCGCTGGTAGATGGCCTCTTCAGCGGTCTTCTGTAGACCCGCCGCGATGGCGAGCAGCGTCTTGCCGGTGCCCGCTTTGCCCACCAAGGTCACGAGTTTGATCTCGTCGTTGGTGAGCAGATCCATGGCGAAGGTCTGCTCCTTGTTGCGCGGCCGAACGCCCCAGAGCCCGTCTTTGAAGCGCGTGACGGTGACGATCTTCTGCTCCTCGAGCGAGATCTTTCCCAGCGCGGCGTGCGTGGGGTTCGCGCTGTTCTTGAGGTGCACAAACTCGTTCGGGAAGTAGTACGGATCCGACAGCGGCAAGAAGCCTTGAGCGTAGAAGAGGTCGATCTCCTCGCCACTCACTTCGATCTCGACCATGCCGGAGTAGAGCTCTTCGAGCTCGACCTTCTCGGAGTCGAAGTCGTCGGCCGAGATGCCGAGGGCGTCCGCGCGAATGCGAAGGTTGACATCCTTGGTGACCAGCACGGTCTGGATGTCCGCGTTCTCCTCTTTGACATCCAAAGCGACCGCCAAGATCGCGGTGTCTGCACCATGGCTGGTGGAGAAGGCCGATACCGTACTGAGCTGCCGCTTGGTGAAGGCGACCCGCAGGCTGCCCCCGTTCTCGAGCTTCACCCCCGCGTGCAGGCTCCCCTCTTTGCGGAGCTGATCGAGGATTCTTCCGACCGTGCGCGCCGCCCGCCCGAGCTCGGAGAGATCACGCTTGAAGTTGTCGATCTCTTCGATGACGTAAATCGGAACGACTACGTTGTTCTCGTCGAAGGCGTGGAGCGCGTTCGGATCGTGCAGAAGAACGTTGGTATCGAGGACGAAGTTCTTTTTCAATTTGCCTCGGCCGGACCCGCACCCAGGGCGCTGCCCGCTTCTTCGCTGGCTATAGCCGACCTTCCGGGGCTGATGCAACGTGCCTCGCCCCATTGTTCGACTCGATTGCGTCCAGCGCGTTTGGCCTCGTACAGCGCCTGGTCGGCACGTTCGAGGAGCTGCTCTTTGCTGGCCGCGTTCTCCGGCCAGGTGCTGGTACCCACGCTCACGGTGACGGTGATCTCTCCGAAGCTGCCGCGGATGGTCTCCCCGCTGATGCGCGCGCGGATTCGCTCCGCCAAGATGGCGGCACCCGCGACATCGGTCTCGTCCGCGAGGAGCACGAACTCCTCGCCGCCGAGCCTCGAGACCACGTCCACTCTTCGCGCCTCGCGGCGCAGGAGCTGGGCGATGTGCCGAAGCACGACATCACCGACCGCGTGACCATAGCTGTCGTTCACTCGCTTGAAGTGGTCGGCGTCGATGAGCAGCAGCGAGACCTTCCGACCAAAGCGATCGGCGCGGGCGAGGGATTCATCCGCGAGCTCCATGAGTCGACGCCGATTGACGAGACCGGTGAGCGCGTCCGTGGTGGCCATGCGCTCCATGCGAGCGTACATCTGCGCGTTTGCGACCGTGGTGGCTCCGTGCACCGCGGCGATCTGAAGCATGAAGATCTCGTCCGCGGTGAGCTCTTGCATGGCAGACTCATCGCCGAGCACGAGCGTCCCGACCGCTTCGCCTCGCAGCATGAGCGGGAAGACCTTCACCGAGCCGAGCTCGAGCGGCATCGGCTCGGCAAAGATGCGGCGCTCCGCGCGACCGGATTGCCGGTGAAGTGGAACGACCGGGACCGGTTGGCCCGCCTTCATCGCCATCACCACGAGTCCTCCTTCGTGGTTCTGAAAGCGCTCTCCTTCGAGGGCCGAGAGCTCGGGGTTCTCGCTTCGAGCCCGCAAGATCACGTGCTCCTGGGTTTCGGAGTCGAGCACCGTGACCGCCCCGAAAGACAGCGGCTTGATCCGGGCCACCGCATCCAGAAGCCGCTCCGCCACCGCTTCGAGGCCGAGGGCCTCGTTGAGCAGCGCCAGAGCCTCCGAGAGCCGCTCGTGCTCGTAGCTCGTTCGGTCGAGGTTCAAGACGATGCGTTCGGACTCCATCGTCCGCTCGGTCTGCCTCATGATCGAGGCGAGCAGCGCTTCGTCACGCTCATCGAACTCGGTGGGTTCGACGCGATAGGCGACGAGGACCGCGACGACCGTGCCCTCCTTCGAGAGCGGCACCCCGATGAAGCTACGAGCGTCTTCGGGGGCGAGGTCGCCAAACGCACGACCGGTGGGTGAGCGGAGATAACGAACGGGCGCCCCGCTCTTGACCACGGCGCCGATCACGCCCTCGTGCGCCGGTACCAGGAGGCCGGAGCGCAAGGGTCGAGCCATCGAGGCAGAGGCATGGACTCGGAGCGCGCTCGGGTCCTCGTCCGGCAGCAGCAACACCACTGTATGGGCGTTTGTGGTCTTCAGCGCGAGTTCGGCGAGGTCCTTGAGCGCAGCCCTCACGACCTCGACGCTGCCGAGCTTGCACTGCACGGAGGCGTCCATCGTGGGGATGGAGTCGGTCTTGGCTCGAGCGGAGGCCGCCCCCATGCCGAGTCGAAACGCGCGAGCATCCGCCTCGGCGGCTTTGACGAGGCCCCGAATGCGCCGCTTGGCGGTCCGGCGATAGGCGAGGATCTCGAGCCGAAAGAGGAGGAGGCCGGCGCCGGAGAAGGCGACGAGGAAGCCCAGACTTCGAACCGCCGCCCCCGGTGACTGTGCCCCGAAGACCACGACCACGAGCTCGGCTGAGACCGCGGCGGCGAGCGCCAGGAACATGCCCTGCTTCTCGAGCAGGACGCCCACCGAGAGCGCGAGCAGGTACAAGAACGGGAGCGTGAGCTCGGAAGGCGCCCCCGCGAGCCGAGCCGAGTACACCAGCGCAGCGAGCAGGATGCCCCCCGAGACCTCGGGCCGCTCGAGGATTCGTCGGAACCAGGTTTCACTCACGACGTTTCTCTTCCTCGCTCGCGGACGGGACGATGAAGATCACTTCGTCTTCTTGCACCAAGCCGAGCTCCTCGCGCGCGACCCGCTCGACGTAGCGCGCATCGTGCTTGAGCGCCTCGACCTCTCGACGGAGGCGCGAGTTGTCCTGCTCGAGGTCGTCGTTGAGCGTCTTGAGACGCGCGAGCTCTTCATGCAAGCGTTCGTGCCGAGCGACGCCGCCGTCCACGAACAAGGCCGACAAGACCAAGGTCAAGACGAGTGCACCGCAGCCGATAGCGAGCCAGCGGAGTCGAGATCGAGGAGAGAGCTGGGCCATGGGGCCGAGGCCACTCTAGTCGCTGGATCGATCGCTCGCAAGGAGCTCGGTGATCGCTTGCTCGAGGATCGCGGGAGGCCAGGTGCCGAGCATGCGTGCGACGATCCTGCCATCGCGATCCACGAGGAACGAGGTGGGCACGTTGTCGACGACCCCAAACGGACCCTCGGCCCCCGTGAACCACGCTCGATCCTCGACCCGCCAGAGCAAGTACGGAATCTCGAAGCTGTCCCTAAAGATGCGGGCGGTTTCGGACGTGTCGTCTAGGACGATGGCGACGATCGTGAAGGGGTCGTCGCGATGCTTCTTGGTCAGCTGGATGAAGCGCGGCACTTCGAACAGCGCCGGATCCGCCCAGGTGTAGAGGAAGGTGACCAAGGTGATGCGCCCGCGCAGCCCACCGAAGGTGACGGTGTGCCCATCGAGATCCTGCGCCCGAAAGGCGAGCGCACGCGTGGGCACACCGGGGATCTCGGTGCTGGCCGCACAACCCCCGAGCAGGGCGACGGACAACAGGGCGCTGGCTCTCATGGTGAGATCTCGTCCTCTTCGAAGCCCAGATGGAGCAGCGGCTGCCGGAGGTCCGCCGGCAGCGGCGCCACGATCATGGGTCGGCCGAGCAAGCTGAGCCCGAGAGCGTGCAGCGCGAGACGCGGCACCTCTGGATGGGGCTCTCCATAGACAGGATCACTCACGATCGGGGTACCCACCGACGCGAGATGGACTCGGATCTGGTGCCGCCGCCCCGTGCGCGGGCGCGCCTCGAGCCATCTCAGCCCTCCGCGTTGCGCACTTCGAGGTCGAATCCTCGTCTCGGCCGCCAAACCACCCTCGCCCGCCTGGAGCGCACGCACGCGTGCACCACGACCCGACAGTGGCGCATCGAGCACCGCTTCGAGCGCCCAGCGACCGCCAGGGTCTCGCACCAAACACCGATAGAGCTTTTCGACCTCGCACGCGCGGAAGGCGGCTCGCACCCGGGCTCGAGCGGCTTCGTCCTTGCCGAAGACCACCACGCCGCTCGTCTCCACGTCGAGCCGATGACCGAGCCCGCCCTCGAGCGGAGGACCGGCCGAGGCGATCGAGGGGGCATGGGCGATGGCCGCCGCGAGCAGGCTCCCTCGCTCGCCCGAGCTCAGAGGCGCAACGGGCATCCCCGCAGGTTTCGAGAGAAAGAGCAGCGTGTCGTCCTCGTGCAGGATGGAAACCCGCTCGAGCAACGCCGGCTCTGGGTGCACACGCGCCTCGGCTCGTGGAACGAAGCCGGCCAGTTCGAGCTGTCCACCCTCGGGCGGCGTGCTGGCCGGGGACCTTCGGCGACCGTCCACCGTGATGCGGCCATCCTTGATCGCGGCACGAACCTCCCGGGCAGAGACGTCGATCCCCCGAGACCGCAGGAGCGCGGTCACCGCCTGGTCCAGCCTTTGGTTCTGGACGCCGGCGGGTAACTTCACCGCTTGGGGCCGGAACCAGGTCCGGGCCGACGCGGACCCGGGCGCGGGGATGGCCGGCCGCGAGGCGCGGGGCCGGAGCGTGGGGCCTGGGTGGGCGGGCGGCCGCGCGCAGCCGCGTTTCCGCCCGAACGGGGTCGCGGTGCACCTCGGGCCTGCCGAGCCTCGAACTCCTCGACGGACTCGAGCGGCTCGTAACCTTGCATGCCCTCAGGGGTCAAAACGTATCGCTTGGACCTGGGCGGAGCCTGGCCCATGGCGTCGGAGATGAGCTTGGATAGGGGCTCGAGCTTGATCCAGGTGACCGACTGCCCCACCGCGGTCGAGCATAGATTAAAGATGGTCTTCGCCAGAAAACTCGACACGAAGGGGCCGATGCCGTTGGCTTTGAAGAACTCGCTGAGCTCCGGAGCGGTGACGGCTCCGTCCTTGTTGCCATCGAAAGGAACAAGCTTCTGAGCGATGATTTCGGGTGGTAGAACCTTGCCCTTGCCAAGACCGCGTCTCAGCCTTTGTGCGAAGTCGAAGCCAGACACGCTGAGACCTTCGGCACGTATACCACGGACAAGGCACGCGTCCAGCCCATCCTTACTTTGGTTGACGCTCCTCTGTGCCGGGATCGCGGGCGGCTGCCGCACCACAACACCGGAATCGAGGCCAAGCGCGATGTCTGCTCCCGGGGTCGACTGGGAGAGCCTTCAGGTCGAATCCACCGAGCTGCTCCAGCGCATGCTGCGCGTGGACAACTCGAATCCTCCCGGTCAGGAGGGAAAGACCGCGCGCATCCTCGAACGCTACCTGGCTCGAACCGGCATCGAGACGCGCCTCGTCGAGCTCTCGCCAGGGCGCTCGAGTCTGTACGCTCGAGTTCGAGGGACGGAGAGCGAAGCCAAGCCGATCGTGCTGCTCAGCCATCTGGACTCGCTCGGCGCCGATCCTGGGAGCTGGAACGCCGAGACCGGGCCCTTCTCCGGCACGCTCCACGAAGGGAGCGTCTTCGGTCGAGGCGCCTTGGGGGGTAAAGGCTTGGCGGTCGTGCACGCTTCGACCCTCGTCGTACTTGCCCAGGGCGGTGAACGACCTCGTCGAGACGTGATCCTCATCTCCACCGCCGACGGAACACGGCTCGCCGCCGGGATCGATCAGCTCCTCATCACCAGGCCCGAGCTCTCAGACGCAGAGTTGGTCCTCGGTCCAGGCGGGATGGGCATCGAGAACCTCTTTGGTGACGGTCGCACCGCACACGCTGTGGCCATCGGCGAAAAGGGCTTCGTCGACATCGTCATCACTTCGCGCGAGGACCCGCCCGGAGAGGGCTCGATGAGCGCGACCGAGCGACTCAACCGGGCGCTGATCAGCATTCGCGACCGGAAGTCGATCGCACGGCTCACCGCCCCCATGGAGCTCACGCTCGACGCGCTCGCCGATTTTGCCCCGTTTCCTCGCGACGTCGCGCTGCGGTCGCGGATCTTCGCGCAAGTGTTTGAGCTGGGTAGCTTGAAGAAAGGCGCGCTCACACGCGGCATGGTCACAGACAGCGTGCGGGTCTCGGACTTCGTGGCCGAAGGCCCAGCGGGCCTCGCGCCTTCGCGTGCGACCGCCAAGCTCCGCGCGGAGCTCCTCGCGGACACAGACCCCGCTCGCCTCAAGCAGGAACTGCGTCTCGCGATCGATGATTCGCGGGTTCACTTCAACATCATCCGCGGAGAAGCCGCGACCGCATCGCCGGTTCCGAGCCGGCTGCTTCAGATCATCGAACGACACGTTTCCCGCAAAGAAGGCGAACGGCCGGTGGTCGTTCCTGTGCAGAGCCCCTGGGCCAGCGACCTGCGGGTCCTTCGGCGCCACGGCGTGCCGGCCTACGGCTTCGTTCCCTTCGAAGTGAGCATCGAGGAATACGAAGCTCAGATGGGGCGCAACGAGCGGCTCAGCGTCGACAACCTCGCACGAGGCATCGTCCGCATGGTCGGTATCGTCCGGGACCTCGCGCTGGCGCCCCCGAGCGACAACGAATGAGTCGCGTGCAGACCGACCTCGTCTCGGTCGGCCAGTGCGACCTGGAGCCTGGTCATTCGAGCACGTAGCTCTGACGATGCCGACCGAGCTTGAGCTCGACCCGTAGGTGCCTTCGCTCCACCGGATCTCGTGCGAGCGCATAGGAGACCTCGAGCGTCTGACCTCGACGAACCGGCTTGCCGGGGAACGCCATGTACGTCTGTGACCAGTGGGTCTCCGGCAGATGCGGACCCGTATCGAGCGTCACGCTGGGAGACAGGCGGCTGTTGAACCAACCCACGAAGCCGTTCAAGGTTCCGTCGCGCTTGGCGACGAATTGAAGCTTGCCCTCGCGGAAGGGGTCGTCCGGGCCGATTTTTGCGAGGTCGAGCTCGAACAAAGACGCGCCCGGAGCGAGCAGCGCCCCCGGCTCCACCCGAAGCTGAATGCCGCGCCCCTGTTTCAGCTCGAGCGCCTCGAGGCTGGAGAAGTCCAGACCCTGCACCGGGTCCCGCCAAGCCCCCGGCCCGTCCTGGTAGTAGAGCAAGGGTTCATCGATCGGCGCGAGCAAGAGCTCGATGTGCGAGGGCAGCATGCGTCCGCCCTTCGCCAGATTCCGGTCGCGGACCGCCAGCACGTCGTCGAGCATGGCCTCGACGAAGCCGAAGTTGCCGAGCCACTCGCTGATGAGGAGCGTGACCGGCTCGTCGAGCTGGAGCTCCTGGGCAAACCCGCGAAACACCTTCACTTGGCGGTCCAGGCCGTTGGCCTTCATGAGATTGGCGGCGGTCTGGGTGACCTCCGCCTGGTCGATGGCGTAGACCCGCCCCGCGCCCGCTCGGGCGGCGAGCATGGCCAAAAGGCCGGTGCCAGTGCCCACGTCGAGCACGACGTCGGACTTCTTTACGACCTCCGAAATGGCCTGGGCGAAAGCCTCCGTACGTCGGTGGTCTTTGACCATCCGTCTCTGCAGCTCGAGATCGCCATACCTTTGAAAATAGTACTCCACGGCGGGCGCTGTCCTAGCAGATGCCGAGCAAGACCGCATCCAGGTTGATCTCGACCCGGGCAGGGACTATTCCGCCCATTGATGCGCGTCTTCCTTTCGCCGCTGTTCCCCCTTCTGGCCCTCGCTGCGGCCTGCGCCACCTCGCCCACGGCTGAGGGGTTAGGCGAAGGGGGCGGCACCGCCACCTCCAGCATCACGAAGGCGGCCCCGGTCGGTGAGCCCGAGCCCACCCGAGACCCAGCCAAGGCCCGCATCAAGGTCTTCGCCCTCTCCGACTTCCACGGTCACCTATATCCGCTCGAGCCCGCCAACTACGGCAAGTACTTCGGCGGCATCGCTCACATCGGCGGAACGATGAAGGCCCGCGATCACTTCCACGCCAAGAACTCCCTGCTCGTCGACAACGGAGACATGTGGACCGGCCCCAGCGTCAGCACGTTCCTGCGCGGCGAGCCGGTCATCGCCGCCTACAACGCGCTCGGCGTGTCGGCCGCCAACGTCGCCAACCACGAGTTCGACTTTGGTCTCGACGTCCTCCGAAGTCGCGCAAAAGAAGCAAAGTTCCCGTTCTTGGGCGCCAACATCGTGGACACCGCGACCGGAAAAGGTGCCGAGTTCGTCCGTCCCTACATCATCGAAGAGCGCGACGGAGTTAAAGTGGGGATCATTGGCCTCTCCTATCGCGAGACCCCAAAGACCACGCTCGCCAAACACGTCGCGGGCCTCGAGTTCAAGGACTACGGCGATACGCTTCTGCGTGTCGTGCCCGAGGTGAAGGCCGCCGGCGCCGAGATCATCGTGGTGCTCTTTCACGACACTATGGACGAGGCGCAGGCGTTGTTCGAGAAGCACCCCGAGCTCGCGGTGCACGCCGTGATCGCAGGTCAGAATCATCGAAAGGGTGCGGTCATGGTCGGCAGCATACCGATCTTGAATCCAGGACCCTTCGGCCGCAGCTACGGTCGATTCGACATCGAGGTCGATCGTCAGACGCGGGCCGTTTCGATCAGCCACGAGATCGTGGACGTGACCGGTCCCATCGGGGCGCCGAGCTTCCCGCCGCTGTTGGCCCTCGAGGCCATCGGTGAGGGCGCGCGCCAAAGGGCGAAGGAGCAGGAACAAACCGTGCTCGGTCGGCTCAAGAGCCCGCTGCCACTCGGCAACTTCGAAGAGTCTCCGCTCGGACACCTCGTCGTGGACTCATGGCTCGCGGCCTTTCCGGAGGTCGATGTCGCGATCTGCAACCATGGCGCGCTCCGCGAACCCCTGGGGCGTGGCGGCGTCACCTTGGGCCACATCACCTCGGTGCTGCCCTTCGAGAACAACCTGTATGTCGTGAAGCTCACCGGAAAACAGCTCAAGGCGCAGCTGCTCATCGACTCCCCGGTGGTCTCTGGGATCACCTGGCGGTTTCAAGAGAAGGATGGAAAGCGTCAGGTGCTGTCCGTCAGCGATCGGCTCGGAAAGCCCATCGATGACAAGAAGACCTATCGCGTGGTCATCAACGACTTCATGTACGACGGTGGGGATGGCTTTACGTTCAAGGAGGCCGACCCCTCGCCCAGCGACACCGGCATCTCGCTCCGAGAGCCTGTGATGCGCACGTTTCGATTGGCTGAAGGCGCGGGCCGCGAGGTGGACGCGCCGGTGGGTCCACGCGCCGCGAAGATGCGGCGGTAGAGCCGGTCGAAGATGTGGTGGCGCTCCTAGAAGGAGAGGCCGCCGTCCACGTCGATGCAGCGAGCGTTGAAGTAGTCGCACTCGATGATGAACTTCACCGCGACCCAGATGTCCTCGGGCTCACCGATGCGTCCCACCGGGATGTTGGCCACGAGCGCGTCACGTGCCTTCTGGTTCATGCCCTGGGTCATCGGCGTCTCGATCATGCCCGGCGCGATGGCGCCGACGCGAATGCCGAAGTTCGCGAACTCCGCGGCCCAGGTCTTGGTGTTGGCGGCCAGCGCGGCCTTGGCGGCGGCATAGTTCGACTGCCCGCGGTTTCCGTAGCGCGCGATCGAGGACATGTTCACGAACACGCCCTTTTCGTTGTTCTGGACCATCGAGAACGCAACGTCCCGCGCCATGAAGGTGGCGCCGGTGAGGTTCACGTCGATGACCGCTTGCCAGTGCTCCTTGCTCAGCTTGGTGAGCTCGCCCGTGTTCCGGTCTTTCTTGACGAGCAGGCCGTCCCGCAGGATGCCGGCGTTGTTGATGAGGCCGTTGAGGCCGCCCATCTCCTGGCGAGCCCAGGTGACGAAGCTGCCGACCTCGGCTTCGCTCGAGACATCGAGCTTCTTGGCGACGAGCTTGCCGGGCAGGCCCTTCGTCTCGGTCACGAGGGAGTCGAGGCCCTCCTGCTTCACATCGCCTACGGCCACGTGTGCACCGGCCTGAGCGAGGCGGAGCGCAAAGTGGCGGCCCATGCCCTGGGCGCCGCCGGTCACGATCATCTTCATCTGGTCGAGCTTCATGGCGCCGGATCTAAACAGCTCGCCGGAAGTTCGCAACGGTTTTTTGTGCAGAGCACAAATAGGGTTTATCGAGGGTCCAGTGGACCGGAAAGGCCTGGTGCTTCTTGTGTCCAGCCATGAACGCTCCCGACAATGCGCTGCCCGTGAACGCCGACCTCGAAGAAAAGATGCGCGAGACCACCCAGGCGGTGGGTCAGGTCATCAAGAAGATCGTGTTCGCGGGTTGGCTTCTCGGCTGGGGCGCCGTCACGCTCATTGGTTGGGCCATGGGCGCCCCGTGGATCATGGGCACGGGAGTCGCCGTGGCCGGTGCGAGCGTGGCGGGCGTCTTCGCCCAACGCGTGGCCAAGAGAAACAGGCTCAAGCGACTCGCCGCCACCTCACTGGTCGCAAAGGCCGAGCTCGATGGTCTGCGCCTCAACCGCGAGACTGAATCGGTGCTGGGTCTGTTCGATCTCGCCTACCAGAGCGCGATGGATCGACTCGCGGATCCGGAGGTGCTGCGCGCCGACCTCGGCATCGATGTGATGTCCAATCTCGATCGAGCGCGGGATCACTTGTACAAGCTCACCTCCGTCGAGGTGAAGCTCCGCAAGGATCTGAGGACCATGACCGAGCTCGCCAACTCGAGCTCGGTGGCCACCGCGGCAGAAGAGCTGCGGAATCAGATCGCCGAGATCGATCGCGAGGCGGGCTCGATCGCCGACGACGCGCAGAAGCTCTCAGCGCGAATCACCGAGGTTCATCGCCTGATCGGCGCCGGCCAGCGAACGGAAGAGACACGCGGCCGGCTGCAAGACGCCTTGCGCGACTTAGACATCACCGCCTCGGCGTACAAAGAGATCGACGACTCCAGCCTGGAAGCCGCCCGGCGGCGGGTGGAGCAACTGCGCAAGCAGGGTGTCAGCTGAGTACTCGCCGGTAGACGCCGCACACCACGCCGAGGATCTGAGTGCTCCGGAAGTCCGACTTGCGCACGACGATGGGCTTCATGCTCGCGTTCTCGGGGACGAACTTGATGACATCTCCCTCGGGCTCGTAGCGCTTCACGGTGGCCTCGCCGTCGATCATGGCGACCACGACTTGCCCCTTGCGGGCCTCGAGCTGCTTCTTCACAAAGATGTAGTCGCCGTCGCAGATGCCGCCGTCGATCATGGAGTCGCCGCTGACGCGAAGCGCGAAGATCTTGTCGTTGGCCTTGGCACCCACGAGGAAGCTGTCGACCTGGACCGTCTTCTCGATGTTCTCTTCCGCGAGGATCGGCGAACCCGCGGCCACGCGCCCGAGGACCGGAATCTCGATGACGTTGCCGCTGCTTGGGAGCACCGCGGGAATGACGTTGGCGCCGCCACCGCCGGCCCGACGAGACGGGTGTGATGCGGAGTGCACGGGGCGCAGCGCCCGGGACTTCAGGCCCTCGCGCTGAAGAAAGCCCTTTCGTTCGAGCGCCTTGAGGTGGTCGTTGACGCCGTTGGTGGAGCGGATGCCCATGTGCTCACCGATCTCGCGGATGGTGGGTGGATAGCCCGCCTCCTCGATGCGCGTGGAGATGTACTCGAGGATCTGCTTCTGGCGAGGCGTGAGTCCTTGCATGCCGGCACAGTATCTGAACACCTGTGTATACGCAACATTTGAGCCCCTGTCGGGCGTTTCTCGTGTCAATCTGAGCCTTTGTAGTGGCGTTCTGCTAGCGTGAGCCCATGCCCCCGCGCAAGAGCCCGAGACAGGCCACCCCTCGGCGCCCCAAGAGCCGAGACGCCTACCGGCCTCGACCGAGCGACGCCAAAGACCAGTCTCGGGGGGGCGAAGCGCCACCCCGCCGGCGTCCCGCCGGAGACCCAGGTCGACGTCGCGAGGAGGGCGATCGGCGAGAAGAGCCGCGCCCGAGGAGGGATGATCGACCGCGGAGGGGCGGCGGCGGACGACGAGACGACCGACCGCGGAGGGGCGGCGGCGGACGACGAGACGACCGACCGCGAAGAGACGACCGACCGCGAAGAGACGACCGACCACGCGAAGTCCGCGCGACGAGTGATGCTGACCGACCGCGAAGAGACGACCGACCGCGAAGAGACGACCGACCGCGAAGAGACGACCGACCGCGAAGAGACGACCGACCGTCGGGGCGGCGCAGAGAGAGCTCGGCGGACTTCGCAGGTTCAGAGGCCGGGCCCCGGGCCCTCGCTCGTATCCGCAAGGTGCGAAACGAGCACGGGACCCGCGTCGCGAGGCCCATCACCTGCTCCCACTGCGGCAAGTCCGACGTGATTCACTTCGCGCCGAAGAACCCGAGCATCGTCTACTGCCGTAAGTGCGCCTACGAACTCCTCGGCGCCTATGATCCCGACGAAGCCGAGCTTCGCCCCGCGAAGGCCCCCACGCTGGTGGTGCCCGAGCTCGAGGGCATCGAGAAGCTCCAGCGAGAGCGCATCAAGAAGGGCGCGCGCGTCAAGGCCGGCGTGGTTCGCGTGAAGCGCCGCTCCGAAGACTGAGGCGAGGGGACTGAGCGTCGATCGGGGTACCGCCGCGGCCGGCGGTCTCGTGGCCCCTTCCTCGCGGTGTGTGGGCAAGCCTGCTCGGGACTCGGGACGTCGTGGCGCTGGCGGAAGCCGGGTGAGCGCCCTATCGTGGTCCTCCAGATTGTTGCGCTCTCTTGCGTAGCCATCTACACGATCTACGCGCGGCTCACCGCGTCCCAACGATACACGCATGAACGCCCCCTCCGACCCAGCGAAGCGGTCTGTCGAGCTCGAGACCGGGGCCGCATCCTACACGGACGAGGGAGAGGGAACGCCGATCGTGGCGGTGCACGGCCTTCCCGGCAGCGCCCGAGACTTCCGGTGGCTCGCGCCCGAACTCAGCCCTCACGCGCGCTTCGTCCGAGTCGATCTGCCGGGCTTCGGCCAGACGCCCGTGTCCACCGAACCCGACCCTTCGCCCTTGGGACGCGCGCGCTTCGTTGCTTCGGTCGTACGCGCGCTCGAACTCGATCGACCCTTGCTCCTCGGTCATTCGATGGGGGCGGTGGTCGGAAGCGCGGCGGCGGAGCAGGAGCCGGATCTATTTCGCGCCCTTGCGTTGATCTCGAGTCCTGGCGTTCGACCGCACACCGCCCTTAGACGCATCCCGGCGAAGTCCGTCCATCGGCTCCTGTCACGAAAGTACGTGGGCCCAGCACTCGCGCCGCTCCTGCGATGGACCTTCGCTCGAGGAGGCTTCCGTGGCCACCGCGATGACGAGCTGTATCGAACCATCGAGTGTGTCGCCGCCACGTCCATTCCAGAACACGCCGCGCGCGTACGTCGCTTGTCGCTCCCCACGCTCGTGAGCTGGTGCGACGACGACCCCCTCATCGAGGCCGACATTGCGCGGGAGTTCGCCGACACCTGTCCACCGGGGCCTCGGCTCCACTTCGAAGAGGGGGGTCACAACCCGCAGAAGACCCACGCCGCGGAACTCGCAGAGCGCTTGGTCGCGTGGCTCGACGCGCTCGACCGGGCGCGGTGAGCGAAGCTACTGCCCAGCCAGCTTGCGCAGCGCGGCGCGCAGCTTTCTGTGGCCATCCAGGGCACGGGCAAAGTCCGACTCGCGATGGCCGCCCTTCATTCGCGCGACCTCGCCGAGCTGGCGACGTTCGCCCGCCGACCACCTCGAGACCCCGGGCAGGGCGAGAACGAGCGGGCTCCAGCGCCGAAAGGCCTCGCGCTCCTCACGCGTCCAGGCGCGAAGACTCTTCACACCGCAGAGCTTCGCCGCTTCCTTCTCGGAGACGACCTCACCCCGCTCGCGATCGGAGCCAAAGCGCGCCGCGAGGCTGTCGGTGATGGCGAGCCCAACCTCCCCGATGGGAAACAAACCGATGATGTCGTCTCGGACCTTCCTCTCGGACCAGAAGACGTTGGCGGTCGAGAGGTGCCGCAAATCTCGAATGCTCGTGCGATGCTTCGGATCCTTCTTCATGCGCCGAAGCTCGGCGTTCATCAGGGCGAGCACACTCGGCTCTCGAGCCCTAAAGCCCAGCTTCTGATAGAACCACCAAGCCCCCGACTTCAAGCCTTCGCTGTTGCCGTCGCCACCGAGCTGATACGGAAAGATCGTGAAGGTGTCGCTGCCATAGAGCTGCTGCGTGACCGCCATGACTTGCCCGTAGAGCAAGGCCGCTTCGCCGCCACGCCAAGGGTCGAAGACGTTGTAGGCGATCTCGGAGCTCCCAAACAACGCGCTCGTGAGAACGTAGCCGATCGGCACTCCGTTCTTCAGCATGAGATAGCCATACACCGCCTCGAGGAGCAGGCGGTTCGTGGGCTTGACGCCGAGCACCGCAATCTCGAGACCGTCACCACACGAGTACATCCGTACGTCGCGAGCATCGGCGTTGACGAAGGCATCGAGATCTCGATGCCGCACGACCATCGCTTCGCGCGCCATGCTCACCAGCCTCTCGCCGGTCTTCTGATCGACCGCGGCCACTGGGCGCGGCGGTTCGCGGAGCAGCTTGGAGAGATTCGGACGCTCACGCCGCAGAGGCTGACTCTGGAAGTGAATCGGGCGCCCCGAAAGATGGGCGCTCGTCCGAGAAGGCGTGTTCGCGCCGGGTTTGAGTCGAACGAGGAGATCGAGCTCGTCGTAGAAGTTGTCGCGCTCGGCATCACTTCGCCCAAGGTGCGCGATGCGTTGAACGAGGAACTCCAGGTCCGTCTGCCTCGGACCCGAAAGACGCTTCACCCAACTGCGCACCGGGAAGTCCAGCTCGTCGAGCGCGGGGGTCTCCGAGTAGGTGGCCAGAAGCGGCAATCTCGCGGTCAGGAGCGCCTCGTTCTCGAAGCTCGTCCAGTCGACGCTCAATGCCCCGGGGTGCCGCTCCGAGAGCCAACGCGCGCTCGGCGCGAAGAAGCGATAGTAGAGGTCCGTGCCTGCGATGCCGGAGTCCGCGAGCTCTGCCCGATGACGGCGAAGATCACGGCGCCGAGAGAAGCCAGCGAGCATCTTCTCGACGAGCGCCAAGAGCACAGCGTCGTCGGGATAGGCGCGGAGAAAACAGAGCGTCTCGTGGAGTACGAGGACCGCTCGGGCGGTGGAGAGCTCGGCGCGCTGGAGCTGGCGCAAGAGAGCTTGCTTCTTCGCGCTCTGTTCGGAGCCGAAGCTCCCTCGCAGCTCCGTGAGGGCCTTGACCGCTTGTGAATTGCTTGGACTGCGCAAGAGAGACCTCTTCTGGCGACCGACGCGATGCACTCGACGGCTTACTCATCGACCAGTCGACCACCGATACACCGGGCCGTGGATACTCGGATAGTAGATAGCATCCTCGGTCGTCGTCGGAAACTTCGTGCCCGAGTCGGGATCGAGTTCGGGTGCTCGGAGGACGGAGAGACAACCTCGCTCGGGCTCGATGATGACGACCGAGGAGCACCGCAAGAACCCAATCAGCAGCCTCGGGTCGTCGGCATCGGGTCTGGCCACGGACACGACGGTGCGCGGCTCCGCGACGTCGACGGAGGTGAAACCGCAGGGGTCCATGGTGGCGCCCGCGCAGCCCGGCAGCTCGGGCGGGAACCCCACCGATAGGGTGCGGCTCGAGAGTTCGGGATCCAGGCGATGCAGTCGACCACCGGCGTCGAGAATGAAGATCGAGGGCGCCTCCGACGGCGGCCCAACCACGAGGTCCTTGAGGCTTCTGGTGGATAGGTTGACAGACCTCAGAGGAGCAGCCGTGGAGAATGGATCTCCGAGGTAGACGCGACCGTTGTTCGCCGCGAGAGCGTAGGGCCGAGCGGAGGAGCCGGTGGCGCGGATACCTTCGAGGCGAACACCTTCCGTAGGAGTGACACCGACCGTCGTGGCGTCGGCGCGGCTCGAGGTGAAGACGAGCCCGCTGCCTGTGACGCCGATGATGCGACCGCTCGGGTCTCGCACGAGGTCGGTCACTTCGTGCTCCGCCCACTCTCGGCCGTCAGCCACAAAGGCGTCGCCTACGATTCGGTACCGGAAGACCCCCTTCGTGCTGGAGGCCAGAACGATCGGCGGCGACACATCGAGGTCGACGACGACTCGATTGAGGCCATCGAGCCGATCGGTGAGACCCAGGTCTCGTTGGAGGCGAATCTCGGCGAGTACCCCCGGCGGTTCGACGGAGAGGAGAACGAGCGCCTGCCCAAACGCGGTGATGCCCACCCACCGATTTGCGCCCACGGGTACCAGCTCGTTGTAGGCCTGATCTCGGTGGCTCGGAAATGGCACGTGCTCGAACTGCGGCGAAGGAAGGCCACATCCGGCCTCGACCGGCATGCTCAAGCGCAGTTGCGGACGCCAGCTCGGACCGTCCGAGACCTCGCGGAAGAGGTCGTCCTCGAGTTCGAACACCGTCCAAGCTTCGGACGGAAGTTCGAACGCGCGCTCGCCCGCCCGGCGCGCTTCTCCGAAGGGACAGTCCGCGACCGGTACCTCCGAGACGTAGACATCGATCTTCGATGCGTCAGCCAAGACGCCTTCAGGGTGCAAGCGCGCGGCCTGCGCTGCATCGAAGCTCAAAAGATAGGTCTGTTCGCCCAGCTCGCCTTCCCGGAGCTCGATGGGTGATCCGAGGTCGACACGGTGGATCTCGGGAAGACGTCCCTCGGTAGCGAAGACGAGAAAGGCATCACGCTCAAACGGAGCTCTCACGTGCACTTTGTCCTCGCCGCAACCCGCGAGCATGAGCGCGAGGGCGAAGCAGAAAACAACCGAGGCTGTCCGCATCAGCCGCCCCCACGGAAGCTCTCTGGGTCCAGGTCGAGGCGTTTGAGCCAACGATGGATCTGCATGCGAGACTTGCCCATCGAGCGGGCGACCGCACTCACGTTTCCTTGATGGGCCGTGAGCAACCGAACGAGCTCTCTTTGGTAGCTCTCGGCGAGCTCGTCGCCTTCGAGCGGGGCCTCCGACTTCCGCGGCTTGGATTTCTGCAGGGCTTCGGGCAGAGCCGACAGTTCGATCCGGGCTCCGTCCGAGAGCGCCACCGCGCTCTCGATGGTCTTCTCGAGCTCGCGCACGTTGTGTGGCCAGCCATGGAGGGCGAGCGCGCGGTAGGCGGCGGGCGTGAAGACCATCGAGTCAGCGTTGAACCGCCGCAGAAACTCCGCCACGAGAGCCCCGAGGTCTTCGATACGCTCGCTCAGGTTGGGTATCGAGAGGACACAGCCGTTGAGACGAGCGTAGAGATCAGCGCGAAACGCACCGTCCTGCACGAGACGATCGAGATCCTGATGGGTCGCGCACACCAGCCGCACGTCGACCTTGACCGGACGGTCTCCACCCACCGGGAGCACCTCGGATTCCTGAAGCATACGGAGCAAGCTGACTTGCACCTCGGTCGGCATGTCTCCGATCTCGTCCAGCAAGAGCGTACCCTTGTCGGCCGCGCGCACCTGCCCCAGTCGAGCCCGCTCTGCGGTGGAGTGCGCGCCCTTCTCCACGCCGAAGAGCTCCGAAGCGACGAGGCTCTTCTGGATGGCGGCGGTGTTGATCGCGACGAAGGGCCCGCTGCGATGAGAGCGGTCGTGGAGCGCTCGCGCCAGGACCTCTTTGCCGGTCCCGGTGTCACCGAGCAGCATCACCGGTACCCGCGTGCGCGCCACCCTTTGGAGCCGGTCCACGACCGACTGAAGATCCGGTGAGAGCGTCTTCATCACCGCATCTGGATCGAGACTCGGGGTCGGACCGCGATGAGGTCGGGCCCGCCATACCCAGAAGGTGGAGCCGGTCTCGAAGACGTCTCCGTCCGAGAGCAACACCGAAGAGGTCCGTTGGCCAAAGTGGAGCGTGCCATTGCTCGAGCCCAGGTCGCGAAGCTCGTAGCCCTTATCGGTCTTGTGGATCTCCGCGTGTTGCCCAGAGATGAAGGGATCGGTGAGCTCGCTCATCGAGTCTCGGCCAATGGGCAGGGGCGAGGTCTCGAACGGGTAGACCGCGGGCTCGACGAGGGGCTCCGAGGCGGACCCGAGGCGGACGAGCCAGGCCCGGGCGCTGACCCCGCTGGAGGCACGGGCGTCGTCGTCCTCGAGCCGAGCTGTCTTCTGGCGTGTCACCTGTAACACTCCCCTTTGGAACCAACGGCACCTGTGGACCACGTGGGGCCACCAAAGCTCCTGATGCGCGTTGGCATGGGATTCGCTTATAGTACGCTCGTCATGTGGTCCGCCAGCGCCCTCGCCCTCACCTGTCTTCTGCACTCCGGCTTTCCGTCCCCGCGGATCGCGGTGATCCTCGACGATCCCCAGGCCGGAGAGCCCGTCCGAGCCCAGATCGAGGCCGCCCTTCAGAAGCGCGGCATGGAGCTGGTGGACGCGGACGTTTCCGAACGAATCCGGAAGATCGCCGGACCCAAGGCCCTGCTCGCTGAACGCGTGCCCGATGGTCTCACCGTGCTCGAGGCCGACGGCATCCTCGCCGGGTCGGTGGCCTACGGAGAGCCGGTCGACTTCGAAGGCGTCAAGAGCGTCGGGGTTTCGGTCAGCGTGCGCCTCATCGATCTCGCCACCGGTCGCAACACCTCGACCGTTCAAGCATCGGGGCGCGGGCGCGGCGTCGGCGGTCCTCAAGTGTGGATGCGCGGAGCCGAGCAGGCGGTCGAGACCCTCTTCAAGGACGAACGCATCACCAAGGCCTTCGGCTCGGTGGGTCAAGCCTCGGGCATGATCACCTTGTTCGTAAAAGACATCGAGACCCGAGAGCAGCTCCTCGAGCTCCGTCGGCAGCTCGAGCGCGCGCTCGGCGGCATCCCGGTCAAGGAGCTGTACTTCGCCAAGGGGCTCGGCAAGCTCGTGCTCGGAGGCGCGAACGACCCCAAGGCGCTCGTGGGTCCCGAAGTCGCGGACGTACTCACCGAGACCAAGAGCCTCGCGCTCGTGGTCGAAGAGGTCGCCAACACCCGCATCGCAGTGCGCTACCACCGCGCAAAGTCGGTGAGCATGCACGCGCTCGTGCTCGAGCCCAAGCTCCCCAAAGCGAACCGGGCGCGCGCCGATGAGCTCGGACGCTTCCTCGCCACCGAGATCGCGACCTTCGAGTTCGCGCGCGCCTCGTACCAGCCAGGAAAGATCACCCGCGCCCGTGCGATTCGCCGCGCCAAGGAGATCAGCGCCGACGTCATCATCGAATCCGAGGTGTTGGGGTCCGGCGACGGCACCGCGCTCAGCGTGCGTGTGGTCGACGCCAAGACCGGCGAGCCGATTCTTCGAGAGCAGCGCTTCTTCGAGAAGAAGGAGAGCTTGGAGGTCGCCGGGCTCGTTTTGGTCTCGATGAAGAACTCGCTTCCCACCAAACTCAGCGAACGACCGAGCGCGTCTGGAGTCTTGCCGACCGAGAACGACGGGATCACGCGCGCAGGGGGCCAGTGATGTTGTCCGTGATGCTTTGTGCACTGCTCAGCCACGGGGCGAGCGAGCCCGAACCGAGCACGGCCCGCACCCGGCTCGCGATCATGAACATCGCGCACTCGGGGGTGGAGGAGGAGTTCGCGGTCGGTCTGACCGAGACCATCGCCACGACCATCTCTGAGACCGAGGTCTTCGAGACCGTCTCGCCGAAACAGATCAGCGCGCTTTTGGCCTACGAGAAGCGAAAGGATGTGCTCGGTGCCTGCGAAGACGAGCGTTGCTTCACGCAGGTCGCCGAGATCGTTCGGGCCGACCACATCATCGGCGGGGTGCTGAGCAAGGTCGGCGAGGATCTCGTTTTGAACCTCGTGATGATCGAAGCAAAGACCGGCGCGTCCCAAAAACGCGTCTCAAAAGAATCGAAGATTCCGGCCGAGCTCCTGAAAGACGTGCGCTCGGCGGCCATCACCCTGGTTCAGCCGCTGCTCTCCGAGCGGCAAGGCTTCATCAAGATCTCCTCGAACACCCCCGGCACCGATGTGTTCATTGACGATCAACGGCGCATCGAGGGCGCGGGACAAGTCATCGCAGTTGCGGCGGGGCCGCACACCGTTCGTGTCGCCAAAGACGGTTTCTACACCGCGACCGCAGACCTCCGCGTTCGGCCCGGTCGCATCACCGAGGAGTCCGTGCGGCTCATCCCCGCCAAGGAGACCATGGAGTCCTATGAGTCCAAGGCCACGCTGATGCGCGTGGGCGCCTTTGCCGCCGCCGGGCTGGCCATTGGCGCGGGCGTGCTCACCGGCGTGTTCTATTCGAACGCCTCGGGCGACAAAGACATCGTGGATGCCTACGCCAACAGCCTCGAGGTGAGCCGAACCCCGGAGATGCGGACGCAGGCTTTGGAGGCGAGCGACAGCTTCACCACGAACCAAGCGCTGTATCTGACCTTTCTCGGGACCGCGGCGGCGACGGGTGTGACGTCGCTGGTGTTGTTCTTGGTGGGCGACGACCCCGGTCGTTACGACGAGTTCGATTCGCTGAACGAGTAGAGCCTCGCACCAGCCTGCCTCGCCGAACCGGCTTCCAAAGCCCCCGCCGCTGGTTGAGCCGCGCCCCGAGGTCTCCTAACGTGCCCCGCGCATGGCCGCCACACTTCCCAATGCGATCGGTCTGTATCGGCTCTCGATGCCCGAGGCGCCCGGGGCATCCTCGCTGCTCGAGGGCACGAATCCGCTCACGGGGGACCGGCGGATCTTTGTGCTCCATGACGCGGAGCAGGTGCGTTCGGACGCCGAGCTCGAGTCGGCCCTCGCGGTGTACGAGTCTGGGCGTGGACCGCGGCTCCCTCGCGTGCTCGACCACGGGCGGGTCGCGGGGCTCGTGTACATCGCGTTCGAGCAGACCCCGGGTGCGGTAGGGCTCTCGCCGGCCTTGCTCGAAGGGATCGCTTCGAGCTGGGCTCTCGAGCAAACGGGTGCGATCGTGCAAGCGGTCTATCGCCTCCATCAATTCGGCCTCGCCCACGGCCGGCTCGAATTGTCGGCCCTCCGGCTCGACGGAGGTCGAAGCGGTCGACTGGTCCTGCCTCCTCCGGACTTGACGGCGGTGCTGTCGGGCTCGAACGCTTCACACGAGGAGCGCTTGGCCGATGACGCACGCTCGGCGGCGACGCTCGTCTCCCATATCTTGGGCTGCGTGCAAGAAGACCCGCTCGGCCGCGCGAACACGACACGTTCGAAGGTCCTCGCGCTCGAGTCCGAAGCGCGGTTGCGCATCGATACCCTCGCCGATGTCGTGAGCGACGTGCAGGAGTCGCTCGACGACACCGTGGCGCCGAGCCTGGACAAGACCGAGCCTCCCTCGGCCGCCCGGGCCACCCCGCCGGCGCCGGAGACGCGCTCACTCATTCGGCTCCCCAACCGCTATCGCGTCCAACGAGAGATCGCGCGCGGCGGCATGGGCGTGGTGCTCGAGGCGCGTGACGAGACGCTCCGCCGGGAGGTCGCGCTCAAGGTCCTGCTCGACGCCGGCTCGCGAGAGGCCCACGCCCGCTTTCTCGAAGAGGCTCAGGTGCAAGGTCAGCTCGAGCACCCGAATATTTGCCCGGTCCACGAGCTATCGAAGGACCTCGATGGACAGCCCTACTTCACGATGAAGCGTGTACGCGGGGAACCGCTCTCCGCTCGCCTGCGCCGCATCAAGAACGGAGAGGAGCGTCACGATCTCAACGCACTGCTTGGCGTGTTTGTGAAGGCCTGTGATGCAATCGCGTTCGCACACTCGCGCGGGGTCCTGCATCGCGACCTGAAGCCGGCGAACATCATGGTGGGGGAGTTTGGCGAGGTTCAGGTCATGGACTGGGGCATCGCGAAGGTCGGTGGTGGTGTCGCCCCATCAAACCCCGAAGCGGCCACTGCGCCGGTCCAGCCGTCAGCCGTCTCGAGTGATGCTCGCTCCAGCGGTCAAGCTCTGACCCAAGCTGGCTCGGCCATGGGCACGCCTCACTACATGCCGCCCGAGCAGTTTCTGGCCGCGGAGGCGGTGGACGAACGCGGCGACGTCTACGCTCTGGGCGCGATCCTCTACGAGATATTGACCCTCACCACGCCGATCGACGGCCACAACCTCGGCAGCATCATTCGCCAGGCGCAGGAGGGGAACATCGTCGAGCCCAGTCAGCGAGCGAAGGACCGAGTGGTGCCGCGAGATCTGGAACTGGCCACGATGAAGGCTCTCGCATTGCGACGAGACGACCGCTATCCGAGCGTCGCGCTCTTGCGGGCCGAGGTTCAGGCTTTCCTCGACGGGCGCACGATGGCGGGCGTTCGGTACTCGGTCGCAGAGCGAGTCTTCAAATGGACACGCCGTCACCGGGCTTTGGTCGCAACCGCGGCGCTGGCGCTCTTGGTTCTCGCGGCGCTCTCGAGCGTGTACGTGATCGAGCTCCGCGCCCAATACGGCGTGGAACGACAACGCGTCGCGGAGACCATGCTTGCCGAGGCCAAGGCGCTCGCACAGTCCGGTCGGCTGGCGGCGGCGCGCACTCGGCTTCTCGAGTTGGATGCGCTGCCGCTCGAAGACACGAGGCCCCAGCGACAGGGGCGCCTCTTCGCCTGGTCCTTGCTCGACTCCGCCCCCGATCGCGTGTTCGAAATCGACCTCGGGTTTCGAGTTCATGCCGCCAAGGCCTTGCCGGCACAGAATCGGGTGGTGGTCGCGGGGGAACGAATCGAGGTATGGGCGATGGACACGCGGACACGCATCGCGAGCTTTGAAAGCAGCTCGGCCGTGATCCGCCAGGTAGAGGTCGCGGCGAGCGGAGACGCCATTCTCGTCATCGACGACGCGGAGCACGCTTCGGTGTTCCAGACCGCGCAAAGGACGCCCACCTGGACCAAAGCGAAGGTGCGCGCAGCGGCCCTTCTGGGCCGGTCGCGCCGAGTCGCTTTTGCCCAGGACACGAAGGTGTTTGTCGAGGGCATCGACCGCGATGGGGGAGAGACCGCTTGGGACATGAGTTTTCCTGGGCCCATCGATTCGATTGCCGTCGACCCCACGGAGTCGATCGCGCTCGTCCGATATCAACCTCAACACCTTGCGGTCGTGCATCTCCGCTCTCGAACCATCGTGCGCGAGACCGCGCTGGGAGCCCCCTTGGTCGAGCCCCTTGCGCTGTCTTCAGGGCACCAGCTGATCGCGGGCGTGCGAGCGAACAGCTCTGAACTCGAGATTCTACCAATGAGCGTGGGCGCTCGACTCGAACGGGAGCAAGTGGGTCGCTGGGTCGGTTCAGCGTTTACGACGCTCGATCTTCACACAGCCCCGCCGACGTCGATCGAGTTCTTGCCTGAAGGAAACGAAATCTTGGTGAGCGATCGCTCGGGGCAGGCTCTGCTCTGGTCGATTCAAGACCGAAAAGTCACTCGGACTTTTTCGACCGATCACCCTGAACCACTGATGGCGGTGTCGCTCCCTGAGGCGGATCTGGCGATCGGAGTGAGCGAGTCGGGCCGGCTCTCGGCTTGGCCCCTCTGGGCCAACCCGTCGCGACTGAAGGTGCAACCGAGTCCGGTTGCCGTCGCGCGGGCGATGAGCTTCTCGAAGAGCGGTGCACTCCTCTGGGCCCACACGCTCGGTGACGAACTCATCGATACACGCTCCGGCGAGCTCTTCGCTCACCATCACGGCGGTGTGTTCGACCTCGAGGCTCGAACCTCGGCCAGCATCAGGCGTCGTCTCGCTCAGGCCAGTGAGCTGCTCGCGGTTTCGGCCTCGGTCGATGGCTCCAGCCTCGCACGCGCGACCAAAAGCTCTGCGGTGGTGACCTCCCTGTCTTCCGCCGAGGCCGAGTGGGTGCTGAATCTACCGGAGACGTTCGAGCCGAGCCAGGTCGCGGTGGGGACGGACGGCGCCCCGGTTGTTCTCTTTGGGGCTTGGGGGCCCGAACACTCACGGCTGTGGGGCGCCTCGTCGCGCGATCGCGAGCCCGAGGTGTGGGCCGAAGACTTGCTCGTTTCGGGGAAGATGGTGCTCAGTCCGCGCGGCGACTTGCTGGCCTTTGGCGGGCGTCCCAGCCTGAAGGACGGAGGCCAGCGTTCGTGCCTCGTCCTCGTCCCTCTCCAGCGCCGTGGAGAGATCCAGTGCCTCGATGGGCACCCTGGAAACGTAAATGACCTCGCTTTTTCCCCGCGCGGGACTCGGCTCTACACCGGCGGAGAGGATGGAAGGCTCATAGCCTTCAACCTCGAAGAGACCAAAGGACCGGTCTGGGTGAGCGAACTGGGGGCGCGCGTCCGCGCCATCGAGTACTACGACCCGCTCGGTCTGGTGTTCGCAGGTCTAGAGACCGGGACCTTGGTGCTTCTGAGTTGGGAGGGCGAGCAGCTCCTGGAGTGGTCAGCCGGGACCAGCGCCATCATCGACCTCACACTCCACGCTTCCGGCCGGCTCGCCGTCGCCACGCAGGACCAGAGCGTTCAGCTCCTCGATGTGGCTCCATGGCTGATGGGCGTTTCGGTGAGTCGTCTGAGCCGCGCTCGGGCCAGCGTCAGCCCGGGAGGGGGCTCGAGCCTCGAGATCGAAGTGGAGAAGCTGCGAGCCGATCATGTTGAGAAGCTTCATCGAGCTGCGGTCGAGAGCCAAACGGTCGAGGCCCTCGCGTATCGAGGACGCGATGAAGCGCTCACGGAGGCGCTCGAAGAAGCACGCGCGGCGAGCGATCGGACTCTCGCCTCGCGAGTGCTCTCGTATGCACTTCGATTTCAGAACGACGCCGCGGTCGAGGCGGCGCTCGCGGCCGGAGCGGAGCCCAACCACCCCGACGAGCGCGGAGTGGTGCCGTTGGCAACGGCCTTCATGCTCGGGCGCGAAGACTACGCGGAGAGGCTTCTGCGGGCGGGAGCGGACCTCTCCGCGAGTGGAGCGCTGCCTCCCCCCCTCGCGGCGGCGCAGAGCCCGTGGAGCCATGCGCTCTCCTCCGCGGCGGCGCCCGCTCCCCGTCGGAGCCGCCGACAGCGTCCTTCACCTTCGGTCACAAGGGCACTCGACCCTGCGATCGTGGGTACGGCACTGGAGATGGGTAGTCTCGGGCTGCTCGAGGAGGCGATTCGAAGCGGATTGAGCGTGGGCGAAGCCAGGATCGGGGTCAACGTGGAGTCCACACTCGCACACGCGGTGCGAACGAGACGTCACACCTTGGCGGTTCGTCTGCTCGCGGCGGGCGTGGACCCGAACACGAAAGACGAAGAGACGACGCCCTTGGTCGAGGCGTGCCGGCTTGGCGACGGCCCTTTGGTCCAGCTTCTACTCGCTCACGGCGCCGACCCGAATCTGGTCGCGAGCAACGGGCTCACTCCACTCTCCGCGAGCTTCCTTTCCGCAGATCCGTATCCGGTGGCCAAGCAACTTCTCGTCGGGGGCGCGGCCCCAAACCTCGAGGACGCTTTCGGGCGGCGGCCGATCGAGTTGGCGCTGATGACGCCGGATGCCGCGGTTCTACGCGCGCTCATCAGCGCCAAGGTGGATCTCGGCACCAGACTCGCGGGTGGTGAGACCGCGCTCCACCGGGCGGTTCACGCGGGGCGTGTCGAGCATCTTCGAGCCTTGCTCGCGGCGGGGGCGCGCATGCAGCCCGACGATCGTGGCCGCACGCCCATCGACGTCGCGAAGGAACGCAGTGACCCGTCGATCATCGGTCTATTGGACGTGGTGCGCTAGCGCGCCAGTCACGGGCAGGCGAAGACGGTTCGGATCACAGCGGCGCGCGCGGTCACCAAGCGCCGGAGGTCACCGATCACTCCGTCCGCGGACGGCAAGGAGAATGTGCAGGATCCTTAGCAGAGCTCGGACGGTTACGAACAGTTAGTTGTCGCCGGGCACGTTGAACACGCGCTCGCAGTAGCTTTTGCCCCCACAGTTGGCGTCCAAAACCCGAATCGTCAGGTCGTTGCCGTCCTTTTTGACCTTGGCGCCGATCCGTTTGTTGCCCGTGTGAGGGATGTTGTCGTGATTCCGATAGCTCTTGAAGTTCAAGCCAGGATTCCTCAGCGTGAAGTTGCCGTATTCGTTCATGCACAGGAGCACGTCGTTGGCTGAATCATCGCTCACCCAAACGCACGGCTCCTGGATGTTCCACTCGACATTGTCGAAGGAATTGACGAAATTGGTGTTGTCAATATGTAAGCCGTTGAAGTCGTTGTATTGGTTGAGTACACGGTAGCTCGCGAAGCTGGTGCCGTTCCAATCCAAGTGGACGCGCATGAACTGGTGCCTGCCCACGGTGACGAGATCCCTGCTGCTGTTGCCGTTGAAATTGACCCAGGCGCCGTCCATGAAGCAAACCGTGCAGCAGGTCATCCCGTTGCACTGAGGTGGGGACGAGTATCCGCCGTCGTTAATGAAGGCAGACCCATAGGTACCATTCGCTCCGCCGGTGAATGGCGCGAAAGGTTTGTCCTCCGCCACGATGTTGAGGCTGCTGTTGACAGAGAACTTGACGATGGTTGAATTCGTGGGATCGCCGCTCCTGTTCGAGCTGCTATAAGCGCCGAAGAAGCAATAGACGTCTTTGTCTCCTTTCCTGTCACAAGAAACGCCGCGCGCTGTTGCGTTGTAGTCCTTGCCCCTGTTCGTGAGATAGATCGCGCCTTTTTTCCATACGTTTTTGGCATCCCGATACAAGTAGTACTGCTGGGAACCAACTCTCGGATAGGAGCAGCTCGGACAGTAATACATCGCGCTGGCCACGATGATCGGCTTCTTCACCCCATTGGGGTCCTTGATATTCTCGATCTCGCAGTGTGTGATCTTCCGCGTATAGCTACCGGATGTAATACTCAGATTCATTACCGAGTTCGTGAACGTCTTGCCGTTGGCACCATTGACAACCCAGATCGTAGGGTTGGCGTTCCCATTACAGACCGCTCGGTCCAAGACGCCATCACCGTTCCAATCGTACAGGGTCAAATCGTTCCAGGAATTGTTCCCAATGTTGGTCGCATTGCTCACATGGGACATTTGACTGTAGTCGTAAGGAGAAACAATCGCGGCGGACTCGCTCAAGCTGTCCAGGCTTTCCTCGAGCATCGCCGAGTCGAACTCGGCGCCGCATGCCACCATCATGGTGCTCGCCAGCACTACACCAAGCTTCTTCATGTCCCTGTTCCCTTCGTTCGAGTTTGAAAAAAAACAGCCAAAAACCGGCTGCAAGCCATTGAGTGCATGAGAGCCTCCCCTTCTGTTTGTGATTGAGAATATTTGTGACGTGATATTTCTCGCAGATATCTTGCCAGCTCGATGCGTGGCCAATGGGAATCGGTCAACGCGCATGGGACACCAACGCTTTCGGATTTAGTGGGTGACCTTGGTTGAGGTCGCCTAGAATGCCCGTCTCGGTCGGGGTCTCGATCACGTGCTCGTCCGGCCGCGCTGGGGGATTGATCCACGCCGCGGCCGGCAGCTGAGCCACGCGCGGCGCACCGCCGACGAAGCGCTCGGGATGGCGCTCGAAGGCCGCGCGCATCACGCGCTCTCGATGCTTCAGCACCTCGCCGTAGCGCCGGAAGTGGACCTGGGACGGCGTGAGGCCAACGAGACCCGTGTGGCGATGTTCGTCGTTGTACCAGGGGAAGAATCGGCGGCAGAGAAGGTTCGCGTCCTCGAAACTCCCGAAGCGGTCCGTGAACCCCGGCCAGTACTCGAGCGTCTTGAAGTGCGCCTCGCTGAAGGGGTTGTCGTTAGAGACCTGCGGTCGGCTGAAGGAGGCTTCGACGCCGAGGTCGACGAGCATCTGCGCGAGTGTTCGGCTGCGCATCGGCGAGCCC
>WYAZ01000039.1 GCA_011526105.1 Deltaproteobacteria bacterium | reverse complement strand
GGCCTGCGGCCGCCCTTTCGGGCTCCTCGGTCATTGGGGGCGACCCAACTCCCTTCGTAGCGCGCCGACCAGCGACGAAAGATACTTCGCGGGAACATGATCGAACTTCTCGGACGGGACACTAGCACGAGCTGGGCCCATACGATTTCGATGGCCGGACCGAGTATGAGTGCCGCGAGTCCGGACAACTTTGTCATGCTCCACTTCGAGTCGCCGCGAGTGCGCGTGGACCCATGACCCCCTTTCGCGCTAGTTTCAGGTGAGGTGACTGGCGAAAGTCCGGCTCAGCGATATTATCGCTCGCTCCGCGGTGACTGGAGCGGTCGACTCGATTTCTCGATCACCGACCGTGCGGCGCTCGCCGCCGCCGAACTCCCTGCCCGAGCGCGGCTCGGCTGGATGTTTCATGGGATCGCTGCGAGGCGATGGGGTGCGGTCCTCATGGTCACATCGCTGCAGGAAGTCGATGCCCAGCAGCACCTTCACACCACACGGATCACGAAGGGCCCTATCGTCTTGCTCTCGAGCGAAGAGCGCATCTCGCTCGAGACGGACGGATCCTCGCTCACCATGAGAGGTGAGATGCAGCTTTGGCCGAGCTTGGGGCGCCCCCTCAGATACGAGGCCCACGGGGAGATCTCCCCGGACGCATCGGGCGCGTGTTATCGGATCCCGTTCCTCGGGACCGAGCTCATGCAGACCACACGTGTATTGAACGAGGGGCTCTCGCTCCTCCAGCAGACGCCCTGGTCGCAGGCGAAGGCGGTTCTGAAGCGGCGCGAAGCGCGCCTGGATTGACGGCTCGCCGCCAGGAGTCCGCGCGCTTTACTCGCGGGTCGCCGCTCGGCGAAGCCGGTCCCACACCGCGGTCCACTCGACGTGTGTTGGCGGCACCTCCACGATGATTTCGCTCGCGCCTTGGGCATCAGCCCAACGAAGCGCCGCATACAGCGCCCGTGCGTAGGTCTCGGGGCTATCGGGCAAGCGTCGTCCTGGGACGCCGGGCGGTGGTTCGACAGAAAACACCAGAACGACCGAGCTCGAGGAGACCAGCGCTTCGAGCTTCGAGGCCTCGGCGAGGATGAGTGGTGTCTTGGGTGCATAGTGCCGTCGCATCTGGCCCGGCGACTTCGAGATCTCCTGCGCGTCCCCTTCGAAGGTGCGTACCCGCACGGCTTCGCCGAGCACCGCATCGATCGCCTCAGCGCCGATGTGTCCCGGCCGCAAAATGACCGCGGGATGCTCGGTCAGATCGAGCACCGTGGACTCGAGGCCCACCTCGCAGGCCCCGCCGTCGAGCACCAGCTCGATGCGACCACCCAGCTCTTCGACGACCGCCCTCGCGGTGGTCGGCGAGATCCCGGTCGAACGATTCGCCGACGGCGCCGCGATCGGGCCACCGAAGGCGGCGATCAGCGCACGCGCGACCGGATGTGCGGGGGCTCTGAGCGCGACGGTGGCGCCACCGGCCGTCACGATCTCGGGCACGACGTCTGCTTTGGGAAGCACGAGCGTGAGGGGGCCGGGCCAGAACGCCGCCGCGAGGCGATCCGCTCGCGCACCCCACTGCTTGACGAAGCGTGCGGCCATCTCCGGGTCGAGCACGTGGACGATCAAAGGATTGGTCGCCGGCCGGCCTTTAGTCTCGAAGACCTTCCGAATCGCATCCACGTTCATCGCGTCGGCGGCGAGGCCATACACAGTCTCAGTGGGCATGCCCACGACCGCACCCGTGCGGAGCTGCACCACCGCCTCCGCCATGCCAGCGGCGCCGCGAACGATTCGGGTCGGCATCGCGCGTACTCTGCGGGTCGGGTCGGCTCCGGGCAATCGAGAACTCGCCGGCGTCGGCCCGGATTGGCCTGGTCCCAAAGACGCGCTATGGCTCGTTCATGCGCCATCGCTCGCGACTCTCCGCCCTCGCTCTCTCCTCGATGCTCTCGGCCCTCGGTGCGGGCTGCGGTGACGACGCCTCGCCCGCAGACTCCGGCGCTGAGCTCGACGCCGGGACCGCGAATGACGCCGCTCTCCGTCCGGATGCACAGCCGATCATCGACCTCGGAGTCCGCGTGGACGCCGGGGTCCCCGCCGACCTCGGTCCCGCCGCCGACCTCGGTCCCGCCGCCGACCTTGGCCCTGCGGCCGATGCCGGAGCACCCGGAGACGCTGCCGTGAACACTGACGCCGGTATGCGGCCGGACCTCGGCTCTCCCACGGACGCGGGGTCAGCCTGCGCGCCCATCACCACCTTCGAGACCGGGCTCCAGCCCATGCGCGAGATCCACGTCGCGACCAACGGGGCCAATGCGGGAGGGTGCGGTGCGTCCGGCTCCCCGTGCGCCACGCTCGACTACGCGCTCGGACTGGCAGAGGCTGGCGCCGCGGTGATCCTCCACGCCGGCACCTACGGCGGCGGTGCCTTCGCCTCGAACCTATTGGGCACGAGCGCCGCGCCCATTTGGATCGGGGGGGCGGCCGGTGAAGCGCGACCGGTGATCGCGGGTGGGTCTCAAGCGCTCCATCTGTCGGGGGCCCGCTATGTGGTGCTTCACGATCTCGAGATCAGCGGACAGAGCGCCAACGGCATCAACGTCGACGACGGTTCCAACTACGACAACCCCGACGCCGCTCGTTTCATCGTGTTTCGAAACCTCTACATTCATGACGTCGGCACTGGAAACAACGACTGCCTCAAGCTCTCCGGCCTCGATGACTTCTGGGTGCTCGACAGCCGCTTCGAGCGTTGTGGGGGCGCTTCCTCCGGCTCGGGTATCGACCACGTGGGCTGTCACGATGGTCTGCTCGCGCGAAACGTCTTCGCCGACAACGCTGCGGCCGGGAACGCGATCCAGTGTAAGGGCGGGAGCCGCAACCTCGAGATCCGCGCCAATGTGTTCGATGATCCCGGCGCCCGCGGCGTGAACATGGGGGGCTCCACCGGCTTTCAGTTCTTTCGGCCTTCGCTCTCGATGAGTGCGCCCAACAGCGAGGCCGAAGACATTCGTGTCATCGCCAACGTGTTCATCGGAAGCCCGGCGCCCCTGGCCTTCGTGGGATGCGTGGACTGCCTCGCCGCGAACAACACCATCGTGAACCCCACCAACTGGGTCATGCGCATCCTGCAAGAGACCACCTCTACCTCGGAGTATCAGTTCCTTCCGGCGAGCAACGGTCGCGTCGTGAACAACATCATCTATTTCGAACGCTCCGACCTGTCGACCTTCGTGAACGTGGGTGGCAATACCTCGCCGGCCACCTTCGAGTTCTCGAACAACCTCTGGTACGCGCACGACGCCCCAGGCATGTCGAACCCGGGCAACGCGCTGCCGGTGAGCGAGACCGGCGGCCTCTACGGGATGGATCCCGCGTTCACCAACGCGGGGGCAGATGACTTCCGCATAAGCAGCGGCAGCCCGGCGGCGGCTGCGGGCCTCGCCGAGAGCGCGCTCACTCACGACGCCGATGGTCGCTGCTTTGGCACGCCGCCGAGTATGGGCGCCTTCGAGGTCCCCTAGCTCCTACTGGGCGGTGGCTGCCGCCTCGCCCTCGATCGCGCGCTGACAGTCGCCGACGCGAGCCCACAAAATGACCGCTTGGTCGCGAACCTCCTCTGGATCGTCGAGGAAGCCGAACAGGCCGGCGCGCTCTCGCCAACCGTCGTTGTCGGTGGGGCCGAGGTTGACCGTCACCGCCGACTGGGCACCAAAAACTCGTATGCCATCGGGGCTGCGGACCTGAAGCTGCACAGGCGAGACCTCCTCCGCGCCGCGTACGCGGAGCGCGATCCAAAGGTGTGTCCCGCCTTGTGGCCCGTAGGTGATCGGGATGGAGTCTCGTGTTTGGAGCGGCTCGAACTCGGTCTGCCCCGTACCGACCTCCAGCGCCATACCTTCGGAGGAAGCAGCCGCGTCGCAGTTCTCCGGTCCCGCGTCGGGTCCGCCCGCCGAGTCACATCCCATGAGAACGGCGAACATCCACAACCACGGCCACCGCCCGTGGACGGCTCTAGGGTACGCAGGCACGGTTCAACTCCGATCTCCACTCGAGTACTGTGCCGGCGAGTGTCCACGTCACCGCTCGTGCACGCGTCTTGGGGTCTAGATCTCCGCTGGTGATGAGCGCGTCCAACACGTCGAAGTCGACCGGCCTGAGACGTACGCGAAGCGTGACGCGGTCCCCGCCGGGGAAGAACCGGGTGAGCGAGTGGATAAAGCGTGGGTCCTTCGGGTCGTTCGTCACCGAGGGCGGCAGAAGTTCACCCTTGTATGCTGCCGCCTCCCAGGGAAAGTGTGTGGGCGCGCCGGCGGAGTTCAGGGCGCGGTTCGAGAGGAGCCAGAGATAAGGATCACCGGCTCGTCCGTCGACGGCCTGGTCGTCCGCCACCCGACCGGTCTCGAACACCACCTGATCTCCCTCGTACGCCACGAGCTCGACCCAGGCTCTGCGGCTCGGGGAGGACGCGGTGGGCCACGCATGCCCCATCGCAACGTTGTCGAGTGTCACCTGCGCGATCGAGCCGCCCCCAAAAGGGAGGACACACAGCGTAGCCAGCACCGCCGACTCGAGCTCACGCTCAATCGCCTGCCGCTGCGCCTCGTGTTCGGGCCAGTCCTCGAGCGCGAGACTCGCGCCGACGAACTGGTGGTCATGGACTCGGCGAAGAGGTGCTGAGTCCACGTCCGCGGCCAGCCCCGGACGACCCCCCATGTGACAGCCACCGCAGGTGAGCCTCGAGCGAGGGTCCGGGGTCGCATAGACCGACGCCTCCCATTCCTCCTGCGTCACCCGATGACACGACTCGCAGACCGAGGCGGGACCGAGCGCAAACCGATCGTGCAGCTCCGAGTAGCTCGAGGCGTGGGCGCCGGTCTCGACCGGATCCACGAGACCGGCGGACAAAGCGAGCGGCGCCTCCTCGTCCAAAACGGTGCGTGGATCTCCCTTCAAGGCGTGGCACACGAAGCAGGTCACGCCGCGCGCTTTCACCGGGGTGTCGTAGGTCTCGAGGCCGGTCCTTTGGGCCCACGCCCGAGGGTCGTGACACTCGAGGCATTGCTCGCCCAGCGCTCCGCCCGTTTCGCGTAAGCCTCGGGCCTGCATGGCCTCGAAGACGGGGTTCGTCGCTGCGTAGGCGTGAGCGCTCCCGGACCACTCGCGGTAGTGCTCCGGATGGCAGCTCTGGCACTCGGCCGGGTCCTCGAGCTCCGCGCGCGACAGCGGTGCTTCGCACGCGAGGAGCAGCAGGCTCGAGCCAACCCAGGCGCTCGCTTTCGAGCGCGCGCGAGCGTGAATCACGGGTCACTCGTGAGCGTGGCGCTGGCACTGATGTCGATCGCACAGGTCGCGGTGCTGGTGATGAGGCGGATCTGAGCAGACTTGCCGATGAGGTCGCTCCTCGACACGTCGTTGAAGAAGAAGAGCACGGGCTCTGTCTCGTAGACATCGCCCGCAACGAGAACGCTAGGCGCGCGCTCTTCTCCCCAGATGTCCGCTACACCCTCGGCGAGAACGTGGGTATGAATCACGTGGCCCTCGAGGGATGCCCCGCGCAGACTCACCTGCGTGAAGAGAAAGCCTTGGAAGCCAAGGATGACCGGCAGCTCCGCCCTGGTTTGGAGCAGCCACTTCTCACCCGACTCACTCATCCCGAATAGGTCAGGCTCCGTGGGGCAGGCAGGCAGGCCGCTATCGGACGGCCCAGCGTCGGCCCCAGGAGGGGGCTCGGGGTTGCAGGCCAGGCAAACTGCGAGCAGAGGGATCGTCCAGCGCTTCACGTTCACATCCTCATCGCTCGAAGGCGACCTCGAAGGTGCTCATGACCGCAGTGCGGCTGTCGAGCGAGGGGTGCTCTGGATACATCAGGTGATACATCTGCGTCGCGAGCCCAAGCCGAACGTCCTCCAGCTCTCCCACCGGGATGATCCAGTCGACATGAGCTCCGAGGAGGACCGTCCACATGGGTCCGAGCTCCTTGTCGGCGGTGCGAAGGCTGGGCTGAGCGGGGAACGTCTCGTAGCGTTCGCGATAGAAGCTCGCTCCGCTCTGGCGATACCCTCTCGCGTCGAAGCCCACGATCCAGACATCCGGCTCGAGCTCGAACGAGACGCGCGTCGCGAGGGAGTTCGCGTTCATCCCCCAAGAGTCGACGTAGCCTCGAAGTTCACCGCTCGCAAACCAGCGATCGTGGATGCGGCCTCGAACTCGTCCACCCACGCTGCCAAGGAGACGGAGGTCGGGCACGACCTCTGGCACCGAAGTCAGCGCGTTCTCGGACGCGGAGGTGAACAGAGGCACAAAGCGGTACGGGCTGGACTGAAAGCCGTCGATGGCTCCGAAGGTCACAAAGAGGTCCATCAAACTAGCGCGACCGAGCACCTCGGTCCAGGTGAAGGAGCCTTCGTGGGTATGGCGAAGTCGACTGAAGGAAGCGTCGCCGGCTCGGCCCACATCAGAGTGCGCGTAGGTGTAGCCCGCGGTCAGGGTCGTGTGTCGCGCGAAGACCTCGATGGAGTGGGAGGCGCCGACGCCGTGCTGCACGAAGTCGTTCTCGCTGGAAAAGCTGTAGCTCAGGTTGCTCTCGTGGCCGGGCTCCCAGCGGTACGTCCCTCCGAAGCCTCCGCCGGCTCGAAGTGCGTCGAAGCCTCGGGGAGATGCGGCGGAGACGAGGTCGACCGAGGCCGCCGAGATGATGTCGACCTGGCCGCGGCCTCGAAGGGTGAAGTCGCCGATGTCCGCGCGCGCCTCGGCGCTGGGCATCACAACACTGACCCCATCGTCATCCGAGTACACCATCAGGGCGGTCGAGGCGCTCTGTTCCGCGTGCACAGCCGGACCGGCAAAAAGCAACAACAGAGGCGCGATGCGTCCGATGCTCGCCCGCCGCGTTCTCGAGCTGTAGGACGAGACTGCGAACTCGCCGAGAACACCACGGTCAGTCGCAGCCACATCCACCCCCGGCCTCTCCCCCTGCGGTGGCCGCGCCTTCGCGGGCTGCCACGGCGTGGTTGCTGAGTGATGACCGATGGGGCCAAGCGTCGGCTCGAGACAGCCGGTGCGCGAGCGCCGCTCGTTCCCATGGCTGCACCCTCGCACAGCTCGAACAGAGGAGGACGGTGGTGAGCACGAGCCAGAAGGTGCGGCTCTGCTTTCGCGTCACGGCTTGGCCTCCGCCCACTTCTTCACCAGTTCGGCGAGCCTGGGGTAAGGCTCACCTGCGATTCGTTCGACGATGCGGCCCTGGCGGTCGAGAATCACCGCGTACGGCATGGCCTCGACGCCAAAGGCTTCGGCCGCCTTGCCCGAGTCGTGGAAGAAGTCGAGCGCGATCTTTTGCCGCGCGATGAAGCGCCGCGCCACCTCGTGGGTCTCGTCCAAGCTGACGGCGAGGACAACGAGTCGATCGCCAAAGGTCTCGGCGAGCTCTGCATGTCGGGGCAACGAGCGGCGACACGGTTCGCACCACGTCGCCCAGAAGTCGATGAGTACGACCTTGCCGCGCAGCGCGGAGAGCCGAACACGCTCGCCGCCGTCGAGTCGCTGAAACTCGAACTCCGGCGCGGCGCTCGGCTCTCCGGCGGCGACGAGGTCAGGTGAGGCGGTGAGGGTCGACAGCACGAGCGCGAACGCGAAGGAGGATGGGGTTCTCACAGGGTCTCCAGGAAGTTCATGAGGTCTTCGATCTCGTATCGGCCGAGGTGGCTGGTGCCCCCGTGTGTATCGAGCACGCCGTCCCGCTCGTTGCGCCCGACCTCGCCGGGTTCGAGCGCCGGATGGCCGGGGGTGGCGAGCACCTCGCGCAGGGAGCGGGCTCGGCCGTCGTGCAGGAGATGTGTATGGGGGCGGTCCCACAGGCCGCGCAGCGGGGTCGCGCCGATGTGCAGGCCGCCCGCGCTCTGGACCGTCTGCGGGAAGGTCGCGATGAAGCCTTGGTTGACCTGCGAGGCGTCCGTGCCATCCGGCGCGCGCGTGGGTGAGACCACGGGCGGGAATCGAATCGGCATGCCGCTCGGTGAGAAGCTCGTCGGCGGGCCGGTCGTCGTGCTCAAGGGGAGTGGGTGGCACAAGGCGCAGCCCACCCGCGGGTCCTCGAAGATCCGTCGCCCGCGATCGGCCGAGGCCGTTGCGCGCGCTCGGTTCGGGTTGGGCAAAAGGCGCGGCGTGCGGAGCATGAAGAGCCCGAGGGCGCGAGAGAATCCATCGAAGTCCAAAGGCAGCGGCCTCGAGGCCGCGCCCGGAGGGCCTCGCTGGTTGAGCACGTCACCGAACGTCGTGTCCCGCTGGAACAGCGCGCGGCCTCCCTGCTTGATGAACTCGGAACGCCGCAGCGGCGCACCCAGGGCATAGGGTCGCGTCGCGCACTCCGGCGGAGGATTCTGGTCGCAGCTCAGGACGTGCTCGCACCCAGCGGTCATGGACGATGCCGTCGCGGTGCAGGTCTCGAACGACGGATACTTCGACCAGATCGTGGGGTCGAGCTGCTCGCAACAGAAGTTCTCCTTCCGCGAGAACTCGTTGAGCACCGGGAAGAAGTTCGTCTCGTCCATCGCGGACTCGAAGAACCACGGGCGCGTGTCGAACAGGCCACGCTGCGCCATGACCGCGCGGGCACCGTGCAAGCGATCGATCTGCAGCGGCATGACGACCGGTCTCGCGATGGCACCGTTGTCCCGGTGACAGTGAACGCAGGTTTGGTCGCCGTCGATGGTGAAGGCGGCGGTCATCTCGTTGATGCCTTCGCCCAGCTCGGCGTCCGTGGTGGGGAACGGCCCCGCACTCACATCGCCCACCACGATCTCTTCCCCGGTCTTTTGACCGGGTCGAAGCACGGTGAGTGACTCTCCGAGCCGATTCACGACCACGATCCGATCGCGATACGAAGCGATGGCCTTGGGGTTGTAGCCGGTCGCGTACAGTGCGCCCGCGTGATCACGCGCGTCGAGCCCGCCGGCCTCGCTGATGCTGAAGCTCTGCACCTCGTTGGAACCCGCGAACGCCACCCACAACACGTCGTCCACCACAATCAGCGCCTCGGGGAGCGCTCCGGCCACAGTCCACTTCGATCGCGGCGGCAGATGTTCGAGCACCTCGGGGGCCCAGGTGTCGGGGCTCGGCAGATCGAGCCCTCGCGTCGGGCGTTCCGGATCGACGTCGCGGTAGTCGAGGCAGCAGATCGTATCGGAGGTGTGGCGATCCACCTCGATCAAGCTTCGGGTGTCGATCACCGCGAGCTCGTTCTGAAGGTCTTGGAAGATGACGTTTGCGGTGCCGTCTCCGGGCCGACCGTCCCCATCCACGTCGCGGCCGTGGCTTGGTTCACTTCCCACGCCCCGGCCCATGTCGGAGACGACGAGGAAGTGTCCCCAGGTGGCGAGCCCGCCGACCGGAGAGCGAAGCTCGAGGCGAGAGATCCCGCGAGGCGCGCCCACGGACGTTGTGGCGTCCGATCCGTCGGCGTCGATGAGAGCTCCGGTCTGCGCGTCGACGACGGTGATCGCAGCGCCGGCCACGAGCCCCACGAAGAGACGCTGGCCATCCTTGGAGAGCACCATCGGGCCGGGGTTGTCGCCCACCGGCGTGCCGTAAGGCGGAACGGGTGCATGGGCCCGAGGTGGGGCGCGGAACGCAAAGCGCGGTTCGGTCTCGACATCCTCGAAGAAGACCGAGTCGGTCCATCGGCTGGCGAACCATAAGCGCGATCCATCCGGACTCCACTGGACGCTCTCCGTGTAGAAGGGCACCGCGAGCTCTGCGACCACCTCCTCCGTCTCCACGTCCAGCACGCGCGCCCGATCGGTGTAGCGCAGAGTGACCACGAGATAGCGCTCGCTGGGATCGAGGGCACACGCGTAGGGTGAGGCGCCGACCTCGAGCTTTCGCAGCAGTCGACCCGCTTCTAGGTCGACCACCGCGATCTCGGTGCCGGGTTGCTCCTCCGTGCCCGCCAACATTACGAAGCCGCGGCCGAGCTGGGAAGCGATGCAGAGGGCGCGGGGACGATCACGGTGCGGCTGGGCCGACCAGAGTGGATCTGTCGAAGGCATCGGGTTCGCTTCGGGCAAGAGCACGCGCGCGGGCTCGAGCGTCGGGCCGCAAGCGAGCAGCGATGCGAAGGCGAGCGTGATGACCTGGCGCTTCACGGCTCGTGATCTCCTTGGAGCCAGCGAGCGATCACCTCGCACTCGGGATCCGAGGCATCCTGAAACACCGCCCCCCCGCCGTGAGCTTCTTCGCCGCCCCGTGACAGCGCCTTGTGCAGCAGCGTGGTCTCCAAGGGACTCGGCGCGTCGATGAAGCCGCGAGCGGTATGGTAGTTGGCGGAGAGTTCCTCCATCTCGAGGGGAACTCGACTGAAGGTTGGCTGCGGAGCCAGGCGATGACGACCGACGGCGTATAACGCGAAGGGTCGCAGTGGTGACCCGTGGCAACCACCGTCGGCGCACCGAGCCTCTAGGATGGGTGAGATCTCCGAGACGAAGAGCGAGAAGTCAGGCTCGGGGAGCGGCTCGAATGATTCGCTCGGTCCTCCGCACGCGACCGACAAACCCACGGCGGCGGCGACGGCCCAATGGCAGACGTTCATGGCCAGCCTCCGGGCAGACCCACGTACGCGGCGCCGAGTTCGATCCAGCGCGCGAAGGTCTCGAGCTCGGCCTCGGTGAGTGGCTCCGCGCCGGGCGGAGGGCATCGGCCGTCGACCGACCGGTCGGCCTCGAGCTCGCGCCCCAAGAGCCGCTCCATGAGGTATGAGCGCGCCGCGCGGTGACCGGGCGTATCCACATACTCGAGGAGGCCCTCGCGCTCCTTGCTCGGCGTCAGCAGGCTCTCGTAGGCATCGACGTACGCGCTCGTGGGCGCCGAGCTGAGCGAGAGTCCTCCCGCTGGCTCGGCCCCCGCGTGGCAAGACGCGCACTTGGTTTCGATCAGGGGCAAGAGGTCCCGGCGGAAGTCCACGTAGATGGCGTCCGCGCCGGTGACCACCGGCGGCGTCTTGGGCCGCCTACGGTCGTGCCCCTCGAAGCGCGCCGCGGTGACCGAGGCTTGGGTGATCACATCGGCCGGCGGGTGCAGTGCGTCGCCCGGAACTCCGCTCATCGCACCGTGACAGCCGGCGCATCGGACGGGGTACGCGAGGGGCGCGATGCCCACCGGGAAGTTCTCGCCCGCCTTCGGCGCCGACCAGTGATGGTGAGGGGCGCCCAGAGCAAAGCCCTCCGGACCCAGCGTGGAGAGCCTGAAGCTCTGTCGCGCGGGGGTGGCTACGACGAGACTCCCGTCCTCCGCGATCGGTAGTTCGGTCAGCGCGAAGAGAGGTGTGGTGCCGAGCAGAGACAGGCGGGTCGCACGCGGGTGCCCATCTCGGGTGAGGGCAGGTTCAACACGCTCCGGCCACAGATCCTCGACCGGCGCGAGGAGCCGAAGCGTCGTCAGTTCCGTTCGCAGAAAACGCGCTCCCACGGGCTGCAGGCGATGGAGCAGCGTCTCGAGGACCTGCACACCGCTGTGCGTCAGCGTGCCCGGGGTGTCGTCCGAGGACCACGCGCGAGGATGTGGGTCGTCCTCGAAGGGGCGCGGCGCAATCACCACGGGTTGCGACACCGAGATGTCCGTCCGGATGACCTCGATCGCCTCGATCGTGGGTCGAAGGGAGGCGCGATCCTCCCGTAAGCTCACCCGCGCCAGTGCGCCGTTGGGCGTCGTGGATGCGTCGTCGAGATCCAAGGATCCTTCGATTCGCACCGCCAGAAGTGACCCATCGGGCAGCGGAGCGGGATCTCGCCAAGCCCCATCCGTGCTTCGCCCTCGCCACGGTACATAAGGGGTGAGGCTGGTCAGCGCGTGGCGGAAACCGGGCACGCTGGCCCGCGTCTCCGCGCCATCCGGCAGCTCGATCGCGAGCTGACGATCGAGGATCGCGAGGGCGCCCGCTCGCCAGACGTTGCCTTCGTCGAGCAAGATCAGTGCGGCCCGGCCATCCACGAGTTCCCTGAGACCGTAGTAGATAGCGGCGGGTCCGACGGTGCCGAAGTGCGGATGCGCCTCTGGCTGCAGGTGGTACGCGCCGTTGTGGTCCACTGGGAATCTAAACAGCGCCCCGCGCAGCGCCTCACTCGCGGCGCGCTGGATGGTGTACACCATCGTGCCCGCGAACTCGCCCGTTGCGAGGAAGCTCGGGGTCACTTCGGCGACCGGCGTGTAGGTGAGTCGTTCCAGGTTCTCGCCGTCGAGATCGATGGCAAAGAGCTCGCTGTTCGGTATGTCGCTGCGGTCCGACCATTCCCGCGACCGGGTGGAGACGAAGTACAGACGCTCCGCGTCGCCGCCTCGCTCGATGTGCGTGGCGTCCGCGGGTCCGAACACGGGGCTGCGGTTGGCGGTCACGAGACGACCTTCGCGATCGGCGGCGTTGAAGGTGAGCTGCCTCAGCTCGGTGCCGTCGATGCGCAGAAGGTAGATGTTGTGAGCGTCTTCGGGGGATCGGCGCATCGCGAACGCGAGAAGGCGTCCATCGTGGCTCACGGCCGGATCGCGGATGTCGACCGGGCCCGCGTGGTGCGCCGCGGTGAGATTCTCCGCCGAACCCGTCCACGGACCGTCGAGCATGTAGAGGTCAGTCCCCGGCACGAAGCGTCCCAGCTCGAAGGGACCGCCCGGGGCGATGGGACCTCCCACAAAGACCACGGGTGGACGATCGACGGGCGGCGCGGGAACGGCGCCCACCTTCGCCAAAGCGACGGCGCGTTCGAGCTCGGCCCAGGTCGAGATCGCCCGCGCACGTGCGCTCTCGCGCGGATCGCGTCGGGCCTCGAGCTCCGAGGCAAAGAAGACGTCGTTGCCACCCTTGTGCGGCATGCCGCCGAACTCGAGCGGCAGGATCTTGCGGAGCAGGCGCGACTGCGCGATCGAGCCCGCCAGCCCGAGGTTTGACCGCATCTCGTGGTAGCTCTTGCGAAGTTGCGAGCGAGCGAGGTCGAAGCGCTCGAGCGAGGGCGGCACCGCGAGCACGGCACCCCCGAAGTTCAGCTCACCGTGGCAGCTCGCCGTTGCGCAGCCGAGCTGAATCAAGAGCGGATACACGGTCTCGGCGAAGCGTGTCTCCAGCGCGTCGAGGGGCGGCTCGTCCGCGTGCTCCTGGCCGTTGGACACGGTCCTCACCCAGGCATCGAGGGCCTGCCAGTCGGGGTCCTCGCGCGAGCCGAAGACGCGAGCCTGAAAGTGGAGGAGCCCCCCTTGGGCGATGGGGAGGGTCTTGCGCAGAAGGCTCGAGAACTCGGGGCCCTGACTCGAGACCTTGGCCTTGATGGAGATGAGATTGTCGGGGTGGTTGGCGAGGGATCCGTCCGCGCGCACGCGGAGGGTGAGAAACTGCTCCGGGTGCAGATCGAGACCGACCGGATCCTCGGGCACACCATGACAGGCGAGCGCGGCGCAGCGTCGCTCGAAGATCGGGGCGACCTCGGCGAGCTCTTCGGGGACGCCTGGCGCACAAGCGATGCCAAAGAGCGCCCATGCAATCCAGATAGGCGGACGCGTCGTCATCCGAGTCGATTTTTAGTCGACGCGTCGCGCAGTGCGCGACTGAAAAGGAATGCGACATGCGCCCTCGTTGAGACTTTGCCTCATTGGCGTGCGCGGGGTGCAGCTTCGCACCGACTTGGAGGCCTCAACCGAGCGTATCTCCTCGTGTCCGCCGCCCGCCTGGACTCCGCCGTCGGCGCAACTCGTGCTGTCACGCGCCGACTTCCGCGACGTCCTCGAGCGGCCGACCGGGATGTTCGTGCAGCCCGCCCCCACGTCCCGAACTGAGGGCCACGTCGTCGCCGGAATTGGATGGCAAGCCCGTGCAGCCGATCTGCGGAAGCGAAACTCGGGGTGGCGACCTGCGAGCGCAGGGTGCCGGGGCTTGCGATTGGCGGCGGAGCGAGGCTGCGAAGCGGTCTGAGATAGGTCGGTCCAATTGTGGTTCTTGCCGACAGAACGAGGGCCAGAGACCTACGCCTCGGCGCGGTACAGCTTGATCGGGAGAAGCCTCGCAAGGTCGAGGAAGTTACGATCGGTCGTGAAGATCTCGAGCTCGTATCGCACTGCGACCGCGGCGATCAAGAAGTCGGTGTTCGATCCTTGAACCCCTTTGGCACGGCATCGATTGAAGCACGTCGCCGCCTCTTCATGATCGAGATGATCCAGGCGTATGTCGGGGAATGCACGCAGGTGATCACGGAGCTTGGCGAATTGCGAAGCGCGGCGAACGCCCGAGAGCAGCTCTTGCCGAATCGGTCCAATCATCGCGACGAGACCCTGCTCCACGAGTGAGGTGAGCTGCCTGACGATGCCGACGCTCGTGGGCTTGGTTCGCCGCAGAGCGAGAGACCAGACGGAAGTATCGACCAAAACGCTCATTTCTTCCGGCGCTGCGCCCTGTAGGAGTAGCTCGGGTCGAAGTCGATCTTTCCAAAGAGCTCGACGACTCGCGCTTGTCTTCGCCGGAGGATGTACTCGCGCAGCGCCTCGGTGACCGTGGCCTTCTTGGTCTTGTGGCCACCCACGCGAAGGGCCTCATCGAGCAACTTGTCGTCTATCGCAAGGTTCGTTGCCATGTGTAGAACCTTACACATATGGCGACAGCAGCGCAAGAACGCCCGCCTCGTCGGGGAGCTCACGCACTGTGAGAGCTGTGGCCGAACAACTCGTTTCGCAATCTGACGTCACGTACTTCTCGAAGGCTGAGCTCGGCTGACCGCCGAGCTCAGAGCGCTTGCCGCAACTGAGCGAACTAGTGTCCCGTCCGAGAAGTTCAGATCACGTTCGCGCTTGTCCTTTTCGTCCCTGGCCGACGCGCGGCCTGCGGCCGCCCTTTCGGGCTCCTCGGTCATTGGGGGCGACCCAACTCCCTTCGTAG
>WYAZ01000038.1 GCA_011526105.1 Deltaproteobacteria bacterium | reverse complement strand
GGCCTGCGGCCGCCCTTTCGGGCTCCTCGGTCATTGGGGGCGACCCAACTCCCTTCGTAGCGCGCCGACCAGCGACGAAAGATACTTCGCGGGAACATGATCGAACTTCTCGGACGGGACACTAGGGCGTGACTTTGACCTTAAGACCAAGCGCCGTTACGCGAAGGCCCAGCGCCTCGAGCCACTCGCGGGACACCGAATTGAGCCGGGGTGCCTCGGGCTGATGAGATGCTCGAGCCAGGCTATACAGCATGACCCCCAGGAGCGGGGGACCGTCCTCGACCACGGAGCGCAAAGCGTCGAGATAGGCGGAGAGTTCGGCCTCGGGCGGCGGGACGCCATCGAGCTCGAACATGCAGGTCTGCACCCACGTAGGGCAGAGCGAGGCGGCGAGGCGCAACCTTTCGATGTGGTCCGCGGGGTCCATCTTCACCGAGTTGACGAGACTCAGCCCTTCTTTGGTCGCGCGGTCCAGCTTGAACCAGACCTCACCGCCGAAAGCCGCCATTCGCCGCAGTGCCTGCTGCACCCGGGGCGTCTCGATCATGGAACCATTCGTGATGAGGACCAGCTTGGTCTTCCCGACGAGTTCATGCCTCTCGAGCGCCGCCCCGACGATCTCGACCACCTCCGGAAACTCCACCGCGGTGGTGGACTCCCCGTTGCCCGAGAACGCCACGTCGTTGAGTCGGCGAAGAGAAGGCTCGACCTCGTTCTCGAGAAGGTCTCCGTGCAGGACGTCCTCGAGCATGCGATCGAGCTCCGTGCGAAGGCGCTCGAGATCGATAGGGGGCGACTTTCCGCGGACGAGCCCGGGGACCTGGCAGTAGATGCAACGCCAGTTGCAAGCGTGGTTGGGGTTCAAGTTGATGCCGATCGAGACCCCGTTCGAACGACGAGACACGACGGCGTAGACGTAGGTCATGCCGGCGGAATCCCGAGCATGATCGGCGGAGAGGCGAGCCACGCGTAGAGCTTACACCCCCGATTCGGGCGGGTCTAAGCGAGCTCGAGCTCAGGGCCGAAACTTCTTCACGAAAGAGGCGGCCGAGATGGTGCCCGGCGGCGGAGGCTCCTTTGGGGCCACGCTGGAGGCTCCGGCCGGCCGCTCGGCGAACTTCGCCCAGTTCTTACCCGCTTCGGACCGGTCGAGCTGAGCCCGACCCGCCGGGTGATCGAGGACGAGCTTGACGAGCGAACGCGCGAGTTCGACCTCGCCACCTTCTACAAAGGCGCCATGAGCGAGCCGCAAGACCTGGTCGAGGAACTCGTCGCGTTGCGATTCGTCGCCGAGGAGCTCGTGTACGCGTCGTTCGACCACCTGCTGCGAGCCAGCGGCGATGACCAAGCGCTTGGCCTCGTCGCGGACGAAGTGAGAGATCAGCCAACGCGCGTGCGTTAGGTCCCCAGCGCTCACGCCGTCAGCCGTTGAGGCCGTTGATTGCGTTTCGGATCTGGGCGGTGGTGGTGCCGGTGCCCTGGCCGTAGTGCGAACTGCCGGTGTCCGAACGCGCGACCGAGGCCCACTCTTGGGAAAGTCGATTCTGGAACTCTGGCGCCGAGATACGACCCGACTGGAACTGGCTGAGCCCGCGACGCTCGAGCAAGCGCTCACCCATTCGGTCTTGGAGTTCGGGCGTGAACTTCGCGTCGTCGGAGAGGCCCATCTCTTTTTGCAGGCCGCGCAACGTGGTCCCTACGATCTGGTACTTGCCCACCGCGCTCGAGTTCCAGCCGTTCCGGGGATGGTTGAGCATGCCGCGCTGCAGCTCCTTCACTTCGCCCAGCGTCATCTCGGTGAGGGGTTTGTCTTTGAGATGGGACGGAGTGTACGCGCCATAGCCCAGCGTGACGTCGTAGCCCGATTTGAAGCCGTGCGCCTGCGCTTTGGTGTCGGAGGTGCCTTCGCCGCGCGAGATCTGCTCGAGCAAACCTTTCGTGCCCTGCGGCAGCGGCTTGCCGGAGTCGTCCTGCAAGACGCCGCGGTCGATCGGCTTGGCGCGCGAGTCGAGCACACGGCGGCGGTCCGCGGCGATCGTCCCTCGGCTGCTGGTGTAGTCGGGTTGGTAGCGGTCCCACTGCTCGCGGGTGAGGGAGGCGCCGCCCTGACGAAGGACGCCGAGGCTCGAACCGTCGAGCACCCCGTTGCCGCCGCCCCGCGCGGCCTGAAAAGACTTGAGCGCGGCCTCGGTCTTGGGACCAAACTTCCCGTCCACGTCGAGCTTCGCGCCCATGGAGTTCAGCATACGCTGAAGGTCCTTTACGCCTTGTCCGCTGTGGCCGATGTGCAGCACGCCACCGTTCGCCACGGCGTCGAGCCCGGGGCCGGGCGTATAGGAGTCGAGGTTGCGGCCTTGCGAGGCGACGTTGGCGTTGATCTTGGGTCCGCCGACGAAGCTGTCCTTGTTGAGGCCGAGCTGCTGCAGGAAGTTGTCGAGGTTGGGGGCGCGGCTGTTCTGCGTCCACATGAGGAGCTGCGCCTGCTCCATCGGGTTGAGACCCTCCAGAATCGTCTGGGTCGGACCCGACACGGAGCCTTGGAACCTTACGACCACGCACTGACTCTAGCAGATCACATGCCATTCGATGATCCGATGCCCCGGGGTCTGAACTGCACACGACCGGCGTGCGACCTGCACCCCATCCGGTGCAGCCCGGGGTCAAACGTCGGTTATTCTGCACACATAATCGCCCGGCCGGCCGGGCGCAACGAGGCTCAATCGCTAGACCGTTCTCCGGTATAAGGCGGCGAGGAGACGGGTGCCTGAAGCCGCGGCCAAGATCCTCTTCGTAGGAGACATCCACCTCGGGCGGAGGCCCTCGGGGCTGGTCGAGCAGCTCGAATCGCAAGGCCTGTCGCCCCACGAACTCTCTCCGGTTCGCGCGTTCGCGACCACCGTGCGCCTGGCCATCGAGTCGAAGGTGGACGCAGTGGTGCTCGCCGGTGACGTCGTCGAGAGCGAGAAGGACCGCTTCGAAGCCTACGGCCACCTCGAGCGAGAAACCCGGCGCTTGGTGGAAGCCGGCATCAAGGTCTACGGCGTCTCCGGCAACCACGATGCGATCGTGCTGCCGCGTCTCGCCACACGCATCCTGGGCTTCGACCTCATCGGGCGCGAGGGGGCGTGGCAGACGCGAGAACTCACTGCGCGTTCAGGCATGGTGATGCAGCTCCTCGGGTGGTCGTTCACAAAGAACCACCACCGTACGAGTCCTTTTCAACACCCGAGCTGGCCGCCGATACAACAGACGCTGAGGGGAGCGACGACGCCGGTGCTCGGGGTCCTGCACTGTGACCTCGACGTGCCGGGGAGCGAGTACGCACCGGTGCGCCGGAGTGAGCTCGAAGCCGCGCCCGTCGACGCGTTTTTTCTCGGACACGTGCACCAACCCGCCGACCTGAGCGGAGCGAGACCCATCGGCTACCTCGGCTCGCTCGTGGGCCTCGATGCCGGCGAGCCGGGCGCGCGGGGTCCTTGGCTGGTGGAGGTGCGTGGCCCTGGGGATCTGAGCGCAACCCAGCTTTCGGTCGGGCCCATCCGATGGGAGCGCCTGGAGCTCGCAATGGATGGCGTCGAGGTGGATGAGATCGAGGACCGCATCCTCGATGCCTTCGATGACTGCAAGGAAGAGCTCGGCACCGCCCTCGGCGCCGATGTGCGAGCGGTCGGATGCCGCGTCACGCTCACGGGTCAGACCGCGGCGCGTGCGCGTCTCGACTCGTTCGTGACGGAGGCGCGAGGCCGGGCCTTGGTGAAGGAGATCGGCGGGGTGTTGTTCTTCCTGGAGAAGGCCATCAACCAGACCGCGCCCCCGCTCGACCTGAAGCGAGAGGCCCAGGGTCAGACGCCGCTCGCCCTGCTCGCGAAAGAGATCTTGCAGCTCGACGCGGAGGATCAGACTGAGAACCCGCTCCTCGCTCGCGTTCAAGACGAGGTCCAAGAGGTACTCGCCCGACACTGGCGCCACCTGCCTGGCGGCGATGTCCCGCCCGATGCCCACGCCTTGGTTCGCGCCGCCGCCGCCCGTCTCTTGGACGAGATGCTGTCCACCTCGCCGGGTGCGAGGGAGCAGGAGCGCGAGCGATGAGGCTCGAGAAGATCCGCATCCTCCGCGCACCCGGACTGCGACATGAGCTCCGACTCGAAGCGCTCGCTCCCGGACTCAACTTGGTGGTCGGTCCCAACGCCTCCGGAAAGAGCACTCTTTGCCGCGCAGTGCGGGCGACCCTATGGCCTGATTCAAACCAGGGCCAGGGGCTCGAGGCCGTCACGATCTGGCGTGGCCCCGCGGGCGCCGAGCTCGAGGCCCGGCTGGAAGGGGGTCGGGTCGAGTGGCTGCCGAAGCAGAGCGGCGCCGGGCACACCACCTGGGGCCTGCCCGGAGCGGAGCTGAGCCACGCCTACGGCCTCTCGATGCGCGAACTCATCGGCTGGAGCCGAGACGCGGACGCGCCGATCGCATCTCAGATCGCACGCGAACTCTCGGGCGGGTATGATCTGCCGGCGCTCAAAGCTGGCTTCGAGCCGCGCGTGAAGCCCCACCAGACCAAACGCAGCGCGTACGAGAAGGCGAAGAACGAGCTCGCGCGAATCGAGCGCGCGCAGGACGAACTCGAAGGTCACGAGACACGGCTGATCGAGCTCGACGCCGAGCTGCAGCAGATTGACCTCGTGCGCGGCGAGACCGAGGCCCTAGAGCAGGCAAGGCGGCTCGCGTCAGAGCGGAGCTCGATGTCAAAGCTGGAGGCGGAGCTCTCGTCATTGCCCTCCGCCCTCGCCCACCTCGACGGCAGCGAACTCGGTCACTTCGACCAGGAGTCCAAGCGCTTCGAGGAAGCGCGCCAGAGGGTCCGCGAGCTCGATCGAAAGCGGCAAGAACTGGAGCACCGTCGTTCGGGCGCGGGGCTGCCCGACGGTGCGCTCGATCCGAGCCTGCTCGATCCTTGGCGAGACCGCGTTTCGAAGCTCGAGACCGCCGAGGAGGAAGCTCGGCGCGCGCAGACGGCGCTCGAGGCGGCGCGGGCGCGGGCGCAGCGCTCCGCCGAGGCGCTGCGCGGTCAGGGCTCGAGCGACACCGTCGCCCCGGACGAGACCACACTCGCCAAGCTCGAACGGGTGATCGCGGAGGCGCGCGCCCTCGAGAGCACCGTGGCCGCGATCGAGCATCAGCGCGCCCGGGTGGGCTCGGAGTCCTCGGAGACCTCCTCACCGAGCCTGAGCACCCTCGCCGATGGACTGCGCTTTCTTCGGCAGTGGATCGCGAGCCCCGACGCCCCAAAGGTCGAGCCGGCGGCCTCACCCAAGTCCGGCCGGGCGGTCGTGCTGGGGCTGCTGGGCATCGTGTTGATCGCGAGTGGCCTCTACGCCGGTCTCATTCCTCTGCTGATCGTGGGCGGGATGCTCGCGGGTGCGGCCCTCGGCCTCTACCTCGGGCGCGCGCCTAGAACGGCCACCCCGGCCCCCGTCACGAACGAGCGCGCGAGCTTTCAGGCGGCCTTCCTTCGGACCGGACTCGCACCCCCGAGTGCGTGGCAGCCCGCTGAGGTGAGCGCTCGTCTTGCGGCGCTCGAGTCGGAGCATGAGGCGCTGGCCGAACAGAGGCGCGTCGCTTCCCAGAGACAGACCGAACGGGGCCGTCTCGACGCAGAACTCCGGGAGAAGACAGAGGCACTCGAGGCCCATCGAGCGATGCGCGAGCAGGCCGCGAAGGCGCTCGGACTCGACCCCAGCCTCTTCGACCTCGACCTGCTGGCCCTCTCCAAACACCTCTCGCACCACGCGGAAGCAAATGCCGCTGTGGCCAGTCTCGAGGCCGGTCTGGGCGAACAACTTCGCCTCATCGAGGAGGCTCGCGCAGCGCTCTCGGCCTTCTTGATCGAGCATCGGGAACCCGCTGCAGCAGATGCGGCGGAGGCCAAGGCTCGGCTTCAGTCGCTGCGCGCCCGATCGGACCAGGTTCGCGAGGCTGAAGGCGAGCTGACTCGCATTCGGCACGAACGATCCATGGCAGAGGAGAATCGGCAGGAGGCCGAGACACGCATGAACGCGCTGCTCGCCAAGACCGGAGCATCCGAACCGAACCGGAGCCACCTCGAGGTGTTGAGCCTTGGTCTACCGCGCTACCGGGAGCTGACGCGCGATTTCGAGATCTGCCGGCGACAGCTCGAGGCGCTCGAGAGCCAGCTCGAGGATCACCCGGAGCTCATGCAGCTCAGCCTCGACGCGCTCGACGCGCAGCTCGAAGCCGCGAAGGCGAGACTGGCTCGAAGGGACGAGCTCTTGGTGAAGCGCACCGAGCTTCGCAAGGAGCTCGAGGAAGCGGGCAAGCGCACCGCGCTCGCGGACGCTCTGGCTCAGGCGAAGCATACCGAGATCGAGCTGCTCGACGACCTCCAGTCGGTGCTCGAAGGAGTGGCCGGCCGCGTCCTGCTCGGACACATCGAGGCGCTGTACGAGGCTCGATACGAGCCCGAGATCCTGAGCCGAGCACGCGCGTGGTTCAGCCGCTTTACGCATCAGAGCTTCGAACTCGAGCTCTCGAGGCGAGACCGGAATCGCCTCGCCGCGATCGACACGGTGTCCGGAGAAAGACGAGAGCTCGAACAGCTCTCCGACGGCACGAGGGTGCAGCTCCTCCTCGCCGCGCGCATGGCGTACCTGAGCTTGGCTGAAGGCGAGTCGCGGCTGCCGTTCTTTCTCGATGAAGCGCTGAGTACGACGGACGGTCCCCGCTTCGAAGCCATCGCCGAGAGCCTGTTCGAGGTGGCGGCAGAGGGACGACAGATCTTCTATCTGAGCTCGAACACCAGCGACGTGGAGGCGTGGCTGCGGATCGCGGAGGCAAGGGGTCAGCTCACACCATCGGTCTTCGAGTTCGGCGAACCCACTCGAAGTGGAAGACCCGCCACCTTGGGCTTGAAGCCGACCGAACCTCCCGTGGTGCCCGCCCCCGGGGACCTGAGCCCGGAGGCCTACGCGCAGCTCCTCGAGGTCCCCGTGATCGATCCGGAGCGGCCGGTCTCTTCCTGGCATCTGTACTACCTGGCCTCGGAGCACCTCGATCTCCTGCACGCAGCCCTCGAACACGGCGTCCACAGCGCGGGCCAGTGGCGGGCATTTAGGCGCAGCGCACTCTTCAGCAAGGAACGCTTCGAGGAGGAGGCGGTGCGCGCGGTGGACGCACGCCTCGCGGTGGCGGAGAGCACCCATCGCTGGGTGCGGGTGGGGCGCGGTCGCCGGGTCACCGTCGAGGCGCTCGAGGCCAGCGGCGCGATCAGCGAGACCTTCATGGCGGAGGCCCGTGAGCAACTCAAACGCGAGGGCGGAGATCCGGTGCGCGTCGTCGCGGCCATCGGGAGCATCTCAAAGTTCCGAACCGCGAAGCGCGACGAGCTTCGCGACTACCTGATCGAGCAGGGGTTCTTGGACGAGAGCCCCCGTCTCGAGCTCGCAGAGATCGTACTGCGGGTCACCGAGGCGCTACGCGGTCTCATCACCGAGGGCATCCTCGCCCCCGAAGCTCTGCCGAGTCTCATCGGGTGGTACGCGGAGAAGTCGGGCTTGGCGAACGACCGACCGGTGAGCTACTCCGCCTGAGCATGCATCGGATGATCCTTCTCGCTCTCCCCGTCGCGCTGCTCTTGACCGGCTGCGCCTCCGCTGACCGCGGCTCATCGAAGGAGCGCTGTGAGAAGGATGCACGCGCGAGATATCTGCAGTGCATGAACCCCACCTTCATCCCAGAGGGCGAACCGATGCCGGTGCCGAAGAGCGAAGAGAGCCAGAGCTGCCACATCGCGTATCAGCAGGCGCTCTCGACCTGCGACGGCGGAGCGCCGGTCCCGCTGTTCCCAATCGGCACCTCCACGAGTGCGGCAGACGAGACGCCCTAGTCCCCTGGAAACGTAGAGGCTAGCAAATGTCGCCGGCCCTCTTCGCGGCTGCTCGCCGCGACGCCTTTGGCTCTCGTCGGTTGAATACAGAGAGTATTCGCCCTCCTCGCGCGACGACCAG
>WYAZ01000037.1 GCA_011526105.1 Deltaproteobacteria bacterium | reverse complement strand
CCGTCGATGAAGCCGAGCGGGTCCGGTGACAGGAACCGCCCCATGTCTGGCCGGTACCAACGATGGCCCATCGAGAACGCGCCAAGGCTTTCGAAGTACGGTCGTCCCTGCGAGAGGAAAGGGTGCGTGACGTTGTTCGAGGCAACCTGGGTCTGGGACCCACCCAAGTAAAACGTGGGCGCCCCGTGGCCGGAGTACGCCACCTGTGAGCGCGTCCCTGCGGCTGCGTCAGTTTCGTGGGACAGGCGGCCCATCGCGTCATGGTGGAAGTAGCGGCGAAGCGTGCCTTTGAGTGTCGACACCGGTAGGCCTTCTTGGTCGGTAGCAAAGTAGGTCCCCGTTGCACCGGACACCCACCGAGCGACGGCCTGGCCGTCGTAGATCACTTTGTCCACGACCCCGTTGCGGGACCACGATACGAGACGCCCGTAGCCGTCGTAGGCAAAGCGCCAGATGACCTCGGTTCCGGTCCCCTGATTCTCGATGGCGGCTTCCAGTCGCCCGAACCCATCCCAGTGGTAGGCCACTCGGCCATCGTGCGTCACTCGACCCTCGCCATCGCTGGTGATGCCCGAAGTCCCGAAGAGCGAAAGGCGATGGTCCGCGCCGGTGCCCACAGGAGTGCTCACGTCCCTGATCTCCACCGGGCTCAGCCAATCGTCCGCGACGTCATAGCGGAAGCGATCGGTGTTGGGCTGGGCTTGGGCGGTGTACGTCGAGAGTGGACCGCCGCTCGAGGCGTCGATGGAGCCGGAGACGTGCAGAGACGGCGCGAGCCCAGCGACTTCGTAGCGTGTATCAGAGAGCCGGCCTGCGAAGTCGCTTTGGAAGAAGGCGCTTCGTCGCGCGCTCGGGGTCTGATCGTTGCTCAGCCAGCGATCCTGACGAGCGATGACACCGTTGGTGCCGTAGAAAACCTCCCATCCAAAGCGCGTTGGGTTAGTGGCAGCCTCATTGCGGGCCTGCGCCTTTCGAAGACGACCTTCCTCGTCATACTGAGGGGACGTGTAGAGCTTGTTTTGGCTCGGCGGTACGCTCGGGTCTGCAAACATCAGCTGAGTGGGTCCGCCGGCGCCAGCGTAGGTGGGATCGTAGACGACGGGTCCGCCCAATGAGAGAGAGGTGAGTCGTCCAAGCTCGTCAAACGACCGAGACCACTGCGTGCTGCCGACGGTCATCGTCCGCCATTGACCATCCGAGCGCCATGCCGTGCGCTGGAGCGCCTGAGTGGGCTCGATGCTCGACGTCTCTTTGTAAGCCTGGCCTAGGGAGTCTCGAACGACGTCGAGCGTGACTGCGCTTCCGGCCAGCCACGAGGAGGCCGAGCGGCTGACTTGCTCGAGCCCGCGCACCGACCGCGTCAGCGACATCCAGTCCGTCGCCTGTCCGTACACGGGATGGAACGCCCCACGTTGGACCGTCACGTCCGAGACCTCGCCGAAGTCGTCGTACGTGAGGGAGTACACGTCTCCCCGTCGGTCCTGCATTGCCCCCACTGCTCGCGTTCCCGAGAGGTAGCCATACGTCGTGATCCCGCCGACGGCGTGGGTCGCGCGGTCGACTCGGTTCGCTCGGTCGAAGCGGTAGCTCTCGCTCGTTCCAAAGCCATCGAGCACGGCGGCCACTTCTCCGTTTCGATTTCTCGAGAGCGCGAGGAAGGGCTCGGTCGTGACACCGTTGACCCGTCGCTGTTCGATCACCTCGTCGAACCCGTTGTACACGTATTCGACCGCCCCGCGGCGATCGGTGACGCGCACCGTCCGAGCGTGCTCATCGAAGGTGGCGGAGTACAGCAGCTCGTTCGTACTATCGCGCACCTCGCGTAGGGCTCCGAAGGGTGTCCATTTGAGAGTCCGTGTTAGGTTGCCGGTGGGCGTTGAGGCGGGACTCGTGACCTCCGTCGCCTGGAGCCCGTCGCCGGAATAGGTGACGTTCGTGACGATGGATGGGCTGCCCAGGACGGTGCGGCTGCTCACCCGACCGAAGAAGTCGAACACCGTCGCGGTCAACTCGCCTTCAGGCGTCGTCTCGTGCACGGTGCGGATATTGTCGAAGTACTGCCAGGTCCAGGTGAGCCAGCCGCCTTGACCTTCGATGAACGTGCGCGCCGGGTTGTCCACGAAGTGGAGCACCGAGCGCTGGGTGACTCTGCCTTGCCAGTCGTAGCTGTAGCGCTCGAGCGACGCGAGCAGCGGGTCGGTGGGACTCGGCTCGATCCAGGCGACGCTCGGGCTTGGTCGCGTCGTCCCCGGTAGGAAGGTCGCGGACCATATGACGCGGTCCATCGCGTCGTGGCCCCAGCGATACGCGGTCCCGTCAGACAGCAAGATCTCGATCAGTCGCCCGTATGCGTCGTGAACGAATGACTCCGACACCAACGGGGCTCCGGGATCACCGAGAGTCCGGCCCGCCGGCAGCGCGTTGGGTCCGTACATGACGGTGATGAAACGCTCAAAGCCGGGTGAAGGTTCGTCGAGGACGTTGCCCGCGCACTCCGCCCCGAAACCAGCGATGGTGCCGACCCCGCGCTCGACGGTGAGCACTTCGCCGAGACCACTGCGTGCAATTCGAGTCTGCCGCCCCTCGCCGTCGATGGCCGCGAGCAGCTGTCCACGACCGTCATAGCCGAAGCAGGCGACACGAGCATCGGCGCTCGTTCCGGCCGCGCCAAGCGCCTCGAGTCGTCCTTGACCGTTCTCTACGAGACTGAGCTGACGCCTGGTGTTGACCACCGAGCTTAGGCGCTTTGCGGAGTTGTAGCCGTATGTTGTTGTCACCGGCACGCTGGCGAGCGGCGGGTCCCAGGTCGCAGTCTCGGAGAGCAGCCTGTCGTCGGGGCTTCGGCTCCAGGTGAACGATGGACTTCCTGGGCGACTGAACGAGATCAGCTGACCCTGCGGGTTGCGACCGAGGCTCGTCGTGACCTGGTATGGTCCTTGGTGGTCATCGATGATGTTGCTCGTCTGGCCCGAGGCCGGATCGAAGGTGAACGAGCTACGCCCGCCGTTCCCCCAATCGATGGCTGAAACTCGACCGTCGACGCGGCCTGAGCTGAGCTGGGCGGTCACGTCTAGAACCCGTTGGTCGAGTTCGAAGTCGACCGAATCGAGCATCCCGACGACGTCGTAGTAGGCACGGAACGGGATGAGGAGCGGGTCAATCCCAGCGCGCATCGGCATTTTGAGCGCATGGAGTTGGTTATTGTCGAACCAGCCGAACTCCTGCCAGATCTCCTCCGCGTCCTTCGCATAGCCCGCGGCGGGGAGACGGTGCACGGAGAGCGGCCTCCATGTCTCGTTGTATTTGGTGCAGGTCCGTGCCCCCTGGCGGTCCATCGCGCCGACGAGACGGCCGTCGAAGTCATACGACCAATGCTCCTCGCTGCCACCCAGGCCGTCCGTCAGCGTGCGAACGAGGCCGCGATCGTCGACCCAGAACAGCCACTTCCCGCGGACCTCCGACGTGGCGCCATTTCGCTCTGTCCAGACCGCGACGCGCTTGAAGCGAGACCCGGTGAGAGCGCTCGGGGGCGCAAACTGCTCATACTCGCAGAACGGAATCGGCATGGCTTCGTTCACGGGATCTCCGGGTAGCCCGACGCCAAAGCCGCATCCAAACTCGGGTGGCCCTAGATCCCCTCGGACCTGGAACCAGGGGTCGCTACAGATCTCAGGGTGTGCGCCTAGATGCGGCTGCAGCGAAAGCCCGACCAGGCAGTCCAGTTTGGGGAACCCGGTCACGAACGGCGAGTCGGGGCACACCCCAGGCCAGGTCTCGGGCGGCGAGATGAAGCTGCCGTGGATCGGGACGCGGCGGCCGAATACGAGTTTTTCTTCCAAGCCGGTCCACTCGGTTGAACCTCTCGGGTCTGAGATCGCGCCATGCCAGGTACTGTACGTGCCATCGTCGCGCGGAGCGGTTCGGCTGATCTCGTCGACCCGGAAGGAGCCTTCGCAGGGCGCAGAGATCGCCGCACCAGCTTGCTGATCGAACGCGGTGGGCTCGACCTCGAATCGGTCGGGGCACGCATCGTAGGGCGACACCCGAGTCGCCCCCAAGGTCTGACCCTGGTAGGCCTGCCAGTCATTTCCGCGGCGGAGAAGCACGAAGCCGCTCGGCGCATTCTCGAAATACGATCGGATGGTCGCCGGGTCGAGTCCGCTGAGCGCGACTTGACCGGGCTGCTCGCCGTCCGTGAGGAAGAGGATCCCATCACCCGTCTCTATCTGCAGCCCCAGTCCTACCTCGATCTCAGGCCGGATTCGGTAGTCGGTGCCTCCGAGCCAGTACAGCTCGTACCAACCATACACACCGAGCATGGCGAGATCGCCGGACACCGTGCGGGGTGCTCCCGTGCCCGCGACCGAGAGGACCGCGTACTCGCCTGACCCCATGCCCACCCACAGCTCTCGACCCCGGTTCCCCGACGGGTTGAGGCAGACGAGGCCACACGTCGACGTGGTTCGCTTGTCGGCGTCGATGAGCGCGGCGTCAGGTCCTGGGTCTGAGAGGTGATTGGGATCGAGATCGAGCAGACGCATCTCCGTGACGAACTCCGAGCCGCCGAAGAACTGGCGCTTCACGCCGTCAAAGTTCGCATTCTCTGGGTTGGTCTCGTATTCGTTCTCGACAAACGTCCTCCCCGTGCCGTCGGTGATCGTGAGCAGGTTGTGGTTGAGATCGGCGGGATCGCCGTAGGTGTGGGCGACGTCGCCTTGGGTCTGAAGGCAGCTCAGAACGCATGCGTTCCCGCACGCGGCGAACGCGTCGGAACATTGTTCTCGACACAGGGCCTCGTTGTCGCAGTAGTCCTTCTCAGCTCGTTGAACGCAGCCGAAAGAGCAATCCTCTCGTCCGCAGGCTTTCTTGCAGCCCTCGGTGGCTCCGAGTTCGCACGCAGCGATCGCCGGTGGCGGGCAGACGAGGCTGACCCAGTCCTGGAAGCACCATGCGGGGCAGCCCTGCGTGAGGGGTGGCGGATAGTTCCCTGTAGCGATGTAGGCCTTTGGGCTCCGGTCCGAGGCACTCCCCGGTGGACAATCGTTACCCATGAGCGCGCACTCGAGGCAGTTGTTGTTGCAGCACCACCCGGCTACGCCGCACAAGCCATTGGGCTGGTCGAAGTAGTTGCCCTTGATGCCGTCGGGGGCAATGCAGCCATTGATGCCGACGCAGTAGTTGTCGATTCCGGTGTCGGGAGGAATGCCGAGATACCAGTACCGGTGGTCGCAGAAGAACTCATCCGCGCAGGCTTGCTTCGCCTTCAGCGCGCACGCGCCATCGCACCGCCGTAGGAGGTCGGCGGCCCGAACCGCGCCCACTTGCGCACAGGACGCGATCGCGTGTCCGGGGCAGGTGGGGTGAAGCTCGCTCTCGCACTGAGCGAGGCAGGCGGAGTTGGAGACGCCGGTCTCGCACGCCGTTGAGCAGCGACCGTCCGCAAGGTCGAGACAACGCTCCACGAGGGGGACGCCGTCGACTGGGCTGCGACAGGCGTCCATGCACCCCTGAGCATCGAAGGCCAGGCCACAGGGGGAGTCTTGGCTGCATTGACTGATGCCGACTCCGCAGTGGTCGGCGCAGGTGGACAGCGCGTGCACGCGCGGGATCTTCCCCGACGAGTTGAAGCCCGAGGCGTACGAGTAGGTCTCGACGCTGCCGCCGGCATTCTCCGCCTGGATGAGGTCTCCCGCTCCCGACACCTGGTACGTGGACCGAACCCCCGAGACGGACGTGTCGACACGCTCGAGGAAGCCCGACGAGTTGTACACAAATGCAAGCGCGTTGCCGGTCGTGCCGATGACCTGGTACACGCGCGGGCCGGTGAGACCGTTCTGCCAAACGACGTTGATCGTGTTTCCGAATCGGTCCTCGACCCGCGTGAGGACGGCCAACCCGGGAAGCCCGGGCCACCATCCAAAGCGGTGGCGCTCGCCTTCCGGAGAAACGAACTCGACGCCGCCGGGCAGCTCAATCACTTTGAAGCGCGCGGCGTTAGGACTCGACCAGAGTCCCGATCTCACGCGAGTGAACTTGCGCAGGCTTCCGTCGCCCGCGTGCCATCGAAGCTCCCGCAACCCGCACGAGTCTTCGGACTGTTGCACGCGTTGGTCGAAAGAGTGGCTCCATCCGAAGCCGAGGGGGCCCTGGTACGCCCACCGGCTCCGATACACGCGTTCGAGGACCAGCGGCAGGCCCACACCTTCCAGTCGAATGTCCACCGAGCGGTGAACGAAGTCGCCGGTGCTGGGGTCGATTGGGTCGGTCGATTTGACCGGCAGAGCGTTCTGCGCCGGGGCGTGCTCGGGGGCCCCGTTCGCCAACGCGTCGGATTCGGGTCCGGTCTCTTTTGGGAAGAGAGAGATCGGCGGGGGAGCGACGGGGACTGCGCCCTGCGTGGTGCCCCCGCTCGTCTGTGTGGCAGTGAAGTCTTGGACTGTGGGCAGGTTCACCGAGTCCGGTGCAGATTGGGAGGCGGTGGCCTGCTCCAGGTCGCCGGAGTAGAATCCAGGGAGGCTCGACGGCTCTGGTGCTGCGAGATTGATTTCGACTGGGCCAAACGTTCCGACCGCGTTTGCCGCATCCCAGCCGACGTCCACGTTGAGAGGAAGCTCTCTCGGCTCTGCTTCGGCAGAGATGTATCCCGGGTCGTCGGAGATGTCGGTGCCCGGGGGAAACAAGGGAAGCGGAATTGGATTCGATCCCCCGGACGCGCCGGGCGGCGGATCACCGCCTCCGACGTCGAGCACCACCTGGATGAGGTTGCCAGGGCCCTCAAGGGGACCTTCGAGGAGGTGAGCGGTCTCCAGCGACACGACGTCCCACTCGACTCGTGGCACGCCACTGGGTTCGGGCGACCGCGCGAGGAGAACGCCCGCGATTTCGGAGGAGCTAAGGGTCAGGCGACCGCGGATCAACCCGGAAGTCGCGAAGGGATCCGCAGTCGAGAGCCGCTCCCACTGCGGCGCGCCGTCGTTCCAGTCCGTGGTCACGAAGACCTCGGTCCGCGGGAAATCGCACGAATAGGGAAGCTCGAAGCACTGGAGCTGTTGCTGCGTGAGGTTCTCCGGATCCAGATCGCAGAGTTCGAACGGATACACATCGCTGCACCCGAGACACTGCTCGAGCGCGCAGTCGCGACCATGGTCGACCTCGACCCAGACCGCGCGGCCCGCCTGGGAGAGGGTGCATCCGCCCGGCTCCAAACAGCGAAAGTCGACCATCTCCCAGCCCGAGAACGTCGTGGGCCCGCCCGACGTGGTCACGACACATTGCGCGCCGTTCTGCGTATCCCGGGCCGAACCTGGTGGGCAGTCGAAGGACGCCGGCGAGCAGGTAGAGGCCGAGGCGACCCCGGTTCCAACGGCGCCGGCGGGATTCGTCACGCAGCTCGAGCCACGCACCACCCCCGCGCCGAGTGCGTCATCGTCGAAGTGGGTGAAGCCAACGCCGCTCCAAACCGGCGACGGATTGGAGGAGGTGCCGTTCCATCGAGCGAGCAGGAGTCCGTCGACGGAATCGGGGAGGGTAGGCCACGCCTCACGGTGCGATTGTTGGGCGGCGTCGTACGGTGCCTGGAAGTTGAAAAGCGGCTCCCAGGTGGGTACGCCGTCGTTCCAATCCGTCGTGTAGTAGACCTGCGTGTGGGCGGTCGTACAGTTTCCGCCGGTGCAGCTATCGTTGTTGACCGCCTTGAGCAGAACCTCCTGGTACTGCTTGTCGAGCATGTTGCAGTCCCCTTCAGGGCAACGGAAGTCGAGCGCCACCCAGCCGGTGAAGGTCGAACCGGTGGGCGTATGCAGGCAGTGCGAGCTCCCGGGCTTCGTGATGTTGGATCCCGGTGGGCAGTAAAAGGGGTAGCTACAAACGCCAGGGGTAGCGTCGCCGCCGGTCAAGATATTCGGAGCTCCGGTCACACAGGACGAACTGCGAATGCGCTGGGTAGGGGTGACGTGGTCGTTGAAGTACGTGAGCGAGAATTCGTTCCAGATCGGGTTGGTTTGCATCGCGGTTCCATCCCAGCGTGCGAACATCACGCGCTCGATACCCGTTCCTGCCTCGAGGACGATGGAGTGAGACTGCGCAACGCCGCTCACCGGATCCTTTAGCGGGCCAACGTACTCCCATTGGCCCGCCGCGTAGTTTCGCGAGACGAAGACATGTGTCGTCGTCTGTACACACTGAAACAGACCGCAGGCCCAGGCGTCGTCCCTCCCGCGAAGTCGGATCTCGACCCACGATGCGTTCTTGTCGTTGCACGCGGCCCCCGAACATTGCATGGAGACCTGGACCCAGCCGGTGAAGTTGATGGCAGGACCTGAGGTCGTGGTGCAGAGGCTTGACGATGCTTGGGAGAACGGCCCTGCAGGGCAAGTGAAGCCTGAAGTACAGAGGTCGGGCTTGGCTTCCGAGGTCGTGGACAGGACCCCGGTCGGAGTCGTCACGCAGGAGGCTGCAGCCACGACCGGCGCGGCCTCACCCGGCGTGGGGAGGATGGCGATGGTCGAGACCAGACCGAGCAGTAGACGGTGACAACCTCTCATTGTGCAGCTCCCTGAGGGAGGCTGACGACTTGGACCGCTGGGCCCTCAATGACCCTCACCTCCACCATGGACGCAGGCCACAGAGCTGGGTGCGTGCCGAGAAAGAACTCGGGGCCAGTTGCGTATTCCACCGCTGCGGATGAATCCTCGACCGCCCAGCCCGACGGCCACACTGTCTCTGTGGAGCTCAGGGCTGGAGCCGTCATCTGGTCGGCGTCCATGTTCTGCGTCCCCGCGAGCATCGAGTCCGCCAACGCTGCGGTCGTCTCGTGGATCGTGGATTCGAAGACGACGTTGGCGACCGGAAGGAAGAGGCCGGTTGCTGCGTCGAATATCGAGAGAACGACAGTGGTGGCGGCGGCTCCTCCTGGCCGGAGAACGAGATCTGTGAACGGTGCGGACAGCACGAATGAACTCCCGCTCCCGACGAGCTGCGGTGGTCCCTCGGCCGACTCGGGGGCGGCCAGTGGAGTCGCATCGGCCGCTCGCATGAGCATCGTGACTGTGAACAGCGCGACCGCGGTCAGCGCGCTTCGTCGATCCGGGCGACTCGAGGATCTCTGGACCGTAGCCGCGCGATCGCTTGAGTTCGGACTTTGCCTATCCTTCTGGGTGAGTTGCCTTGAACCTAGGTTGCTCATCATCGCCTCCGTGTCTGAGCCGGACCGCCCTGGAGCAACGAAGAGTGGAGAGATCCGAAAGCACGGTCAAGCCCGCATAACTCGAAAAAGCAGGCATGGGTGTGACTACGAACCGGGGCTTCGTGATGATCAAGTATTGGGTCTCGGATAACTATCTGTGATGCAAGGGCCGCTTCCTCTGGGCGTGCGCGGCGGCCGAAGGGTGAGTCGAATCGACGCAGCCCACCGGGAACGACAAGAAGGCAGTCGGTCGTACCCGGAACGAACCTCGCTGAGGGCGCGAGGCCTGCAACGCAATCGGCAGGCCAGGACGAGAGGGGAGAGCACGTGCCTGCGACTCCCGGCCGCAGTCTACTGAGAGTCCCAGAGTTGCCACCGCCAGCACCTTCCAGCCCATGTGGGACCGGTCAGCAGTTCTTCGTGTGAGCGCATCGTGAGCTCGCGTTCTCTGATACGCGCCTCGGGTTTCCTCACCTCGCTTCCGGGAACCACCTTCTCGTTGCCTTTGAGGCCCTACTTCGTCCCATCACCCATGGGGCGTTTCTGGGCCTGCGCGCGATCTCGGAGACCGAGGCGCCGGGTCGGGCTACCTCGTCGAGAAGCGTACGCTCCCGATCAGGCGGGTACCGCCGCCGACCAGTGGCAATAGGCTCGCATCTCAGCGTCTTCACCATCCTGGACTCCTTCCGTGAGAGTCCACCGACGGAGCGAGGCCACAGCGAGTCGGTCGAGGACCGCGTCGGCGCCCGTCTCATCGCCGATGGCGCCCTGCCGGCGTTTGGGGTCTCTCGGGCTGTTGTCGCTCACGTCCTTCCGCGTGATTTTGGACCGGATTGCTTGGCCCGCTGACGCTTTTGGCTCTGCGCCTCCTCCTCGGCCTCCCGCCTCCGGTAACTGTCGCCTTCGATGCTGACGAT
>WYAZ01000036.1 GCA_011526105.1 Deltaproteobacteria bacterium | reverse complement strand
GCCGGCGTGCTCCGAGAGGATCGCCACGATCTGTTCGTCGCTGTACTTTCGCTTGGCCTGCATGGGGGTCCTTGGGCCGTCAGCCCGGTTGGGACCCTCCGATGCTACCGAGGCCTACTTTCGGGGGAAAGGTCACGAGAACGGACGTGGGGCTCCCTCGGAGTGGGTGTGTGTCTGCCTGTGCGAGCTTGGTTCACTGCAACCTTGTACGTGCGGACGACGGCCGGCATCTTGATGATTGTACGCCTCCATCGATGAGCTATCCCATGAGCCTTGAACCGCACGATCCGACGCCGAGTCAGACCCTACCTTTTCAGACTCCGCCGAAACGTTGTCGGTGCTCAGGTGAGACGTGGGCGCCAACGATGTTAGGCGATCTGGCGGCCGCGGGACACTCGCGACTCTTTGTGCTCCCGAGAGTTCGATGAGCGCCCCGGGGTCCGAACCGACCAACAGTACGGCGGTCAGTGCGTCTGGCCAGGCGACGCTGAGACCGCGAGCTCGACTAATTGGACTCATTGGCGACGAACTCATCAGCGACGAGAGAGTGGCGGTCGTTGAACTGGTAAAGAATGCCTACGACGCCGATGCGTCGAACGTGCACATTCTCTTTACTGGAGAGAATTCGCGAAGCCCCGATTCGCTTGTGATTACAGACGACGGCGTCGGGATGACGCTTGAAACCGTGCTGCGGGGATGGCTTGAGCCGGGCACGGTCATCAAGAAGTCGACTCTCCGTTCGGCAGGAGGACGTCCCTATCAAGGCGCGAAGGGTGTCGGTCGATTTGCCGCGGCGCGTCTCGCTCGGTCACTTAAGCTGGAAACAAAGACGTCTGAGGAGGGAGACGCAGTCGTAGTGCTAATCGACTGGGGCCGCTTTGACGACGCGAGCTACCTAGACCAAATACACATTTCGTACGACACACTCCAAGTTCCAGACCTCCGACGTGGTACGAGATTGACCCTCGAAGGTCTTCGCTCCAAGAAGGCTTGGGCTGAAGACGACTATCGCGCGCTGTACGAGCGCCTCTCACGCTTGTTGTCACCGTTCAATGAAATCAATGATTTCCGAATCGATCTCACGGTACCGGGTCAGCCTGAACTGTCTGGGAAGATTGAGCCTCACGCTCTCACGCAGAAGCCCAAATATCGGCTCGCGGGCACGCTGAGTTCTGACGGCACGTTCAGCGGTTCGATGGAGGTTGACGGCGAGCGGGTCAAGAGTTTCGACAAACACGCGCTTGGGAAGAAGGGAGAGACGGTAGACTGCGGAGGATTCGAGATCGAGGTGAGAGCGTGGGACCGAGACCGACTAGGGTTGACGCCGTACATGCTCGAGTTTCAAGTCGGGATCCAAGAGATCAGACGAATCCTTACTACCTACAGTGGAGTAAGTCTATTTCGCGACGGATTCAGAGTTCATCCGTATGGCGAACCCGGGAACGACTGGCTTCAGCTCGACAACCGTAGCCGCCAAGTGCCGACGATGCGGCTGGCGAACAACCAGCAGATCACTGGAATCCGGCTGTCTCGCGCCGGGAATCCCAACCTGATAGACAGAACCACGCGCGAAGGCCTTGTTCACAATCAAGCATACGAGGCGCTCGCAGAGTGGACCGTCCGGATTCTGTCACTCCTAGAGTCGGAGAGGTATCGACTGAGGCCTAGGGAGGAGCCGGAGCAGGCCGCAAGCACATCGCTATTCGAAGCTTTTGACCTGTCCGCGGTGGTCGAGGAGGTCGATCGACAGCTCGGCGGCGCGCATCCTGTCGCAAAGCTCGTCAGGCAGACGGACTCTGAGGTGCGAGAGGGAGTCCAGCGGCTACAGGAACACTGGTCGAGACTGCTGATGACGGCAGGAATCGGCCAAATGGTGGACTTGGTTATCCACGAAATGGGCGCGCCAATCGGACGGGTCAACCGTGAGCTGGCACATCTCGAGAGACAGCTCGGAACTTCGCTCGACAAAGCCAGTTTCGAGAGTACTCAGGTGGTGTTCACGTCCATACGGGGATGGCTGGAGCAGCTCACCGCATTGCGAACTTTGTTGGATCCGAAGACTGCAGGGAAGCGCGGGCGAGCCACGTCTTTCGACGTCAAGGACGAGGTCGAAGGCAACCTTCTCCTGTTCGAGAATCTGCTCAAGCATCAGGGACTCACGGTTGAGGTCTCCGCACCCGACAAGGATCCGATAGTCGTGCACATGTCGCGCGCGGCCGTGGGGCAGGTTGTGGCAAACTTGCTCGACAACAGCGTGTACTGGCTTACGCGACATCATGGCGACGGAAAAGGAGGGAAGATCGAGATCCGACTTACTCGTCTTGATCACGGGTTCCGCCTCGAGCACTGTGATGACGGACCTGGTGTGCAGGAGGCTGATCGCGAACGGATCTTCGATCCGTACTATTCCACGAAGGCGAACGGAATGGGGCTTGGGTTGTACGTGGCTCGCCAGGTGATGGAGCGGTACGGGCGACTCTCCTACCGCGACGACTGCAACCTTGCCGGGGCATGTTTTGAGGCGGAGTTCGCGAGAGGAGTCGGCCTGTGATCAGCGGAGTGCAAAGATGAGGAATCTTCAAGTCTTGCTGGTAGACGACGACGCAGGAGATCTAGAGAGTTACGCCCGCGACCTAGCACCGATTTTCGTCGAATGTGGTCTTGAGGCGACCATCCACAAGAGTGGAACCTTCGAGGAAGCGCTGGCCTCGGCTCGGGATCCACACCGTAGATTCGACCTGATCCTCTCGGACACATATCGAGGAGAACCGGCGAAGGGTGACGCCGCTGTAGTTGCAATGGTCGCGGAGTATCGCGCGGGAAAGTTCACGCCAGTCGTTGTCTTCAGTAGCGGCACTAAGCCGGAGACCCTGGAGGTCGGTCCTTTCGTCCTCTGGGCAGACAAAGCTGAGGTCAGTGGTATCGAGAATGCTGTTCGGAAGATTCTCAAAACCGGAGTACCTCAGGCCGCGCGGAATCTCTACGACGAGATGGATCGACTGGCCGGAAGTTATCTGTGGGAGTTCCTCGAGAAGAACTGGGCGAAGTTGGAAATCGGTGGGCACGTGAAACCTGATGCGATCGCGCGGCTGATCCGTCGCCGCGCCGCGTTGCAGATCGCCGAGATTGCTGAAGGTGGAGATGTACCTGTCTCTGAAGTGCACGGTCTAGAGTTCTACCTCTATCCGCCACTGCGCACCGAGCACCTCAGTCTGGGTGAAATAGTTCGCCGAAAGGACGCACTGAGCGACATACGAGTTGTTCTGACGCCGACTTGCTATCTCAAGGTTCAGGGCAACGCGAAGGTGCCACGCGCAGATTACGTGCAGCTTGTAAAGACCGTGGCCGCTCAGGGCGTTATCGGAGCAGAGAAGATCGCGAATGCGAAGGCCAGCCAGAAAGAGGAGCGCGAGAGAAGGGTGGCGACATGGAGCCGCGGAGGCATTGGTGCCCCTAAGGGCCGATACTGGTTTCTGCCAGGGTTTATGGACATCCCGCATTCGTACTGCGACTTCATGCAGACAGACAGTCTACCTATCAAAGCGGTCCAGAACGACTTCGAGTCGATAGCAGTTCTGGCTCCACCGTACGCCGAATCACTTCAGGCCAGTTCCCTTTCATTCAACGGCTCCGTTGGAATCCCTGAGCTCACGGCCGCAAGCCTAAAGACGCTTCTCGACTGACAAGCAAGTACCGCGCGGCATTGAGCTGGGTCTGCAGGCTATTCGACGGTATCGCCCAGGTTTCGCTGTTGACTGCTCCCGATGCGATCTGATACGTGAAGCCGACTATACACGCGCAGAACGCTTGCGAGGTGGCATGACGAACGCTCTGCGTTCCGCGACAGCGTCTTAGGAATCTCAGGTGCGGGTCTAGTAGGGATGCAGGGAAACGGCGCCAGAGTCTCACAGATCGCGCTCGGGCTTGCCGCACAGTTCCTCCGACGTACACGGTTGCCTCGCAGCGACACCCATCCCGAACGGGACGGATCTCCAATACCAGATGCCGCCGCCAAAGTGGTACTTCCGGGAGTTTAGGCCTGGCGACAACGCGTCCGATCCTGACTTCGCTCGGGCCCTCTTCTCGCGCGACGACAGCGCAGCAGCCAGGTCGCTTGTCCGGGAGTCCGTCCAGAACTCGCTCGACGCTCGCAGCGGCAGTGCCCCAGTTCGAGTTCGATTTGTCATTCGGACCGGGGCTCGAGCGGCGGCCAGCGGACAGGCTCTCCGCTTCTTCGATGGCGCGTGGTCACACCTCGAATCGCCAGAATCCGGCATCGATGATGCGCCGGAGCAGACGCGGCCAGTGCCGTATCTCGTCATCGAGGACTTCGGAACCAATGGACTGGTCGGTGATCCGAGAACCTGGAATCCGCTTGACGCGGGGAAGAATTCGTTCTTCTTGTTCTTCCGCGCGCTTGGCCGAAGTGGCAAGCAAGGGGAGGATCGCGGGAGGTGGGGCGTTGGGAAGTTCGTCTTCCCCATGGCAAGCCAGGGCCATTGTCTGATTGGTCTGACGATCTCCGATGATGCGAGCCCTCTCCTGATGGGGCGGATGGTGCTTAAGACCCACTCGGCCGACGGACTACCGTATCATCCTGACGGCCACTGGGGCGAGCGTGCGGGCGATGGACTCGTCGTCCCGGTCTCGGATGGCGAGCACATCAGCACTGCGTGCCGCGTTTTTGAGCTCGAACGTCGATCTGAGACCGGGCTATCGATTGTAGTTCCGTGGGTCAACGAGGCCGTCTCTTCTTCCCGATTCTCCGAAGCCGCTGCGAGCGAGTACTTCCTTCCGATTCTCCGCGGCGAGCTCATCGTGGACGTCGACGTCAACGGATCTACGGAGAGGGTCGACGCCAGCCAGATCGCTCAGCTCGCGGCGACGATTCCAGACGCCGTCGCGAGGGCGCGCATCGACCTGGGAATGCACGCGGCAACGTGGCCCGATTCACAATTGCTCAGAGTCCCCGCGGCGGCGTCGGGCAACGAGCTCGAGTGGGGCGGCGCGCGAATCCCTGACGACCAGCGTGCACAAGCTGCGGTCAAGCTGGAAGCAGGCGAGCCGATCGCCGTTCGCATACCTACGCTCGTCCGTGAGAAGAACAAGCCTGCCAGGACCGCCCACTTCGATGTGTTCCTGCAGCATGTGGGTGGGCTGGGGCGTGTTCGCCCCTTGATCGTGCGCGAAAGCATTGCCGTCTCCGAGGACAAGACGCGCATGCTCCAGGATTATGTGGCGCTCGTGGTCGTGGACGAGCCGCCGCTCTCTGGTTTCATCGGCGACGCGGAAACACCGGCGCACTCCGAGCTGCAGTATGACTTGGTCAAGGTCAAGTACGTCTACGCTGGGAAACTCCTGCAGCTGGTGAGGGACGCGGCGTTTGAGATCATCCGCGAGATTGAAGGGGGGGACGTCAATGCAGATGAAGGCCTCCTGGCGGAGTTCTTCCCTCGCCCTGAACCGTCGCCACGGCCAAAGAGAGTCAAGTCGCGGGAGGCGTCAGCAGGCGATGAGACCGAGGAAGTGCCCGAGATTGTTGGACGCCCGCCGCGTTTCAGAATCACGAAGCTGGCGGGGGGATTTGCGGTTCGCGGAACGGGCTCTGCGTCCCCGGGCACGCGCGTCGCAGTCGACTGTGCATATGATGTACGCCGCGGCAACCCGTTGCGAAAGTATCGTCCGGCGGACTTTGCTATCGGCCGCGACATACTCTGCGAAGCCGCCGGAGCGGACGTAGAGCTAGCGGAGGACAACCGTGTCCTCGCTAAGGTCCAGGACTCGCACTTTGAGTTGGTGTTCTCAGGTTTCGACGAAAATCGCAACGTCATCGTCCGAGTCACGGCGGAGTCGCCTGAGGATGCGGAATGACCACCAGGCGGTTGAACTATACCGGCTGCCAGCGGATACGCCGCGCGGACATCGAGGTGAGCGTGGACTCCACTACGACTCCTCCGCGGCTCGCGTGCGTTGTGGACTTCGATGGCTACGAGTTCCCGGCATCCGCCGTGTTGGTCCTTGAGGCGCAGGCGCATTGGACGCTGATGCGCTTCAACCTGGGCACGGTTGCGACCCCAAGCGCCGACTGGTTCTCCCTCTCGGACTTTGCGACGGCTGAAGGCGTCGGCTTTCGCGTGAAAGTCATTGGCGGCGGCGACAAGGCAGGTCTGATCCTGGGCGAGGCCGACGGCATTCGGCCAGCGGAGGTCGATCAACTGGGGGATGCTCGATCGTTCCTCCCGGTACAACCCGCAGAGCTGGGCCATGTAACGTGGCGGCTCTCATTCGCCGGCCCGGATCCGCTCCTTCAAGTGAACCAGAAGATCGCGGACTGGCGGAGCTTCCTCAGACGGCCAGAGGTCAAGTCGCTGATCCTCCCCGAGGTCTATCGCCAGCTGCTGTTGGAGGCCTTGATGAACCCCGCGGACGCGGAGTCTGACGAGGCCTGGCAGACGGCGATGCTGAGCACTGTGCCGGCTGGTGCTGGGCCGAGACCTCTCTCGGAGGATCACGAGGGTTGTGACGCTTGGGTGGCCGAAGCGACAGCGACGTTTGCATTGAAGCATAAGATGTTTCGAGGCGTTGCAGCGTGGATCGGAGGCGCCGAATGAAGGCGAACTGTCGACGCTTTCTCGAACCCGGAATGCTGGCAGCGGCCGACCTCCTGGCCGAACTACGGGAGGGTACGGTAGAAGGTGTGTCCGAAGCGTTCCTGACGGATCCGGCGCTCTCTGCTCCGATCGGCGGACCCCTCGCGGTGCCTACGAGCGGGTTTGCGTCCCGATGGCTCTTCGGCGCGTGGTTGTATCGCGAGCTGGACAAAGCACTGGACGACGACAGCCATCTCCGTGACCCGGGGCTATGGACCTGGATCGCATTTCGACTCTTCGACGTCCTGCGGCCATCGGGGACGAAAGTGTACGAGAACGCCAGGTACATCCTCGCCAACGATGACTACCGAAAGCGATATCGTCACCTGGTTGCCGGCCCTTATCTTGTTTACTCTTTGTACCAGGACGAGCCGCAGGTCGTCCGAGCGTTGCTGGCGACCCAGCTGCACAAGCCCGGAGACCTCTACGAGCAATTCGCTTCTCGCCAGGAACTGATCACGAGCGCGGCCGTCATCGGCGCCGTCAACCGAATGTACTTCGACGAGGAGGGCGGAGCACTGAAGCGAGGTGCCGCTGCGAATGCGCGTCGGCTCGCGGAAGTACTAATGCAGTATGACGTAACGTACGACTTCGCTGCACTGTCAACTGACCGCCTGCTCGACATGTTGCCGAGGGAGTTCCGCCGGTTCCTGCCGAAGTAATGTTCCTACTCTGACGCGGCGACATGCCCATTCCCGTTGTAGACATCTTCGCCGGGCCCGGCGGACTGGGCGAGGGTTTTTCTGCCGTTGAGGACCGGCGTGGACGCCCCGCTTTCGACGTCGTTCTAAGCGTGGAGAAGGAGTCGGATGCTCACCGGACACTTCTGCTCCGGAAGCTGATGCGACTCGCCGGTGCGCCGGCTGTGGAGAGGGTCTTTCGGATCGTAGCAGGCGGCGGGCCGCCCGATGCAATCCTGCACGACTTCCCACGGGAGGCAGAGCGCGCCGCAAGCGAGGCGCTGCAGCTGGAGCTGGGTCCGCAGACATCCGACACCGTGCTGGCGGCGAGGAAACGTCTCAAAGGCCGCGGCCCTTCAGTCCTGATCGGCGGGCCACCATGCCAGGCCTACTCGCTGGCTGGCCGCGCGCGGAACGGCGGCAAGGTGGGATACGTTCCCGCGATGGACGAGCGACAGACGCTCTATGTCGAGTACCTCCAGCTGCTTGCCGACTGCCAGCCCGCCGTCTTCGTGATGGAGAACGTGAAGGGATTGCTCTCAGCAACACTCGACGCGGAGGGGCTGTTCGCGCGCATAGCCGAGGACCTTACTCGACCAGGTGACGCGTTGCATCGGGAGGGCAGACGCTCGCGCGGGCGGCCGCGGTACGAGCTTTACGCCGTAACGCCAGCCGGTTTGAGGGCATCGACACGACCCCGAGACTATGTGGTGCATGCGGAACATTACGGAGTGCCGCAGGCGAGGCACCGCGTCATCATCGTCGGCGTGCGCGAAGGAGTTGCCTCACCGGAGCCGCTTTCCTTTCCCATAGAGGCAACCAGTGTGACGGTGGCCGAAAAACTGTACCAATTACCGCGACTGCGAAGCGGCCTCAGTCGGGGCTTGGACTCGCCCGCGGCGTGGCGCACCCACGTTCGGAGCGTCGCGGAGCGTCGGTGGATGCGAGAGGTCGCGCCCGAGCTGAGGGACAGGATTGCTGCCGAGGCTGCCCGAGTCGTGGTGCCCGCTGACGGTCGCGGCGCTGAGGTGCTGAGAGGCGAGGGTGGTGAACCAGTCTTCAACCATTCTGCTCGCGCTCATATTCCGGGAGACCTCGATCGCTATTTCTTTGCAGCCAACTTCGGGGCGCTCTACAACCGCTCGCCTTCCCTCGAGGATTTTCCGCGTGAACTGTTGCCGGCGCACCGCAACGTCCAGCGAGCGCTGACAACCGGCGTCTTCAACGACCGCTTCCGTGTCCAGCTCGCCGATCGCGTATCGACGACGATCACTTCGCATATTTCGAAGGACGGGCACTACTACATCCACCACGACCCGCGTCAGTGCCGGAGCCTGACAGTGCGCGAGGCCGCTCAACTACAGACCTTCCCGGACACCTATGTCTTCTGCGGCCCGCGTACCGCCCAGTATCTCCAGGTGGGGAACGCCGTGCCGCCGCGCCTCGCGGAGTACATCGCGGGGCTGGTGCTGGAAGTTTTGAGATAACGGTGGCCGATCGGATCTCCGAAGTACATCGGAGCTGGAACATGTCACGCATTCGCGGCCGCGACACATCGCCCGAGCGTGCGCTGAGGTCGGAGCTTCACCGGCTCGGCTTCCGCTTCCGGCTTAGCTCCCGGCTGCCTGGCCACCCGGACATCGTACTTCCGCGGTACCGCACCGCGATCTTCGTGAACGGTTGCTTCTGGCACCGTCACGCGGGATGTCGCCGTGCCTACACGCCCAAGTCGAACGTGGCCTTCTGGCAGAAGAAGTTTGACGCGAATGTTGCGCGGGATCGGCTCGTACGCGTCGAGCTGCGGCGCGCGGGGTGGAGCGTCATGACGGCCTGGGAATGCGAGTTGCGCCGGCACCCTGATCGGGTAGCCCGCCGCGTATCGTCCAAGCTGCTTGGTTAAGAGCGTCCTAGCGCCGACACTAGGTGACCGTTGCGCGCAGATTGTGCTCAACTTCTGGGCCCCACCGAACGAAACAGAGCCCGACCTACGACAGCTTCCGGTACGTGTACGGCAAAACGCACGTCTCATCATCCATCGTGCGCACGAGATACTCCCGCAGCATGAGCATGCGCTTGAACGTCTCGAGCCGGCAGAAGTCACAGTGCGTGGCGTCCTCGTGCACCGGGACCCCGCACTCCACGCAGGTCGGTATTCTCTGCATGCTCACGCCGCCACCGCCCTCCGCTCCATCTCCACCCACCGCACGAACTTGTGCCCGTCCCCCTCCCGGAACGTCCGCACCTTCCGCAACGTCGTGTGCCCGTTCGCGGATCCATCGGAGTTGGTGTTCCCCTCCACCGTCACGCACACGTGCACGTCCCGCTCGTGCACCCGCGCCTCGTCCTGCACGCCGACGACGATCCCCGTGTGGATGAACCGCCCCCGCGGCCGGCTGTAGAGCAGGAAGAGGTCGCCGACGTAGGGCTCGTCGCGAAGCGCGCCCTGCGCGCGCGCGGCCCGCGCCAGCGCCTCGCAGCTCCCTGTGGCCGGGAGCGGCCAGCTCGAGCGTCCCGTGACCTGATCGTAGTGCGCGGAGTACCCCACATGGTGCACGAACGCCGCGCACCAGGGTTGGCCCGGCGGCAGATGCACGCTGCGGAGGAAGTGCTCGACCATCTGGCCACGGTTGTCGCCCCCCTGCTCGCTGACGCCGACGAAGGCGTTGGCGGCGGCGACCAGGAGTGCCGGGCTGAGTGGGACGATGTGGGACCGGTACGATCGCATGGCAGCCTCGGCTCAGGGATTGCCGGAGTAACGCGCGGGGGCCTGGCCGCGCACGAGGCGCGTACGTTCGCCAGCGGCCAGCGGGATGGAGTATGAACTGGCCTCGGTGGAGAGCGCTGCCCCGCCCACGATGATCGCTCGGGCTTCGACCGGCCGGAACCTGGACCCCGGGCGGCCGCTCGCATGCACCTCGACATCCGTGGTGTCGCCGCGCACGCTCACCGTGAACTCGGACTCGTCCGCGGACACGACACCCGCAGGCGTGTGCACGTCGATCTGGTGGCCACGCAAGGTCGGGTCGGACCTGGTGACCGGCGCGACGTGGAACCGCACCGCCCCGCTGTCGAGCAGGAACTGCCGCTTGCCGTCCGTCCGGCGCTCCGCGACGCGCAGATCGGAGCCGAGCGCAGGGCGCACGCGAAGGCCGGTGCCGCCGATGGGGGTCCAGACGGTGTCATACGGCACCCGGAAGATCCGTCCCCTGGGATCCGCCGCGACGGTGGCGATCACCCGCTGCTGCAGCTCGCCGTCCAAGGCCCAGGTGCTCATGGGGACGAAGCGGACGAGCGCGTACGTGACGAAGGGGATGAGCGGCAAGAATGCCATGAGCAGGATGTGCGGCCGGACCTGCTTCCGGATCTGCTTCCAGAGCGGATGCCGGCGCCAGCCCTTCTGGATGGGTGGCGGTGAGATCCCTGCGCGCTCGGCGAACGCGTGCCAGTCGCGTTCCCACTCCCCTGCGGGCCGCGGATACCGCTCGATGTGCGGCGGCACCGTCCAGGTGAGCAGCAGCGGCGCGGCCAAGTCGCGGAACTCCGCGTCCTCGGCGAGCCGTCGCCGGACCGCCTCGACACGCGCCGGGTCGAGCTGCCCGTTGAGCATCCGCGTGACCAGCTCGAGGTCGTCCATGTCGTCGAGCACGGAGTAGGTGTGGTCGGTCGTCTGCTCAGTCATTGTCGGCGCCTCCCATCGGGGACGGCAGTCGGGCAGGTGGCTTCGGCAAGGCGATCCGGAACCCGGCGCGCGTGAAGGCTCTGCGGAGCTGCTCGTTCGCCAGGCGCATGTGTGTATTGATGGAGCCTTCGCTCACGCCGAGCACCTCGGCGGCTTCCCGGTAGGTGAAGGACTCCTCGCGGATGAGGAGGAAGACCTCGCGCCGGCGCGGCGGCATCGCGGCCAGCGTCTCGTCCAGGACCTCCGCGATCGCATCCCGTCCGCTTCGTTCCTCCGCTGCGTTCATCACCACCCGGTCGAGCTCGGACTCGGCGTCGTCGAGCGCGACGAACTCCTTTCGCTCCCGAAGCTTCGCGAACACGCAGTAGTGGACCACGCCGAAGACGTACTGGTCGGTTCGCTTCTCCGGCGCGAGCGTGCGCCAGCGACGCCAGAGCGCCGACATCGCCTCGCCGACGGCATCGCTCGCGTCGTCCTTGTCGAGGAAGCGTTCCGCGTGGTCCAACACCCGCCCGTGCAGCCGCCGATAGGCCTCGAGGAAGAGCTCCTCGAGCTCCGGCGCGAGTGCCTGGAGCGGCGGCGCCGCCTCGACCAACGGACTGCTCTCCTCGGGTGATCGCCTGAACAGTGCGAGTCTCATTGGGAGTCGGGTTGAGGCCGGAGCGGGCGGACCGTCGAGACGAGCCCCTCTACTAGTACATGTCGCGGGGAGGCCGATTCCTATGAATGCCTGATTGGCAGGACGATTTCGCCATCCAGGCATTCATAGGAATCGGGGGTCTGGAGACATGTACTAGTAGAGGGGGTCGAGTACCGGCCAGGCGTGAGTCACCGCCCGTCGACCCCGAGCCGCGAGCGGCAAATATCGAGCAACACGCCGCCAGTCGCGAGGAACGGAGCGCCACGAGAGCCCGTCAGGCCGCCACGCGAGTCCGGCGACCCGCCACACGAGCCCCGCAACCCGAAACACGAAAGCCTCGGGCCGTCTCGCGAGAGGCGCGGACCGCCACGAGAGTCCGGCGGACCGTCACGCGAGTCCGGCGGACCGTCACGCGAGTCCGGCGGACCGTCACGCGAGAGCAACAGACCGCCACGCGACAGCAACGGACGTGAACGCGACTGCAACAGCGGTGAACGCGACAGCAACGGACGTGAACGCGACCGCAACAGAGGTGAACGCGACCGCAACAGCGGTGAACGCGACTGCAACGGACGCGAACGCGACCGCAACAGAGGTGAACGCGACTGCAACAGACGTGAACGCCACTCAAACAGGCCGGAACGCGAGTGCCGGAGCTCGCGACGTCGACAAACTCGTCCGCCCGTGAAGGACGCACGCGGGCGGGGATCCCCGGGGCGATTGCGTCCAATCACATCCATCAGGAGGAGTCATGATCGTGAAGCAGAAGCAGACGTTGGAGGCGTTCGTGCGCGTGCGGGCGTTCCTGGAGGAGCACCCGCTCACGGGGCCGCTCAGCTACACCGGTGCCCGCGAGACGCTGGACGAGGTGGTGAGTCGCCTCCGCGAGTACGCGGGAGCGCAGATCACCGGGCGCGAGCTCAGCCGCGCCGAACTCCGCCGGCAAGAGCAGCTGATCCAGCAGCTGCGCGACCGGCACATGCGCCCGATCGTCACGATCGCGCGCGCGCAGATCGAGCCCGAGTCCGACGTGCGCATGCCGGCGGCCATCCGGATGCCGCGCGCCGGCATCGGCGTGACGAGGTTC
>WYAZ01000035.1 GCA_011526105.1 Deltaproteobacteria bacterium | reverse complement strand
TGAAGCGCTGCACGAACACGACCGCACCGGGGTGGAGCGCTTCACTGGGGACGGAGGTCGACGCGAGTCGTCGTCGGATACCGGCGAAGATGCTGCGCAAGAAGACCCGCACCAGAGCGGAGAGCGGTCAACCGGGTTGGCGGGCTCGGGCGGGCTCGGGCCTGCGAGGGGCTCCGGACGCTTGGGGTTTCCTGGGAACGAGCGTACATCGAGTCTAGATGAGGATTCGACGAGCTACGCTGGAAGACACAGAGACGCTGATCGCCGGCAACCGCGCCATGGCCGATGAGACCGAAGGCCTCGCGCTCGACCCGGAGCTCCTCCGATCCGGGGTGCGAGCGGTGCTGGAGGGGCGCGTCGCCGGTCGCTACTACGTGGTGGAGGAGGAGGGCGGCGTCACCGCGCAGCTCATGATCACCCACGAGTGGAGTGACTGGCGAAGCCGGGACGTATGGTGGATCCAGTCGGTGTACGTCTGGCCAGAGGCGCGGGGTCGCGGAATCTACCGCGCTCTCTACGAACACGTGCTCGACGAGGCTCAGCGCGCCGGCGCCGCCGGTCTGCGGCTGTACGTGGACACTCGGAACGAGCACGCGCAGCGCGTGTACACGGCGCTGGGCATGGACGGCGCGCACTACCGAGTGTTCGAGCGCATGTTCGTCTGACGAATTGTCCGGCTGCCCGGCGAGTCCGCGTCAACGTGGCACACGCGGACCGAACGAAGCGAGCGGGAGCGCGCGTCACGAGCCTCGCGAGCGCGTGGCACGCGGCTTGCTCGCCGGAAGTGCGGACGGGACCACGAGGAGCACCGAATGAAATCGATCAAGAACCCATGCTTTCTCTCGACCGCGCTGCTGATCGCCGGGGTCGGCGGGGTGGCGGAGGCCAGCGAGAAGGGGCTGGAGGTCACGCTGGAGCTGAGTGACGCCACCCGAAAGCTCCCTCCGACCTCCTTGACGCTGAGCCTGGAGGGCGCTGAAGGCTGCGCCTCGGTCGATGACCGCACCGCCAAGGGCGAGCTCCACGTCCAGGTGTGTCGTGACGGAGGGGACGCCGAAGGGCCGGTTCTGAGCTTCCACGTGGACCGCAGCCTTCACCTGGACAAGGGCACGGAGCGTCGTCAGTTCCGGGTGAAGGCCCGGCTCACCCAAGGTGAACGGCGGCTGATCGGCCGCTTGGGTGAGGGAGACAACGCGATGGAGCTCGTGGCCAGCCTGACGCGCGCCCGAACGAAGAAGTGAGCCGCCCGAAGGTTCGGATGTTCGGGGGGCGAACCAGACCACCCACCCAGGCGGTGTCATGAGGTCCCACGATTTTCCGCCATAGAGGGCATCGAAACCCGGAGATTGGGTTCAGTCGCGCGTCCCCCGAACTCCGTGTTTGGTGTTAGGCTCTGAGCGGTGGGATTCGACGCGTCCAAGCTGCGCGGACTCGAGGCTGGGCGGAAGCTCGAGTGGCTTCGGAAGGCCATCGATGATGGCTCTCTCGCTGTTCCTGCTGCCGTTCGCATCGCTCACGAACATGGGCTGAGCGGTGACGCGGTCGAACACCTGACGAGCACGCGGTTCTCGGGGCGGGGCTATGCAGAACCCGCTCACCCAGGCTCCGTCGGCGGCTCTTCCCTGTCGCGGTCGAACGCGATCTTCAAAGGGCTGTTGGGTTGGGCGTCGTTCGGGGCCCAGCCCAAGGCGCGCCCGACCCAACGAGTCGGTCTCGGTGAAGGGGAGTCGGGCGTCGAGGTCCCGGCAGACGTCGCCGCGCGGATCAAGGAGCGAATCGCCTTTGTTTCGAGTCGCGATCCCGCTCAGCCCGCGCTGGCGGAAGAGCTCAGGCGCTGCAACTGCTTCGGGGCCGCGGCGACCGCGCTCCTCGGACCCGGCGTGCTGCCGCAGCAGATGCTCCTGTTTCCGAGCGAAGAGACGCTCGTCCCGCACAGGGTCTATCCGTCGTACGAAGCCTTGGCGAGCGCGCTTCGAGAGGTCCCGGTCCCCGCCGCGCTGTTGCTGGGGGCACACGAGTCGCACGTGGCGTTGTTCTTGGGGTTTGATGCCGAGGGCCGAGGGGTCGTGTTTCACAAAGGCAACGTGGGCGAGAACTTTCCGTGGGAGATCGTGAGCCTCGAGACGATCTACGAACGGTACTGTGCGCCCGACTACTACGGACACGAGCACGGCGTACGTGTCGTCCAGCCCGCTGCGGGTCGCGTCTAGCTGCCGCCCACGCGCAGCCACCCGGAGTGCGGCGACAGCACCACGTCCCCCGGCACCAGCTCCGCCGCCGGCTTCCACCCCACGCTCGTCCAGAACGGGTGCTCGGCGGTCACGCCCAGGTGCTCGGCCTCGACCGAGGCGCCGGCACCCCCGGCCGCCGCCGGGGCCTCGAGCCGCAGGTCCAAGTACCGCTCGACCTCGCGGGACGAGACCCCGAGCAGCGCCCGCTCCGAGACCACGTTGGTGTGCTCGTCCACCGCCAGCACCGCGTCGCCGGGGGCGAGCGTCTCGATGGCCTGGGCCCCGGAGGCGGTGGCCACCAGCGTCCCGGCGATGAAGCAAGCCTTCAGGCCGTACTTTTTGGCGAGCATGCCGAGGAGATCCTTCCCGAGCTTCTGGCCCAGCTTCCCGAGGGCCAGGCTCGCGAGCGTATCAGCAAGCGCCTCGGCGAGCATCTCCATCCGCCGCTCGTCCGAGGTGCAGGGGTCCATGAACTCCTGGCTCTTCTCCAGGAGGTCCATGAGGGTCGCGATCGCGCTCGCGACCTGGTAGGCCCGCCAGGCGTTGAGCGCGAGAGGGCAGACGGCGATTTCGCCCGAGGGGTCGATGAGGTTTACGGGGTCGGAGAAGGGGTAGACGTACAGCGAGGTGTCCCCGGCCGCGAAGCCGAGGGGGTCGGGGGCGGTCCAGCGGCCGAGCTCGGGGACGTAGTCTCGCGCGCCGAAGCGGACCAGACCGGTGTCGGGGTCGTAGAGGCCGCCGGCGAAGCCGAAGGGCTGAAAGCCGGGGCTGGAGTCCGCGAGGACCACCCCGAAGCTGTCGTAGTCCAAAGCCTGGACCACCTGGCCGGTGTCGGCGTGCACGACCGCGCGGACCGAGCCGCGCGCGTCGGTCACGAACGCATACCAGACCCCGCCTTGCCACATGCCGGCGGGGGTGTGGCCGGTGTGGCCGTAGACGAAGCGGCTCCGCACGGAGCCGTCGGGGGCCAGCTCCGCCACCACGCGGTCGTCGGCGTAGACGTAGCCGTGGGCAGTAGCCGGTCGAGAGGTCACTTCGGCAACACGGAATCACCAGCGAATCTCACAAAACGACGGCGCCTGAGCTGCCTCCCACCTTGAGCCCCCTGAAGGCCGCGTGGTAGCGTGCGCCGACCCGGTTCGTCGGTGCTCCGTCCCCAAGTGGCGCCTCCGCAGGTCTCGGAGTGTAAGTTGAGTTTCACCTCGGCTCAGGGGAGGAGTAGAGGGGGGATGTTGCGGCTCGAGAACATCAAGGCCGGCGCGAGCCTCGAAGGTATCGAGCCCGGCCTGGTCGTCACGGTGGCCGCTGTGCTCCCCGTGGGGGACGATGCCCTCACCATCTTCTACAAGCTCGCGAACGGTGACCTCCGCGAGCGGCTGCTCAGCCGGGCGGATGAGGCCAAGTTGGCCGTAGCTACGGTGGGTCGGCCCTGGGCCTTCGACGGTGATGGAGAGGCTTTCACGCTCGTCGCCGAGGCGAAACGTATCGACCTAGCCTTCCTCTTCGATCCGATGATGGCCGTCCATACCTCGAACGTGGAGCCGCTGCCGCACCAAATCACCGCCGTCTACGAGTCGATGCTCCCCCGGCAACCGCTCCGCTACGTCCTCGCCGACGACCCGGGTGCCGGCAAGACCATCATGGCCGGGCTGTACATCCGCGAGCTCATCATGCGGGCCGACGCCCGGCGCATCCTCATCGTGGCGCCGGGTAGCCTGGTCGAGCAGTGGCGAGATGAGCTCCGCGAGAAGTTCGGTCTGGAATTCCGGGTGTACTCCCGAGCGCTCGAAGTCGAATCGCCGAGCGGCAACCCCTTCGAGGACCACGACCATCTCATCGTGCGCCTCGACCAGATGTCCAGAAGTGACGAGCACCAGGAGAAGGTCTGTCGTGCGGGCTGGGATCTGGTGATCTTCGACGAGGCCCACAAGCTGTCCGCGCACTTCTACGGCCAGGAGCTGAAGCGTACCAAGCGGTTCACGCTCGCAGAGTCGCTGGGCGCGCACACGCGGCACCTGCTCCTGATGACCGCGACGCCGCACAACGGGAAGGAGGAGGACTTCCAGCTCTTCCTCTCACTCCTCGACTCGGACCGCTTCTACGGCAAGTTTCGCGACGGGGTGCACAAGGTAGACGCCTCTGACCTGATGCGCCGGATGGTCAAAGAAGAGCTCGTCAAGTTCGACGGGACGCCGCTGTTCCCCGAGCGCAAGGCCTACACCGTGAACTACCGGCTCTCCGAGGCCGAGGCTGCGCTCTACGAGCAGGTCACGAACTACGTGAAGGAGGAGATGGGGAAAGCGGACGCGCTCGAAGGCCGCAAGCGGAGTGCGGTCGGATTCGCGCTCACCGCCCTTCAGCGCCGGCTGGCCTCGAGCCCCGAGGCCATCTTCCAGTCCTTGAAGCGGCGCCGCGAGCGACTCGACAAGCGCCTGCGCGAGGCCCGACTCGGGGTGCGCGGTCGGCAGGCTCTCGCCGAGGTTCTCTACGAGCCCCTCCCGGAGGACGACGACGATCTGAATGCCGAGGAGCAGGAGAACCTCGAAGAGCAGCTCGTGGACGAGGCCTCGGCCTCACAGACCATCACCGAGCTCGAGGGCGAGGTGCTGATCCTCCAAGCTCTTCAGCAGAAGGCGCAGGCCCTCGTTCACTCCGGCCAGGACCGGAAATGGGACGAGCTCTCGCGCATCCTTCAGGACGAGCCGCACATGCGTGGTGCCGATGGGCGCCAGCGCAAGATCATCATCTTCTCCGAGCACCGCGATACGCTAAACTATCTGCACACGAAGATCGCCGGGGTGCTCGGCAAACCCGAGGCCATCGTCACGATCCACGGGGGCACACGTCGCGACGAACGTCGCAGGGTTCAGGAGCTCTTCCGCTCCGACCCCGACACGCGGGTGCTCATCGCCACCGACGCCGCCGGAGAAGGCGTCAACCTCCAGGTCGCGAACCTGATGGTCAACTACGACCTCCCTTGGAACCCGAATCGCTTGGAGCAGCGGTTCGGCCGCATCCACCGCATCGGGCAGACCGAGGTGTGCCATCTCTGGAACCTGGTCGCGAAGGAGACCCGCGAGGGCGACGTCTACCACCGGCTCCTGGAGAAGCTGCGCATCGAGAGCGATGCGCTCAAGGGCCGCGTCTTCGACATCCTGGGCGAGGTGTTCGAGGGCGAGAGCTTGCGTGACCTGCTGCTCCGCGCCATCCGCTACGGCGATCAACCCGAGGTTCGGGCCCGGCTGTACCAGCGCCTCGATGCCGCGCTGGACCAGTCGCACATCGAGTCCATCCTGGAGCGAAACGCGCTGGCGCAAGAGACCATGAGCGCCGAGCGGCTGTTCGCGGTGAAGGCGGAGATGGAGAAGGCCGAGGCGCGGCGGCTCCAGCCGTTCTTCGTGCGCTCGTTCTTCGCGCGCGCCATCGAGGCGGTCGGCGGTTCGATGCACCCGCGCGAGGCAGGCCGCTTCGAGGTCACCCACGTCCCGGCCTTGGTGCGCGACCGGGACCGGGTGATCACCGGCCGCAACCGGCGCGAAAACGCACCGGTACTGCAGCGCTACGATCGGGTCTGCTTCACCAAGGAGGCCATACGACCCCTCGACCGGCCGGGCCTGGCGCCGGCCGTGCTGCTGCACCCCGGCCACCCGCTGATGATGGCGGTGACGGACCTCGTCATCGAGCAGCACGCGAACCTGCTGCGCCAGGGGGCGATTCTGGTCGATCCGGCTGATGAAGGCGACCAGGCGAGCCTGCTCTTTCTGCTCACGCACGAGATCAAGTCCGCCGCTGACGTGGTGCTGAGCAAGCGCCTCCAGTTCGTCCGGGTGTCGGCCGAGGGAGAAGCGAGCTTCGCTGGCTGGGCGCCCCACCTCGACCTGGAGCCGCTCGATCCGGCCGACCGACCCTTGCTGGAGGCGCTCCTTCAGGAAGAGTGGATCTCGGGCGACCTGGAGCAGAAGGCACTGGCGCTCGCGGCCTCGTCGCTCGTGCCCCAGCACTTCGAGGAGGTCGCCCAGCGCCGCATCGCGCACGTCGACAAGACGCTTGGTGCGGTCCATGAACGGCTGACCAAGGAGATCAACTACTGGTCGGACCGGTGGATGAAGCTACGCGAGGACCAGGAGGCGGGCAAGGACGTCCGCCTCAACGTGGACAACGCGCGTCGCACGATCTTGGAGCTCGAAGGTCGGCTCGAGGCCCGGAAGAAGGAGCTCCAGGCCATGCGACACCTCTCGTCGGCGACACCGGTCGTGCTCGGCGGTGCGCTGGTGCTGCCCTCGGGCCTGATCACGCGGATGTCCGGGGCTCATGATTCGGGAGGGAGCCCGCCCGCACCTCAGGTGGATCCCGCGGTGAAGCAGCGCACCGAGCGTCTGGCGATGGAGGCGGTCCGGCGGGTGGAGGAGACGAGGGGCTGCAAGGTGGTGGACGTGTCGAAGGAAAAATGTGGCTGGGATCTCACCTCCTATCCGCCCCGCGTCGATGGCAGGGTCCCCGAAGCTCGGCACATCGAGGTGAAGGGTCGGCTGAAAGGCGCGGACACGCTCACCGTGACTCGCAACGAGATCCTCTACGCCCTGAACCAGGCCGAGAAGTTCGTATTGGCCATCGTGCTCGTGGACGAGCACGAGGATGCGGTGGACGGGCCGTATTATCTCAGGCACCCGTTCGATACTGAGCCGGGCTGGGGCGTCTCGTCCTGGAACCTGGAGGTCAAGGCGCTGATCCAGCGCGCGGAGCGAGTGGGGTGAGCTGGGGGGCAAGAAGAGAAGACGGCCAGGGCTCCTCGGAATCCCGGTCGTCGGCCCGACGATGCTCTCATCGGGGTGGTGGCCGTAGTCTCCGCGCTGTGGGATGTTGGGTCAACCCTGGGCAGCGCCTTCGCCGGCCGGGAAGCTGGCCATGACGTATCCCGTGAAATCTCCCAAGAAGCTGATCGAGGTGGCGCTGCCGCTCGGCGACATCAACGCCGCGGCCGCGCGGGAGAAGTCGATCCGCCATGGGCACCCCAGCACTCTGCACCTGTGGTGGGCTCGCCGGCCGTTGGCCGCGGCGCGAGCGGTGATCTTCGGCCAGCTCGTGAACGACCCCGCCTCGCTGTGGGAGCTCCAGAACCCCGGCCGTAAGCCGTCGCTTCAGCAGCGCGGCGGATTCACCCAACGTCGAAACCACCTGTTTGCGCTCATCTCCGAGCTGGTGAAGTGGGAGAACACGACCAACGAGGAGGTCCTGAGGAAGGCACGGGCCGAGATCCGGCAGTCTTGGCGCGAGGTCTGTGAGCTGAACCGCGACCACCCAGAGGCGGCCACGCTGTTCGACCCCGAGAGGCTGCCGGGGCTTCACGACCCCTTCGCGGGCGGGGGCACCATCCCCCTCGAGGCCCAGCGGCTCGGGCTCGAGGCCTTTGCGTCCGACCTCAACCCGGTGGCGGTGCTGATCAACAAGGCGATGATCGAGATCCCGCCGAGGTTCGCGGGGCGTCCCCCAATCCATCCGGATGCGCAGGCGGAGGCCAAGCTCCGGAGCTGGAAGGGGGCCGAGGGGCTCGCGGAGGACGTGCGACGCTACGGGGCGTGGATGCGGGAGGAAGCGGAGAAGCGCATCGGGCATCTGTACCCGAAGGTGAAAGTGACCGAGGAAATGGCGCGTGAGCGGCCGGACCTTCAGGGCCTGGTGGGGCGAGAGTTGACGGTCATCGCGTGGTTGTGGGCGCGGACCGTCCAAAGCGACAACCCTGCATTCTCAAGCGTACAAGTACCTCTGATCTCCAACCTAGTGCTCGGAAGCAAGACGGGGAAAGGTGCGTGGGTCCAACCAGTCCTCGAAGGAAATCGGTATCGCTTCGAGGTTCGCATCGGGACTCCGCCACGGGAGGCGGCCGTCGGGACGAGGCTTGGGAAAGCTCAGGACTTCTATTGTCTAATGAGCCGAGCGCCACTCTCTAGGGAGTACGTGCGAACAGAGGGCAAAGCTGGGCGCATGGGAAGTCGGTTGATGGCGGTCGCGGCTGAAGGTCATCGCGGGCGCATCTATTTGTCTCCAACCGTGTTTGATGAGGAAATCGCGAGGGCGGCCGAAGCGTACCCAGTGGTAGCCGAGGCCCGTCAGGGCTGGCTAAGCGGAAGGACGCCGACGCGAGCAATGATCACGGGCGGGGTTTGCTCTGCCTACGGCCTATTCACGTGGTGGCATCTCTTCACGCCGCGCCAGATCGTTGGACACTCGACGTTCGCAGAATTGCTGCGCGAGGTCGCCCTGACGGCTGCCTCGGAGGCTGGCCGCACCTGCATCGGCGCCGCAGCCCGCTCATTGGGCGAGGGCGGTGACGGCTCAGTTGCCTACGGAGAAGCTGTGGCGTTGTTCCTTGGATTCGCACTTTCCAGAAGTATCGATCGTGGCTCGACCGCATGTTCTTGGGACAGTAGTCCGAAGATGGAGGCATTGAGAAACACATTTGGCCGCCAAGCGCTACCCATGGTCTGGGACTACGCGGAGGCGAACCCGTTCTCATCGTCTTCTGGGAACTGGATGAACAATGTAGAGTGGGTCGCTCAAGCCATCGAATTCTTGCCGGCCATGGGTCGTGGATCTGCCATCCGAAGCGACGCTGCGAATCAGTCCATCACGCAACGGATGGTGGTCTCGACTGATCCCCCCTACTACGACAACATTGGATACGCGGATCTCTCAGACTTCTTCTACGTTTGGCTCCGGAAGAGTCTTAGGCACGTCTTTCCTGATCTCTTCCCCACGATGGTCGTTTCCAAGGAAGACGAGCTCGTAGCAACGGTTTTCCGTCACGGGACAAAGGAGGCAGCAGAGAGCTACTTTCTCGATGGGATGACGCAGGCGATGGGACGACTCGCCGACCAAGCCCATCCGGCATACCCTTTCACGATCTACTATGCCTTCAAACAGTCCGAGACGAAGGATGGCAGGGGCACTTCATCGAGCGGATGGGAGACATTTCTCGAAGGAGTGCTGCGCTCGGGGCTCGCGCTCACCGGCACCTGGCCTATGAGAACCGAGCTCGGCAACCGCATGATCGGTTCGGGCACGAACGCGCTCGCCTCGAGCATCATCCTCGTCTGCCGAAGGCGCCCCGAAACGGCCGCCACCATCTCCCGCCGCGAGTTCCTGCGTGAGCTCAACGCCATGCTCCCCGAGGCCCTCGACGAGATGACCAAGGGCGCTGGCGAGGACCGCTCCCCGGTGGCGCCGGTCGATCTCTCCCAGGCGATCATCGGGCCCGGCATGGCGGTGTTCTCCAAATACGCCGCGGTGCTCGAAGCGGACGGCACCCGGATGAGTGTCAAGACCGCGCTCCAGCTCATCAACCGCTTCCTCGCCGAGGACGACTTCGACGCGGACACGCAGTTCTGCCTCCACTGGTTCGACCAATATGGGTGGGGAGAGGGCGCCTACGGCAACGCCGACGTTCTCGCGCGAGCCAAGGCCACGAGTGTGGGCGGCGTGGTGGAAGCGGGGGTCGTCGTGAGCGGAGGCGGCAAGGTCCGCCTGCGAAAGTGGCCGGAGTACCCCGCGAACTGGGACCCGCGGACGGACAAGCGGCTGCCGGTCTGGGAGGCGCTGCATCAGCTCATCCGCGCGTTCAGAAAGGACGGCGAGTCCGGGGCCGGTCAGATCCTGGGCGTGGTGAAGAACCGGGGCGAGGCCATACGCCAGCTCGCTTACCGCCTCTACACCCTGTGCGAGCGCCGCGGCTGGGCCGAGGATGCACGCGCCTACAATGAACTCGTCACCGCGTGGGTGGCGATCGAGACGGTGGCCAACGCCGTGCCGGCGCCCGTGGCCCAGCTTGGCCTGTTCGGAGAAGCGTGATGTCGAGCTACCCGGGAGCCCGCTGGTGGAAGTTCGATTTCCACACCCACACGCCGGCGTCGCGTGACACGGCCGCGTGGCAGCGCGCCGCCGACACTCCGGAGGAGATGACGCCCGAAAAGTGGCTCCTCCAGTTCATGGCCGCCGAGATCAACTGCGTGGCGGTCACCGATCACAACAGCGGCGAATGGATCGACCGACTGAAGAACGCTTATCAGCAGATGAAGGCCCAGGCCGACCGAGGTCAGGCGCCGGCAGGCTTCCGGGAGCTTACGCTGTTTCCGGGGGTGGAGGTCTCCGTCCAGGGCGGCATCCACGTTCTGGCCATACTCGAGCCGACGGCGACCAAGGGTGATATCGACACCCTCCTTGGGACTGTGCGCTACCAGGGAACAAAGGGCGACAGCGATGGAGTGACGGGTGCTGGCCTTCAAGACGTGCTGGATGTGCTGCTTCAGTCGAGCTCTCCCTGTGTACCCATTCCCGCCCACGCGGACGGTCCAAAGGGATTACTTCGGTGCGACCCGGGCACGCGGAGGAGCGTCGTCGACGCGAACACCCTCAAGCAAGCCCTCGAGCCGGACGGCATCCTTGCTGTGGAGTGCTACAACGACTCGTCTCATTTCCCCGAGTGTGTGGCCGCCCTGGAGAAGCGGTTCGCGCGAGTGCTCGGGAGTGACTGCCACGACTTCGACGGAGACCGCGCTCCCGGAAGCAACTTCACCTGGGTCAAGATGGCGCACCCCACGCTGGAAGGCCTGCGGCTCGCCTTGCTGGACGGCAATGGCGTCTCCATTCGCCGCAGCGACGAGGGCCCGTTCGACCCGAACCGCCGCCCCGCCCACACCATCGAGGCGATCGAGATCGAGAACGCTCGCTACATGGGCAACGGTCAGGCTGCCCGCGTCGAGCTGTCGCCGTTCTTCACCGCGATCATCGGAGGGCGCGGTACGGGCAAGTCGACCCTGGTCCATGGACTGCGGCTCGCGGCCGGTCGATCGCAGGAGCTCCCGATCGGCAGTGAGCCGCAGCGGCAGTTCGAGGCCTTTCGCAAGGTGTATAAGGGCCGCAACGGAGACGGCGCACTGCGTGACAACACCACCGTTCACGTGGACTGGCGGCATGAGGACCGGCGCTATCGCCTCTCGTGGGGGGCCGCTGGCTCGACGATCGAGGTGCAGGAGGAGGGTAACGGGAGATTCACGCCATCCTCAAGCCAGGCGGTCACGCCCGAGCGCTTCCCCCTTCGCATCTTCTCGCAGGGTCAGGTCGCCGCCCTGGCCGGAGAAGGTCGCAAGAACCTCCTCTCGATCATCGACGAGGCGGCGGGCGTGGAGACCCACAAGAAGGCTCTCGCGGAGGCCCAGCGCACCTTCTTCGCCCAGCGCGCTCGACTCCGTGAGCTCGAGGGTCGTTTGGCCGAGTTGCCCGAGGTCGAGCGTCGAATCGAGGAAGCCGATCGTAAGCTCGCGGCGATGTCCCAGTCCGACTCCGCGACTGTCCGTCAGAGCTTTGCTCGCGCAGGGCACCAGGAGCGCGAAGTCGAGCAGCTCGGCACCCAGCTCGACCGGTTCACGAAGCGGATTGCCGAGCTCCGCGCGGAGTTGGCCCTCGACGATTGGCCACCTCAGCACTTCACGGACGCGGACGCAGACCTGCTCGCGTGGCGCCGGGAGGTCGACCAGGTCTTGGCGTCCGTAGTTTCGGACCTCGAAGGGCAAGAGCGGAGGATCGTCGGTGTGCGCGATCAGCTCAGCATCGACCCACGTGTCCAAGCCTGGCGGGCGCGTGTTCAAGCCGCCAAGGACGCGCACCGAGCATTGTCCGACGACCTTGCGGCGCAAGGAGTGGATGATCCGGGGGCGTTCGAGCGCTTGACCCATGAGCGGTCGGAGCTCGATTCGGCGCGCAAGCGGCTTCTCAAGGCGCGCGAGGACCGAGACGCAGAGGCCGCGCGGATTGCGGAGCAGATTCTCCTCCTCGTGCAGCGGCGGGAGGAGGTTACGAGGGCGAGACGCTCCTTTCTCGGCCGCGCGCTGGCGAACAATCCCCATGTCCAGATCGAGGTCGTCAAATACGGATCCGACCCCCGATCAGTCGAGCGCGAGCTGCGCGAGCTCATCGAAGTGCCCGATGATCGCTTCGCCGACGACATCCTTCCCTCCGACGAGCAGGGCCCGGCGCGAGGACTGGCCGGGGAGCTCGCGAACACGGGCGAGACGGAGAAACACTCGAAGGTGGAGGCCGTGAAGAGGACCCTTCTCGAGGCCGACTCGAGGCTCGGCGGTCATTTTCGGAACCACCTGAAGAAGAAGCACGAGAAGCCCGAGTTCACAGACCGCGTCATGGCCTGGTTTCCGGAGGACGACCTCGAGATCAAGTACAAGCGGGAGGGCAGATGGACTCCGGTCCGGGAGGCGTCGCAGGGCCAGCGCTCCGCCGCGCTCCTGGCCTTTCTTCTGGCCTTTGGTGAGGAACCCTTGGTGCTCGATCAGCCCGAAGATGACCTCGACAATCACCTGATCTACGATCTGATCGTTCAGCAGATCCGCGAGAACAAGCTGCGTCGTCAGCTCATCATCGTGACGCACAATCCCAACGTCGTCGTCAACGGGGACGCCGAGCTCGTCCACGTGATGGAGTTTCGAACCGGTCAGTGCCTGGTTCAGGTGAGTGGAGCCTTACAGGAGTCCAACGTCCGGCGGGAAGTTTGTCGCGTCATGGAAGGCGGGCACGAGGCGTTCGAGCGCCGGTGGAAACGTCTGGGCAAGGAGGTCTGAGATGCTAGGCACGCGCAGCGAGTTGATGGAGAAGATCCGGCTCGGCGAGGACTCCTTCCTCGAGCTGAAGGAGGTCCGATTCGCCGGGGGCAAGATGAGCGGTCCCTCCCAAGATGCGCTCGCCGATGAGCTGGCGGCGTTCGCCAACGCCTCCGGGGGTGTCCTCTTGCTCGGGGTCGAGGATCGGAGCCGGGCGGTCTTGGGGATTCCTCTCGATCGCCTGGATGCGGTCGAGCAGAGGGTCCGCGATGCCTGCGAGCAGTCGGTCAGACCACCCTTGGCCCCCATCATCGAACGCATGACCCTCCCGGACGACACCGGCGTGGAGCAGCCGGTGCTGCGGGTGGAGGTCCCTCGGAGCCTGTTCGTCCACGAGAGCCCGGGCGGCTACCAGCATCGAGTGGGTTCTTCGAAGCGCCCCATCCCGCCGGACCAGCTCGCTCGGCTGTTCCAGCAGCGGAGTCAGTCGCGCCTCATACGATTCGACGAGACGCCGGTGATGAACGCGACGCTGGCCGACCTGGATGAAGATCTGTGGAGGCGCTTCGCGCCCCTCGATAGCCCAGATGCTCCCGAGGTCCTTCTGCGCAAGCTCGCGATGGCTGCCTGTGACGAGCAGGGCCGCTCTCGGCCCACGGTGGCCGGGCTCCTGCTCGCTTGCCGGGATGCCCGTCCCTTTCTTCCAGCGGCGTTCGTACAGGCGGTCGCCTATGCGGGCGCATCCATCGAGCCGTCGGCCGAGGCCGCGTATCAGGAGGACGCCCGCGACATATCTGGGCCGCTCGACCAGCAGATCTCCGAGGCCTGTGCTTTCGTGCGAAAGAACATGCGCATGCGGGCCGTCAAGCACCCAGACGGTGGGCGCGAGGACCGCCCGCAGTTCTCCATGCTGGCGGTCTTCGAGGCCGTCACCAACGCGGTCGCGCATCGGGACTATTCGATGGGCGGGGCGAAGGTCAGGCTGAGGTTGTTTCGCGATCGGCTGGAGCTCTTCACGCCGGGGATGCTCCCAAATACGATGACCCCGGAGAGCTTGCCCTTGCGCCAGGCCGCGCGGAACGAGGTCGTCACCAGTCTCTTGGCCCGCTGTCCCGTTCCGAGCGAGGTCGACGGCCTCCAGCGACGGTTCATCATGGACAAGCGAGGGGAGGGTGTCCCGATCATCCTCAGTGAGAGCGAACGGCTGTCCGGCCGCCGCCCCGAATACCGTCTCATCGACGCGAGCGAACTCATGCTCAGCATCTACGGAGCAGAGATAGAGGAGCGGCCATGAGTCTGCGGCCTTGGCGAGAGATCGCCGTCCCCCATCCCGACGTACTGGCGGGCACGTTCCAGCAATCCGAGTTCGCCGCGGACATCACCGCGGTGCGAAACGGCGCGGCCTCCGTGGTGTACCAACACGCGAAGCCGTTCTTCGAGCGCACCTACATCACCGAGGGTATGCGACTCCTGCTCACGCAAGTCGCCCAACGCCTGAACGGCGGCGGCGGAGAGCCGGTGGTGCAGCTTCAGACCGCGTTCGGCGGCGGGAAGACGCACACCATGCTGGCGGTGTACCACCTGGCCACCCGCGAGGGCTCGCTCAATGACCTCGCCGGTGTTCCCGCGCTCCTCGACCACGCCGGGGTGATGGACGTGCCGCGCGCCAAGGTCGCCATCTTGGACGGCACCGCGCACGCGCCGGGTCAGCCGTGGAAGCGGGACCGGATCGAGGTGCATACGCTCTGGGGCGAACTCGCGTGGCAGCTGGGTGGCGCCGAGGGCTACGAGCTGGTTCGAGCCGCCGACACATCGGGCACCTCGCCGGGCAAGGACGCGCTCCGCGATCTGCTCAGCCGGTATTCGCCGTGTGTGCTGCTCGTCGACGAGCTCGTCGCCTACGTCCGTCAGTTCTCCGACGGAACCGTGCTGCCGGGCGGGACCTACGACAGCAACCTATCCTTCGTGCACGCGCTCACCGAGGCGACCAAGCTCGTGCCCACCGCGGTCCTCCTCGCGTCACTTCCCGAGTCGGAGCTGGAGGCGGGGAGTTCGCGCGGGGTGATGGCGCTCCGGGCGCTGGAGAAGACCTTCGGTCGCGTCCAGGCGCTCTGGAAGCCCGTGGCGACCGAGGAGTCCTTCGAGATCGTTCGACGTCGCTTGTTCGAGCCTATTGGGAACGTCGCCGCGCGCGACGCGGTGTGCCGAGCCTTCGCCGCGCTCTACGTGGAGGAGGGTGCGAAGCTCCCCTCTGAGACCCAGGAGGCCCGATACTTCGACCGACTGGTCCAGGCGTTCCCGATTCACCCCGAGGTCTTTGATCGCCTCTATGAGGATTGGTCCACCCTCGATAGCTTTCAGCGGACCCGCGGCGTGCTCAAGCTCATGGCGCAGGCCATTCACGAACTCTGGGCCAGGGACAATCGGGACCTCCTCATCCTGCCGAGCAGCCTCCCTTTCTATCGCGGCAAGGTGCGTGACGAGCTCCTCTCACACCTTGCGCAAGGCTGGGACGCGGTCCTCGACCGGGACGTGGACGACGACCGCGCCGAATCTGCCGATCTCGACAACCGCGAGACCCGCTTCGGGGCCGTACAGGCCGCGCGGCGAGTGGCGCGAACGACCTTCTTCGGGAGCGCGCCTTCGTCATCGGGCCAGCGAAACCTGAGCCGCGGGATCGACCGCGCGCGCGTGTTGCTGGGGTGCCTGCAGCCCGGTCAGACCTCCTCCCTATACTCGGATGCGCTCAATCGGCTCGCGGATCGATTGCACTACCTGAACGCTTCGGGGGACAAGACCGCCGACGCTACCCGGTTCTGGTTCGACACCCGCGCCAACTTGCGCCGGGAGATGGAGGACCGGAAGGGGCGGTTCGACGAGCGGAACGAGGTTCGAGGGCAGATCGCGGAGCTGCTAGCGAAGCTCACCAGTGCGCGCGGGGTCTTCGATGGCGTCCACGTCTTTACCCCGCACGGGGATGTGCCCGATGATGACCAGCTTCGCCTCGTGGTCATCGAACCCGAGTGCCCGTACACGAAGGAGATGCCCCAGACCGCGAGTGCGGCGGTCAAGGAGCTGCTCCGGAGCCACGGCAGCAAGCCCCGCTTCAAGAGCAACCGCATCGCTTTCCTCGCCTCGGACATGAGCTCGGTCGGACGGCTGCGTGAGGCGGTACGCACCGCGTTGGCTTGGCGCTCGATCGTTAGTGACATCAGTACGGGGCGGCTGAACATCGACCGCTTGCAGGAGACGCAGGCGAATCGGGAGGCCGAGACTGCGGACGCTGTCGCGATCCGGGCGGCCCGCGATGCGTACAAGTGGCTGCTGTGCCCCGTCATGCACGCGGCGACGGCCAGCGAGGTCGAGGTCGAGGCGTTTCCGTTGAACTCGGGGGCGCCGTCGCTCACGGGCGAGATCGATCGCGTCCTGGAGGAGAACGAGCTCGTCATCAAGGTCTGGTCGCCGGTTCACCTCCGCAACCGCCTGCGAGAGCTCTACTGGAAAGACGGCGCAGCCGCGGTCAAAGCCATGACGGTCTGGGAAGACATGCAGAAGTATCTCTATCTTCCGCGACTCAGAAGCCGCGCGGTCTACGAGCAGGTGCTCGTCACCGGGGCCGAAGGCACCGACTTCTTCGGCATCGCGTATGGCCAGGTCGGGGAGAAGTTCGAAGGCTTCCGCCTCGGGGCCACGAACGTGCAGCTCGACGACACCTTGCTCCTCATCGAGCCTGAGGCTGCGCGCGCGTACGCGGAGTCGCGACCGAAGTCCTCGCAGCCGCCCGGCCGGCGAACGCCGTCGGTCGGGGTTGCGCCGGCCTCGGGTTTGGGGCCAGCCGCGGTGGCGGGGAGCACGCCGTCCGTCGGGGTCGGCCAGGGACCGAGGGAGCCGCGGGCAAGCACCTTCATTGGGTCCGTGGAGGTCAGCCCGTCGTCGGCCAAGATGAGGCTGGTGCAGGTGGCGGAGGAGATTGTCAGCGTGCTGATTCAGGACCCGAACGCGAAGGTGAGCGTGAGGGTGGAGATCACGGGCGATTTCCCGGATGGTGTGCCGGACCACATCAGGCGCGCCGTGGAGCAGAACGCCAAGCACCTGGGATTTGGGACGAACGAGTGGGAGTAGCCGACATCATACGATGCGTTCGGGTCGCAGGGACAGACCCCAGGCACGCGCGCGATGCCAAGTGTTGTAGGTCCCTGGTCTAGCTTCACTCCGCCTCGTAGAACAGTCGCGAGTAGACCTCCGCACCATGATGGGGTGGTTCGGGCGTGAGTTCCTGGACCTCTAGAACCTCCGCAAAAACCCACCGCACCAGATCCCCTTCCTCGTTGCGGTAGGAATGCGCATCCGCGCGACCGAGTTCTTCCGCGACACGACGCGCAGAGGTCTGATCCGGGGCTTCAATGAGCCGGAGACTCTCCTCACAGAGGTGCGGTTTCGAGAGCCCATCCTCGACTTCCGCGCGGCTCAACAGGCGAACTGAAAACCACATCGTCACCTCATCTTCGATTTCTCGAGGAGTCGTTGTGCCTGTTCCAAGATCTTCTTGGCCTTCTGGAGCGAACGCTTCTCCTCGCCGGTCGCGGACCCCAACGACGCCCTGATCTCCTCAAGTGACTTATCGAGATGTTCGCCCGGGAACTCTCGCTTCAGGCTCCCCGGAAGCACGTCCTGCGCAGATCGAGATGGATCGACCCCGGGCCCGCACCCATTGAGCACCCACGCCCCGAGCCCCCCGACCGCATACGTGTGGTCCTCCTCGACCTCGAGGTTCCACACCGGGACCGGCCCCTGCACCCAGGTGCTGCCGCCCACGCGGAGCCACCCGGAGTGCGGCGACAGCACCACGTCCCCCGGCACCAGCTCCGCCGCCGGCTTCCACCCCACGCTCGTCCAGAACGGGTGCTCGGCGGTCACGCCCAGGTGCTCGGCCTCGGCGCCCTCGTCCGGCACCGGGGCCTCGAGCCGCAGGTCCAAGTACCGCTCGACCTCGCGGGATGAGACCCCGAGCAGCGCACGCTCCGAGACCACGTTGGTGTGCTCGTCCACCGCGAGCACCGCGTCGCCGGGGGCGAGCGTCTCGATCGCCTGGGCCCCGGAGGCGGTGGCCACCAGCGTCCCGGCGATGAAGCAAGCCTTGAGGCCGTACTTTTTGGCGAGCATGCCGAGCAGATCCTTCCCGAGCTTCTGACCCAGCTTCCCGAGGGCCAGGCTCGCGAGCATATCAGCAAGCGCCTCGGCGAGCATCTCCATCCGCCGCTCGTCCGAGGTGCAGGGGTCGATGAACTCCTGGCTCTTCTCCAGGAAGTCTGGTCTGGCCGGAGGGAGCTATGCGAGGAACGTATAGCGGACGTCCTCCTCGATCTCGATGGGGCTCGTCCCCAACTGCGAGAGCACCACCGTCTGGTTCGACCGCAGCGCGATCTCCTCCGCAAGGATCTCAGACCGGAACCAGTGGAGCAAGACAGTGCAGCCACCGAACGCATCCGCCACCGTCCGGACACCTTGGATGAAGGCACCGAGGCACGAATCACCTTCTCGTCCCAGACCAACCACATCGCGCGAACTGCTTCCGACGGTAACGACGTGTCCGGAACGGTCCGAGCGCTGTCCGCAGAGCGCACTGGAAAACGGTGATTCGGGAAGACTACTCACTCGCAGAGGCGAGGTGAAGGCGAGCCGGATCGCCTCCTCGTCTCTCACAGGGCTTCGAATACCAAGGGGGGCTACCCCAACGAAGTAGGTCATTACTGCTCTCCGCGGTCAGTGCTCGGGGTCTCCGTAGAAGGCGTGTCCGCCGCTCCGTGCGCTGTCGTGGTAGTGCGGGTAGTATCCTTCTCCATGTGCAGGATCGCTGATCGGCTTGCCGTGTCCGCTCCGGCGTTGGAGGCTCTTCGCATCTTGCTTCGCTGCCGTCCATACGTCCTCCCCTCTTCGAAGTCGCTCTATGGCCTCCTTTTCGGTGAGTGTTCGGCCTTTCGATAGCTCTTCACCCTCGACCGCTGCTGCTCGGATGGGTCCGCACCCATTGTGCACCCACGCCCCGAGCCCCCCGACCGCAAACGTGTGGTCCTCCTCGACCTCGAGGTTCCACACCCGGACCGGCCCCTGCACCCAGGTGCTGCCCCCCACGCGCAGCCACCCGGAGTGCGGCGAGAGCACCACGTCCCCCGGCACCAGCTCCGCCGCCGCCTTCCACCCCACGCTCGTCCAGAACGGATGCTCCGCGGTCACGCCCAGGTGCTCGGCCTCGACCTCGGCGCCCGCGGCCTGCCCCGGGGACTCGAGCCGCACATCCAAGTACCGCTCCACCTCGCGCGACGAGACCCCGAGCAGCGCACGCTTCGAGACCACGTTGGTGTGCTCGTCCACCGCGAGCACCGCGTCCCCGGGCGCGAGGGTCTCGATGGCCTGGGCCCCGCCGGCGGTGGCCACCAAGGTCCCGGCGATGAAGCAAGCCTTGAGGCCGTACTTTTTGGCGAGCATGCCGAGCAGGTCCTTCCCGAGCTTCTGGCCCAGCTTCCCGAGGGCCAGGCTCGCGAGCATATCAGCTAGCGCCTCGGCGAGCATCTCCATCCGCCGCTCGTCCGAGGTGCAGGGGTCCATGAACTCCTGGCTCTTCTCCAGGAGGTCCATGAGGCTCATGATCGCGCTCGCGATCTTGTAGCCCCACATCGCGGCCATGAAGAGCGGGCAGAAGGCGATCTCGCCCGAGGGGTCGATGAGGTTTACGGGGTCCGAGAAGGCGTAGACGTACAGCGAGGTGTCCCCGGCCGCGAAGCCGAGCGGGTCGGGGGCGGTCCATCGGCCGAGCTCGGCGATGTAGTCTCGGGCGCCATAGCGGACCAGGCCGGTGTCCGGGTCGTAGAGGCCGCCAGCGAAGCCGAAGGGCTGAAAGCCGGGGCTGGAGTCGGCGAGGACCACCCCGAAGGTGTCGTAGTCCAGGGCCTGGACCACCTGGCCGGTGTCGGCGTGCACGACCGCGCGGACCGAGCCGCGCACGTCGGTCACGAAGGCGTACCAGACCCCGTCTCGCCACATCCCAGCGGGGACGTGGCCCAGGTGTCCGTAGACGAAGCGGCTCCGCACCGAGCCGTCGGTGGCCAGCTCCGCGACCACGCGGTCGCCGGCGTAGACGTAGCCGTGGGTGATGAGGCCGTCCACGCGGCGGAGCACCCGCTGGCCGGCGGCGTTGGCGGCGTAGGAGACCACGCGCCCGTCCTGGAGGTGGACCGCGAGCAGGTTTCCGCGGGTGTCGTACTCGTAGCCGGTGGACTCGCCGCGGTCCGAGCGCACGCGGGTGGCGAGGCGGCCGTGGGCGTCGTACTGCAGGGTCCAGGGGCCGTAGCTGGTCAGGCGGTCGCGGTCGTCGTAGGCGGCGGAGTGGAGCTCGCCGCGGACGGTGGCGGACAGGCGGTTGCCGTTGGGGTCGTAGGTGTAGCGCTCGACCTCGACCCCGTCGTCCACCACCCGCTCGACCTGGCCGTTGGTGGTGTAGAAGACCTCGCGTCGCCGGGCGCCCAGGCCGCCTCGATCGGTCTCTCGCGGGGCGAGGCCTCTCAGTCTCGCTCTATGAGCTCACGAGCGGCGTCGAGGATCCATCGCTCAATCTCACCTCGTTCCTCCGGACGCTCGTTCCACTCGCTGGCCGCATACACGAAGGGGTGGAGTCGCTTCATCGCCTTGCCAGGGAAGGAGAGGGAGAGATCCCAGAGTTCACGCGCGCCCTGGATGGCGGGGACTGAATGCGCCAGAATCGCCTTCAGGACGCCATTCACCACAGTCTCGAGCGCAGTCTCGTGGCGTGGTCGTACCCAGCCGAGCTCAGCCATAGTCTTCTCGAATAGCGACGGGGCGTCCTCTGTTTCGGAGTCCCGCAACCCCGCCAGCATGCGGAGGGACGGCGAGTCCAGGCCACTCACCAATGCTCCCGTCGCCCAATCTCGCAACTCCACGGCGCTCGTTCGGCCCAGGACGAAGCGGGCACAGAGGTCATCTCCAGGAGGTGCCATCACTTGAACTTGAATCCATGCCTCGTTCCGTCTGCGAGGTTCTCCCAGAAGTGGATGACGGTCTGGGTCCCGTCTCCGTGCTCGTGCACGTGCTGCATCTTGGCCCAATCCGTTTCGGGGTAGCGCGCGTCCTTGATCTTCCCTTTCATAATTCTCTCGCCTGGCTCCGCCAGTGCCTCCTCGAGACTGAGTTGCTCGCGGAGGTCTCTCGGAGTGGACCTCGGCCCCGGTGTACCCGGGGTCGGTCCGCACCCATTGTGCACCCACGCCCCGAGCCCTCCGACCGCAAACGTGTGGTCCTCCTCGACCTCGAGGTTCCACACCCGCGCCGGCCCCTGCACCCAGGTGCTGCCCCCCACGCGCAGCCACCCGGAGTGCGGCGACAGCACCACGTCCCCCGGCACCAGCTCCGCGGCTGGCTTCCACCCCACGCTCGTCCAAAACGGGTGCTCCGCGGTCACTCCGAAATGCTCGGCCTCGGTCCCGGATTCGGCCTCGAGTCGGAGGTCCAAGTACCGCTCCACCTCGCGTGACGAGACCCCGAGCAGCGCACGCTCCGAGACCACGTTGGTGTGCTCGTCCACCGCGAGCACCACGTCGCCGGGAGTGAGGGTCTCGATGGCCTGGGCCCCGCCGGCGGTGGCCACCAAGGTCCCGGCGATGAAGCAAGCCTTGAGGCCGTACTTTTTGGCGAGCATTGCTGTAGGCCTAGGTGAGATCGACGCCGAAGTCTGCGAGACGGATGTACGTCAGGGTCTTGGCCCCCACCCCGAGCTGATACGGCCGATAGGAGGTTCAAGCTCGGTCCGGCGCACATCCCCCGGGCCTAGCCCCCGGCCAACGGTCCCTCCCGAACCCGAAACCCGCACGGTCGGCCGCGGCAACGGACCGTAGGCCTTGGGT
>WYAZ01000034.1 GCA_011526105.1 Deltaproteobacteria bacterium | reverse complement strand
CGGTCGCGATTTCGGCCGATGCGCGTCGGTGCCCGGTGTTGGGCCTCCTCGCGTTATCGCGGGATAGCGCGTTCGTCGGCCCGCCTTGCGCACCTCGCGCCTCGGCCGTCTCGCTCGGTCAGGGGTTCTGAGATGCGCTCTAGTGGTTGACCCTCCGGAGGCTGCGGGGCTAGTGCTCGGGCCCCATGAAGATCTTCCTCACTGGCGGCCACGGATTCATCGGCTCGAGGGTGGTTCGCCGCCTCGTAGCAGAGGGCCACGCCGCGCGTTGCTTGGTGCGTGAGCACAGCAAGACCCATCGCATCGACGATCTCAGCTTCGAGAAGGTCAAAGGTGACGTGCGGGACCGCGCGTCGCTCGTCGAAGGCATGCAGGGCATGGAGTCCTGCATTCACCTCGCGTCCATCTCCTCCTGGACCGAGATGACCTCGGATGCCCTCGAGAACACCATCCTCGGTGGCACCGAGAACATCATCCTCGCCGCGCAAGAGGCCGCGGTGAAGCGCGTGGTCTTCGTCTCCAGCTCCATGGCCGTGAACGCCTCTGAAGGGCCGCAGGTCTTCGACGAGAACAGCGCCTTTACACTCACCGACCCAAAGTACCGCTACCCGCTCGCCAAACACCGGGCCGAAAAACGTGCCCTCGAGCTCGCGGCCGAGACCGGGGTCGAAGTGGTGACGGTGAATCCGGCCGAGGTCTACGGCGCGAACGACGACACCTTCGTGACCGCCGGGAACCTGCGCGACATCATCAAAGACTGGCCGGCGCTCGCGTGTACCGGCGGCTCTGCGGTCACCCACGTCGACGACGTGGCGCAAGGCATAACGGCGGCTCTGTTTCAAGGCCGTCCCGGCGAGCGTTACATCCTCGGCGGAGAGAACCTCGAGGTGAAAGACATCGTGCGCCTCACCCTCGAGATCGCGGGCATCAAGAAGCCCATCCTCGGCATGCCGAACGGCGTACTCAAGGGCGTGGTCTTCGGCATGGCCAAGGTGGGTCTTCCCACTCCGGTCGTCCCCGAGCTTCTCACCTACGCGACCCTGTACTGGTTCATGAACAGCGAGAAGGCCAAGAATGAATTGGGCTACGCTCCTAGGCCCGCGCGTGCATGTCTCGAGCCGGCGATTCGGTGGCTGTACGAAGCCGGGCACGTCAAGGGTCAGCTCCCGAACTCTGCACCTAGGGTTCCGGTCTCGGAGGCTTGAGCGTGCGTCTTCTTGCTCTGCTCTCGCTCGTCGCGGCCGTCGCGGCGTGCAAGAGCACCCCGATGTCGGGCGAGCCCCCGGCCTCGGAGTCGAAGCTCTTCATGCGCAAGCTGCGCACCATTGCGCTTGCCGACCCGGAACAGCGCCTCACGCTGCTCAGCCTGGCTTGCTCCGACCTCCCGTCTTGTTCTGGTCCGTGTGCGAAGGCCTTCAAAGACTTCGCCAGCATGTCCGAACACGAACGCGGTGAACCCATGCTCGCTTGTGGTGAGTTCGCGGTCTACGCCAAGGGCGCAGACATCATGCAGCTTCGCGAGCGCTCGCGGGACTGGGTGCATATGGAGCTCCGCTCGTACGCTCTCCGGGTGGAACGCTCGCTGGGGCAACACGGGCGTCGCGCGCTCGAGACGCTCGACCGCGCCATCGCGGGCCAGCCTCCGTACTGGGAGGAGTGAATCTACTCGTCCGGAATGCCGTGCGGCCTCGGCGGGCATAGTCTCCGCTCGAGCTCTGCCTCTAAGCTCGAAGCATCCATGCCGCTGAAGAGATCGAGGTCGGTAAAGAGTGCTTCCAATCGATCGGCGGAGAGAGCGGTCGCCCGCTCGCCGATGGAGGCGCTCAATGGGATCGAAATCTCACCGTAGCGGAGATGAGTCCCGGCGATCGCGTAGCGAGCCTCCGGGCCGTTGCACTTCGACAGCCGAGTCCATACGGGTTCCGCCGGGAACGTGTGAATCGCTGCCTTGCACCGTCCGCACCTTGGACCGGAGCCGACGGCGCTCCGCGTGCGACGCCCGAGGTATGCGAGTAGGCCTAGGCCAGCGACGACCGGAAGCACGATCCACTTCATCGTTTCAATTCTCCCCGTTCCTGCTCCGCGCACAAGCGTCCGACCCCGGACGCGTCGCGTTTCATCGTTCCTCTCGAACGTGATCCTCACGTCCTCCGTGAGTGGTGTGTGTGGAGCTGGAGGATGCCTGCCGCGCGCTCCACAGAAGTGGTAGGTCTGGATATGATGGTCTGCTTGCGGAGCGTTGCCCCGTGTTCGCCCCTGAGAATCGCGTCGATCCTTGCGCTGGGCGCTGGCTGCGCCGACTCAGGGCCCATCCACGTTCCGCCACCGGTCGCTGGCCCCGAGGCCTCGATGCTCATTGCGTTTCCCGAGAACGGAGGCGCACGTGTCGTCGCCACCGACCTCGAGTCGCTTTTTCGCCTCGAGGCGCCCTGGGACCCCGCGGAGCCCATCGAGGCTTTTGTCTACGATGAGCGCCTCGAGTCGCTGCGTATCCCAGAGGGAACGCTCGAGGACTCCATACAGGGCCAGCGCCTTCCGCCGCCGGCTCGGCGCGTCCGTCTCAGCGCGAATCCAGACGAGGATCCGAGCTGGACCGACGTGGAATCCTCCGCAGTGCTCGACGCGCTTCGGGTCGAGCTCGTCTCGCCCTGTCGGCGCTTCGAGATTCAGAGGCATCCGGTCGGAGTCGGCCGAACGGTCTTCTTCGAGCGCCTCGCGAGCGGTGCATTCCTCCACGGGAGGGCCCCGCCTCCGTGGACGTCGATGGAATTTGCGACGGTCGACGAGCTTGGCCGAGTCCAGGACGTCGGCCGCCTCGACGGTCCCGTTTTTTGGGCGGGTCAGGTGGTCGGTGACTCCCTCTGGATGGCGGGCACGGGCGGCCGTTTCGCGCGGGCGGTCGCCGATCGCCCGACGCTCACCTCGAGTCTCGCCTCCGCGCCGTCCGGTCAAGATGTGCATGCCATCGCGGTGACCGAGACCCAGGCATCACGAGTCGTCACCGTCGTCTCTGGCGCAGGCACGGTGGAGCGGCACGACGGATCCACCTGGAGCACCCTTCGCGGGGCGGCAGACTCCGACAACAGCGAAGTGGGCATCCTGACGCTCGAGGACGGCGAGATCCTCTCCGTCGCGCCGACTCGAAGAGCGGTGACCCGCATCCTGGGAGACTCCGTCGAGGACGAGCCGCTCCCTGGGGGCGAAGGCCCCGTCTCCCTCGGCATGCTGCGTGGCAAGCCGGTCGTCGGCATGGGGCGCGGCGAGATCCTGACGCGTGTATCGCCGGGGCGATGGCAAGATCTCACCGCTCTGCCGGTCCGAGTCGAGGCGCTGAGCTTCCTCGAGATCGGCGGAGGTTTCTTGGTGGGGGGCGGAAACTCGATCCTCGTGGAGTGGAACGACGAGCTCGGCGGGTTCTGCGAGCCGCTGCCGATCGAAGGCGTGGGTTCGGTCTACTTTCTGAGGCAGGCCGAGGAAGCCATCCTCGCCGCGGCGCGGGCTCTCCTGTCGACCAATGTCTCCGAAGTTCTCATCCTCCGAACCATTCCGGACTGAGCCGATGCCCTCGAGCTACCCACCCCGGCGCCCGATGCGAGCGAGTCGTCGCGCCCTGCGTGTCTTAGAAGTGCACGCCGATGCTGCTCGTCGCGAGAAAGCCGGAGCCCAAGTCGGGATCGAGGAAGATCGTAGCATCGGAACGGAGGTAGAACTTCACAGCGTCCGCGCTCCCACCGATCTCCAGGGCGAGGTTCGGACGGATGGCGGGGATGAAGCCAGAGGCGGTGCCCGACACCGAGGGGGTGAGCACGTAGCCCGCGAGAAACATCGGCACGTCCGCGCCCACGGAGAACGCGACGTTTCGTCCGCGCAGGGTCGCGACTGCGCCCGGCGTAAAGGCGAAGGTGCCCCCCGAGTCGCCTTCCGGGGTGAAGACCACCATGCCCGTGCCGCCTGCCCGCAGCCCGAGGCCAAACACGCCTCCGCGAACCAGAGCCAGGCCGAGACCCGCATCGAAGGTGTTGTACAGTCCAAGGGTGTTGAGTGAGAGGCGAAAGTCGAGCGGTCCGGTGATGCCGCGCGCGTAGCGGACGCCGAGCGTCGGAATACCTCCGACCGCGTCTCCACTGAACGCGAGCGTGCCGCCGAGTTCGACCGCGAAGCGCCCGACCCCCGGGGCGACGCCGTCACCGGAGAAGAGGAAGTGTCGTTCCTCTTGGGCAGAGGCGGTGCTCGCTGCGCCAAGCGCAAGGGTGAGCGTGAGAGTGCCGAGAAGCGATGAGGTGTTCATGTGCCTCTTGTACCCGGCGCCGACGGACCGTTCGAATCGTGAGGGCGCACACGTGGGCGCCGCTACCGAGCGTTCGTTCAACCCGGATTTAAGCGCCAGCGAAGCAAGGGCTGACCGGCTTCGACCTCGGCCTGGTCCTCGGTCAGGATATCGACCAAGACCGCAGACTCCGGAACGCCTGGACCCTCGAACACGACCGGGTTGAAGGTCTTCATCACTTCGATGAGCCCCACGGTCTGGCCGCGTCGGATGGTGTCGCCGGCCAACGCAAACGGCGGCGCGCCCGGTGAGGGCCGCGAGTAGAAGATGCCGTGAATGGGGGCGCAAATGAACACTCCGTCGCCGTCAACCTTCGCGGTGGCCCCGGTCGAGCCGGACCCGACCGCGAGGGCGAGTTCCTTCGTCTCGAGCTCGACGAGGGTGCCGCGAAACTCCACGCCCCGGCCGGGTCGATCGACGACGAGTGCGACGCGACCCCCAACATCCTTGGGCAAGATCACCGCGTAGCGATGGTTCAAGATCCGAAGTGTGCCGATGCGAGAGCCACCAGCGAGCAGCGCTCCGACTTCGACCTCCGGCGCAAAGAAGCCGAGCTTGGGCGAGAGCACCAGGCGGCGGCCCTCGTCCTCTGCTTCGATGAGGGCGACTAGGCTCTGCATCGGAGAACCTCCAGATCGTGCAGGCTCCAGATGCGCGGGTTCTTGATCCGTCGCACCCCGTAGGCCTGATAGGTCATCTCCGTGAAGGCGACCAAGCGCTCCCGAAGCTCCGAGACGAGAACCACCTCGTCGGTGTCCATCTGCCGAGCGCTCGCCATGGGATCCATGTCGGCCTCGATGCGCGACTCGACCGCCTTCATGCCGTCCTCGATCTTCTTCGCTTCTTCCGGGGTGTCCGCTACGACCCGAAAGTCGTCGTCGAGCTTCGTGTTGAACGCGCCGATGGCCAGCGTTCGACCCTCCATCACCGCAAGCCGGGTCACCGGGGTGGAGAGCTGAAGCACCGGGTCATAGGGCAGGCCGGCCATGGCGTAGTAGCCAGCGCCGCTCGCCTTTCTGAGAAGCACAGTCGCCATCGGCGTGGTGTTGGTGGAGTTGGTGTAGATGAGCGAGGAGCCGTAGCCGAGCAGGCCCTGACGCTCGGCCTCGGGCCCAATGTCGAAGCCCGAGATGTCCTGGAGCCAAATCATCGGCAGGCCATCGTCGTTGCACGCGCGCGAAAACGCAGCGAGCTTTGCGATGCCCTGCTTGTAGAGGATGCCGGAGGGCTTCTTCCGGCCCGCGTGATCGGGGTCGTCGATGAGGCCGGAGTGATTCGCGATGATGCCGACGTAGAGTCCGGAGATCCGCGCCACGCCGGTGATGACCTCTTCACCGACATCGGCCATGACCTCCCAGAACAGCGAGGCATCGACCAGCCGCGCGAGCACCTCTCGCATGTCGTAGGCCACGCGGTGATCGGCGGGGACCAAACCCGTGAGCTCGGTGGGGGCAAATCGTGGATCCGCCGCCTCCGCGCCGGAGCGGTAGTAGCCCGCGGCCGAGGAGGGGAGGCTCGCAACTTCCAGGCGCATCGCGGCCAGGCAGTGCTCATCGTCCGGCAGCCGGTAGTCGGCGCAGCCCGAAACGCCCACGTGTACATCCGGTCCACCGATGGAGTGGCTGGTCATCTTCTGGGCCTTGGCGCCTTTGATGAGCGCCGCTCCCGCGATCACCATGTACGCTTCCTCGGTCATGTAGACCTTGTCGCTGATGATGGGCATGTAGCCGCCGCCCGCGATGCAGTCTCCGAAGACCCCGGCGATCTGCGGCACGCCTTCGGCGGAGAGCAGCGAGTTCTTCTTGAAGATGTGACCACCCCCGGTGGCGCCAGGAAACGACTTGCCCTGCTCGGGCAAGAACAGCCCGGAGCAGTCGACGAGGTAGATGACGGGCACCTTGAGGCGGCGCGCCATCTCTTGGGCGCGCTCGATCTTCTCCGGGGTCTTTGGCCACCACGAACCGCTGGCGACGGTGTTGTCGTTCGCGATCACCATGACCCATCGGTCGTGCACCCGCGTGAAAGCGGTGATGACCCCGGCGCCGGGAGAGGTTTGCTTTCGGTCGCCAAACTCGAGACCAAAGTTGACGAGCGTGCCCACGGGCAAAAGCGGCGCGTCCGGGTCTTTGAGCCGCTCGAGGCGCTCCCACGCGGTGAGCTTGCTCTTCTTGTGAACCCGCGCGCGCCCGTCGTCGCCCCAGCCGTCCCGGACCGTCTCTCGCGCCGCCAGAAAACGGGACTCCCGCGCGGTCATCTCCTCGGTTCGGCGGGTGAATGTGCTGGCGTCCAAGACGCTGTCTTTGGATCGACCGATCGGATCGAGGATGATCTTGGCCATTTCCTAGCCCTCCTTGCTCGAGAGATCAGGCCGGCCGGGCACGACGCCGACGCGGAGGTTTCCCGCTCGGAAGTCCTCTGCTGCCAGGATGTCCTGCTGCAGCCCGCGCGTGCTCTTGACGCCCTCGAGTTCGAGTTTCTCGAGCGCCTGTACCATGAGTGCGATCGCCTTCGCGCGGTCCGGGGCCCAGGTGATGAGCTTGCCGATCATCGAATCGTAGTGCGGTGACACCCTCGAGCCTTCGACGACCGCAGCGTCGAAGCGGACGCGACCCTGGCCCATGGGGCCTTCGGGCGCGCAGAGCCTTGTGATGACTCCCGGGCTCGGTGCAAAACCGCGATCGGGATCCTCGGCGTTGATGCGCACCTCGATCGAGTGGCCGTTCAAACGGAGCGACTCCTGAGTGAACCAGAGCCGTTCACCGGCCGCGATGCGGATCTGAGCCTCCACCAAGTCGACGCCGGTGGTCTCTTCGGTGACCGGGTGCTCGACCTGTAGGCGTGTGTTCATCTCGATGAAGTAGAGTTCTCCGCTCTTCTCGTCTTGCAGGAACTCCACCGTGCCCGCGCCTTCGTAGCCAATGGCCGCTGAGGCCGCCGCGACCTTGGCCCCGACCTCGAGACGTTGCTTCTCGCTGAGCGCGACCGAGGGAGACTCTTCCAGAAGTTTCTGGTGCCGCCGCTGCACCGAGCACTCGCGTTCAAACAGGTGCACTGCGTTGCCCCAGCGATCGGCGAGGACTTGGAACTCGATGTGCCGCCCCCCGACGAGGTACTTCTCGAGATAGAGCGCTGGGTTTCCAAAGGCCGCTCGAGCTTCGTTCGAAGCCTCGTCGTAGGCCGCGATGAGCTCGGCCTTCGAGTTCGCGCGACGCATGCCTCGCCCCCCGCCGCCGGCATCGGCCTTGAGCAAAACAGGGTAGCCGACTTGCTTGGCGATCTGAGCCGCCTGTTCGGCCGACTCGAGAAGCCCGTCCGACCCGGGGATGAGCGGGAGACCGGCCGCCTTGGCGGCTGCTTTTGCGGGCGACTTCTCGCCCATCAACCGAATCACCGCGGGCGGAGGGCCAATCCAGGCGAGCCGCGTCTGTTTCACCATCTGAGCAAACAGCGCGTTCTCCGAGAGAAAGCCGTAGCCGGGGTGAATCGCCTGCGACTCGGTCTGCAAGGCCGCTTGCAGGATGGCGCGGGCGTCCAGGTAGCTCTCCGCCGCTCGGGCTGGCCCGATGCACACCGCGAGGCTAGCTTCCTTGACGAACGGGGCATCGCGATCGGCCTCGGAGAACACCGCGACCGATTCGACACCGAGCTTTTGGGCGGCTCGAATGATCCGGCGGGCGATCTCACCTCGGTTGGCGATCAGGATGCGCTTGAACATGGAAACTCACTGTCTGTGGAGCAGGCTTGGCTCGTAGTCGCTCGGCGGCTCGAAGCCGAGAAGCTCGAAGGTCGTGGCCGCGACGTTGGCCAGCCCCGGCCGTGCGAGGTCGGTGCGGAAGCTCGCACCGGCAGGCCCGTTCACGAGGTACAGAGGGACCTTGTTGAGTGTATGGCTCGTCTTCTTGAGCGGCAGCCCGGTGGTACCGCGGTCGAAGTCCTTCTTCTTCGCGTTCCACAAGTACATCTCCTCCGCGTTGCCGTGATCGGCGGTGATGAGGACTGAAGCTCGATGCTTCTCGGCCGCGCGGAGCAGACGCGCGAGACAAAGGTCGACCGTCTCCACCGCGAGCACCGCGGCATTCAGGTCGCCGGTGTGCCCGACCATATCGCCGTTGGCGTAGTTGATGCGCATGAAGCGGTGTTTGCCGCTCTCGATGGCGGTGATGGTGGCATCGGTGACCTCCGCGGCCTTCATCCAGGGGCGTTCGGAGAAGTCCACGCGGTCGGAAGGGACCTCGACGTAGGTCTCGAGTGCTGCGTTGAACTTGCCCCCGCGGTTGCCGTTCCAGAAGAAGGTTACGTGCCCGAACTTCTGGGTCTCGGAACAGGCAAACTGCGAGACGCCAGCATCCGCGAGATACTCGCCCATCGTCCCGTCGATGGAGGGCGGGGCGACGAGGTACCGTTTGGGGATGTGATAGTCCCCATCGTACTCCATCATGCCCGCGTAGACGGTTTTGGGACGATGCTTGCGGTCGAAGTGCGGGAAGTCGTCGTCATCGAAGGCGCGCGAGAACTGGATGGCGCGGTCGCCCCGAAAGTTGAAGAGCACCACCGCGTCCCCGTCTTGGACGCGACCCACCGGTCCGTTCTCATCCGCGACGACGAACGGAGGCAGCATCTGGTCGCTGATGCCCGGGCTCTCGGCTTGAAACGTCTCGATGGCGGCCCGCGTGCTCTCGAAGTTCCTCGCCTCACCGAGCACGTGGGCCTTCCATCCCCGCTCGACGATCGCCCAGTCGGCCTCGTAGCGGTCCATCGTTACCTGCATGCGCCCGCCGCCCGAAGCGATGAGATAACGGCGGCCCGCTCTGCCGTGATGCTCGGCGAGCTTGGATTCGAGCTGGGCGACGTACTCGAGGCTCGAGGGGTCCTTGACGTCGCGGCCATCGAGCAGGATGTGGACGTAGAGCTTGGTCACTCCCGAGCGGCTCGCTTCGTCGATCAGACGAAAGAGATGATCGATGTGGCTATGAACGTTGCCGTCCGAGAGCAAACCGATGAGGTGCAGCGCACCGGACTGCGCCCGCTTCACGAGCGCCTTCCAGGTGGGGCCGGCAAACAGCGCGCCCGAGTTCAGTGCCTCATTCACGAGGCGGGCGCCCTGAGCGAAGACCCGCCCCGCTCCGAGTGCGTTGTGACCGACCTCGCTGTTGCCCATGTCCTCGTCGGAGGGAAGTCCCACCGCGGTCCCGTGGGCGAGGAGCTCGGTGTAGGGCACCTCGCGCCTCAAGCGATCGAGCAGGGGTGTGCGCGCGAGTCGGACCGCGTTACCCTCGTTTTCGGGACCGACCCCGACCCCGTCCATGACCACGGTCAGCACGGGGCCCGATGCGGCGGGAAAACGCCCGCGTTTGAGAGGCTCTAGGCCCATTGGCCGGCGACCATGGACCGGCTGAAGGGCGATGTCGAGTCCAAGAAAACGAGCCCTTCTGCGTTCCTGAACCGTACAGGTGTAAGGGATGTGCTGCTTTTGGCCCACGGTGAAGTGATGGGCTGGTCGCCCTAGAATGTAGCTGCGGCCGAATAACGCTGAGGCACAGAGGGTTCGACCAACAGGGCTACTGCGCCAGGAGGACGGGAGTGATGGACGAGAGAGGATGGCCTTGCCAGCGGCTCCGAGTGGGGATCGGAGCACTCGTCTTTTTCGCTTTCGAGGTGCTTGTGGGTCGGAAACTCCCCGTGCCCATGACGATGATGATCCCCGCGATCGGGGTCGCGAGTCTCATGTCTGCTCGCAGCGCGCTTCAGGCCTGGAAGCTCCAGTACCAGATCGAGTTGATCGAAGAGGCGTTCCGTCAGGCGCGCGGTCTACGCTGAGACCGAACGTCGTGAAGCCGTTGCCCTCCCGAGTGTGTCGAGTTACGCCCTCAACTGTCCGGTGAAACTCCCCGCTTTCAGATCGTTCGGTCTCTCGCTCGCAGCGGTCGTCGCTTGTGGTCCGGGTCAGGAGTTCGCGGCCTGGCCTGAGACGCCCCTGGAGTCGCTGGTGTTCGTCGCCGTGACTCGCTCGGGCGAAGTGATCGCCAGCCACGGACCCTACTCGAGGAGTCAGTTCGTCGGCGCCGTCGAGCCCACCGTGCTTCGAGAGTTCCTCCGCGAGGGGGAGGAGATGGTCCATATCTCGTTTGATCTTTCGGCGATGATGGCGCTCGTGCCTGCGTTTTCACTCGCTCGCATGGCCGAGCTGCGCGTGGAGATCAGCACAGCCGGATGCGCGGTTCGCTCACTCGACAACTCGCGGCAAGTCTCGCTCGAAGCGATCGGCGCCCGCGTCTCGGTGCTTCGAGGGGCAGCGTTTCTCGAGGACGGGCCGGCTCCGCCCGGCTTGGCCATACGCGTCCCGTTCGACGAGGCAGCGTGTTTTTCCGGTCCCGCACCGGAGCTGACGCCGTTCGGCGCCACGGAGCATATCCTGCCGGTCGGAACACTCGTGGACGGTCGGCCGAGCTTGGGGATGAAAGGCGACTTCCAACAGGTCGTCCCACTCGACGCCGATCGGGTGCTTGCCAAGTCCCACGAGTTCCTCTTCGTGCTCGAACGCGGGCAGCCCTGGCGCGACAGTCCCGCTCGTCTCTGGGCGGCGAGTCGGTACCCCGCGCGCGCGGGCTCAGGGGGCTGGGCGATCATCGCTTTTGCCATCGATCGCGCGCGTTCTACGCTCGAGGTCACACGGGTGCTCGTGGCGCTCAACTGGACGGAGCCGACCGGCGTCGCGCTCCTCGAGTTCCAGCTCACGTCCGCAGGTTTCGGTGAGCCCCGGTTGCTCTTTGAGTCGGACGAAGCGGAGTTTCGGGCTCTCCTCGTCCAACCGGATGGGCGTTTTGTTGCGGTCGGCCACAACGGCCTGTTCGCGACTGGCACCGCCTTCGGAGAGCCGGCGGAACGACGCATCGACGGCGCGATCGGGCGAGCATCGCTGCGCGGTCTGACCCACGGTCCTGGTGAAGGCGAGCCACTCGTTGTACTCGAGGGTCGGCGGACGCTGTTCTTTGGCGATGCGGCTTCGCCCGAGCCGTTTCGAATCGAGCCCGGCGACCCGAATGCGCCTGCGGGCGCCGGGCGGATCGTTGGGGTCGGGGCCCCCGGCGCCAGGAGCTACTTCATCGACTCCGACGGTCCAGAGGTCTCGGTTCGTCGGCCCGATGGTCGTCGGACCGAGTTTCGCGTCGACCTCCCGGCCGACTTCGCGGCGTGTGCGAGGCCGGTGGGCGAGTGTGGTGAGGTCGAGCTGACCGGCGACCGCACCGCGATAGCATCGACCCCCCACGGAACCCTCGTGTTCGCCCCCGGGGCCTGTTCGGCGGTGCTCGAGGTCGATCCCAACACCGGATGTGCACGCACGCTTGGGGTCCCAGGCCAGCGGCCAAACGCCGAGGCTCGAGAGTCTCAGCTTCACGTCGACGTTACGGATGGAGTGCTCACCGTGGGAGGGCTCTTCGGCCGCGTCATGCAAGCGCGGTGGTGAGGCTGCGCGAAGGCTGTTTGCACCGCTAGACTGACGTTCAGGGGTGGGATGCATCACCGTCGGATCGGCGTGTGGTATCCTTCGTCCCGTGGGTTCATGGCCCTCTCCCCCGGTGTGGCTCGTTGCCCTCCTGCTGTCTGTCGCCTGCGACAGCGAGTGCCGCCTCGATCGTGAGTGCGCGAGCAATCAGATCTGTCTCAACAGCGGCGTGTGTCGCCAGATACTTCCTCCTCCTCCTCCGCCGCACGAGGACAGGACGGATGGATTTGACGACGTGCCTGGCTCGGGGCGCGTGTTCGTCGTCGATCAGTTCGGACTTCTGCCTCCGAACCAAGGCTTCGATCTCGATGGGCGTTGCCTAGAGGAGGGGAACTGCATCGACAACGCCTTTGGCTTGTTCGCGGCCCTTCTCAACGATCAATTCCGGCAAGGCATGCTCGGCGGCGAGACCCTGGTGCTGGTGGAGATCGCCGGCATCGACCTCCCGTTCACGGGTGACGATGCAAACGTCACCGTGAAGTTCTACCGCGGGGTCGATTCCGATCGGCCGTTCTTTCCCGCCAATAACTTCCAGATCCCCCAAGGGGAGACCGATTGCTGCAAGTTCCTGATTCACCCGAGCGCGCTCCACCACAACGGCGCTCAGGCGAGATACCGGTTCCGCGCACGCATCGAGGACGGGAAGCTCCACTCCACGGACCGCGGCACGCTCCGCCTCCCCGGAATCCTCTCCGACACCAGCTCGACCTCGGTCGCCGAGTTTGAGCTGCGGCACGCGCTCGTTTCGCTCACCTTTGATAGCAACTTCAACCGCCTCAGCGATGGACAGGTGGGTGGTGTGCTCCCGATCTCGAATCTGCTCGCGATGCCAAACCCGTATTGCGAGAACACGAACTCGCTCTGCGCCTCGGGTTCCGCGTCGAGCAGTTGGCTCGAGATCCTTCTCGGTTCGTTTCAGCCGGACGTCGACATGGATGGAGATGGCCTCGAGGGGGTCGATCTCTCCCGGGGCCGCATCGTTCAGTGCCGAGATGGTTGCGGGGGTTGCGCAAGACAACCTCGCGTCCCCCCCCTCGACCCGTCGCACCCCGAGACCTGCGCGTTCTCGGCGGCCATGGCCGACGGTTTCTCGGCCGCGTACTTCTTCGGCGCCGTTCCCGCCACGATCGTGGGCGTGGGTGACTATCCGCCCGAAGAACCGAAGTAGCGCCGCTGTGGTTCGGCTCTCTAGAACTGGGCCATGAGTGAGCCCACGCTGCGGACGATGAGTCCCTGCGTATAGCTCTGCGTGGGCACGGAGGCCACGACGTCTCGCTGCACCAGCTCGATGTGGTAGCTCGCGACGAAGGGTCCGAGCACGTAGCGGGCGCTCAAGAACGGGCGAAGCTTGGTGGTTTGGTAGTCGAGCCACAGCGGCTGACCGCCGCCCACGAGCTCGCTGCGGGCCACTTCATCCCAGTAGTCGAGCTGCGCGCCGAGGCTGAGGTTGAGCCGCTCGAAGAGCTCGGCGCCGATGGAGAGCCTCGCCTGCATGATGACCGCGTCGTAGTCGTCGGTCTCGGTGCTCTCGTCGCGCAGGTCTCGATCAAAGACGGTCTTGCCCTTGAGCTCGATGCGCGCCCCCGGCCATAGATCTGGCTTGAGCGCGAGTTTGCCGACCAAGAGCAGGGTCCGTCGCGCCTGGTTCTGTGCGTACACGGAGCGGAGGTCGCGCCCGCGGTCGGTGGTGTTCGCGTAGCTGTAGAGGTCGGTCTCGGTGTAGCCGGTGGAGCCGCCGAAGTCGGGGTACTTTGCCATGTCGCGGCCCTGAAGGTCGGTGTTGTACTCGATGAAGCTAAACTCGACGCTGGCATCGAGCAGGTTCGAGGCGTACTCGAGGACGCCGGTGCCGCCGTGCCAGCCGATGATCGACTCGTAGAAGCGATCGCTAAAGTCGATGAGCTCGTTGGCCACGTTGAGCGTGGGGAGCTGTCCGCCGCCAAACAGGCCGTCCGTGAGCAAGACGTCTCCTTCGGTGCGGGTGCCCACGATCGCGTTGAAGTCGGCGCCGATGTTGAAGTACTCGAGCTTGAGGCCGACGCCTTCGAGGCCGAGCTCGGGGATCTCGACCCGCAGCGTGCCAGCCACATCGGTGACAGTGTCGTAGACGACGTTGGTGAAGCCGGAGCCGGCCGCAAGGTTGGACACCGCCTGGACCTCGGGCGCGTTGTGAGAGACCGCGAGCAAGCCACGGAAGCTCATGAAGTCGAGACCGAAGTAGTTCGCGCTCAAGGAGCCGTTCAGGGCTCGGTGGCGCGCGAGCATCGCGGTCACTCCATCTCGGAGGTCCGCGGTGTTGATGGAGCCTGGCGCGTCCGGGTCGTCCGTGTCGGCCTCTTCGTCGAGCACGAACGCGCCGTTCAGGGTCAGCTCGAGATCGGGGATCAGGTCGGGGGCGGTCTTGATCTGCGCGGCATAGATCGCATCCCTCGCCCAGAACGGATTAACGATCGCTGGATCATCCAAGGAGTTGTAGTTCGCGGTGCCCCAGAGCTTGGGCAGCGCGATGCGTGCGATGAGGACATCGAGCACTTCCGGCACGCTCGACTTGAGGAAGAGCCCCTTCGCGTTGAAGCGCTCGATGTACCGGATCTTGCCCACCGTAAACGCATCCCAATAGGAGAGGTCGTCGGTGCCGGCGTGGAACCAGTCGATGAGCGGCAACGGGTCGGAGACGCGCACGTAGATGCCTCGGAGCTGAATGGGACCCGAGTGGTTCTGGCCCAAGCTCTCGGAGGAGCCGTCGGTGCGCGGCTGCAGATCGCCGTTTTCGAAGTAGTCGGCGAACTGCATGCCGTAGCGTGATTGGAGCCTGAAGCCGGCCTCGATCTGCGAGATGGGCCGCGCGATCATCGAGATCGCGAGCTCGGGACAGGCGCCGTTGTCGCCGGAGAAATTGTCGCCGCGAGGGTGCGGGTTGCCGTAACTCACGCAGCCCTGGCTCGAGTTGTTCCGGAAGAGAAACTTTGTGTAGGCCTCGCCTTTGACCTCGATCGTGGACTTCTCGGGTGGCCTCACCAATGGGCCGCGCGCCTTCGCCTCGACGCGCCTCACCTCTCGCTCGAGGTCCTCGCGCATCCCATCGAGAAACCGCAGCTGCTCAGGGGTGAAGGGCACACTCTCGGACTCACCCTCGGGCAGGCTCGTTGACTCCTCGGGAGTCTGGGCCGGCCACAGGGACAGGAGGGCGGTCAGAGCGAGACTGGGTGCGGGCATGGGTGTTCTCGATGAAGAGCTGGGACAAACCCGGGTTTCGGCGCAGGCGCGCGAAGGAAAGAGGGGCGGGAGGACCGAGTCAACGGCCGGTTGAAGCTCCCAAGCATTCTTTGCCGCCGGGCGGAGAAACTGAGAGGGTAGGACCGAAGTCGGGGGCTGATGAGCGAAGAGGACACCGATCGCCGCCGGGGAAACGAGGGGGAAACGGACCCTGCGGTGCCTGCCGAGTCCAAGGACGCGACGGAGCCGCCGCAGCACCAGCCTGCCGCATCCATCCCGGGCCCGCCGGTCGACCCTCGAGTGGGCGAGGTGTTGGTGGGGCGCTATCGCCTCGAGCGACTCATCGGCAAGGGCGGCATGGGGCGCGTCTATCTCGCGACTCAGCACCCGCTCAATCGCCAGGTCGCGGTCAAGATCCTGAGCCCGGAGTTTCAGACCAAGGACCCTCAGTTCGTTCGTCGTTTCTTCCTCGAGGCCGCGACCGCCGCTCGCCTCAATCATCCCAACACGATCACGATCTTCGACTACGGCGAGACAGAGCGCGGCGAGCTCTTCATTGCGATGGAGCACCTGCGGGGCCGTGCGCTCTCTCGCGCGATCGCGGCGGATGGACCGATGCCGGCGGGGCGCACGCTGCACATCGCGATGCAGATTGCGCGAGCGCTGCGAGAGGCCCACGCCAAAGGAATCATCCATCGCGACCTCAAGCCCGGAAACATCATGCTGCTCGACGAGGGTGAGGATCCAGACTTTGCGAAGGTCCTCGACTTCGGGCTCGTAAAGCTCTTCAACCCGGAGGGAAGTGGCGGGCGCGCGGTCGTGGAGCAGCTCACGCCAGCGCCTATCGACGCCGACCTTACGGGGGCAGGGATGTTCTTGGGTTCTCCCAAGTACATGTCGCCAGAACAGATTCAGAACCAGGAACTGGACCCGCGCACCGACGTCTACTCGCTCGGCATCATCATGTATCAAATGGTCTCGGGTCGCGTGCCATTTCGCGGGGAGTCCAGCGTCGAGATCATCTACAAACACGTGCATGCGCCGCTTCCGGCCATTCACGACTTGAACCCCGAGGCCGACGCTGCGCCGGAGCTCGAAGAGATCATCCGCCGCTGCCTCGCCAAGAAGCGCGAGGACCGCTTTCTCGGGATGGCTGAACTCCTCATCGAGCTCAAACAGGCGGCGCGCAATCTCATGGGGGGCTCGACCTCGAACGCGAGCCTCGATGTGCTCCAGAACGAGCTCCGTAGCTTTGCCTCGGGCGATGTCGCGACCTCCTACCCGCCCGGCATGGGGCCTGGGGGAGAGCCGCGGGCCTCGGTGGTGCCCTTCCTCGACCGCGACGCCGAGCGCGACGACACGCCGGGATCTCACCCGCTGGTCGACGTCCGATACGTCCGGAAAGGGTGGGGCCGAGGCGCGAGAGCGCGAGGCGTGCTGCCGTACTTTTTGGCGGGTGCTCTCGTCATCGCGCTCGGGAGCGCGGCCTACTGGGTCTCCTCGGTGGGTGTGGCTCGTCCGCCGCCGGTCGAGAGCGCAGCGAAGCCGCCCCCACTTCTCGCGCGGCCTCCAGAGCCGATCGCGCCAAAGGAGGCGCGGGTGACCTTCGAGTCGCAGCCTCCGGGGGCTGAAGTCTACGAAGGTGAACAACGGCTCGGCGAGACCCCCTTCGAGGCTTCGATGCCGGTCACAGAGAGTACAGCGCACCGGTTCGTCTTCAAGATGAGCGGGCACCTCGACGAGACGATCGAACAGTCCATCTCGGAAGGGCTGGTCAAGATCGTCGCCCATCTCAGAGAGGAGCCAACGCCGGCCCCAGTCTCCCCCGCGGACCCGATCGAGCCGAAGCGTCCCCCGCGCAAACCAAAGAAGCCGCCGCGCGATCGTACGAAGCCCACGCTTCCGGATGACTTCAAAGAGAACCCGTACTGATGAGGCCTAGAGCTCATCTTCGGTGGCTCCTCGCCCTCGGCGCCTTCTGCACCTCGATGGCGCTCAATCTCTCGGACGTTCATGCGGACGCTCGTACGGACGCGCGCCGCTACTTCACGCGCGGCATGAAGGCTATCGCTGCCGGCCAGATCGCGGAAGGCATCGGTCTCCTCGAGCGTGCCTATGCCATCCGCCCTCATCCCAACGTGCTCTACAATCTGGCTCGGGCGCACGAGCGACAAGGTGATTTGGAAGCGACGCTTCGTCTTCTCCAGAGCTACGTCGACACCGATCCCGCCGACGCGGCAGAGGTGGAGGCCGAGATAGCACGCGTCGAGACACGACTTAGACTGCGCCGAATGGTCGACGAGGGACTCGCCGCGATCGCCGAAGGCCGACCACTCGAAGGCGTTGCGTTCTTGCAGAGGGCGTACGGGGTCGAGCCGCACCCAAACCTGCTGTTCAACATGGCCAAGGCCTACGAGCAGGCCGGGGAGTCCGACAAAGCCGTCGAGAGCTACCGCCGATACCTCGAGGGGGAACCAAGCGACGCAGATGCGGTGAGGACACGCATCGGCACCCTTTTGGCCGCGCGTCCGTCGCCGCCGGCCATCGAGCAGCGATCGAGCGCGTCACCGACCGCCGATCCAAACGCGGTCGCCGAGCGCGTGATCTCTCTGCTCAAGGAGCAGGGCTTGGTGGGCGCGACGACCTCTCCGCGTCCGCCGTCCGAGCTCATCTACACCGAGACAGCGACGAGCGTCGAGATCGCCATCAAGGACGAAGCAGGCTACGAAGAGGTGGTTGTCACGGCGTCGCGCCGGGAGCAGTCTCCGCTCGACGCGCCGAACGCAGTCACCGTCCTCACCGACGAAGACATCCGGCTCTCCGGCGCTCGTTCCATCCCCGAGCTGCTTCGTCGTGTGCCTGGCATGGACGTGATGGCCATGTCGTACTCGGACTGGAATGTCTCCATGCGAGGCTTTAATCGCCGGCTCGCCAACAAGATCTTGGTGCTGGTGGACGGCCGAAGTGTGCACCAAGACTTCCTCGGAGCCACAGTGTGGTCCACGCTCTCCATTGGGCTGCCCGAGATCGAGCGCATCGAAGTCGTGCGCGGACCTGGCTCGGCCATCTATGGCGCCTACGCCTACACCGGCATCATCAACATCATCACCAAACGCCCCGAGCGCATCGATGGCGCTGAGATGGAGCTGGCCGCCGGCAACGCAAACGCCATCGAAGGTTCGCTCCTCTACGGCAAGCGACACGGGCCGGTGGGGGCGCGGGTGAGCGTGGGCTACGCTCGCGGAGACAAGTTCGAACTCGAGTTCGACCCGACGCGAGCGGACCTCGACACTCGAGTCGCGACCGACCCAGGCCTCTCGATTGAGCGGGCTCGGGTCGACGCTGAGGCAGAATACGCGCTCAAGAGTGGTCCGCGGTTCTTCGTGGGCGGCGGCGTGAACGGCGGCGTTTCGGAGTTCTACGGGGTCTCCGCGCTGAGAAACCAACAGGTGGACGGCTCGGTCGCCAACCTGCGTGGCGGTTTCAAGAGTGAGTTGTTCTCGGTCCTCGTCTTCTGGGACCGCATCCGCGCCGAGAGTCGTCCGCAGTTCTTTCCACGCGGCGGCGATGATCTCGGCTCGACGGTGCGCGGCGATCTCGTCGTCGTGGAGCCCGTGTTTCGGCCGAGCTTCAGCTTCCTCGGTACACACGACTTGGTGCTCGGGGCGGAGTTCAGGCACAAGTTCATCGATTGGACGTATCTCGATGCCGCCCACGAGGAGGACTTCTTCGCGCTCTTTGCCCAAGATCAGTGGGTGCTGGATGAGCAGTGGACGGTCCTGGTCTCGGGGCGCCTCGATCGTCACCCGCTCATCGGCTTCTTGGGGTCACCACGCGGTGCGCTCATCTTCAAACCCACGCCGACCCAGGCGCTGCGTCTCTCGGTGGGCACGGCGTTCCGTCAACCCACGCAGTCGGAGACCTACCTCTCACTCACGTCCTCGAACGGCGGTGTCGGGGTCACGCTCGCCGGCAACCGGGATCTCGACCCCGAGCGCATCCTCACGTTTGATCTGGGCTACCTGAACCAAGGAGAGATCGGCCAGTTCGAGATCGTGACCTATCTGAACCGAGTCGAAGGCCTCATCGTGCGAAGTGATCTCGTGCGGACCTCGCCCGAGGAGAGCTTTGATCCGAGCTTCGGCGGTTTCGTCGCTGCACGCTCCCTGTACCAGAACGAATCCACCGCCTACTGGGCGGTGGGCAGCGAAGTGGCCGCGCGCGCATATCCCACGGATGGTCTCGACCTCGGGGCCAGCTACGCCTTCCAGTACATCTTTGATCCGGAGACGGGAGATCGCTTCACGGACTCTCCGTTGCACAAGATCAACGTCTGGGGGCAGGTGCGCACTGACTTGGGCCTCGACGTCGGGCTCTCCTTCTCGTTCACATCGAGTCAAGAATGGCGCGAGGAGATCTCGAACCCGAGTCCTCGAGATCCCGTCGAGGCCATCCAGCGCGTGACCCTTCCACTCGACGCCTACGCGGTCCTCAGCGGGCGCGTGGGTTATCGCTTGTTCGACGACGCGCTCGAACTCTCTGTGGTCGGCAGCAATCTTACGCAGTTCGGTGATGCACGCGACTCCCAACACCCGCTGGGCAATCGCACGGAGGCCCGCGTGCTCGGGGTGATGAAGGCGAGGTTCTGATGCGAGGATTCGGACCAGCATTTCTGCTGCTCGCGCTGGCGTGCGGCGACCCTTCGATCTCGGACGTGAGTTCTCGGCGCGGGGTCATCGAGGGGACGGTCGTCTACCCAAACGGCGCCGCTCGCGGAAACGTATATGTCTTCCTTTACTCCAAGGCGGATCTCCCGCCGCCCACCGGCTTCGGTCGGCCGCTCGGGTTCATCGCGGTCCCGCGAGAGTCGCTCTTTCAAGACGCGCCGGCCGGACAGCGGTCCACGTTCAGTACACGCTTCGCCTTTCCGAGTGTGCCGGAGGGAAGCTTCGAGCTGCGTGCCTTCCTCGACGCCGACGCGGACTTCAATCCCTCGTATGAGCTCTTGGCCCAGCCCACCGAGGGCGATGTGGTTGGTGGGTTCTTCGATCCCTCCGGTCGTTTCGCGACCGTAGAGGTGCGGGCGGGGGAGGTGAATGCGAACCGAGTCATCGTCACCCTCGCCCGCGAGCTCCCGGTCGAGCGACCAGGCTTCATGCACGCGAGCGCGACCGGGTTCGAGGTCCCGCTTGCGGCGCCCCAGAGCTTGGTTCTGGACGCTGCCGCCTTCCGCCGCGAGCGACTGGAGATGTCGCCCGAGAAGAGCCGCTTTCTCGTGCAGTTCGTGGGCATCTCGGAAGAGGGTCGACCCCTCGACGCCAACGGTGACCACCTGCCCGACATCTATCCGCAGGTTTACTTGCGGCGGATCGAGGCGGGGACCTCCACGCGCGCTGTGCTCGTGCCGCTCATCAACAACCCGCTGCCGTTCCTGGACGAGCTCTCGGCTGAGGGCTTCGCGCTTTCCGACCGGCTCGAGCTGATCGTGCCTCCTCTCGCGGTGGAGATTGATCGCGGGGAGACGAGGAGGCTCCCGAACATTCCCGCCGGCGACTACGAGACCATCGTGTTCTCGGGCACCGGCCAGACCTGGCGCGTTCCCAACGACCTCGCCACGCTCTTCCCGGGTGAGCCCGAGCCCTCTCAGTCGGTCGTGGTGCGCATGTCCGAAGGCGCGCCGCTTCCGCCCGGGCGCATCGCTGGACGCCTGCTTGTGCCAGGCGCGAGCCAGGCAGCGGAGACCTACGTGTTCGCTTTCGCCGAGGCCTCGCCGCCGCCGCCCGCCGGGACCGGCCGACCCTCGGGTCTTGTGGCTTTGTCGCGGGCGTCGCTTCTGGAGAGCGCGGGTGGCTTGGAGGCTCGCTTCGAGATCGGCGGCCTCGAGGAGGGGCGTTATCATCTCGTGGCGCTCTTTGATGGCAACGACAGCTTCTCTCCTCTCGTCGAGTCACTGGCCGAGCCCGACGCCGGCGACTTCGTGGGCCGTTCGATGCAGCCCGTGGCCACAGGCTCGGACGACATCGAGATCGTGCTCGATGCACGCCTCCCGTTCGATCGCCCCGGCTTCTCCTTCGCCCCCGACCTCGTGATCCCGAGCTTCGAGCTGTCGAGGGCTTCGCTCGCGTCGAACTCGGAGCCGCTGCTCTCGGTGCGGCCGCAGCTCAATCAGTTTGCGGTGCGTCTCCGCGCAAGTGATGAGACCGGCGACAATCTGCCGGAGCTCTATCCTCGGGTGCTGCTCACGCTGCTCGAGGACACCCCTGATCCCCGGACGGCGCTCGATCAAAGCCCGTTGGTTGTAGTGCCGGCCTTCGTCGACCCGATGCCCTTTCTCACCGCCCTCGACGCGGGAGAGGCGGCGCGTGTCACGGACGTGCTCCCCTTCATCATCCCGCCGGTCGCTCTGGAGTCGGGACAGCTGCGGGCGGGCATACCGAGTGGCCGCTATCGCGTCACCCTCATCGCCGAGACCGGTCAGACCTGGCGCGTTCCAAATGCTTCGGCGCTGACGCTCGGAAGGGATGGGACGGAGCGAGAGGATCTCAGTCAGGCGCGCTTCATTCGAGCCGAGCCGGGCGCTCGAGCGAACGGGCGCATCGAAGGACAGGTCACGGTGCCGGGGCTGCTGACCCCCGGGGCTTCGGTCCTGGTGCTCGCGTTTGACGAGCAAGAGCCGCCTCCGCCCGCCGGCGCGGGGCGGCCCGTCTCTTCGGCCCGCCTCGCGGGCCCCGCGCTGTCCACCGGGGTCGCCTCCTATGCGCTCTCGGGCCTCGCGAGCGGCCGATACCTCGTGCGCGCGTTCATCGATCGAAACGCGGACTTCGTGCCTTGGTACGACACCCACAATCAGCCGACGCGAGGCGACGTGCCGGGAGGCTACTTCGAGGACGGCATCCTCACCGCGGTGGCGGTCGATGGTCTCGGCCCGGCCACGAGCGGCGTCGACGTGACCTTCGTCGAGGCCGCGACCTACGAGCACGATCGCCCGCTCTTTGAGCTCCCCGCAGATCTCGAGCTTCAGAGCGCCGGTCCGCCGCTCGACTTGACGCTGAGCGCGCTTGCTTCGAGCTCGGCCATCCTGCGTGCGGAAGGCTCCTTTCCCATTCAATGGGTCGATCTGGATGGGGACCGCATCGCGGACGATGTGAATGGTGATGGCGCGCCGGACGTCTTTCCGCTGGTGCTCGCCGAACGCCTGGATGACGCCGACCCGGAGGGGCTCACCCTCGCGTCGCCCGGCGAGCGTCTCTTCGGGGTCGTGAACCCCGCCCAGTTCGTAGGCCTCGGTTTTCCGGCGCAAGACACCACCCAAACCAGCAGCGTGGTCGAGAGCACGCGCCTGAACGTGATCATCCCCCCGATCTCGCAAAAAGATGGCGGTGAGGTGGGCCCCCCCACGCCGGGCTTGTACCGCGTATCGCTGATCAACCATCGGGGTCAGACGTGGACGGTGCCGAGCATCCTTCAGCGCGCGGACGGAGATGCGCTGCAGGCCGGCCAAGCGCGTGGTCTCAGGGTCCGCTGATGATGAAGGCCGCGCTTCTCTCGCTCCTCGTGGCGTTCGGTTCGAGTCTCCCCGCGGAGGCGTCCGAGGTCTTTGATCTCGTGCAGGCCGGTGCGCTCTCCGCGCTCGCCGGTCAGAAGAAGGCCGCGCTCGTTTCGCTGGAGCGTGCCGCCTTGCTGTCGCCGGAGACCCCCGGGGTCCAAGAGACCTTGGGCTGCGCCGCGCTTCTTCTGAATGATCGGGCGCTGGCCTCGCGTGTGCTCGGGCGGCTGGAGAAGCTCGCGGTCTACCACGCGATGGCGGTCGCGGAAGGACCGGGCGGCCTCTCGCGGGCGCGCACGAGCCTGGTCAAAGCCGCGAAGCTGCCGGATCGAAAGGTCCCGCCGGGTGCGCTGTTTCTGTCCGCGCTCGCATTTTATGAGGCGGGCCAGAAGGAACGCGCGGACGAGATGCTTCAGCGCGCAGTTCGGGTCTCCAAGAGCGCCCTCGATGCCGCGTTCGCGCCGGATCCGGCGGCTTGCGTGGCGCGCTCGGCCTTGTCCACTCCGCTCCCTTCGGAGACCGAGGGGGCCGAGCTCCGAAGAGCCAAGGCCGCGATCGATCTGGCGGGTGCCCTCATCGAGTCGGCTCGGCGTGGTGAGGCGGCGCGCATCGCGGAGGGGCTGCTCGAACAGAAGGCGGCCCGAGCCGCGGCGCTGCGCATCCTCGTCTTGATCGAGAACGCGGCGCTCGCTCGTCGCGCGCTGGGCCGCGTCGAGAAGGCGCTTCAGGTGGAACCCAAGGAGGAGGACCTTCAGGTCGCACGTGCGCTGCTCCTTCTGCGCATCGGCGAAGAGGCCCGCGCGAAGCGGCACCTCGAGACATTGGGTACGGTGGAAGACTCCGAGCTGTCCTCGGAGCTGCATCGCGCGCGCGCGGAGCTCGCCCTTCGCGGCGGCGATGCTTCGGTCGCCCTCGAGCTCTCCGAGCTCGCGGTTCGCGCTGATCCGAAGTCGGACCCGGCGGTGGCGACCCACGTGCGTGCGCTGATCGCAAATGGCCGCTACGAACGCGCGCGCTCGTTCGCCGCGGCGCTCATGAAGCGCAAGCCGCGTGGACTCAACCCGTTCGCGCTCGCGGCCGAGATCCACGCAGCCGAAAAGGCCACCCATAAGGCCGAAGGCGACCGACTCCGCGCTCGCGCCTTCGATCTCGAGCAATCAAAGATCGAGCGCGAAGTACGCCGGCGCGAAGAGGTCATCCGCGCGGTTCGAGATGCGGAGTCCGGCGTAGGGGCCACCGGCCTCGAGGCGATCCGCGGGGAGCATCCGGCGCTGTCGCTCCCGGTGGATCTCGTCATCGCGAAGCTGGGTGCGGCCGGGTCGGCCCGGGCCGCGCGCGATCGCGTGCTCCAAAGCTGTGCCCCCCAATTCAAGCACCTGATTCGCCGGACCAAGAGCTGGGACATGGTCGAGGTCGAGGCTTCGCTCTACGGTCAGACCGAGAAGTACGAGGCGCCGCTGTCCGCCGCGGACCCCGGGCGCTGCACACCCAAGCGGCCGGACCCCAAGCGCCTTCGACGCTGAGCTCGCGCCTCCGGCTTCAGGTGCCCTTGTAGACGAGCAGCGGGCGGAGTCGTCGTACGATGCGCACCAGGTCGCGCTGTGCACGCATCACTTTCGAGATGTCCTTGTAGGCTGAAGGCGACTCCTCGGGGAGTCGATGGGCGATGCGCCGATCGTAATGTACACCCCGCATCTCTTCTTCGAGGGCGCGGACGCTGATGCGCCTTCGGGCTTCGCTGCGACTCATCACTCGGCCTGCGCCATGGGCCGATGAACACAGCGCGCTCTCCATGCCTCGACCTTCCACGTGGTAACTCGCGCTGCCCATCGAGCCCGGAATGACACCCATCGCTCCGGCCTCGGCGGGCATCGCCCCCTTGCGATGAACCCACAACGCATTCGAGGCGTGGACCTCCCGCCGCACATGGTTGTGGTCGCACTCGATGAGCGAGGTGGGGTCGGGCGTCGTCCTCAGGAGCTCAGCCAGAACCTCGATCACTCGCGTCATCATGAACCGTCGATTCGCTCGCGCGTAGGCTCCAGCCCACGCCGCGTCCGAAAGATACGAACGTCCCGCCTCCGAGTCCGCTTCGAGCCAAGCGAGACCCGAAGGATCTCGCGGGGCGCTGCGCTCGTGGTGAGCTCGGATCGCGGGTCCCATGGCCCTCGAGCCGCTGTGGAGCATCAGCCACAGAGCGCCGCCTTCGTCGGACTGCAGCTCGAGGAAGTGATTGCCGCGCCCAAGCGTGCCGAACTCGGCCCGAGCCTCGCGCTCTTTCATGGCCTCCAGCCTTGGTGCCGAGAGTGTCCAGCTGAGAAGCTCCTCCGGAAGCGGGCCCGACGTGCGATGCACGTGGCGATGACAAGGTACCGCCGATCCGAGGGCGGCGAGCAGCGACGCGCTGAGCTTGGGATCCGCCAGGCACTCCGCCTCGATATCGAAGCGGAGTGCCAACATCCCGCAGCCGATATCCCCGCCGACCGCCGCGGGCAGCACACGACTCGAGGTGGCGGCCACGGTGCCGATACACACGTCTTCCGCGACGTGTGCATCGGGCATGACCGCCACCTGTCTCACGTCCTCGGTCTCTGTCATGCGCCGAAGCGCACGGCTGAGCTCCTTGGACGGCTTCTCGGGAAGCCACAGCTTCAGGCCTTCGCTCATGAGCTCCCCTCCTCCGCCACGTGAGGAAGCACATAGAAGACGAGCGTGGGCGCCTTCTTCCGTGTGAGGGCCTCGGCCACCCTCGCTCGAAGGTCCCCGCGGCATTCTTCGAGTGCCCCCTCCGCCGCGACGAGATCTTGGTCGGGCGCCGCCCCCCACACCGCGGCCAAGCGGGTGGCGTCGGGCTCCGGCCTCACCTCGAGCAGAGTGAGGAGGGAGATCTGTTCATCGTTCATGTCGTCGATCGCGAAGCGCAGGGCCCATTCGGCCTGCTTGGCGACCTGCAATGCTTTGTACGAAGCCTGTCGGCTCCGACCGTCTTCTCGTTTCAAGTGATCACACTTCCCGCGCGGCACGAGGCTGCGCTGAGCACGACAACCCGAAGGTTGCCTAGAGTTTGCGGGATGTGGGGCCTAGGTGCGCGAGGCGAGCGAGAGGCTCAGATGCGCGACACGAGGCCGCTATGGCGAGAAACACACATGACGACCTCCGAGGTGGAGGAGAGTGCAGAAGTGGATCGAAAAAAGCAAGCGAACCGTCGCGACGGGGCGTGAGCGCTCAGTCCTCGTCCTTCTTTCGCGTCTCCCACCACTTCATCGAGGGTGCGTCGGGCTTGGGACTCGCCTTCACCTCCGACTTGCCGCCCAGTAGGTCGCGCTGCTTCTCCGCTTCAGCCGAGACCTGAAGTGCGTCGTCGAGCCGAAGCCCACTCGCCAGCATGGGACCCTTGGCTTGCTTCAGCACCTCGATGATCGCGTCGGCGGCGCGCGGGGATGAGCGATGACAGTCGAGAAAGGCGGCGAAACGAAGCAGACCTCGGACCGTGTCCGCGAGCGTCGGCTTTCCGAAGTGAGTCCGAAGCTCGTCCGAGAGGCGCTCGAGCCCCGCCGGCTCCAGGTGCAGCCGACCACCTTGCTCCACGAGCAGGCTCGTCAAGAGGGTGATGATGGGGGCCTCGGTGGTGCTCACCGGAGCTCAGCCCAGAAGCTTTGCGTCAAAAAAAGCGGTCTGGAGCTCGCCGACGGTCGTGATCTCGCGGGGCTTCGAGATCTCGAGTTTCTTCATGTTGACGCCGTCGAGCACCGGCCAGGAGCCACCGAGCATCGTTGCGCCAAAGACCGACCATCCCGACGCTTTTTCGTACTGTGCGGTGGCGACCTTCACGGTTTGTCCGGCCTCGAGGGCGTGCAGCACCTCGGGCAACTCGAACGACCGCTCACCGTTGGAGAAGGCGAGATACACGCCCTTCTTCACCGAGTCATCGTGCAGCTGAGCGTTCAAGGCCTTGATGTTCTGAAGCACATCGCGCGCCTGGTCTGTGGCCGCGCCTGCGTTCGCGGGGGCGGAGGTGGCGGGCGCGCCGAGCGCCTGCGCCATCCACGCGAGCTCGGGGTCCTGTGAGAGCTTCTCGCGAACGAACTTCCCGAGCGCACCCTGCAAGCTGCCGTCGAGCCCGCTCTCGAAGCTGGCGAAGTCTCGCCGGAGTTGCGCCGGGTCAGCCGGCTTTTGCGCGGTGACCTGGTCGACGAAGGCCTGTCCGACGGTGTTGACGATCTTGGAGCTCATGCGAATCCCCCCGAAGACCCAAGCCCTAGCATCGTCCGAAACGATCCGTCAAAGTCAGGTTGGGTCCCTGCTCACGAACCCTTTTGCCGGTTTTTGGCTCAGACCCAGGAGGAGGCTACATGAGCGACGCGGGCTATGGTTATACGAAAACACTGGAGAAAACATCCTTCGAGGACGCAGAGAAGCGTGTCGTCGAGGCCTTGAAGGCCGAGGGCTTCGGGGTGCTGACCGAGATCGATGTTCGGGCGACCTTCGCCAAGAAGCTCGAGGTCGACTTCCCGCCCTACAAGATCCTCGGCGCTTGTAACCCAAAGCTCGCGCATCGCGCCTTGAGCATGGAGCCCGGGATCGGGCTGCTCCTGCCCTGCAACGTCGTGCTGATGCAGGACGCGGAGGGTCGTTCGGTCGTGAAGATCATCAAGCCCCAGGCGATGTTTCAGGTGGCGGACACGCCCGGGCTCGGTGACCTCGCGGGCGAGGTCGACGCGAAGCTGGTGCGGGTCATGGACGCGCTGTAGCGGCGTGAAACATGGAACTCAGTTGACGGTGACGCCGACCGAGTCGGTGGCGATTCGGCCAAAGTCATCCGTGACCCTGATCTGGTAGTTCGTCGTGGCGGCCGGGCTGAGCACGATGTCGCAGCTGTTGCCCACGACGGTTGCGCCCTCGGTCCACTCACATGCGTAGGGCGGTACCGCCAGAGTGACGAGTGGCGCGAGGCTCACGGAGCCGCCAGCGCTGACGGTTTGGTTCGGACCAACATCGACGGAGTAGTCCGAGAGCGAGGCGAGGGTGAAGTCACCAAAGTTCACCTGCTCCTGCGAGTTGCTATAGAACCCAAAGGCGCCTGCCGGATAGCTCGAGTCGTCGACGAGCAGGGTCGTGATGAGATTCGCGGTGGAGCCGGTCTGCGCATCGTCTTCGTACACGAAGATCTTGGTCTTGGTCGGCGTGTAGTAGAACTCGAAGCGATAGCTCGTGAGGGCCACCCAACCGAGCGTGTAGCCGTTCGGATCCGCGGGCGCGAGGAGGAAGATCGAGTCGTCCCCCAAGATCCCCGCGTTGGCTCGGTCGAGGGACCAGCCGTCGGCGCAGCGATAGACGTAGTCGGTGGCGTTGAAGCCGAACGAGGCGTTGAAGTTGATGGTGTCCTGGGCAGCGAGTGCGCCGTCGATCTTCTTGACCGCGATGCCGCGCGGCGCGTTGCCGCAACTCGCGGTCCACGACTGGGCCGCCTTCTTCCATGTAAGGAGGTAGTGGTGCTTGGGATTCTCCCAGGCCCAGACAAAGCCAATGGGGTCATCATCCGAGCCGGTCTCGACGGAGATGTACCCAGTGATGCGCGCGTTGGAGACGACGAGGTCGGAGAGCACGATGGCCGGCTTGCCGTTGACCGTCTGCCGGCGGGCAGTGCCGGTGGCATCACAGATGTAGTTTGGATTGGGCGCGGTCGGGTACTCGTTGCTGGTCATGACCACGACGTCCCAGCTGCAGAGCTGTGCCGGAAGATCGGTGACGAAGACCGTGGCGCTGTCGCGCGCGGTCTGGTTGTTGCCGGAGTCGGTGACGGTCAAGAAGTACTGCGTGGTCGCCCCGGGGCTCACGAAGGCCTCGCAGGTAGAGGCGACGAGCGCACCGTTCGAGAGGCGCCACTCACAACTGATGCAGCTCGCGTCGAGGCGGGTTGCGCGGGACCAGATCGCGGAGAGTGTAGCGGTCTCCGTCGACACGATGTTGGCGTCAGGGCCCGCGTTCGCGATGAGTCCCACGAGACGAATCACCATCCGATCGCTGGCGGTCGCCGAGGACGCGTCCGTCACCGTCAAGGTGTAGACGGTCTCGACGGCGGGAGAGACGGTGGCGGTGCAAGTGGAGATGAGCGTCGCGTCTTGGTCGCTTGTCCACGCGCAAGAGAAGGCGCCGTTGAACCCAGTGGCGCTCCCTTGCAGGGTTGCGATGGAGCCCGCGACGAGTGTTTGATCGGCTTCGGCCAGCGCTCGAAGGATGGGGCCGGTTGTGCCCACACAAGCTCCGCGGCGTGGGCCGCTTGCCGCGCCGCAGCTGAGCAAGCTACCGTTGCGCTGACTCGACCGACGCTATCGTGCCGTTTTCGATGGCCGGCTCCAATCCTCAACCCGGAGCCCCTCGAAGCTTCGAAAGTCTTTCAGGTTCATCGTCACCAGAGTCAGGCCGGAGGCGCAAGCGATCGCGGCGATCTGCCCATCGACATAGGGCGCGGTCTTGCCTAGGCGCTCGAGCCGCTCTCGCTCTGCGGCGTGCCAGCTCGCCGCAACGTCGTCGTAGGGGAGAATCAGGAACGACGGGCGAACGACTTCTTCGAGGTAGGTCGCCAGAGCCTCGCGACGCTTTCCCTTCGGCAGACGCAAGCAACCATAGGTGAGCTTGTGCCAGACCGGAGCGGGAATGGCAGATTCACCGGAGTGCTGACTGATGCGGGAGACGATTCGGGCATTCGGCTGAACAGAAGCCGGAGAAGAAACAATGTTCGTGTCTAGGAGGAAACGCATCCTCAGAGGTCCACCGGACGTCCCAAGGTCGAGTCTCGGAGCTTGTCTGCCCAATCCACCTCGACCCCGACGTCTCGGAGGCGGAATCGCTTGACGAAAGCCGAGTATGCTTCTCGGAACTCCAGCCGACCTCGCTGAAGCCGGTCGTATTCGTCGACAGAGATGAGCACCGCGACCGGTGTTCCGCGCCGCGTGAGCTCGACACTCGAGCCCGCCTCAGCCTGCGTGATGAGGCTCGGGAGCTGCCTTCGCGCGTCGGCGATGGAGTACTGCTTGCCCATCGACAACATGTACATCTAGGTGTACATGTTGTCAACCGATGCAAGACCCCGGGAGATGGGCCTCCTTGCTCGTGACCACCGGAAACCGTGCTCGAAACGCCACCTGGCGAGACGCTTTCGTTTTGCGTCCCGGGCGAGGCTCCCTCTCTGATTCCCGTCGACAATCGCAGGATGCCCAAGCATCTTCGCGCGCCATGCGTTGCCCACTCGTCGCCCCTCTGACCGCCGTCCTGCTCGCCTTTTGCTTTGCCTGCGCCTCGGAGAGCGGGAGCGACGCAGGCGTTCGTGACGGAGGCGCCTCTCGCGACGCATCCGCCTTCGAGGACGCTGCCACCTCGCGCGACGCGGCTGCGGGCGGCGACACCGGCACCTCGAACTCGACCGTCTCGGTCGAGCTGCTCTGCACCAGCATCCACGAGGCCGTGTGCATGGGCTTCAGCGCTTGCGGCTGTTCGCTCGAGGGCCGGCGCTACGATCACGGCGGCTGCATTCAGCATCGCGCATCGATCTGCGAGCGCAACCTCTCCGAGCTCGCACCCTACGTTCAAACCGGGGCGATGGAGCTCTATCCGACTTCGATCGAGGCGTGTGTCGCGGGGATCGAAGCGCTCGCAGCCGACTGCCAAGCGGTGCGGGAGAGTTCGCTCCCGCTGGTCTGCGGTGAGCTCTTCGGTGACACCGCTGCGATCGGAGGGGTCTGCTCCTCTGGCCTCGATGGCCTCCTGTGCGCCGATGGATCGGGCGTTTGCGCGGAGGAGGGGGGCCGACTCACGTGCGCGGCCCGTCCCGCCGCGTCCGAGGCATGCATCCGGCAACGCTGCGCCGCCGGGCTCGAGTGTGGCCCGGAGGACACGTGTCTCGCGCGCCGTTCGCTCGACATCGGCGGGAACTGCCGCGCTGACTTCGAGTGCCAAGAAGCGCAGATCTGTCATCCGGAGCGCGGCGTGTGCTCTGCGCGTTTCGGCGAGCTCGAAGGTCCCTGCCGCTCGACTTCGGACTGCGCGGACTCGCTCACCTGCTCCGACGAGGCCCTCTGCGTCACGGGTGCGGTGCTCAGAGATGCCTGCGGCGGTCCGACCTGCGGCCGTGGCCTCGCCTGCGTGCGTCACTACGCCAATCGAAGCTGTCAGCCCAAGAGCGGCTTCGGGGGTCCCTGCACCGAGGACCGATCATGTGACACCGGATTCGTCTGCACCTCCACCGTCTGCGGGCCGACGCCGGTGGCGAACGAAGCGTGCGCGCCGAGCCTCGCCTGCGGGGATGGCCTTCTGTGCAACGTGCAAACGTTCACCTGCACGACGGCCCCGGGCCTCGGCGAGACCTGCTCGGACGGGCCCGAGCCTTGTGCGCCTGGCCTGGGCTGCACCGATCAAGGCACCTGCGCCGCGCCCGGAGCTGAAGGGAGCGACTGTCTCATCCCCAGCATCTGCGCGCCCGGACTCGCTTGTGACTTCACCGCCGAGGGCAGCGTGTGCTCACCGCGCCGCGGCGAAGGGGCCGAGTGCCAGAATCACGTCATCTGTGAGGATGGATTGTACTGCGACTTCTCGGGCCCAACCTGCCAGCCCTGGATCGCTCGCGGCGCCGACTGTCCGGAGGGTGGTGGTTGCGCGCCCGGGGACGAGTGCGAAGATCTGCTCGGCGGTTATCGCTGTCACGAGATCCCGAGCGCGGTGGGTGCGCCCTGCGCGCAGCTCTGCGCGGGAGACCTCGCCTGCTTCGGTCCTGGCGGTGCGTGTGCGCCGGAGATCTGCGGGAGCCCGTGAGCTAAGAGAGCTCGGTGGCGCGTAGGATGGCGTCCCCCAGCGACACCTCCGTGGTGTCTGCCAGATACCACACGTCACTCGCCTCGAAGACCGCGTACTCGGAGGTGCCTTCCAGGGGCGGCACCAAAAACGGGACCGAATCGTAGATGTGGCGCAGTCCCCGGAAGTTCATGAAGTCCGAGTTGGACTCTTGGTTCTTGAGTTGTCGAACGAAGCGGAGCCCGTCGAGCTTGCGCATCACCGAGGCCTGCACCACGACCACGTCATAGAGCGAGGTCAGCATCTCTCGAAGCGCCTCCGAGACCGAGGGCACCTCGAACAGCTCGCAGCCCGCCCCTGTGATCGCGGCGCGTGTTTGCGGGTCGAGCGACCGCCCCACCGACAGCACCCGCTTCTTGCCATGATCGAGCACGCCCAGCTCGGCCGGACCTTCCCAAGGCGCCCCCACGCGACTTGGAAACCGCGGGGGTGAGGATGAGCCCGAGCCCATCGACCGAAGCTAACGGAGCGGCGCTGCATCCGGCAAGGCACGCGCCCCGGGGCTTTCCGAGCAAACACGCGCACCCACACCTGAAACGACGGGGGCCGGGCGAAACATCGCCCCTTGACCCCGGGTCCAGGGGGGCTTTTGCTGCGTAGACATGCAGAAGAGCAAGCTCCCCAACGGCCTCGAGCTCATCGTCAAAGAGAACCGGGCCGCCCCGGTGGTGGCGATACAGGTGTGGGTGCGCGTCGGTTCCGCGGACGAACTCGAGGGCGAGCACGGACTCGCCCACGTGCACGAGCACATGCTGTTCAAGGGCACGACGAGGCGCGGGGTGGGCGAGATCGCTTCGACGATCGAGGGCGTGGGCGGTGAGATCAACGCTTGGACCAGCTTCGACGAGACCGTCTACCACGTCACCATGGCCAGTCGAGACTTCGACACCGGCCTCGATATCTTGGCGGACGCGGTGCAGCACTCGGTCTTCGATCCGGATGAGCTCGGCAAGGAGCTCGAGGTGGTGCTCGAAGAGATTCGGCGCGGCAACGACATGCCGTCGCGCGTGATGAGTCAGAATCTGTTCTCCACCACGTTTCGCACTCACCCGTACTCGCGTCCGATCATCGGCTACGTGGAGACCGTCAAGAGCTTCACGAGAGAAGGCATCCTCGAGTTCTATCGGCGCTGGTATCAGCCCAAGAACATGACCCTCGTCGTCGTGGGTGATGTCGAGACGAAACACGTGATCGAGAAGGCCAAGGAGCTCTTCACGCGCTCGGACGCCGCAGATGGGAAGTTCGTCAGTCCTCGCAAGGTCGAGCCGCCGCAGACCGAGCCTCGCTTCATCGCGGAGTTCCAAGAGGTCGAGGAGACGCACCTCGGCATGGCTTGGGGCGGGGTGGCCTTTCACCACGAAGACACGGCGGCCATCGACGTGTTGAGCGTGCTGCTCGGCAGCGGTGACTCGTCTCGGCTCTTTAGGCGCGTGAAGCGCGAGAAGGAGCTCGTCAACGAGTGCTACTCCTACGCGTACACCCCAAAAGACGTGGGCATCTTCACCGTCGGCGCGACCATTCATGGGCCTGGGGTCCTCGAGGCGCAGGACGCGCTGCTCGAGGAGGCCTACCGACTCCGCTTTCAGCCGCCGACCGCGGCCGAGGTCGAGAAGGCACGCACCATCCTGCTCTCGGATGCGGTCTATCAGAAGGAGACCGTGCAAGGCATCGCGCGCAAGATCGGCTTCTTCGAGGTGATCGCGGGCGGGGCGGAGTACGAGGAGCGCTACTACGACGCGGTCCGAAAAGTGACCCCCGAGCGCGTCTCGGAGGTCGCCCGTCGCTACCTCGATCACAAACACCTCTCGGTCTCGGTGCTCGCTCCGGAGGCCCTCCGCTCTACGCTCGAGTCGAGCCGTGTGCTCGAGCACGCGAAGGGGGTCGAGGTGCGTCTCGAGAAGGAGCACGCGCCGGTGCGCTTCGAGCTGGGGCCGGCCTCGGTGGCCAAGGTGCGCCTCGACAACGGCGCCACGCTCCTCGTCCGTCAAGACGATGCGGTGCCGCTCGTGAGTGTTCGCGCGGCGGCGGTGGGCGGACTGCTGCTCGAGACCAAGGAGAACAATGGCATCAGCCACATGCTGAGCGAGCTTCTGACCCGAGGCACGAAGCAATTCTCGGCCGAGCAGATCTCGGAGCAACTCGATTCGATGGCCTCCGGTGTGAGCGGGGTCTCGGGACGAAACTCCATGGGCATGTCCGGGACCTTCCTCAAGGAGCACTGGGGTCGTGGCTTCGAGATCTTCAGCTCGTGCCTGCTCGAGCCGGCCTTCGACCCGCAAGAGATCGAGCGAGAGCGCAAGACGCAGCTCGAAGACATCGCGGCTCGGCGAGACAGCCTCAGCACCGTCGCCTTCGACCTGTTCGCCGAGTCGCTGTGGAAAACGCATCCGTATCGGCTCCCCACCGTGGGTCACGAGAAGAGCGTCAAGAGCTTGAGCCGGGAGCAGCTCGTCGCCGCCTATCACACGCAGCTCAACCCCGAACGCCTCGTGATCTCGGTCGTGGGGTCGGTGGACGTGCCGGCGACCATCGAGCTCTTCCAGCGACGGATCGGTGTCGCGCGTGCGCCGGCGGGCACCGCGGCTCCGGTCCTTCCCCCGGTGGAGGCGCCACCCGCCGAGCGCCGCGGGGGCTCGGTGGTGAAGCAGAAGGAGCAGGCTCACCTCGTCCTCGGTTTCCCGGGGATCACGCTTCGCGATCCCCAGAAGTGGCCGCTCGAGGTCCTCTCCACCGTGCTGGCCGGGCAGGGGGGCCGCCTGTTTCTCGAGCTTCGTGATCGGCAGTCCCTGGCCTATTCGGTGACCGCATTCACCATGGAGGGCCTCGCCCCCGGATATTTTGCCGCCTACATTGGAACGGCGCAGGATAAGCTCGAGACCGCGGAGCGCGGGCTCGTAAAAGAACTCGAGAAGGTTCGTGACGAAGGCATCACCAAAGAGGAGCTCGAGCGCGCGCAGCGGTATCTCGTGGGCACCCATGAGATCGCGCTTCAGCGCGCCTCCTCTCGCGCGGGCACCATGGCGCTCAACGAAGCCTACGGGCTTGGCTACGATGACTACCTTCGCTACCGAGAACGCATCGAGGCGGTCACGCTGGCCTCGGTCCGCGACACAGCGCGGAACATCATCCGCTTTGATCGGCTCGTGCGCTCGGTGGTTTCTGCCGCTTAGTTTCGCCTTCGCAGTGGCCTGTCAGGCGAGCAACGGCGATGGATTCGTCCGCGGACAGTTCCTCGTCGAGGAGTGCACCACTGGAGAAGAGGGCCGGTTCACCGAATACGAGTACGTGCCGACGGACTATCGAACTCGTCGCTTCGAGAACGTCCTCTTCGTGTCGCTTCAGGATGACGCCGTGACGCCCATCGAGAGCGACGTGCTCGACATTCGGATCCCGGACCTGGCGCTCCTGAAGAGCATGCCGAGGAGACCGCTGAGACTCCCCACGGTGCTCGATCAAGCAGGCATCAACGTGACCCTCAGTCTGTACAAGACCTGTCCGCGGACACCGCAGCTTCGCGCGCTCTCGGGCGAAGTCGTCTTCGAGGTGTTTCAGGTCGCCGATGACCCCGAAGATACCGGCGTGCAGGAGAACATCCGAGGCACCCTCACCGCCACCGTGGTCGGCGTAGACGCGACCCGGCCCGCGGGAACGATCGAGGCCGCTTTCTCTTTCGTCCCCTCCAGTCGCGCCCCCGACCAGGCGTTCTGAGTCGAGCCATGCGTTATCTGAGCGTCGAGATCCGGATCCAAGGGGGCGCCGACGAACACCACTTGGACATCTTGTCGGGTGCGCTCTTCGAGCTCGGCGCGCTGGGCATCGAGACCCGCGAAGACTCGACCTCGATCACGCTCGTGTCGTCGTTTTCGGCCGACGCCGAAGCTGAACTGGGTGATTCGGTGAGGGCGATCCTCGTCGATCTTCGTCTTCCGCAAGGGGAGCTCAAGATCGAGCCGATCGAAGAGACCGACTGGTCGACCAAGTGGCGACAAGACTTCAAACCCATGGACTTCGGTCGGCTCTATGTGGTGCCCACTTGGCTCGAGCCTCCGCCAGAGGCCGAGCTGGTCCTGCGCCTGGATCCAGGCATGGCCTTTGGCACCGGGACGCACGAGACCACCTCCCTGTGTCTCGCGCGCATCGTCGAGCTCGCAGAGGGCTCGTGCGTCCTCGATGTCGGCACCGGGAGCGGCATCCTGGCGCTCGGTGCGCTTCGCGCGGGGGCGAAACTCTCGGTTGGCACCGACAACGACCCCGAGGCTCTCGTGGTTGCGCGCGAGAACGCCGAGTTGAACGAGCTCGAGCATCGGCTCGTGCTCTCCGCCGAAGAGCCCGATCGGCTCGGCGGCTTCGATCTCGTGGTGGCCAACATTCTTCGCGACCCGCTCATCGAGCTCGCCCCCAAGATCGGCGCCGCGGTGCTGCCCGGAGGCCGTCTGCTCCTTTCCGGACTGCTCGTGCATCAACTCGACGATGTGGCGCGGGCCTATCTCTCCCTCGGGTACTTCGAAGGCCGGCGAGATACACACCGAGGCGAGTGGGGGCTCATCGAACTCACGCGGATGCGATCATGAAGCGAAGTCTGGTCATGCCCGGGGTCTCGCTCGGTGAGCCCGGAAGCACGGTGGAGCTCGATGCAGACTCGGCGCACTACCTAAGAGACGTCCTGCGGCTCGAAGCGGGGGCAGTGCTCTGGCTGTTCGACGGTCGTGGCAAGCGCGCCGAGATCGTCCTGTGCTCCTTGGCCAAACGTGTCGCGCTGGCCGAGATCCGTGTGGTCACAGAGATCGAGCGGCCCAGTCCCTCCATCGAGCTGGTCCAGGCGGTGAGTAAGGGCGACAAGATGGATCTGGTGGTTCGGCAGTGCACCGAGCTCGGCGTCTCTGCGATTTTGCCCGTGGTCTCCGAGCGCTCGGTGGCCGAGCGCCGCGCTCGAGTCGAGCGCTGGCGAAGCATCGCGCAGGACGCGGTTCGAGTGTCCGGTCGCGCCTTCGAGCCCGAGATCCACGAGCCCATCGAGCTCGAGGCCTGGCTCCACCGGCCAAGGGCGGATCTCTCCCTCTCGTTTTCTGGCAGCGAGACCCACGGACTGAGGGATCTCGCGATCGACCGTGCCGCCGTGAGGCGGATCGAGGTGGTGGTCGGTCCCGAAGGCGGGTTCTCCGAACGGGAGAGGGACCGTCTCCGGGCGGCGGGGACGCGGGCGGTGAGCCTTGGGGCTTTCACGCTGCGGACGGAGACGGCGGGGGCGGTGGCGGTGGCCCTGCTCATGTACCTGGCTGGGCGCCTGGGCGCTCCGGGAGAGGGTTGACCGCCTGACGCCCGGGCGGTACGCCGCGAACGCTACGCGAGATCCCCGAAAACGGCTCACCCCCAACATGGGTCGAGCGAGCGCGCTCGGCTGGGAGATGGCCATTCTCTATACCTTCTTCATGGGTGGTGGCTTCTACCTGGATCAACGCTTTGCGACCTCGCCCTGGCTGCTCCTGCTCGGGATGCTCCTCGGTACGGTCGCGGTCATCCCCTCCCTCGTGAAGGCCAGCAAGATGTCCGACGATGAGGAGACCAAACGGTGACGCGCGTCTTGATGAAGTATGGGGGACGAGCCACCGGCTTGGGCGTGCTCGCGGGGACGCTCATCTCGTGGCTGTTCTTTGGCGAATCGCACGGGCTGGGGGCTTTGCTCGGTGGTGGGGTGGCCGGTCTCGACTTCCTGGGCCTCGTTCTCTTGGTGGTCCGGCTCCTCGATCCGATGATGCCCACGAAGAGCAAGGCCAAGCTCCTCGTCATCATCGTCTTGAAGCTCGGCGCGGTGGGCCTGCTGCTCTTCTTCGTGGTCACGCGCATGCCCGTAGAGCCCTTGGGGGTCATTCTCGGCGTCGCGGGGGCGCTCGGGGGTTTTACTCTGGGCATCACCCAAGCCGTGTCCTCGGCCGAAGGCCAGGCCGCCATGGCGGAACAAGAGCGGCGGATCCGTGAGGAAATGGGTGACGCGCATCCAGACTTGGACTAGACCCGCCTCGGCTCTTCGCAGCCGGTGAAGGAGGAATTCGATGCCCGTAGGTCAAAGCTGGCTCTCCGTTCTCCTGGACAGGACCGGACACCTGCACGAGCGCTTCCTGCACGCGATCGAAGCGATGGGGGGCGGATGGCTCTTTGGCAGCCACGTCATGGTGCAGCACATCCTCTCGATGTTGCTCGTCACCGCCATCATGCTCGTGCTCGGACTCCGGGCGCGAACGCAGCTCGCGGGCGCCAAAGAAGACGTCTTGCCCGAGACCCATCTGTCGGCACGCACCATCGTCGAGCTCATCATCGAGGGCCTGCTCAATGTCATGCAGTTCGCCATGTCGCGTGATGCAGCGCTTCGGCACTTCTGGCTCGTCGGCACCCTGGGTTTCTTCATCCTCTTTTCCAACCTCCTCGGTTTGATCCCGGGCTTCGTGCCGCCCACCGAGAACTTCAACACCACCTTGGCCTGCGGGACCTTCGTGTTCCTTTACTACAACGTGTACGCCTTCTATCGGCTGGGCATGGCCCACGTCTCGCACATGGCCAACCCGGTGGGTGAGAAGTGGGGCTGGTTCATGGCGCCCCTGTTCATCGTCATCGAGCCCATCTCTCACATGGTCCGGCCGGCCTCACTCGGCATTCGTCTCATGTGCAACATCGCGGGCGACCACTTGGTGCTCTCCATCTTCGTGAGCATCTTCCCGTTTGTTCTGCCGCTGCCTTTCCTGGGTCTGGGGCTGTTCGTGGCCTTGATTCAGACCTTCATCTTCGTGCTTCTCGCCAGCATCTATCTGGGAGAGGTCGAGGACAACATCGCCGCTCACCACGTTCACCACGCCGAGCATGCGCATCAGCGAGAGCTGCATATGGAGCATGCTGTGGCCAAACCGACCGGGGCCTAGCCTCAGTCGTACAGAGAGAATGAAATGAAGAAGCTCATCACGACCATGCTATCCCTCGCCGCCCTCATGCTGATCGCCATGCCGGCGTTCGCGCAGGACGGCAACTCGTTCGCCAGCGGCCTCGTGGCCATCGGCGCCGGGCTGGCCATCAGCATCGCCGCGCTTGGCGGCACCATGGGCCAGGGTCGAGCCGCGGCCTCCGCCGTCGAGGGCATCTCGCGCAACCCGCAGGCTGCCCCGCGAGTTCAGACCGTGCTCATCATCGCGCTCGCGATGATCGAGTCGCAGGTGCTCTTCTCGCTGGTCATCGCCTTCATCATCTCCGGCAAGATCTAAGCGTCCGCGCTCGGCTCGCGGGCCTTTCTCAGCCCGCGGGCTTCTTTCCGAAGGCGCGGTAATCCGGAATTTTCCGAATCCCTTTGGCCAGTGGCACGACCTTCTTTGGGTCGCTGTTGGTGGTCAGGAACACGTGGATGGCCTTGGGCCATCGCTCCGCGAACAGGTTCGCGTTTCTCGGCTCGTTCTCGAACGTGGCGATCACGAGCCCGCTTCGGTGGATGGTCTCGAGCGCGGTCCGCTTGAAGGCCTCGTCTTCGACCTGTCCCGAGGGCTTCATGATGAGGAGCGCGTTCGGGGTCGCGACGGGGAAGCCGCTGCGCCTCAGGCTCTCTGTGGTTCCCACCGCCATTCGCGGGGCATCACGCCCGGTCAGATACACGATCGTGGCGCCCTGTCGCGCGGCCTCGCGCACGAACTCCACCGCCCCAGGGTAGGGCTGATCGAAGACGCAGTAGGTGTCCGAAAAGAACCGCTGCGCCCAGCCCTTCACCAGGCGATCCGTCGACTCCCCTCCTGCCAAACCCACCCGCTTCAGCGTGTCACCGACCAGGTAGGGCAGGTCATTCGGAAGCGCCTGCAGCTTCGGCTGGAGCGGACGGAGCGTATCATCCTCCAGCGCTAGCTCGACCAGGATCTGCCGGGTTCGAGGGCCGTTGTTGAACAGCGTGGAATCGAGATCGAAGACCAGGACCGGGTTCTCGGCGCTGCTCTTCCTCACTTGATCCATGATCTCGTCGAGCACGGGCGGAGGCGCCGCGGGCTGTAGAACCAAGGCCGTCAGAAGCGGAAGTGCCGAGAGCATGGGCGCTTTCTCGCATCCTTCGCCGGGCGGCGGAAGGGCCGGCTGCCGCTTGACTCCAAGGGCCCGCCGACTCACGGGAGAGGCATGTCGGCGCCATCGCCGCCTCGAGATCGCGCCATGGTTCTGTTGCCCGATCCTCGGGTGGCCATTCTCCCAGGTGTCTTTGCGCTCTCGGCCCCGCTGCCCGGTTCGGTGGTCACCCTCGGGACCTTCGACGGCGTGCACCTGGGCCACCGCGAGCTGATGCGCCGCGCCAGCACCCGCGCGGAGGCCGATGGGCTGCCCTGCGTGGCTTACACTTTTGACCCCCACCCGGCCAAGGTGCTCGCCCCGCAGGCTGCGCCCCCGGTCATGGTGCCCATCCCGATTCGAGCCCGTCTCTTGACCGAACTCGGCGCCGATCTGGTGGTGGTCGAGCCCTTTACCCTCGCTTTTGCCGCGGTGTCCGCGAGCGAGTGGGTCCTTCGCTTTCTCCATGGGCAGCTTCGTCCGAGCCACGTCGTCGTGGGTTTCAACTTTAGCTACGGGCATGAGCGGGGTGGCGATCCAAAGCATCTCGCCGCCATGGGTGAGCAGCTCGGTTTTTCGGTGGAGGTGGTGCCCGCAGTCGAGAGCGCAGGCGAGGTCGTCTCGAGCACCCGGCTCCGAAAGGCCCTCGAAGCGGGAGACGTCGAGCTCGCGCGCCGGCTCCTCGGGCGCCCTTTTTCGCTGGTCGGCAAGGTCGTCGAAGGACAAAAACGCGGGCGTTCCATCGGCTTTCCCACCGCGAACCTCGATCTGGATGGCGAGCTCCTCCCTCGTCAAGGCGTCTACGCTTCGGTGCTCGGCTTGGAAGATGGTCGTAGGCTCCCCGCGGTCACGAACATCGGGGTGCGACCCACCTTTGGCGCGGGCAGTTCGATCGAGACACACGTCCTCGACTTCGACGAGAAGCTCTATGGTGCGCGCGTGGCGGTCTCCCTCGTGGCGCGGATTCGCGATGAGAAGAAGTTCGCGGGTCTCACGGAGCTCGTGGCGCAGATTCAACAGGACATTCGAGAAGCGAGGGTGCGCCTCGTGGACGAAGTGGGCCCATGACCGTCGAACTCGCCGTGCTCGGCGCTTCGGTCTCGGGTTCTCTGTCGCCGTTTCTCCACGAGAGCGCGGCATTGGCCCTTGGACACGGGATTCGCTACGGCGCGCGCTCCTGCCGCGATGAGGCCGCGTTCGTGATCGAGGTCCGCGCCTTCCAGCAGCGATCCGCTCGAGGGGTCAACGTGACCGCCCCCTTCAAGCGCTGCGCGTACGTTCTCAGTGACGAGCGTGGACTCGAGGCCGAAGAGATCGGCGCAGTGAACACGCTCTGCTTCGAACCTTCAGGGCGGATCCGCGGCGACAACACCGACGGGCCCGGACTCCTGAGCCTCTTGACTCGAGTTCCGGCGGAGGTGCTGGGGCGAGCCTCCGTCCTCGGCGCTGGCGGGGTTGCGCGCGCAGCGTTATGGGCCTTGTCCCGCCACGGGGTGAGCGACGTGCGGCTCTTCGCCCGCGATCCCGAGCGGGCTTCGGCGGTGGCCTCCTTCGGCGCGCGGGTGGACGACTTCGAAGGGGGGCCCGTCGAGGCGGGGCTCGTGATCTCCGCCCTCCCGCCGGACCGGATCGCGACGGATCGGGCCTTGGCCGCGCTCCCGCGCGCGCGATCGAATACGGTGCTGCTGGACCTCGCCTACGGCGGGCTCGGCTTCGAGACTGATCTGGTGGTCGAGGCGCGAGCCCGGGGGTACACCTCGTTCGACGGCCGCAGTCTGCTCGTCGCCCAGGCTGCGCACGCCTACCACCTCTTTGTGGGTGGGGAACTGTCGGTGATTGAGCAAGCCATGCGGGATGCCCTCAAGGGCCGGGATTCGTTGTCTCCTCTGCTTTGACAGGGGGTCTGGCCGAGCATAACTTCCGTCCACCTATGCCAGGCAGATTGGGTGAGCTCCTTGTACGGGAGAATCTCATCACGCTTCAGCAGCTCAAGGCTGCACAAGAAGAGCAGCGCAAAGGCGGCGGCCGTCTCGGCTACAACCTCACGCGGCTCGGCTACATCGAAGAGAACGAGCTCACGCAGTTCCTCTCGAAGCAGTACGGCGTCCCTGCCATCAATCTCTCGGAGTTCGAGATCGACCCCGAGGTCATCCGCCTCGTTCCCGAGGACGTCGCCGAGAAACACCAGGTCATTCCCGTCAATCGTGCCGGCGCATCGCTCATCGTCGCCATGGCCGACCCCTCGAACATCTTCGCCATCGACGACCTCAAGTTCCTCACCGGCTACAACATCGAAGTCGTCGTGGCCTCGGACGGTGCCATCAAGGACGCCATCGAGAAGTACTACCGCGGCGGCGGCGGCGGCGGCGGCGGCGGTGGCGCTCAGGCGGGTGATCTCAACTACGACGAGATCATGGGCGAGTTCGACGAGGACGAGATCGACGTCGCGGGCGACGAAGAGAACGTCAACGTCATCGACCTCGAGCGCTCCGCGGAAGACGCGCCGGTCGTCAAGCTGGTGAACTTGATCCTGATCGACGCCATCAAGAAGGGCGCTTCGGACATTCACATCGAGCCCTACGAAAAGGATCTCCGAGTCCGTTACCGAATCGACGGCGTGCTCTACGAGATGATGAAGCCGCCGGTGAAGCTCAAGAACGCGATCACCTCGCGTATCAAGATCATGTCGAAGCTCGACATCGCCGAGCGTCGATTGCCTCAGGACGGTCGTATCAAGCTGAAGCTCGGCAAGGGCCGCGAGATGGACTATCGCGTCTCGTGTCTGCCCTGTCTGTTCGGCGAAAAGATCGTTCTGCGGCTGCTCGATAAGGGCAACCTGCAGCTCGACATGACGAAGCTCGGCTTCGAACCGGCGCCGCTCAAGGACTTCAAGAACGCGATTAACCGCCCCTACGGTATGTGTCTGGTGACCGGTCCGACCGGATCCGGAAAGACCACCACGCTGTATTCGGCGCTCTCCGAGCTCAACAAGTCCACGGTGAACATCTCCACCGCCGAAGATCCCGTCGAGTACAACCTGCACGGCATCAACCAGGTGCAGATGCAGGAAGACATCGGCCTCAACTTCGCGTCGGGCCTGCGGTCCTTCCTTCGGCAGGATCCGGACATCATCATGGTCGGCGAGATTCGAGACTTCGAGACCGCCGAAATCGCCATCAAGGCGGCGCTCACCGGTCACATGGTGCTCTCGACCCTGCACACAAACGACGCCCCGAGCACTGTGTCACGCCTGCTCAACATGGGTATCGAGCCCTTCCTCGTGACCGCTTCCTTGAACCTCATTCTCGCCCAGCGTCTGGCGCGCAAGATCTGTCAGGAGTGTACGATCCCTGCGGACCTTCCCGAGAGCGCGCTCGTCGAGGTCCAGGTGAAGCAGCAGGACATTGGGACCTTCCAGCCCATGAAGGGCGCGGGTTGTGATACCTGCTCCGGCACCGGCTACAAGGGCCGCATCGCGCTGTATGAGGTGATGGTGTTCCACGACGAGCTCAAGGAGTTCGTCATCAACGGTGCGTCGGCGGCGGAACTCAAGGCCGAGGCGATCCGCCTCGGCATGCAGACCCTGCGAAGCTCCGCGGTGAACAAGCTCAAGGAAGGCGTGACCACCTCCGAAGAGGTCACCCGTGTCTCAGCTCCAGACTGAGACAAGCAGAGCGCGTTCACGTGAACGTGAAGGTGGCCGTGAACGTCACGCGACTTCTCCCCTCCCCGGGTTTGCTCCGCCCAAACTCCGAGCTATAGTCTGATCGTCATGACGTCGCTCCATCAGCTCCTCAAGGTCATGGTCGAGAAGGGTGCTTCCGACCTTCACATCACCACGAACACCCCGCCTCAGCTCCGCATCGACGGCGACTTGGTGCCGGTGAAGATGCCGCCGCTCGAACCGGCCCAGACGCGAGAGCTCTGCTACTCGATCATGTCGGACGCCCAGAAGCACATGTTCGAGGAAAACAACGAGCTGGATCTCTCGTTCGGTGTCAAGAACCTGTCGCGCTTCCGCGCCAACATCTACCAGCAGAAGGGCGCGGTGGCCGGCGCGTTTCGTACCATCCCGTTCAAGATCCTCACGTTCGAGGAGCTCGGCCTGCCACGCGTGGTCTACGACCTCTCCGAAAAGCCGCGCGGCATGGTTCTGGTGACTGGCCCGACCGGTTCCGGCAAGTCCACCACCTTGGCCTCGATGATCGACCGCATCAACACGGAGCGGCACGAGCACATCCTCACCATCGAAGACCCCATCGAGTTCGTCCACAACCACAAGAACTGCATCGTGAACCAGCGCGAGATCGGCGCCGACACGGACTCCTTCAAGAAGGCTCTCAAATACGTCTTGCGTCAGGACCCAGACGTCATCCTCGTCGGCGAGATGCGAGACCTCGAGACCATCGAGGCGGCGCTCGTCATCGCCGAGACCGGTCACTTGGTGTTCGCCACGCTGCACACGAACTCCGCGGTGCAGACCATCAACCGTATTCTCGACGTCTTTCCGCCGTACCAGCAGCCGCAGGTTCGTGCGCAGCTCTCCATGAGTCTCGAGGGGGTCATGAGTCAGACCCTCGTCCCTAAGATCAGCGGCTCCGGCCGAGCGCTCGCCCTGGAGGTCATGGTCCCGAACTCCGCGATTCGAAACCTCATCCGCGAGGAGAAGCTCCACCAGATCTACGGTCAGATGCAGATGGGCCAGGAGAGCTCGGGCATGCAGACCCTCAACCAGTGCCTCGCCCAGCTCATCGTGAAACGCGTCATCAGCTTCGAGGAGGGCGCGCTCCGGAGTTCCGACCTCGAAGAACTGAGGCAGCTGATGAACAGTCCGACCGCCGGGTCCGGAGGCGGGGTTCGCCGGAGATAGGCCGCTTTCTCGCCCACGACGGGCTCGAGAGGGTCGGTTTCTATCCTACTTCCGGAGTTTTGCGGTCCCCGGCTACCGGCGGTAGACTGGGCTGCATGTCTCGGCCCCCGGCGGGCGGCGAGGAGCTTTGTTGATGGCAGTCTTTATTTGGGAAGGCAAAACACGCTCGGGAGAGGTCCGAAACGGGACCATGGAGGCGAAGTCTGCCGACGACGTGATCCAGCGGCTGGGCGCCCAGCAGATCCAGGCGTCGAAGGTCAAGAAGAAGAGCGCCGAGATCCACTTCAAGCTCGGGTCCGGTGTTCCGTCCAAAGACGTCGTCATCTTCACCCGGCAGTTCGCCACCATGATCGATGCTGGTCTGCCCCTGGTGCAGTGCCTCGAGATCTTGGGTTCTCAGCAGCAGAACGTCCACTTTCGGAAGGTCATCCTCGCGGTCAAGACCGACGTCGAGTCCGGCTCCACCCTGGCCGACGCGCTCGGTAAGCACTCCAAGATCTTCGACGAGCTCTACGTCAACCTCGTCGCTGCCGGCGAGGTCGGCGGTATCCTCGACACCATCCTCAATCGCCTCGCCGCTTACATGGAAAAGAACATGAAGCTCATTCGCCAGGTGAAGGGCGCGATGGTTTATCCCAGCGTCGTCATCTCGGTGGCGGGCGGCGTCACCGCCGTCTTGCTCATCTTCGTCATTCCGGTGTTCGAGAAGATGTTCAAGGACTTTGGCGGCACCTTGCCGGCTCCGACCCAGCTCGTCATCGACATCTCGAACGGACTGCGCTCGAACCTCGCGGCCTTCATCATCGGTGCGACCGTCTTTGTTATCCTGGTTCGCGGCATTGGAAAGACGAAGCGAGGTCGGCTCGTCTATGACCACGTTCTCTTGAGGGCGCCGGTGCTCGGACCGCTGTTCCGTAAGGTGGCGGTCGCCAAGTTCACCCGAACGCTCGGCACCATGATTTCTTCCGGCGTTCCCATCCTGGATGCTCTTCTCATCACCGCGAAGTCGGCGGGCAACAAGGTCGTCGAGAACGCCGTGATGTACGTGAGAGAGCGGATCTCCGAAGGTCGAACGATGGCCGATCCGCTGGCGGAGACGGCGGTGTTTCCGGCGATGGTCGTGCAGATGATCGCGGTCGGTGAGTCCACCGGTCAGATGGACACCATGCTCCAGAAGATCGCGGACTTCTACGAGGACGAGGTCGACGTCGCGGTCGCGGCTCTCACTTCATTGCTCGAGCCGATCATGATCGTTGGTCTCGGCGTTCTGCTCGGTGGCCTCATCGTCGCGATGTATCTGCCCATCTTCGAGCTGGCCGGCGCCATCAAGTAGCGGCTTCGGCCCGGTTGGGCACGGCCGGTTGGGTGGACCCGTGGTCAGCCAGAACACCCAGACGACAGACCTCGATGACAGCGTACGGCGGCGTCTCGTCGTCGTTGCGAGCTTTCGGCTCATCCTTCTCACCCTGTCGGTCTTGGCTGCGCTCCTCTTCTGGCAGACTCACCCCATTCCCCCGATCTGGCGGAACGGGTTCATCGGCGCCGCATACGTCACCGCGGTGCTTCAGTTCCTCGGGCCGAGAGTCCAGGTCTTTCCCAGCTCGGTGCTCGCGTACTCCCAACTCGCGCTCGATGCTGCGTTTACGAGCCTTCTCGTCTTCTTGACCGGCGGTCTCGATTCCATCTTCGCATTCATCTACGTCTTCGTGGTCCTCGAGGGGGCGATGACTCTGTACCGTCGGGGGGCGGTGCTCGGTACGCTCGCCTCGCTGTTGCTCTTCGCGGTCGTGGTGCTCGTGCAGTTCGTGGGCGGACTTGGGTTCCTCGACAAGCCAGACCCCGGGCGCTCTCCACTCTCGTTCTTCATGTACGGCACCGGGCTGAGCCTCGTGGCCTATCTGGCCAGCACCCTGGCCGAGACCGCACGAAAGACCGGCCGCGAGCTCGCCTCGACCGAGGACGCGCTGTCCAAGCTCCAGGAGCTTCAGTCCGCCATCCTTCGCTCGTTGCCTGCGGGACTGATGATGGTCGATGGGCAGGGTAGGGTGGAGTACGCCAACGAGTCCGCCCACGTGATCCTGGGCCTCGCCCCCGAGAGCATGGTCGGTCGGACGCTCTTCGAGTTGGTCCCGGCGGTGGCGGCCGCCTGGCGAGATCGCTCAGAACCTCGAACGGACCTCCCGGCCCGAGAACGGTTCGAAGGCAACTTCGTGCGCGGCAATGGGACCATGGCGCGTCTTGGCTTCTCGTTCGCACCGCTCTCGGCCTCCGGAGAGCGTCCCGGCACGCTCATCATCTTTCAGGACGTGACCGACATCGTCCGCCTCAAGGAGTCCGTAGAGCGGGCGGAGCGGCTCGCGACCATCGGGAAGTTTGCCGCCGGTCTCGCGCACGAGGTGCGTAACCCTCTCGCCTCTATCTGCACTTCGGTCGATATCTTGAAGGAGGGGCTGAATCCCCCGGAGCCGATGCAGCGACTCATGAACAACGTGGTTAAGGAGAGCGAGCGGCTCGACCGCCTCATCAGTGAGTTTTTGAGCTACGCACGGCCAAGAGAGCTCACACGCAAGGAGGAAGACCTGTCCCAGCTCAGCTTAGGGGTGGTAGAGGTCTTTCGCACCGAGGCCCAGGCCCGCGGCTGCGAACTCTCGCTCGCCGTTGAGCCCGAGGTCCTCGCGCTCCTCGACGCCGATCGCCTGAAGCAGGTCCTCTGGAATCTCCTCCGAAATGCGCTCGAAGCGGTGCCGCCGGGTCGCGGACGAATTGGTCTGGTGTTGCGAAGCAGGGAGGGGTGGGCTCAGCTCAGCGTGAGTGACAACGGCCGAGGGGTGCCGACCGATCAGCAGCGGCGTATCTTCGACCCCTTCTTCACCACCAAAGAGCGAGGGACCGGACTGGGTCTGCCAATCTCCCACTCCATCGTGGAAGCGCACGGCGGGCGAATGCTCATCTCGAGTCAGCCCGGCCAGGGGACCGAGATGACGGTCATGCTTCCCATGGGCGCGGAGGTCTCCGGAAGGCCCACCTTTGCGCCGGAGATCACGGGAGAACACGAGCTCGCCCCCTCGCAGGTGGAGCTCTTATAGCAGCCTACTCAGAGGCTTGAGTCGCGCTCCGATTCGGCCGATGGTGGGCACGTGGGTAGGGTTCTCGTCGTCGACGATGAGCAGTCTCTCAGAGACGCCCTCGAAGTCTTGATCGCGGGGCAGGGCCATACCGTCGAGACGAGTCCGGGCGTGAAACACGCGTACGAGCGCCTCGACGGAGGGGAGTTCGACGTCGTGGTGACCGATCTCAGGCTCGAACCAGGCGGGGACGGGCTGGACGTGGTGCGCAAAGCCCGCCGTAAGAACGATCCGCCCGAGGTCATCGTGATGACCGCTTTCGGAACGAGGGACAAGGCGCTCGAGGCTCAGCGCGACGGAGCGCTCTTCTACACCGAGAAGGGGCCTCATCTCGCCTCCGATCTCCGAGTCCTCGTCACCCACGCGATCAACAAGAGGCGGCTCGAGCTCGAGAACGCCCACTTGAGACGCGTGCTCTCGGGGCGATACGGTCTCGCCGGTATCGTGGGCAAGAGCGAGTCGATGCAGGAGGTGCTGGAGCTCGTCGAACGCATCGCGCCCACTCACGCGAATGTCCTACTCTCCGGCGAGAGCGGCACTGGCAAGGAGCGAATCGCCAAGGCGATCCATTTCTTGGGCGACCGTCGGGATGGACCCTTCGTGCCCATCAACTGTGGGGCGGTGCCCGAGACCCTGATCGAGTCTGAGCTCTTTGGCCACGTCAAGGGCGCGTTCACCGGCGCGGACACCACAAAACGCGGGCTCTTCGCTTCGGCCGAAGGCGGCACGATCTTCTTGGATGAGATCGGCGAGCTCCCACTCAGTATGCAGCCGAAGCTCCTTCGCGTGCTCCAGGAACGCACGATCAAGCCCGTGGGGGCGTCCGTCGAGGAGTCCGTCGATGTCCGTGTCATCTCTGCCACGAATCGAGACCTCGAGGCCGAAGTCCGAGCGGGTCGCTTTCGCGAGGACCTGTTCTTCCGTCTGAACGTGGTCGAGGTGGATCTTCCGCCGCTGCGCTTTCGCCGAGAGGACATCGGACTTCTCGCGCAGACGTTCCTGGACAAGTACAGCAAGGAGTATCGCCGCGAGCTTCGGACGATCGCGCCCGAGGTCATGAAGCGACTCCTCAGCCACCCGTTTCCCGGGAACGTCAGACAGCTCGAGAACGTCATCGAACGCGGCGTGGCCCTCGCCAGCGGCAGCGTCTTGCTCGAGTCCCACCTGCCGAAGGAGTTCTTGCGGGACGAGACGCAACCCAAGGAGAGGGCGTCGGAACTCACGTCTGACCTCGAACTCCCCGATGAGGGTGTCGATTTTTCCCACCTTGTGGAAGAATACGAGCACCAGCTCATCGAACGGGCACTGCGAAAGGCGGGAGGGGTCAAAACCAAGGCGGCCGAACTCCTCGGGCTGACCTTTCGCCAGTTCCGGTACAAACTGGCCAAGTTCGAGAAGCGTGTGGACGATGTAGACACGGGAGAGTGACAAGTGAGTGAAGCAAAACATCCCATCGCGGGCGGAATCTTTCTCGCCGTGGCCGTGGCACTGATCGGATTCGGCGCCTACTCTGGACTCGAGTCCGGTGCTCATTCGGGCCACTCTCAGGCGGCTGCGCCGGTCGATCCGCTGAACGCGCAGATCCTCGAAGCCGTCCAGATGGGTCAGGGCGGCGACGTAGAAGGTGCCGCCGCCAGTCTGCGGGTCATCGTGGCCAAGCACCCAGACAACGTCGACGCCGTCTACAACCTCGGGGTGGCGCTCATTGGCACCGGAGAACTCGAGAACGCCGACAAGCAGTTCCGCCGAGTCCTCGAGCTCGCGCCTGGCGACGCCGATGCGTTGGCTGAGCTCGCCGGCCTACGCAAGGATAGCGGTGATCTCGACGGTGCGTTCGCGCTCCTGGACCAGATCCCCACCCAGGACCCCAAGATCCGTCAGCGTCTGCTCGAGGACCCTCTGTGGGTTGACATCGAGGACGACGAGCGCATGAAGGCGCTGTACTCCAAGCACGGTATCTCGAAGCGCCCTCCGGACGCGGTCCCCCCTTCGGGCGAACCTATCCGCTGACCGCGGGACCGCCCCGCACCAAACGCACGTACAGTCCCTCTTGTGCCCTGACCATTCGGTCGGCGTCCCAGTCCAGAATCCTGCGTTGATCATCGGGATCGACCGGCTTCTCATCGAGCGCACGGGCCATGGCTCGGGCCAGAGACACCGGATCTCTGGGCTCCACCAAGAAGCCGTTCTTACCCTCCCGGATGACCTCCGGCGTGCCATCGACCCTCGTGCCCACGAAAGGCCTCCTGGCCGCGAGCGCCTGCACCGAGGTCTTCGGAAGGCCCTCGAAGCGGGAAGCGAGCACCACGACGTCCGAGGCGGCCATGAGCTCGGGGACGTCCTTTCGCCAGCCCAGCAGGCGGAACTGCCCTTCCAACCCGTGGCGCGTGATGGCGCGCTCCACCGACTCCCGCATGGGACCGTCACCGGCATACAAGAGGACTGCGCTCGGGTGGGAGCGTCGCAGGACGACAAAGGCCTCGACGAGCGTAAGCGGGTCCTTCTGAGATTTGAGATTCGCTACTGTGAGGAGGATGGGCGTGTCTGGGGCGAGACCCAGCTCCGACCTCAGGGTGCTGCGGGCTTCGGGCGCGACGTCTCGAAAGGGCTCGAGGGGGAAGCCAGAGCGGATCAGCTCCACGACGTGGCCGGAGTTGATGAGTCTGAGCGCCGCCGCCTCGGCGAGGTTCGCGCGCGACACCCCGACATAGGCGTGAGTGAAGGGAGCGACGGCCCTCTCGGCGGCCAAGAACGAGTGGTACTTCAGCGGTGCCTGGCCCTCGTAGAAGCCAAAGCCGTGGATGGTGTGCACCACGATCGGAACGCCCGCGAGCCTCGCCGCGAGACGCCCGAGCACCCCCGCCTTCGAGCTGTGGGTGTGCACGACAAAGGCGCGCGGGTCGTGCCCGCGATCGACATGACGACGCGCTAGGGTCTTGAGGGTCGAGGTGAGCTTCAGGAGTGCAGCGGCGTCGCGGCCCGGCCTCACGAAGCGGATGAGCTCGGGGATCTCGATCCGCTCGAGATCCCCGATTCGCTCCGCCTCGGGGTCGAGGATGCCCCCGGGTCCATAGACCAGGGTCACCTCGAAGCGCGAACGATCGAGGTGCTCGCAGGTGTAGAGCGTGTTCTCCTGGGCGCCCCCAAGCTCGAGCTGCGTGATGAGGTGGACGACGCGGATCACGGTCTGGCGGTGGCGAGAATCCGCGGCACGACGTTGGTGTCGTAGTCCCCGCTCACGAAGTCGGGGAAATCGAGCGCGAGTCGGTGAAAGTCGATGTTGGTGCTGATGCCGGCGACGATGAACTCGCGAAGCGCGCTCTTGGCTCGCTTGATGGCTTTGTCGCGGGTCACATCATGCACCACGAGCTTTGCGATCAGCGAATCGTAATGTGGATTCACGAAAGCGCCATGGGTCACCGCGGTGTCGATGCGGATGCCGGGTCCACCGGGCGTGTTGTAGTCAGTGAGCGTGCCCGGACTTGGAGCGAAGGTGTAGGGATCCTCGGCGTTGATGCGCAGCTCGATGGCATGTCCGCGGAAGCTAATGTCGCGCTGCTCGAAGGGGAGGCGCTCTCCGGCGGCGATGCGAATCTGAAGCCGAACGAGGTCGATGCCGGTGACTTCCTCGGTCACTGGGTGTTCGACCTGAATCCTCGTGTTCATCTCCATGAAGTAGAGATTTCGGCCTTCATCCATCAGGAGCTCGATGGTTCCCACGCTCTCGTATCCGAGCTTCTCGATCGCGCTCACGATCAACGCGCCGACCTCTTCGCGCTTCTTCTCGGTCATCGCGGGGGAGGGGGATTCTTCGATGAGTTTCTGGTGGCGACGCTGCACGGAGCACTCACGCTCGCCGAGGTGGACGACGTTTCCGTGGGCGTCGGCCGCGATCTGAAACTCGATGTGCCGTGGACGTCCGATGTAGCGCTCGAGGTACATGGAGCCGTCCCCGAACGCCGCCTCGGCCTCGGTGCGGGCGAGGCGGAGCGACTTCACGAGTTCAGCTTCGTCCCTGACGATCTTCATCCCGCGGCCACCGCCACCCGCTGCGGCCTTGATCATGATGGGGAGCCCGATCTCGCGCGCCACGCGCAGCGCCTCTTCCTCGGACTCCACCGCGCCCCCAGAGCCTGGAATGACCGGCAGCCCCACCTTTCGCATGGTCTCTCGAGCCGCGATCTTGTTGCCCATGAGCTTGATCATCTCGGGCTGGGGTCCGATGAACTTGAACCCGCAAGTCTGACAAACCTGCGCGAAGTGGGCGTTTTCGGAGAGGAAGCCATAGCCCGGGTGGATGGCGTCCACGCCGGCGACCTCGGCCGCGGCGATGATCGCGGGGATGTTGAGGTACGACTTGTCCGGTTGCGGAGGGCCGATGCAGATGGACTCGTCGGCAAACTTCACGTGCAAGGCGTGGGCGTCTGCGGTGGAGTGAATGGCCACGGTCTGCACTCCGAGCTCACGTGCGGCCCGGACGACCCGGAGCGCGATCTCTCCTCGGTTGGCGACCAGTATCTTCTTGAACACGGAGTCCCCGTCTGGGTTAGCTCGCTGCGGTGTCGATCTCGAAGAGCGCGTCGCCGTATTGGACCGGCTGGGCGTTCTCGACGAGCACTCGGACCACGACGCCGTCGGCGTCGGATTCGATCTCGTTCATGAGCTTCATCGCCTCCACGATGCAGAGGGTCTGGCCTTTCTTTACTCGGTCACCGACCTCGAGGAAGGCCGGCTCATCGGGCGAAGGAGAACGATAAAAGGTCCCTACGAAGGGCGAGTGCACCACGTGGTGGCTCGGAGCAGCCGGAGCCGTGTTTGGGGCGGTGGCGATCGTCATGGGCGGAGGGCTCATCACCAGCGGCGCACTCCCAGGAGCAAATGCCCGCTTGAGGGCCACCGCGACATCGACATCCTCGTAGGAGAGCTCCGCCAGGTTGGACTTCTCCATGATGGCGACCAGCTCTCGGAGTTTGGAGATCCCGGGGCCGCTCGCGGCGGCGCTAGCTCCTGGGCGGGCGGTTTTCGCGCGTGCGCGTCCTGCGGCTTGCTGCTTGGTTTTCGCCGGCATCGTTGTTCAACCGATCGAGGTTCGCTCGAGATACTCGCCTGTTCGGGTGTCGACCTTGACGGTGTCGCCCACGTTGATGAAGAGCGGGACCTGCACCACGGCGCCGGTCTCGATGGTGGCGGCCTTCGTGACGTTGGTCGCGGTGTCACCCCGGACCCCGGGTTCGGTGTGTGCGATCTTGTAGACGACGTGGGAGGGGATCTCGACGTTGATGGGTCGGCCCTTCCAAAACATGATGTCGCAGCTCATCTCGGGGAGAAGGAAGGCCGAAGGATCGCCGATGCTCTCCTTCTGGAGCTCGACCTGCTCGTAGTTCTTCTGGTCCATGAAGTGGAACACGCCGGTCTCCTCGTAGAGGAACTGCATCGAGCGATCTTCGATCTCGGGGTCTTCGACGGTCTCGCCGGACTTGAAAGTGACCTCGAGCGTGGTGCCGGTCATCAGGTTCCGGAGGCGGGTCCGCGTGAACTGGTTCCCCTTGCCGGGCTTCACGTGCTGGAAGTCGGTGATGACGTACGGAACGCCGTCTCTGAGGATCTTGAGGCCTTTTCTAAAGTTACTGGTCTCGAAGGTTGCCACGCGCCGCGATTAGCTCCGATGCCGCTCGGAGCGCAAGCAGATACGACAGCCCGCCGAAACCCTCTATGCGGCCTTTGACCACGCCTTCCAACAGGTTACGTCGCCTGAAGGGCTCTCTTTGGGCGGGCAGGGTGAGGTGCACCTCCAGCGTTGGGAGGGGCCGGATGGCGGCCACGGCGTCCCGGATGGCGACCGAGCTATGCGTATAGCCGGCGGCGTTGAGCACGAGGACCTCGGCGCGTTCCCGGGCCTGCTGGATGCGGTCCACGAGCTCGCCCTCGTGGTTCGATTGGAAGAGCTCGAGCTCGAGCCCGAGGTTTCTGGCCTCCTCCACAAGGCGCAGGTTGAGCGCCTCGAGGGTCTCGGTGCCGTAGAGCTCGGGCTCCCTTAGGCCGAGTAGGTTGAGGTTCGGCCCGTGAATGACGGAGACGAGAGGCATGGAGCCTCAGATGAGCTCGTCGACGAGCTGCGGCGCGGTCAGGCGGAGGAGGTACCGGCCTTTGCCTAGGTTGCCGGTCGGGTGCATGGCCAAGGCGAGGAAGTACTCCTCCGTGATCGGCCGGATCACCGCGGTGATCTGCTCGCTTCGGATGCAGAACTCCTCGATGTTGCCCGCCGCGAAGACCTCGGCGCTCTGGCGGATCTGAGGGAGCAGGCTCGAATACTCGACGAACAACGAGTTCGCGTCGATGCCGTCCTGATCTTGAAAGCGCTCGACAGCCTCGACTGGCATGCCGTCTGCGCCCATCAAGCAGGCTGCCACGGCCCCGTCGAGGTCGTCACATAAGCGCTCGAGACACTCGCGAAAGTCCAAGCGAGGACCTCAGAGCTTACCGGTGTAGCACTGCACGTGCTGGTTGGAGTACGGGAACCGTTCGAGCCCGTTCCAGTAGCCGCAGTTCCTGCAGAAGTGCAGGGTCTGGGTGTGGTCATCCGAGGTGACGAGTTCACCATCCGTCTTCATGAACTCCATGACGCCGCGCATTCGCATGGGATAGGACGGACCCTCGAGGAAGCTGCTGTCGCACAAGGTTCGGTCTCGGGCGCACAGGTTGCCGCCGTTGTAGAGCGCAAAGGCCTGGAACCGAACGAGGTCCTCGCTGGGGCCGGCTTGGACCGCGACCTGGAGGCTGCTCCCGGTGGGGTCGAGGGCCTGGAAGATCTGCGTCAGGCGCGTGCATGACTGCGCGGTGGACTGGCCGTCGCAGTTTGTTGCCCGCGTCTCGAAGCAGCACTGCTCCGCCAGGGCCGCGATGCGGAAGGTCTCGTCGATGGCCTGGCCCATGGCGAACGGAATCACGGTAGCGGCCGCGATGCCCTGACCGCCGCCACCTTCGATGCTGCCGCCGGTGACTGGCACCACGTCGAAGCCGACGAAGCTCTGGGTGTCGGCGCGCTTGTCGAGGCAAAAGGGCACGACCGGGTCGAAGGCCGGCAAGACCAGCGGTCCAAGGTCACCGCTGAATCCGTTGGAATCACACTCCCAGACCACGTCCATACGCAGTGGGCGCACCGCCGCAGCAGGTGTGAGTTTGATCGGGGGATCTTCGTTGAGCTCGATGGGAGCCACGATGATATCGTTTCTCACCTTGAAAGGCAGCGTGAGCTCCAGCGCGAGCGCGGTATCGAGGATGAGCCCGAGCGGCTCGTCTTCGTCGCCCGAGTCGAGCTTGCAGCCCTTGATGATGCCCGTAGCCTCATCGATCTCTTCGCTGTTGGGCGCCACGCCCACGATCCGCACGTTGGTGTCGGGTACGCTGCAGGCGCCTAGGGCGAGGACGGCAAAGATCCAAGTGAGTTTGTTCCGATTCATTCCGATGAGCCTCCGATAGGCATCCAAGTGCCTTCGACTTGTGACCATGATACCCGTCGTCTTGCTGCTCCGCCTATTTTTGGCAGCAAGATCAGCTCGACACCCTGCAGATCACCCTTCTTGTCCTGTCTAAGGTGGGACATGGCCCGGCCCCAGGTCTCGGTCGAGGGTGGAGGAGAGGGGAGGAAGTGCTGAATTCCATTTGTGATTTCACGCTCCTCGGCCTCCGAGAGGCCCGCCGTTCGCCGTGAAAGCTGTGCGATGGCACGAAGCCCCAACGCCACCGCGGACCCATGTCGCAGAGTGTAGTTGCTCGCGGTCTCGAGCGCGTGACCGAGCGTGTGTCCGAGGTTCAGGAGCATGCGATCACCGGATTCGAAAGGGTCGCGCTCGACGATGGCCGCCTTCAGCTCGATGGCTCGGTCCAGGGTGTCGAGCTCTGCCCGCTGGTCCCGAATGACTCGCCGAAAGAGTGCTTCGTCCGCGATGAGTCCCATCTTCAGGATCTCGACGAGCCCGCTTCGGTGTTCTTCCGCGGAGAGCGACTCGAGAAAGTCGAGATCGACGAGCACGTCCTCGGCCGGATGAAAATGGCCCGCGAGGTTTCTTCCGGCCCGGGTGTTGATCGCGCATTTGCCCCCGATGGATGCATCGGCCTGGGCGAGGACCGTGGTGGGGACGAGCACCAGGCGAGCGCCGCGGCCAAGGAGTGAGGCGACCAAACTGGCGAGGTCGAGCACCGCGCCCCCGCCCAGGCCGACGACCACACTCTGACGTCCCGCGCCGGCGGCCAAGGCGCCCTCCACGACCTCTTCGAGCATCGACCAGGTCTTACAGGTCTCACCGCCGGGTAGGAGGTGCTGCCAGGTCTCGAAGGCGCCGGGGATCCGTCCCAGGTAGCGCTCGCGCATCGAGCTCGGGACCCCGGCATCCGCCAGGACGACCACGGTGCGAGACGGTGACTGGTGAGACAGCGAGCCCAAGAGGGCGTCCTCGAGTCCGCGCCCCATGAGGACGCGGCTGCTGTGCTCGCCCAGCCGGCAGCGGCGGATTCGAGTGGGCCCCGCCAGCTCACTGACCCGATTCGCCACGTCTGTAGGTGCCCCTTCCCCCGAGACCGTTCGGTCCACCGCGCCGTAGCTTCGTGTGCGGGTCTGGAGCAGCTCCGAAAGGCGCCCGATGGGCGCTCCCTCCGCGGCGAGCAGGGGGCGCACGGTCCGGTCCTTCGCGAGGCGCGCCTCGAGGGTCTCGAGTCCCGCCTTCAGCCCGACGACGAGGCCGCGCGAGCGGCTCTCGGTCCGGGCCGACTCGCTGAGCAGCGTGCCTCCGCCGAGCGCGATGATCGCGGGCTCACGCGGAAGGGCTTCGAGCGCTGCCAGCTCCATTCGTCGAAACTCATCCTCTCCGTGTTGGCTCAGCAGCTCCGCCGGCGTGGCTCCGGTCTCTCGATGCACGCACCGGTCGAGGTCGAAGAATGGCAGGCTGAGTTGCGCGGCCAGCTCCGTCCCCACCGTCGTCTTCCCGACTCCGGGTGGACCCGAGAGGAAGATCTGGTGCCGAAGCTCCACTCCGCGGGGCTCTCAGCCGCCGCGGACGGCCGATTCGCTCCGGTTGACGATACGCGGTGAGATGAAGATGAGCAGCTCTTCGCGGCCATCGGCGCGTCGCTTGCTCTTGAAGAGCCAGCCGAGCACCGGGATGCGACCCAGGAAGGGGACGAAGGACTCGGACTCCGTGGCCGTCCGACGGTACACGCCGCCGAGCACCGCGGTGTCGCCGTCCTGAACCAGCATCTCCGTCTCGGCCTCTCGGGCGATGATACCCGGGGTGCCGAGGACGTCGACGCGCTGGGAGAGCTCATTCTTGGTCGCCTTGATGTTCATCAAGATGCCGCCGTCGCTGGTGACATGAGGTGTGACCTCGAGCTCGAGGAAGGCGTTGATGAAGCGGGTGGTCGGACCGTTGGCGGTGATGACCGTGATGGGGACGCGTTCACCGGACAAGATTTTCGCGGTTCGGTTGTCGAGCGTGACGACCTTGGGCGAGGAGATGATCTTGGTTCGTCCTTCGCTCTCGGCCGCGGACAGACGAAGGTTCAAGAGGTGGGCGTTGTTCGCTGATCCGAAGATGAAGCCAAGCGTACCACCCGCGCCGCGTCCGGCGGCGGCAGGCAGGTTCACCGCGAACCCGTTTCCGATGCCGAGCACGCCGCCCACCGGGGTCTGCTGGTCGTCCGAACCACCTTGCACCCGGAAGGTGTTCGGGAAGTCGAGGCCGGTGGAGTTACCGTAGGCCGGAGAGAACGCGACTTGACCACCCCACTGGATGCCGAGGTCGCGTGTGAAGCTGGTGGCCGCTTCCACGATGCGTCCTTCGATGAGGACCTGAGGGGTCTGCGTGTCCAGGGTTCGAACGAGGCGCTCGACCTTGAACAGGACCTCCTCGATGTCCTCGATGATAATGACGTTCGTGCGAGCGTCGATAGAGGCTCGACCGCGCGCGGACAGGAGGCCCTGTACCTGCTTGAGGGCGTCTTTGGCGCTGGCGTAGCTCACCGCGATGAGCCGCACCGAGAGCTGCTCGAGCTTCTCCATCGCCTCTTTGCGGGAGAGGCGTAGCTGCTCTTCCTTCTCGAGCACCTCGAGCGGCGCGACGCGGATGATGTTCCCGTTTCGGACCTTGTCGAGCTGTTTGGAGGTCAGGATGATGTCGAGCGCCTGATCCCAAGGCACGTTTCTCAGCTTCAGCGTGATTTTGCCCTTTACGTCGTCCGAGGCCACGATGTTGAGCTTCGAGACGTCCGCGAGCAGGCGGAGCACGTTGTGAATCTCGGCGTCTTTGAGGTCGAGTGAGATGCGGCGGCCGGTGTAGCGTGCGCCGCGCCGCTGCTCGGCTGCAACTTGGCCTGCGCTGCGTGCGGCCTCGGGCGCCGAGCTGAAGCCGGCGGTGGCCTCTTCGGGATAACGCATCACTTCGGCCGAAGCGACGCCGTCTTCGGCGCCCGCCTTTCCGCGGAAGTCCCAGACGATCCGGTTGTCCTTGCGCCAGTGACGGTGCTCGGTGAGGGCGCCCACTCGGGCCGCGATGATCGTATCGGCGCCGTCCATATAGGTGGAGACGCTGCTCAAGATCTCGCCTGTCAGCTCGGTGGTGTCGAGCGTTCGAGTCAAGTCCTGCGGAAGCTGCGTGTTCTCGAGGCGGAGGACCGGCATGCGCCGGGAGCCGCCTGGGTCACGGACGAGTTCGGCATCGCCTTCGAGCATCAAGGTGAGGCGGTAGAAGCCGTCCTTGGGCTCGAAGCGGGCCTCTATGACCTTGGCACCGCCAGCGGCGGGCTTGGTGATGGGCGCGACTTTGGCCTCGGGCATCGGCGCGGCCGGGACGGCCGAGACGACCGCGGTCTCCATCAGCTTTGCGGCGGGGGCCGCCTTGGTCGGTTCAGCCACGACCGGCGGCGGTGTCACATCGGCGGGCTTCGCGGCGGGGGTGGCTCGGAGCATCAGGGCTTTGGCGTTTGCGTCCACCGTGACCTCCGGCAGAGGCGCGTCCGCCATCATGTCGAGCACGATTCGCACACCCTCCGGGTTCACCGCGAGGCGGGCCTTGTCGATGCCCTGCTCTCCGACCTTGAGCGTCTGCCATTTGGGAGAGGCGATCGCGTTGCTGAGGTCGATGACGATGCGATTCGGGTTCTCGAGATGCTGAATGGAGACCTGGTCCGGGGAGGGCTTCTGACCCTCGAGCGCCGCCGTGAAGAGCATCGTGTTCTTCTCGCGCTTTACGCTCAACCGACCGAGCTCGATGGGGCCTGCTTTGGACTCGTCCTTCGTGTCCGCGCCGCCACGCACACGGAGCATGACGCCGTGTGCGTTGGGGATGAGCTCATGCTCGTGGGGGCCCACCAGGGCCACCTCCACGCGTACGATCGAGTTGCCATCTCCGTTCAAGGCCTGGGCCGAAACGTGGTTGATGACACCGTCGTTGACCCGAAGGAGGTCGATGCCCGGGGCCAGGCGGGCGTCGCTCACGTCCACCAAGATGCGGAAGGGGTCGGTCAATCGGAACACCGAGACCTGTGCCTTCTTGGAGGTCGCGATGTGTATCTCGCGATCCGTTCCCTGAACCCGCGTCTCGATGCCGGATATGGTGTGACTGGGTTCTTTCGCCTCGCTCACCGTCAGCGCCATAAAGGCGCCAAGGCCCGCCATGGTGGCGAGTGCGTGGCTCTTAATTGACTGGTTCAACATCTGAGCAGTCCCTCTCCCGTTGGATTTCACGATGCTCTCATGGCCCGCGGATTAATCAAGTTTCAGGGCCGGGGGCTCCGGCAGACAAAGATCAACTTCGTTGGCGTGCTTGCGCCCCGTGTAGTCGCGATACTCTTCCTTGACGGTGAGGCACCTCTGCGTCACCGCCGAGATTCGGCCCCAGTTCTTCCCGATCAGCGTCCCGCGGGTCACGGTGTGGCCCTTCTTCTGCGGGTCCTCCACCATGGCGTAGGGGGTGGCTGGACCGGTGATGATGGCGATCAGCTTGAGCTGATCGATGTCGTAGCGCTGGAGCTCCGTGAGCTCTTCGCTCCCTTGGACCTTCGAGATCTCCTCGAAGAGCGACTTGAATGGGTCCCGCTTTCCGATCGGCGAGTACGCGTACGCCACCTCGGGAGTCTCGTCCTCCTCAGGGGACTTCAACGCGTCCGACGCGGTGGTGTCGGCCGCCGAGTTCTTCTTCGGCGGGGGAGGTGGGTCGTCGCATGCGGAGAGCACGGAGAGCCCGAACGCCAACGCGATGGCGCCTCCCACGACGGCAGATCTGTGCGTGTTGTGGCGTCTCATCACTTGACCTTACCTTTCGCGGGCGCTTTGCCTTTCGCACCCCCTGCGTCCGCTGGAGCCGCCTTCCGTTCGATGAACTTGAAGGTGGTCGCGAGGAACTTGGCTTCGAGCAGGACCTTGTTGTTCCTGCTCTTCGTCTTGGCGAAGGTGATGTCGGTGATGTTCACGATACGCGAGAGCTTCGAGACCTTGTCGATGAACACCGCGATCGCGTGGTAGTTGCCGACCACCGACATCTTGACCGGGATACGCGCGTAGAAGCCGGAGTTGATCTCCGACTGCGGCTCGAACTCCTTCATCTGACACTCCGACTGCTCCACCAGGGCAGCCAGCTTCTGAAGCAGCTCGGGGATCTCGGCCTCGTTGGGCAACAAGGTCAGGGCCTCGTTGAGGCGCTGCTTCAGCCTCTCGACCTCGATGCGGAACCGAGTGAGGTCTCGGGCGATGGCCTTCTTCTGTACGATTTGCTCGTCCAGGCGGTCGATCTTACCGTCGAGCGACTTGATTTGCGTCTCCTTCGGGCTCACCACGAAGAAGTAAGTGCCGCCAATCATGACGACCACCGCGAGCAGAACCACGACCAAGCGCTGGGCCAGTGGGACTTTGGAAAGTTTTGCGATTAGCTCATCCATGGCATCGCTCCCCGCCTACGAGGCGTAGTTGACCCCGCAGGTAATCCGAAAGCTGTAGATGGTGGCGGCATTGCCGCTCGCCCCCTTCTCCTTCACCAGGTACTCCTTGGAGAAGGCGAGCTGCACGTTTCGGAAGTACTTCGACTTCTCGAGGGCCTTCATGAAGGCGGAGACGTCCTCGTTGTCGATGGCCTTGCCCTCGAAGGTGAGGGAGCCACCTTTCTCCTCCATCTTCTCGATCCAAACTCGCTTGGGGATTTCGCTCGCGAGGTCGTCCAGGGCGCGAACCGGACCGGTCTTGCCCTTCTTCAGGTCTTGGATCACCGCGAGCTTGTCTTCGAGCTCCTTCTTTGTGCTGGTGAACTCGTTCACCTCGCCGATGATCTTCTCGAGCTGCTTGAGCTCTTCGTTCTTGGCGGAGATGATCTTGTTCCGCTCCTCGACCTCGTTGTCCTTCCACTTCCACCAGCCCACGCAACCGATGACGGCGATGGCGAGCACCGCGGCGAACGCGATGAGCTGCTGCTGGACGGTCTCCCGCTGCTTCGTCTTTCTCGCTGGGAGTAGGTTGATCCTAATCATGGTGAACCTCGGTTCCTCTTCCGCCTACTTGTCCGCCGGAGCGCGGAGCGCCAGGCCGACGACCACGCCCGCCATGGGAGCGATGCTGCTCAGATACTCGGGGTCCGCCACCTTGGACGAAACCTCGAGGTTCCTGAATGGGTTCACGACCTCCACCGGCACGCTGGTCCGGCGTTCGATGGTCTTCACGAGCGCAGGGATCTTGGCCGAACCACCCGCCAAAAAGATGCGCGCGATGTGTGCGTCGGCCGAGGTCGCCGCGTAGAAGTCGAGCGAGCGCTGAACCTCGTTGGCGATGGCCTCGGACTCCGTTTGCAGGACGCGCTCGACCTCTTGCGGGACCACGGCGTCGGTGTCGGTGCCGCCGCCCAGCTTGAGGGCCTCGGCCTCGTCGTAGCTCACGTTCAAGGCCTTCTGGATGGCGTCCGTGAACTGGGCGCCGCCCACCGAGATGTCGCGCGTGAAGGTGGAGGTGCCGTTTGCCAGCACGTTGATGTTCGTGACCTGCGCCCCGATGTTGATGAGCACCACGGTCTCCGAGCGAGGGACGTCGTAGTTGATCTCGAACATGTTCTGGACCGCGAAGGAGTCCACATCGACGACCACGGGCTCGAGACCGGCCTCCAGAATGACGGAGGTGTAGTCGTTGACCATGTCTTTCTTCGCGGCGACCAGCAGCACGTCCATCTGGCCCGCCTGCGTGGACTCGGTGTTCAAGATCTGAACGTCGATGTTCACATCGTTGATGTCGAAGGGGATGTACTGCTCGGCCTCCCACTGGATGGACTCTTCGAGCTCTTCCGGGGTCATCTGCGGCAGATTGATCTTCTTGATGATGACGGAGTGGCCGGACACCGAGGTGGCCACCTGCTTCGTCTTGATCCTGTGGGTCGCGAAGAGCTCCTGGATGGCGTCGACCACCGCGGTGGAGTTCATGAGCGCGCCATCGACGATGGCTTCAGGGGGCAGGGGCACCATCCCGAAGGCCTCCAGCTTGTAGCTCTTCTTGGTCGGCTTGAGCACGCAGACCTTGATCGAGCCGGAACCGATGTCCAAACCGACCGCTTGTTTTCCTCTAGCCATGGTCTAAACCTCGCCTCCCGACAGTTCGTCTTCCCCGAGCTCCGGGAAGACCTCATCCTTCTCTTGGAGCTTCTTGCCCAACGCGAGGATGATCTTGCGCTTCGTATCCAAGCGGCACGTGAGCCCCGATTCGACTCGATCGATCGTGAGCGGCGACAGGCCGGATCGGCGTGCGAGCTCGGCCTTGGACATCAAGACCTCCTCGCGCAACGTCCGAACGTTGTTCTTTCGCTTCCCCGATCCGTTCGACATGCTGTCTTTGCTCGACCCCCCGGAGGGGCTGCGAAGGTCGATGATCAGTGAGGGCAGGGGGCCCGTCAAGTTTTGGGGGCCTATAAATTACATATAATTATGCATAAAAGATGGATCAATCTTACAGAGATGAGGCCCACTTGTAGGCCTGTGAAGGTGATCCTCCGCACACCCCCGGGTTTGTCGGATGCCTGCGAAAGGTCTACGAGATCCCGTAGTCCTTGAGCTTGTAGAGCAGGGCTCGGTGGCTGATTCCGAGGAGCGTAGATGCCTTGGAGCGGTTGCCGCCGGTCTTCTCGAGCGCCTTGATGATGAGCTCTTTCTCGAGGCTCGTCAGACGGACACGCAGAGTGAGCGTGTCGTCGTCACTGTTCGAGCCGCTTTGCGCGGGGTCGGCGCGGCCGCTCGGTAGCCGAGAAGGCGCTCGTGCGGGTCGGCCGTGAAAGCGATCGTCGAGCGCGGTGGCGCCGAGCTGATGCCCACCATCGGAGAGGACGAAGGCGCGCTCGAGGGCGTTTTCGAGCTCGCGTACGTTGCCCGGCCAGTCGTAGCTCTCGAGGAGTTGGAGCGCGTCCTCGTTCACGCTGAGGCTCGGGATGCCGAGGCGTGCCTCGAAGAGCCGGCAGAAGTGATCCACCAGCGGCCGGATTTCTTCGCGTCGTTCGCGCAGCGGAGGAATGTGGATCGAGACCACGTTCAGGCGGTGGAAGAGGTCCTCGCGGAAACTGCCGTCCTCGGCGCGTCCGGCGAGGTCTCTGGAGGTCGCAGCGATGACACGAACATCGGTCTTGATGGACTGATTGGCGCCGAGAGATCGGATCTCACCCTCGACCAGCACGCGCAGCAGCTTTACCTGCACCTCGATCGGAAGCTCCGCGATCTCGTCCAGAAAGAGCGTGCCCCCACTCGCGGCCTCGAAGAGACCTTTACGGTCGGTGCTGGCGTCGGTGAAGGCGCCCTTGACGTGCCCAAACAGCTCACTCTCGATCAGGTTGGCCGGGATCGCGCCGCAGTTGACCGCAACGAACGGCCGCTGCGAGCGGCGGCCCTCCGCGTGGATGGCCCCGGCGATGCGTTCCTTGCCGGTGCCGGTCTCCCCGGTGATGAGAACGGTCGTGGGAAAGCTCGCCACCTTGCGCACCGTCTCTGCGATGCGCTGCATGGCCGGGGAGGCGAGGATGATCTCGTCGAGCGTGGGCGGAGGTTTGCGCGCATGGCCGCCTGGTTGACCGGGTGAGGAGGCGGAGCGCTCCTCCGCCGATCCGAGGCGGTTTCTCTCCACCACCAGGCGAAGCTTGATGGACAGCTCGGAGGGTTCGAAGGGCTTGCTGATGTAATCGAAGGCGCCACGACGCAGCGCTTCGAGCGCGAGCTGCTTGTCACCGTAGGCGCTCATCGCGATGAACGTGGGGGAGCGTGCCCCGAGTCTTTGCGACTCCTCGATGAACGCCAAGCCGTCCATCCCGGGCATCCGGATGTCGGTCACGCAGATGTCGAAGCGTTCGCGGTTCTTCAGCGTGTCCAACCCTTCTTGGCCGGAGCTCGCGGTCCAGACGATGAAGCCCTCTTTGGAGAGGGCCAGGCTCAGCATGTGCCGAAGGCTCTCCTCGTCGTCTACGACGAGCACCCGGGCTCGGTCGGTGCTCACCGGCCGACCCTAGCTCAGATCTCCCGCCGGTGGCGAGTTCGGCTCGCTCCACCTCTTCAGCACCGCCTCGAAGGTGGTGCCGGGGCTGGCCTGGCTGACCAACAGCAAGTCGCCCCCCATCCGCTCCATCAAAGAACGGGAGACCGCGAGCCCCAAACCCGTGCCTTCCCCGGGGGGCTTCGTGGTGAAGAACGGATCGAAGACCTGGGAGCGGTGCTCGGCCGAGATGCCGGGTCCGTTGTCGCTCACCGTCCAGACCACTCGGCCTTCCTCCGTTCGTTTGGAGAGGCGAATCTGCGGCGCATCCGTGGCCGAGAGGGCGTGTGCGGCGTTCAGGACGAGGTTCACGATCACCTGACCGAACGGACCTTCGTGCCCCACCGCGTCCAATGCGTCGTCGGCGCTGAAGTCCTCGACCAGCTCGAGGCCCTGCAGGAGGGGATGGCTCCGCACCAGGACCAGGGCCTCGTGCACCACCTGGCCCGAGGCGAGCGGTGCGGGTTCTTTCGCCACCTCGTCCGGCCGAGCGTAGGTGAGCAGCTTTCGGATGGTCTCGTGGATCCGTTGCAGCTCCTTGTGCGTGCGCTCGAGGACTTCGGCCTGCTCCTTCTCTGGCAGGCCCATCTTGAGCAGAGACAGATAGCCGAGCACCGCGGCCAACGGGTTGCCGATCTCGTGTGCGACCCCGGCCGCCAGACGCCCGACCACCGCGAGCTTGGAGGCTCTGAGCAAGCTGTCTTGCATGTGCTCGAGCTCCTGGTGCTGCTTCTTGAGCTTCTCTCGCTCGGTCTCCAAAGCTCTGAGGCTCGTCCGAAACGCTCGACCGACAGAGGCGATCTCGTTGGGGGCGGCCTCGGACTCGAGCGCGCGCTCGCGAATGGCAGGATCCTCGGCGAGAAGCTGGAGGTTCGAGAGCTGAGGCAGAAGCAGACGGAGCAGCAAGAGATAGAGGAGCAGGCCAAAGAACAACCCCAGGCCAAGCCCCACCGCGATGAGCCGCTCCACTGAGCCTCGCGCGCCCAGCATCGCGGTCTGCGGATGGAGCCGGTAGACGAGGTAGCTCTCCGGGTTCGACACCGGGATGGCGACCGCGAGCCAGCCGGTCGCATCGACCTCTTCGGGCACCGCGCTGCGTGCAGCTTGGAGGCTGATGGGGCCGGTCGTTCCCGTGGTGACCGAGAGCTCGGCGGTCAGTCCCTGGGTCTCGTCGTAGATGTCGTCGGCCGCCATGCTGTGCGCGAGCCATCGAACATGCTGGCGAACCACTTCGCCGTGCGCGCGCCTCGTGCTCTTCAGCATCACCAGGCTCGCGAAGGTGACGAGCACCGCGGCGAGCCCGAGGCTCAGGAAGACGCTGTAGATGAACAGCGCTCGTCTGATGCTCCCCTTGTTCATTGAAAAGGCATGAAGAGGATGAAGCGCTCGATCTGGGCGCCAAAGAGGAGCTGAGCCAAGGCGCCGAGTGCGAGAAAGGGACCAAAGGGCACTGCGTTCTTTGGGGGCACCCAGTCCACTTCCTCCTCCGCGGCGTCCTCTTCGGCGAGCTCGGGCTCCGTTTCGGGCGAGGTTTCGGGTGCAGGCTCGGGTGGAGGTTCGGGCGACTTCTCGTCCTCCTTGAAGCCCAAGGCCAGCATGACCAAGCCGCCGACAATACCGCTGACCGAGGCGATCATGAGAACGGGGAGGATGGCCTTCACGCCCAGAAAACCGCCGATCATCGCGATCAGCTTCACGTCACCAAATCCGAGGCCCTCCTGCTTGCGCAGAAGGTAGAAGCCGGCGCGGACCGCCCACAGGACGCCGCCGCCCACGACCACCCCCAGGACCCCGTCGTACCAGGGCACGTCGAAGGCCCAGGGCCGGAGCGCCGCGCCGAGCACGATGCCCGGGAGACTGATCTCGTCCGGTATCTCCCATACATCTAGATCGATGAACGTGATGGCGATGAGCGAGCCCGCGAGGATCAAACCCAGGACCGTGGCCTCGTTTTGACCAAAGCGTCGCGCGACCGCCAGGAACAGCACCGCGGTCAGGAGCTCGATGACCGGGTAGCGAAGGGAGATCTGCTGCGCGCAGTTCGCACATTGGCCCCGAAGTAAGACCCAGCTCAGCACCGGGATGTTGAGGTACCAAGGAATGGCGCTCTCACACTTGGGACAGCGCGAGCGAGGATGCACGACGCTCATGCCTTCCGGCAGGCGCGCGATCACGACGTTGAGAAACGATCCCACGACCGCTCCGAGCAAGAAGATGTAGGTCTCGAAGAGCCACAGTGGCAGGATGAAGGCATCCAAGCGATGCACAGCATACCGCGGATCGAAAACGCTGCCACTTCAGGGTTCGCGGCCGAGAACTAGCAACGATCTCCGTCCTCGGTTACAAGCCTGGTCATCCGGAAGTGACAAGTGCTGTCAGTCAGAACTCGATCAGAAGTGACTAAGCGATTGGCACGCGATCTGCTGAGAGCAGAGACACGAACGGTTCAGCGCTCTAGGGCGCACATAACGGACCAAACAACAGGAGAGGGTCTCACACGTGAAAAAGATTAACCTCAAGAAGGGCTTTACGCTCATCGAGCTCATGATCGTCGTCGCGATCATCGGTATTCTGGCGGCCATCGCTATCCCGAACTTCATCCGCTACCAGCTTCGTTCGAAGTCCGCGGAAGCGAAGACCGTCATGGGCGGAATCAAGACCTCGCAGGAGTCCTTCCGCGGCGAGTACGACGCCTACGTGCTCCAGCTGGTCAACCCCGGCCTTGGCGACCGCGGCTTCAAGACCCAGTGGGTCGTGAACGTGTGTCCCAACACCTGCAACCGAGTCTCGATCTCCGCGAACTCGGGCAGCGGCGGTATCTGCGACAGCACCGAGTGCATCGGCTACCGTCCTTCGGGCGACGTCTACTACGAGTACACCTTGGACATTCGTGACCCCGCGGCCGGTGTTGTCCCCGAGTTCACCGCGTGCGGAACCGCGGACCTCGACGGTGACGCGGTGGCTGGTGGCTTCCAGTACGGCACGGCGAATGACCCGGCCTCCGCGGGCTTGGTGACGATCGCTTCGACCGGCGGCTGCCCTGGTCTCGGCGCGACGCTCTGCGCGGCTGGTACGGCTCCTTCGAGCGAAGTCATCGACTGCGACCCGCAAAACTTCTGAGCCTAGGCCCGGAAGCAGAACTGGTTTGATGAAACCGGTCGGCCGTGTTTACGGTCGACCGGTTTTCTGCTTTGATGGCCAACGGATGCGAGACTGGCTGACCGTCGCACTCCTCGCGACGGGGATCATAGGCTGTGGGCTACGCGCACTCTACGTCGAGAAGGCTCACGCTTCCCGTGCTCAGGCACGAGTCGAGGATAGCGATGCGATTCGATCGCCCGGACCGGCGGTGCTCCAGGCCACGGCCATGCAGCACCAGCTCGCCTTGGCAGACCTCTTCTGGCTCGGGGTTGTCCAAGAGCTCGGCCACCGCAAGCAGCTCTCGGATGCGTCCTGGCAGCGGGCGGAGTATCGAGCGGACGTCGCGACTGATCTCGATCCCGCCTACTTCACGGCCTACCACGCGCTCTCGCTCGCGCTCCTCGCGTTCTCGAACCGTTACGACCAAGCCGAAGCGCTCTTGCAGAAGGGCTGGACCGCGCTCCCCTCTCGCTGGGAGTTTCCTCTGAACCTCGGCTACTCGGCGTACTTCCTTCGAGGCGAACCCGACCTTGGCGCAGACTATCTGGCTCGAGGCGCGGTCCTTCCGGGTGCCCCGCCTTACCTGGGCGCGTTGGCCGGGCGCATGCAGTTTCACTCCGGCGACGAGGCGGGCGCGATCATGCTGCTCTCGGAGCTCATCGAGCATCTCGAAGAGCCGGCCCGCTCCGAGGCCGAGACCCGGCTCCTCGTGCTCAAGACCGAACCTCGGCTCGAGGCCTACGACCGAGCGTGCCGCGCGTGGCGAGAGCGGACGGGCACGATTCCCTCTCCCGCCGCGCTCGAGGCCGAAGTGGGCGAGCCGCCGACCGACCTCTTAGACTCGCCCATCACCTTCGACGAGCATTGTGTGGCGCGTACGCAACTCGTGAAGACCCGCGAGTTCGAGGCCCGTCGGCGGGTGGGCGCCATGCGCAAGGGAGCGGAGACTAAGACCCCAGGTCCCCAGCTCGATATTCGGGTCGATGGGGCTGATCAGTAGCCTTCGATATGGTGAACACCGTGACGGAAAAAACGACCTCCGTGGTGGAGGTCTCAGACTTTCGAAAGACCTTCTACGTGGGCCTTCGGCGCCGGCCCTTCGTGGCCGCGGACGGCATCAGCTTTCGCGTGGAGCGAGGAGAGATCTTCGGCTTTCTCGGACCCAACGGCTCCGGCAAGACCACCACGATCAAGGCCGTGCTCGGTCTCATCCGCCCGGACTCCGGGGAGCTGAAGCTCCTCGGTGAACCCGCGCGTTCCAAGGGATGGAGGAAGCGCGTGGGCTACCTCCCTGAGCATCCGAGCTTCTACGAGTTCCTCACGGGCTTCGAGCTGGTGGTGTGGTTCAGTCGTTTGGCCGGGGCGAGTCGCCACGAGGCCGAACAGCAGGCGCGTCGGGCCCTGGACCGCGTCTCCTTGAGCTATGCCGCCGAGCGTCGCCTTCGGAGCTACTCAAAGGGCATGCTTCAGCGAGCCGGCCTGGCGCAGGCCATTGTCGCTTCCCCAGAGCTCCTCATCTTGGATGAACCCATGACCGGCCTCGACCCCATCGGTCGGCGGGACGTGCGAGAACTCCTCCTCGAACTCCGGGACGAGGGTCGCACCATTCTCTATTCGACCCACATTCTTCCAGACGTCGAGATGACCTGCGACAGGGTGGCCATCATCGATCATGGAAAGGTGCAGCGAGTCGCGGCGCTCGACGAGATCCTGCATGGGTCTGACGGCCGGGTCACGGTTCGACTCGGTGTCGGCTCGCCCGAGCAGATACAGGAGTTGAAGACCGAGTTCCCCAAAGCCCAGTCCGGACCTGGATGGCTCGAGCTCGAGTTTGGCGATGGCGATGAAGCGCGGCGGAGCCTGCCTCGGCTCCAGAGTTCTGGCGCGATCCTTCTCGCCTTCGAAACCCACCGCGAGGCTTTGGAGGACCTCTTCATCCGAACCTTGGGCGGTTCCAGCGGGGCTACGCCGCGTGAGGAGAATCCGTGAAGGTCATCTATCTCATCGCCATCAACAGCTTTCGGCAGACCCTCAGAGAGCGACTGTTCTACAACGTCATCCTCTTCGGCGTCGGCCTGCTCATGCTCGCGCTCGTCGTGAGTGATCTCACCTTCGGATTTCCCGATCGGGTGGTTCGGAGTATCGGACACTCAGCCATCGTCTTGGCCATGGATCTGATGGCCCTGCTGCTCGGTGTGACGGCTGTGTATCAGGAGATCGACCGCAAGTCCTTGTTCGTTCTCCTCACACGTCCCCTGAGCCGGGCTCAATATGTCTCAGGCAAGTTCATCGGCCTCATGGGCGCGCTCGCCCTCGTTCTCGTGGGTCTGGTGGTCATCTTCGTGCTCGTCCTCACCGTCGTTCGAGGACACGTGACCGGCGCGGATATCCTCGCGTTTGGGGCCGCGCTCGTCGAAGCCTCCATCCTCGCCGGAGTGGGGCTCGTCCTATCGGCTTTCACCACGCCGACGCTGGGCGCCGGCATGGGCCTTGGAGCCTGGATCGCCATGGCGAGCACCGACAACATGGTCGAACTCACCCGGGACCAGCCGGTCCTCGGTGAGGTGTCCAAGTGGATCTCCTGGATCCTGCCCAGTCTCGCCCGTTTGGATTTCCGCGAGGCCGCGGTCCACCAGTTCTCGATCTCCGCTTCGGGGTACGGTCTGGCGCTCGCCTATGGAGCCACTCAGGCCCTGCTCCTCGTGGGACTGGCGGCGTTCATCCTCGAGCGCCGTGAGATGGTGTAGGAAGCCTCGCAGGTGGCGCGCCGCACCCTGCTCTGCTAACCTTCATCTCGTGCGGACCGGCGGAAGAAGAGGCTTTACGCTCATCGAGTTGATGATCGTGGTGGCCATCGTGGGCGTTCTGGCCGCGCTGGCTGGACCGACCTTTCTGCACTATCGCTTCCGTTCCCGCACCACCGAAGTCCGTGTCCTGATCTCCTCGATCCGAGCCGCCCAAGAATCTTTCAACGCAGCCCGAGACAACTACGCCGACATCCCGGCGGCCCATCCGGCCGGAGTGGTGGGGACGATTCGTCTGAAGTGGAATCCGGTCGTACCATGCGCGGTGAACTGTCCGACGGTGCCCGCCAACTGCACGTCCTTCGAATGCATCGGCTTTGCCTCCAGCTCCGACACCTACTACCAGTACGCCTCTCCAGCATTTCTGGTTCCTGGCTCTCCGACCGGCTCGGCCGAGTATTCCATTGGCGCGTTGGGGGATGTCGACGGCAACGGCATCCAGAGCGGGTTCTCGTTCCAGACCGACAACATCGGTCTGGGCGGTGGGCAGGTCCCGGATGGGATCACGGCGTGTCCAGTGGGCCTCCCCGCCGGAAGCTTGTTCGAGTGTGTGCCCGGCGAGTGGTGAGCGGATGAGCGCTTGTGGCCGAGTCGGTCGATGATCGCAGCCACCGTTGGTGGTCACGCTCGCTGCTCGCCCTGTTCTTCGCATTGCCGCTGGCTTTTGCGCTCCTGACGTCACGCGGACTCTACTACCGCGACCACGTATTGTTCTTTCGCCCGACCTGGTGGTCGATCTACACCCAGCTCCGTCGGTTCGAACTCCCGATCATGAACCTGTGGCACCCGGCGGGGCTGCCGCACGAGGCCTCCACCAACTTCGCGCTGCTCACTCCGAACACTGCGCTGCTCCTGCTCGGGCCTTTCGAACGGAGCTACGACCTCTTCGTCCTGAGTCACTTCGCGGTGCTCGGTTCGGGGACATTCGTTCTCGCTCGGCTCCTCGGAGGCTCCAGGGTGGCCTCGATGGGGGCGGCCAGCCTCGTTGCGCTGTCGGGCCCAGTGATCTCCTTCGAGAACCTCGTCGTTGGGCTTCAAGGACTCGCCTACACCCCCTGGCTCCTGGCCGGACTGGTGCTCTGCCGGCGCTCTCCCGGAGCGTTCTCGGTCGGCTTCCTCGGGCTCGGATTTGGCTTTGCCGCGCAGGGCATCATGCCCGAGTTGTTCTTGCTCGACGCGATCGGGGCGGCATGGATCCTCGGCGGCCCGAGGTTCGGGCGTCTCGGTGCGCCCGCCATTGCTTCGATGGGCCTCGGTGTGCTGCTCGGGCTCGGGCTCGCGAGCGCCGATCTCGTGCCCTTGTTCGAGGCGATGCGGGGTACCGCACGTGGCATGGGATTCGACACGAGCATGCGAGAGGCGTGGTCGATCGAGCCGCTGCAGCTCCTGGAACTGTTGATTCCATCGGTCTGGAGCCTCTCCGAGCTGACCGGAATCGCCATCTCGGCCGCGACCGGTGTCCAAGAGGCTCCGTACTTCACCAGTCTCTACTTGGGCGTCGGTCTGCCCCTCTCGCTCGCCGCGGTCAGTCCGAAGCGCCGTGGCTCAGTCGTGCTCCTCGCGCTCGCCGTTCTCTTCTTGCTGGTCGCGATGGGCCCGACCACCCCACTGCACCGCTGGCTCAGCTCGCTTCCGCTCCTTCGGAGCAGCCGGTATCCAGTGAAGTACAGCTTGTGTGCGCTTCCGTTTCTCGCCGTGCTTCTCGGGCTCGGGATACGCGATCTCAGCGCTCGTCGTTCGGCCATGCGAGCGCTGGCGCTGGCGCATTTCCTGGTTCTCCTCGCGAGCTGCGCGACCTTCTACTCCTCGGCCTTCGAAGCCTGGGTCGCCGCGACCGCGCGGCCTTACACCTCCAAGCTCGTCTTCGAGTACTTTCGAGATGGCGATCCGGTCCAGATGGCGCTGACCGCCATCCGCGCCCGAGTCTGGCCGGCGCTGGGCTTTTCTGCGGTCCTGGTGGCGCTCCTCGCGACCCCTCGGCTGCGAGGGTCACCCTGGCTGGGTCCGGCTCTGGTGACCACGCTGATGTTCGATCTGTTGGTGGGCGCTCACTTCGCGATCATGACCGCGCCAGTCTCGGCGGAGCGGATGCCGCCCGCGCTCGAGAGCGCGGTCTCGGGCCTCGGCACGCGCGTGTTCCCGGGTGCCGTGCCTCCGGTCCCCACCCGCCCGGGACAGACCCCCTTCGAGTCCGCGGTCCATGCCCGCGGGTCGCTGGGGCATCTTGCGTGGGCTCAGTTCAGGGCGCTTGCTTCCATCGAACTCGAGGGACTGGGATCCAACCGCGTTCAACGGCTCTATCAAGGTGCGCTGGAAGGTCTCCGTCCCGATGAACTCCACGCACTCTTGCGGCGGGCTGGGGTCTCACGAATGATCACCACCGTCGATCTAGCCTGGCCTCGCCTGGCAGAGGCAAGCGACGTCGGGGGCCGTCGCATCTCTGTCTACGAGATCTCTTCTGCCAGGCCTAGGGTCTCGGCCTTTCCGTCATGGAACCAGTTGAGCTCCAGCTCGACTCAGGCTCTGTCGTGGCTGACTGAGCCGCCCGCGGCGAAGAGCGCGCTGCTCTGGGACGTTCCCGAGGCCGTCCCCGCCGAGTCATCGGAGGGCTGCATACCGAGCGCGCGAGCCACGAGCGTGAGGTCCGCCGAGGTCATCGAACTAGAGGTGCGCACGAGCTGCAGAGCGCTCGTGGTTGTACAGGAGGTCCACCGGAGCCGGTGGGAAGTGGAGGTCGACGGAGCGGAGACCGAGGTCCTAAACGCGGAGGCCGGGTACTTGGCGGCGTTCGTTCCACCGGGTGAACATCGGGTTCGATTCCGTTACGCGTCGCTCTTTCGCGCCTGGCTTCCGCTGTCGATGGTCTCTTTCGTGCTCTCGGTTGGCATGGTCCTCGCGGGTTTGGTGCGAAGAAGACGCAGCAACGAGAGGATCAGCAGCCCGAGCCAGACGAGCCCCGCCGCGAGCGACAGACCGGTACCCAGCTTCAGCAAAGGGGGCTCGTAGTCGAGCTTCAAGCGCGAGGCTCCGGCTGGAACCACGACTCCGACTCGCAGTCCCTCGACCCGGAGAACCGGGGTGGGGGTGTCGTCGACGAGAGCGCGCCATCCGCGATCGTAGCTTTGAGCGACGACGACGAGACCAGGCGCTTCAGCGTCCACTTGGACCTCGATAAGCCCGGCCCGGGCCTCGCGCACCGCCAACGCGCGCCGGGTGAAAGCCGAGGTCGCGGTCAACGCTCCGGCCGCGCCGCTCTCTACGCGCTCATCGATCACCGCCAGATCGAGGGACGTCGTAGTCGAGCTGAGCGTAGCGAGAACCTCCGGCCACGTGCTCGCAATGCGAGCGGCCGGCACCCACTCAGCGAAGGAGCGGCGACGAAGCAGCCGAAATGCAGCAACGGACTCACCGCCGGTCGTGGGTGCGCGCCCGACGAGCAGAAGTCCCGGCAGCGTATCCGCCTCGGTGTCGATGAGCAGGTGGCTCACGCCCAGCCGCCCAAGGATCGCCAGACGAGTGGGGGCCTTTGCGCGCATGACGACGTCGTGCAGGGCGCCCCACTCTTTGGAGCGGTTGGAGCTCAGGTCGGTGTCGAAGAGGTGTTGAATGCCTACCAGGGGGGCGGTGGCGGGGTCCAGGCGCTCTCCGTCATAGCGGATGTGATCGACCTCGTCCGGATTCTCGATCTTCGGAGGGAGCTTGTGCTCGTCGCTCAGGAAGACGACCGGATAGGTCTCGTCGGCGAGCACCGAGCTCGCGATCGGCGGGCGTGTGTAGAGGTCTAGGGGCGCGGTCGGCAGGAACGGTTGACCCTGGAGCGCGAGGTCGGCTCCGACGAGCGCGAAGAGCAGGGCGACGGCCCACCGCGTCGGGATTCGCGTCCAGAGGAACAAGAGCAAGGCGGTCAGAAGCCCAAAGAGCAAAGCATGTGAGAGCCCGAGCTCGATGAGCGTCTCCACCCGATCTGGAGGCAAAGGGCTGACCTCCGGAGAGAGGCGTCCGAGACCAAAGACGCGCACGACGAACACCGCCGCCCCAAACACGAGGAGACTCACGCCGGCCCCCACTCGCTGAGCTCGCTCGGAAATCTCTCCGCGAAGGAGCGCGTCGAGCGCAAAGCCCCCGAGCAGGCTCGTGCAGACCGCGAGACCGTACGAGAACTTGATCGGGAAGCGCGACATCTGGAGCCCGGGCACGGACCGAACAAAGAGCTCGTGCACGAAGGTGTTGTGACCCAGCATCAAGAGCAGAAAGAGGAACCACAGGAGCACCCAAGGTCGGCTTCGGCGGAGGCGCGCTCCGAGCACGAACAGAGGCAGCGCGCTCACCCCGAGATAGACGGAGTCGAGGTAGAGCCTCGGCCCGGTGACCCGAAACTGATCGGCCAGCCAACTCACGGTAGAGGATCCCGAGAGTCGAGGCACAATGAACTCGGCCATGCGCATCGGCCGCAGCGAGAAGTGCGAGAGGAGGCTGTAGCGGAATCCGTCGCCGCGCGGCGTGTCGCGGAGGAGGTCCAGCGTCATCAGCGCAGGCAGGGCGATCAGTGCGGCGCCAAACAACCCCGCTGCGAGCACACGCACCCCGTTCCTTGCGGACGCGCTGCTCTTCTCTGCGAACGCGGTGGGTCCGAAGATCCCGAGGAAGATGAAAGCCGAGCAGGTGAGGTATGCGGGGTCGGTCAGTGCTGCGTGCAGGCCGATGCTGGCGCTGGCAAGCAGGAAGCTCCCCAGATCCTTCCGCACGAGGAGCCTCGCGCAGAACCCGAGCGCCCAAGGTCCGAACACCGCAGTGTGGAGGTTGGGTAGCAGGTTGTTGAGTGAGAGCAGTGGTCCGCTGATGGCGTAGAGGAGCCCAGCCATCAGGCAAGGGACGGGCGCCATGCGGAGCTGTCGGGCGAGAAACGCGACTCCGAGCCCGGCCACCGCGAAGTGGAGAATCACGAACACGTCGTAGAGGGTGTCGAAGGTGCCGGGCAGCGCGAAAGCGGCGAGCAGCGGGCTCCAGGCCATGGCGTTCGGGTAGGCGGCGAGCGGCTCCCCACCACCGCGGAACGGATGCCATGCAGGGAAGTACCCGTTTGAAAGGGCCTCCACGACTTCATGCAGCAGCCCACGAAAGGCGACGGAGTGATCTCGTTTGTAAAGGACCTCGTCGGGACTAAGGGCGGCGCCGAAGACGTAGCTCAGGGAGGCCAAGACAATCAGAGCGAGCGGCCAGAGCGATGTCTGTTTTTTGCCCGAGTCCACTCGATTGCCCTCGCTCATCACCTCGGATCGCGACGATTCGCCCGTGTGGATCGCGAGCATCGGTCAGGGGGCATCACTCTGCGATACCCCAGGCTGGCCGTCCTGGCAATGCGCAGTCGAAGCACGCGCGGTCTTTCCAGGCCGTGAGCCAGGCCGCGCAAGGCGCAGGCTGGCCGGTCGAATTGCTCCCTGCTATGGGTCGCTCTGATGCCTCTGCTCCTGGTCTTCTGCCTCTCGGGCGCGAGCGGGCTCATCTACCAAGTCATCTGGGTGCGCGAACTCGGCATTCACTTTGGCAGCACGGTGCACTCCGCCTCCTTGGTCACCGCGCTCTTCATGCTCGGGCTCGGGCTCGGAAGCCGCATTGCGGGGACACTCGCGGACCGCCGGTTCCTCGTCCGACCCGGATGGTCGCTCCGCGCCTATTCGATCTCGGAGCTCCTGATCGCCGCCTTGGCCCTCTTGGCCGCGATCGTGTTGCCGCTCTTTGGGCCGGTCTTCACCGAGAGCGCCACCTACTCGGTGGGAAGCGATGCTTGGCATCGGCTCTCGGCGGGTTCGTCTCTGCTGCGCTATCTGCTCGCTACGGTGTTGTTGCTTCCCATCACGCTCATCATGGGTGGCACCTTGACGCTCCTCATTCGGCACCGCGTCCGCGCTACCGGCGCCGAGGCCGGGCGAGACGTTGCGGCGCTGTACGGCGCCAACACCCTGGGGGCAGCCATCGGTGCTCTGCTCACCGACCTGTGGCTCGTGCCGGCGGTAGGGCTCTTTCAGACCCAGCTGATCGCGGCCGGGCTCAACGTCGTTGCGGGGCTCGGCGCGCTCCTTCTGGTCTCGCGCGGCTCCGCGAGACCCGAGATCGACAAGCACACCGAGGTCGAGTCCAAGTCGCCTCGGGTGCTCATCGCGATGGCCGTCGTGCTCGCGACCACCGGCTTTGTCTCCATGGGAATGGAGATGCTCTGGTTTCGGCATCTGTCCTCTCTGCTCGGCTCTCAGCGCCTCGTCTTCTCGCTCCTTCTCGCGACGATGCTGATCAGCATGTGGATCGGAACCGCGGTCGCAAGTGGTCTTCTGGCTCGAGGTGCATCCCCCAGAGCAGCCTACGCCGGGCTCCAAATGCTCTTTGTTGCGTCGGCGCTGGGGGGACTTTACTTCGTGGGTTCGGCAGACATCCACGCCCAGGACGCGGCGCTTCGAGAGGTCGTCTCGGTGGAGGCGACCTGGACCTGGCGCATCCTCGGCCTGGAACTCATCTGGAAGCCCATGCTCTGGGCGGTGGTGCTCCCGTCGGCCGCCATGGGTGCGAGCTTTCCGCTCGCCAACGCGGCCGCGCAACGCGCCTTGGGTTCCGTCGGCCGCCGCGCCGGTACCCTGTATCTCGCGAACAGTGTCGGGGCGGCACTCGGGTCCTTAGTCGCGGGCTTCGTGCTCTTGCCGTGGCTCGGTCTGCAGCACACCGCCATTGCTCTCGCGGCTTTGTCCGTCGGTGCGATCGGAATCCTGCTCGTGGTACGCGGTGAGGACGACAGGGCGGGCGTGGACCCTCGGGTTCGGATCGTGCCGTGGTCCGCGGCGGCGGTTCCGGTGTTCCTCGTCTTTGGGTTCTTCGCGAGTCTCCCGTCTGACACCCTTCTCCTTCGAACGATTCCGAGCCGCCTCGCCGGAAGTCAGGTCGTGGCGGTGCGCGAGGGCACCACCGAGACGATCATCGTGACCGAGCATCCAAACAGCGGACGGCGGCTCCTCACCAACGGTTTTTCGATGTCCGGCACCTCGTGGGGTGGCCAGCGCTACATGCGGCTCTTTGCGCACCTTCCACTCCTTCAGATGGAGGCAGCTTCGAAGGCGGCGGTCATTTGCTTCGGGGTTGGTAACACGCTGCACGCGGCGAGCTTGCATCCACTCGAAACGATCGAGGTCATTGACCTTTCCGAAGACATCCTGAAGTTTGGGCATCACTTCTCCGCCACCAATCACGGCGCACTCATGGACCCGAAGGTGCGGGTGTTCGTGAATGACGGTCGCCAGCACCTTCGCATGAGTGAGCCCGGCAGCTACGACCTCGTGACCGCCGAGCCGCCGCCGCTCGGCCACGCCGGCGTGGCCGCGTTGTACTCGCTCGAGTTCTATCAGATCGTGGAGCGCTCGCTCCGGCCCGGTGGTTGGTTCACGCAGTGGCTTCCGATCTATCAACTCACAGAGTCCATGGCGCGCTCGGTCATCGCGACCTTCCTCGCTGTATTCCCAGAGGCGGTGCTGCTCTCGGGTGACCGGGCGGAGCTGATTCTCGTGGGCGTGAAGGGCGAGCCGACTCGGGTGGACTTCGACCGTTTAAAGAGGCTCATCTCGGCGAGGCCGGCAGTCGCGGCCGATTTGGAGGCCAACTACCTCGGTACTGCCTCGGAGCTCATCGGCACCTTCGCGGGCGGTCCGGCGGCCCTTCGGCGGGCGACGCAGGCTGCGCCGCTCGTCACCGATGACCAGCCGCTCATGGAGTATCAGACCGCCATCTTTGCGCCCAGGCGTCGGCTACCCTCGGAGATCTTCGACATCTCCGAGCTCAGCCGCTTTTGTCCAACTTGCGGAACCGCGGGTGATCGACCCGATGAGATCTCTACGCTCGACGGGCACCTCGAGGTCCTCGCGGCCATCTACGCAAGCGACACCTTTCTCGAGCCTCGCGCACCCGCCGACCCGGAGCTCCGGCAGGCGCGTCGGCCGTTCATGACTCCATCCACGCACACGGCCACCACCGCGATCGCGGCGAGTCGCTATCTGCAACGTCTGACCGGACTGCGACCGCGAAAGTAGCCGCCCGGTCATGATTCTCACGCACAGTTTGATGCTCTCCGCGATCGGTTTGATGTGGGCCTCGGCCCCCGAGCCCTCCTTCCGCGCCGGACTGGTGCTCGGCGCCCCGGTCGGGCTCAGCGCCGCGCTCGATCTGAGTCCCCGCTTTGCGGCGCATCTCACCCTGACTCCGCCTTCGGATCGAACCGAACTCGGATCTCGTCTCGACCTCGTCTATCGGCCGCCCGACCTCGGAGGTGAACTCGCCTCCATCGCGCGTGGTCTGTTCTGGTTTGGCGCGGGCCTGCGCTGGACCCTGGAGGCAGAGCAAGACTCCGCGTTCGGGCTCAGAGTGCCGTTCGGATTCTCGGTTCTTCTGCCGGCCGGAGAAGCGGAGTTGTACGCCGAGATCGCGCCGGCCCTCGTCTTGTCCCCCGAGCTCGAGGCGCTCGTAGAGGCGGGCCTCGGTCTACGATTTGGATTCTTCTGAGCCGAATGCAGGCACGCCGACGTCGGTGTCTTCGCCTTCGGCCTCCTCGCTGTCGTCGTTCACACGGAACGGGCCGGCCGCGAGGTTGCCTTCACCCACTTTGGCGGCGGTCTGTCTCCACGCCAGCTCGGCCGCGGTCATGAGCGGGCTCGCGCGACTCGAGACTGCGCTCTCCGCCTCTTCGAGAAGCGCGCGCGGATCGAGCGGCTCCACCTCGGGCCACGGCCACCTGGCGACACGGGACTCGTCGCGCTCTGGATACGCAGCCAGCGCGGTCGTCTTGCTCGGGGCCTTCTTGCCTTTCGCGTCTTCCACCTCGACCTCGAGTCGATCGATCATCGTGTAGCCCGCGCGGTTGGTGGCGGACAGCAGCACGTCGAAACGACCGGCAGAGCTGAACACCAGTCGGTATTGCCCGGGCTCCGCGCCCGGCTCGAAGACGTAGCCCGGACAACCTCCGCCTTTCAGAGCGAAGCCGCGCACCTTCAAGCTCTCGGGATACTCGAGCACGATCTCTTCATCGACCTTGGCGACGAGCTTGCGTCTCTCTTCGCCTTCCTTGCGAAAGATGGTGCCAAAGCCGGCCTTGGGCAGGTAGCCGGGATGGTTCTCGAGCACGTGCTCCATGACCTCGAGCGGATAGATGTCCAGGATGCCCGTGGACGGTCCGAACTCCTTGAGCGCGAGCCGCCCAAACGAGCGGTCCTTGAGCCCCACGAACATCGCGCCCAAGTAGCTGAGTGCTTCGCTGCGCGTCGCGCCGGTGGTGCGACGAAAGGCCTCCGCGAGGATCATCACATGTTTCGCATAGGATGCGGGCGCGCCGAGGGCACGCTGGATGCTCTCCGGGTCGCGAAGGGAAGGGTCTCCGGGCTCGGGCTTTCGGTCCTCGTCGAAGAGGTGCGCTCTCGAGACCGACGGGCCGCCCTCCGGGAGAACAGAGTCGCTGCTGAACCAGTCCGCGAGCTCGAGCTCCTGCTCATCCGGATCTCGGCGCTCTTCCTCCGACTCCGAATCCCACTCGCGGGTGCGCACGAGCTCGGGGGCGTCCTTGTCGACCTGAAAGCGATCGCGCGCGATGTGACGCGGTTTCTTCTTCTTCTCTTTGGTGGGCGCGTCTTCCTCGGGGCGCACGACGTAGGCTTCGTCGCGACCGACGCCGAGCTCGCCTTTTTCGGAGGCACGGTTCGATTGTGCTTGGCCCTGCGCGATCTGCGCCTGCTTCTCCGCCATGCGCCGATCGGTGGTGCCCGGGAGCTCCTTGGGTGGTTTGGCTTTGGTGTTGGGATCCGCGCGCCTCGAGTCTTCGTAGTCGACGCCGAGCATGCCGCCCGCCGCCCCCGCCACCATGCGCCGTGTAGCGGTCTTGTCCTTGTCGTAGGTCTTCTTGGCTCCGCCGGAGTCCGGCGGCGGTGATGACGGGGGAAGCTTCACCGCCCTCGACCATACCCGGACAAGCCGCGCTGAATCAAACCGGCCCGTCTTGCGCGCGCCCGTTTTTCGGCCTGTACTTCCGGCTTCCATGCTAAGTGCCTGACCCCACCAAGGGCTATTCGAACATGAAGCAAAGAGAAGCGCTGCAAGACCTCTTCATCGGTGTGGCCGGCCTCATCGGGGCGGGCAAGACCACGCTGGCCAAGACCCTAGGGCGCCACCTGGATCTACCGGTCTACTTCGAGCCGGTCGAAGACAACGAGTACCTCGCCGACTTCTATCGCGACACCGCGCGTTACTCGTTCGCCACTCAGATCTACCTGCTCAATCGTCGTTTTCAGCAGCACCAGGAGATCATCTGGCGTGGGGGCGGGGCGGTTCAGGATCGCACCATCTACGAGGACGCGGTCTTCGCGAGGACTCTGGTGGATCAGAAGCTCATGGAGGAGCGGGACTACCGGACCTACCTCCAGCTCTTTCGGCACATGAGCAACTTCATGTGCAGGCCGCACCTCATCATCTATCTCGATCTCAAACCCGAGACCTCGCTCGAGCGCGTGCAGCAGCGCTCACGAGACGTCGAGTCGGGCCTCTCACTCGAATACCTGCAGGCGCTCCATCGATCGTACGAAGACTTCATTCGTGACATCTCGCGCAAGGTGCCGGTCATCCGGGTGTCCTGGGAAGAATACAGAGACCCCGAGGCCATGGCGGAGATGATCGAGCGCGAGTACCTGCACGGCAACTTCCTGCGCGAGGTCCACTGGCGGCCGACCAGCTAGAGCGGATTCGTGTCTTTTCGGTAGGGCGCCACGCTCTGCCGGAACGACTCCGACCACTCGCTGGGCAGCTTGGTCTCTGGATCCACCCGCACGATGACGCGGGTTCCGCGCGCGTGATCGACATCTTCGTCCAGCGGCAGCACGCGAAAGCCAAAGGTCAGGCTGGTCCGACCGAGTTTCTCCACCCACACCCGCACGCGGACCTCTTTGGTGCCACGCACCGGTGAGAGGTACTCGATGTGGTTGGTGCGAACGAGGTGGTACTGGTCGGGATTCGAGTTGAAGTCGAGCTCGCCGGCCCAGCCCAAATGCCTCCAGAACGCGCCGATGCCGTGCTCGAAGAGCAAGAGATAACGCGCGTTGTGCAGGATCTGAAAGGCATCCAGATCATCGAAGTAGACCCCGTGAATCGTCTCGTGAAATCGCATCTTCAGCCCTCGAAGGAAGGGGCGTGATCCCGCGGAGGATCGCGCCCGACTAGAACTCTCATGACCAGAACGCCGCCTAGACCCAGCCCCGCCGAGATTCCGCACAACCAAGTGTAGCGGGATTCAGCGGCGCCCGCCCAGATGAGGCCGCCGAGCGCTGCCCCGAGCGCGCTGCCGGTTTGATTGAAGGAGTTGCGCACGGCCGCAAGCGCGCCGCGGTCCTCGGCGGAGACCACCTCGATGGCGAGGGTCTGAAACGGGGCCGAGCGGCTCGAGCCCGCGACCATGATGAGGAAAAAGCTCACCACGGTGGGCGCGGCGATCGGCCACGGGACTGAGCCGAAGGTGGCAAACTCCTCTAGGCTCGCGCCGAGGCCCGCCCCGATGGAGGCGCCGAGCAGGTGACTCTGTGAGATGACGATCTGCATGACCGCCATGAGGCTGCTGCCGGCCACCACCATGGACACGCGACCCACGGCGTTGGAGAGGCGACCGGCGAGGGGTCCGCCGAGAAAGACCGCCGGTCCGCCGATGGCATAGACGAGGCCGCGCTCGGCGGTGTCGAGGCCGAATTGTTCGGCCATCCACGGGCTCGAATAGACGCTGAACATCGTCATGCTCAGCCCGATGCCGAGCGACATGATGAGGATCCCGAGCACCTTGCGGTCTCGCAGGAGGCGTGCATACGCGCTGAGCGCGGCCCCGAGCGCGACCTTGCCGAGCTTGTTCTCGTACCTTGGACTCGGAAGACCAAGGTGCAGACCCAAGGCCACGATGAAGACCCCGCCCGAGAAGACGAAGAACATGAACTTCCATCCCACCCAAGCGGTCAGCCAGGCGCCCAGAGGGACGCCGAGGATGAGCGAGAGGAAGAAGCCGCCCATCACGTAGCCCATCGCTTCGGCTCGAGCCGCCGGTTCGTAGTGGTCGCCGACGTAGCTGGTGGTGGAGGTGACGAGCAGACCGGAGCCCGCCCCCGCGAGCATTCGGGCCGCGAGCATGCTCGAGAAGCCGGTGGCGAGACCGCAAGCCAGGGTGCCCAGGCCCATGGTGAGCATCCCGGCTACGAGCACCGGCTTGCGTCCCTTGGCGTCCGAGACGGGCCCGAACAGCAGCGCGAAGAGCGCGGTCGCACCGCCGTACGCGGTCACCCAGAGCCCGCCCATCTCGACATCCACCCCGAGCTCGCGGCTGAGCTGAGGCAGAATGGGCGTCATGATGAGCAGGTCGGCGCCGCTCATGAACATGAGCGCGGTCAGGAGGATGGTGACGCGCCGGTCGTGCATGAAGGGAGGCCGCGGTACGTAGCACGAGTCTGTCCGCGAGACGCCCGCTTGACCGCCGTGGTCTCCGAAGAAACCATGAGCCATGGGCAAAGGCGTGAACTACATCGCGCTGGCGATTCCTTTCTTCTTTCTTCTCATCGGCGTCGAGTGGGCGGTGGCGCGATGGAAGGGACGTGCGGTGTATCGCTTGTCCGACACCCTCTCGGATCTCGGTTGCGGGGTGCTGCAGCAAATCTTCGGGGTCTTCATCCGCGTGCTGACCATCGGGGCCTACGTGGCGATCTACGATCGCCTTCGCATCACCACCTTGCCTACAGACACGGTGTGGTCGTGGGCCCTGCTCTTCATCGGCGTCGACTTCTTCTACTACTGGTTCCATCGCACGAGCCACCAAGTGAACCTGCTCTGGGGCGCGCACGTGGTCCACCATCAGAGCGAGGAGTACAACCTCGCGGTGGCTTTGAGGCAGGCCGCGTTTCAGCCCGCGTTTTCGTGGGTGTTTTATCTTCCGCTCGCGGTGCTCGGCTTTCCGCCCCTCATGTTCGGCGCGATGCTCTCCATCAACGTGCTCTATCAGTTCTGGATTCACACGCGGCTCATCGGGCGGATGGGACCGCTCGAGTGGGTCTTGAACACGCCGTCTCATCACCGCGTGCACCACGGCCGCAACCCCAAGTACCTCGACCGAAATCACGGCGGCACGCTCATCATCTGGGACATGCTCTTTGGGACCTATCAACGCGAGGAGGAGGAGCCGGTCTACGGCGTGACCCACGCGTTTCGAAGCTGGAACCCGCTTTGGGCGAACTTTCACTACTACGCCGAGCTCTATCGTCAATCGAAGGGGAGCGACCGTTGGCAAGACGCCTTGCGGCTCTGGCTGAAGCGTCCGGGATGGATGCCGAGCGGGGTCGAGGCGCCCCCGCATGCGCCGCTCGATCTACCGAAGTACGAGACCGAGCGCCCGCTCTCGCTCTCCGTCTACGCGGGCCTGCAGTTCATCCCCATGGTGCCCGGCACGATGCTCTTTCTTCAGCACGCACGCGCGCTGAGTGAGAGCGCACGTGCGGGAGCGGCGCTGCTCGCGCTCGTCACCTTGGTCTCGATCGGTGGACTTCTCGAGCGCCGCGCGTGGGCGCCGAGGCTCGAGGTGGTCCGGCTCTTCGTCGTGCTCGGGCTCGCCGGCTTGCTCGCGCACGGCGCGGCCTTGCCTTTGGAGGTCGCGGGGGGGATCATGCTCGCAGCGGCCGTCTCTTTGGTTTGGCTGCTCCGAAATACCGGCCCTCGGTCGGAGGTTAAGGGCATCACATGGCAGCGCTGATCCAGGGACTCAACTTCTTCGTCTACTTCTTGATCGCGGACGCCGTGCTCTCTTGGGTCATGCCCGCGCACAAGTTCCCGCGCAGCTTTACCACCAAGATCACCGCCCCCCTCTACGCCCCGTTCCGCGCGGTCCTCCCCCCGGAGAAAACCGGTGGCTTCGACATCTCTCCGATCTTCCTCATCCTTTTGATACAGCTCGTCCAGCGTATGCTCCTAGGTCGCATCTAGCCTCGGTGTCTGGGCACTTGCCCCGGCGAGAGGCCGGCGGTATGCCCTCGACATTCATGAAAGACTTCGACTTCACGCCCCCCAAGGGCGACAAAATCACCATCGGCAAGAACGGCGTCCTGAACGTCGGCGACCACCCCATCATCCCCTTCATCGAAGGTGACGGCACCGGCCGCGACATCTGGAAGTCCTCCGTGCGCGTCCTCGATGCCGCCGTCGAGAAGGCCTACAAGGGCAAGAAGAAGATCGCTTGGTACGAGGTTCTCGCGGGCGAGAAGGCCTTCAACCTCACCAAGAACTGGCTCCCGGACGAGACCGTCACTGCCTTTAGAGAGTACCTCGTCGGTATCAAGGGACCGCTCACCACGCCGATCGGAGGCGGCATCCGTTCGCTCAACGTGGCGCTTCGTCAGATGCTCGATCTCTACGTCTGCTTGCGCCCGGTTCGCTGGTTCCAAGGCGTGCCTTCGCCGGTGAAGAACCCTGGCGCGGTAAACATGGTGATCTTCCGCGAGAACACCGAAGACATCTACGCCGGCATCGAGTTCGAGGCGGGCGCCGACGACACCAAGAAGATGCTCTCGATGATGAAGGAGAACTTCCCGGACCTCTACAAGAAGATCCGCTTCCCGGAGACCACTGGCCTCGGCATCAAGCCGGTCTCGCATCAGGGCACCGACCGCCTCGTGCGCGCCGCGATCGAGTACGCGATCAAGCAGGGCCGAAAGAGCGTTACCTTCGTCCACAAGGGCAACATCATGAAGTTCACCGAGGGTGCGTTCATGATGTGGGGCTTCGAGCTGGGCGAGAAAGAGTTCGCCGACAAGACCTACGGCTGGGGTGGCTCGGGCCACTCGCAGTGGGAGCGCACCAAGGCCGACAAGGGAGAGGCAGCGGCGAACGCCGAGTACGACGCGGCGGTGAAGAGCGGTAAGATCATCCTGAAGGACGCCATCGCGGACATCACCCTTCAGCAGGTGCTCACCCGTCCCAGCGAGTTCGACGTCATTGCGACCTTGAACCTGAACGGCGACTACCTGTCGGATGCGCTCGCGGCGCAGGTGGGCGGCATCGGTATCGCCCCCGGCGGCAACATCAACTACGTCACTGGCCACGCCATCTTCGAAGCCACCCACGGGACGGCGCCGAAGTACGCGGATCAGGACAAGGTGAATCCGGGTTCCGTCATCCTGTCCGGCGAGATGATGCTCCGGCACATGGGTTGGGGCGAGGCCGCAGATCTGGTGCTCAACGGCCTCGATCGCACCATCGGCAACAAGACCGTGACCTACGACTTCCATCGGCAGATGGAAGGGGCCAAACTGGTGAAGTGCTCCGAGTTCGGGTCGCTCATCATCGAGAACATGGGCTGAACGCCCGTCGGCCCAGGAGCCATCTCGCGACCCAGCTTATTGTCGGCTGGATCGCGGGTGGGCTCCTGGCCTGCCAAGCTTCCGAACCCGTCACGCTCGCACGCAGCTGGGGGGACGACCAGTACGCGGTCGTCTTCTTCCTCGACGCCGCCGGGCAGAGCCTCGCGGCAGAGCCGGTCGTGGTCACGCCAGCGAGTGATCGCATCCAGGTCGGCCTCAGCTGGGACGCGGACTATCAGACCGTTGTCCACCTCTACTCGGCTTTCGTCGGCGGGGCCATGGAGCGGCGGGGGTTGGCCTTCGGAGGGGAAGGGGCGCCGGTTCGAGCGAAGCCGCAACAGATCCTTCGAGGGGAGCTGCGGTCGACCGACCTGCCGGGTGCGATCTCGCTCGAACCCGCGACCTTGGCGGAGGCATCGACTGTCGATTTGCGGTTTCGTGGGCCGGAGACTCGCCGAACCTACTGCGATGAGCTGACGCTCGAGTCGCGAACTCTGAGCGTGACCGACGCCGTACCGCGGATTGCATTCGGCGATCGAGATCACTACTTCATGCGGCTGCGCGAGAACGATGAGCGCGACCGCCTCATGGTCCTGCGGGCCGATGGTAGCATCGAGCCTTACGCGCCCATCGGCTTCGTGCGCAGCCCATCACATCTCACTTCCAACGGATTTGGGCGTGTCTTTGGCCTGTTCGAGGGAGGGCTCTTCGAGATCGACCCGAATACGAGCAGCGCGACGATAGCGCCCGTGCTCGGCACCGATCCTCGATTCAGCGCCGGGCTCGCGGGCGAGATGTACGTGTGGGATCAGCTGTGCGTCGAGGCAGAATGCTCGGTGCTCCGTGTCGACGATCGTCAGCGCACTCACGTGTTCAGCGCCCCCGCGCGTAGCCTGATCATGCACGTCCTGAGCGACCAAAAGGCGGTGGCGCTGCTCTCCGATGGGGTCTGGGACTTCGACGGATCGAGCTGGACCATCGAGCATCGAGAGGATGTTCCACCCGAGACGCGGCTTCTCGCCGACGAGAGCGCACGGGTTCTCTACCGGCCCGGCAAGAGCTTCCTGGCTCGCTACGGAGGCGCGTGGACTTGTGTGCCTGACCTCGACACGTCGGAAGACTGTTACACGAGCGGGGCTCTCGATATCCGAAACGGCGCCCGGATGGGCGAAGGTCGGTTCGTGTTCGGCGCCGCAGTTCCATCCACGCTCATCATCGTAGGCCCGGATGGACTCTGCACCCGAAGTCTGCCCGGTGACCCACCCCACGGCATCGACGTCAGCATTCGCGACCGTGCACTTGTCGTGCCCTCCCATCGAATCGAAGGTTTCACGCGGACGACGATCTGGACGGTGAACCTCCCCTCGCAGTGAGGCTCCGCGCAGTCATGACTATCGAAGGCGCAAGCCATCCTTCAGCTTCTCGCGCTGCGCCTCGGTCATGGGCTGGTCTTCGAGCACTTTGAGCAGTCCCGATGCATTGGGTGCAATGGCCCGATAGCCGCAGCCCGCGAAGAGTTCGGGGTTGGGCTGATAGAGCTGCATCCGCGGATAGTCTCGGCACATCCCCGGACGCGAACCATAGCTGTCGCAGCGTCGCGTCGAAGGATCGAAGTGGGTGCAGCGGAAGTACAGCACCCCTTGATCCTCATCCACCCGCGTGAGCTCGAAGCCGTTGACCCGGCGCTGCCACGCGACAAAGCCGCGAGCCAAGACCCGGGGTGGATTAAAGGCGGCCGAGACCTGAATCGCCGGCTCCTCACAACACTTCGCGCAGCCTTCACACGCACCACCGAGCGCATGGGGCCTCTCACCTCTCATGCGGCGCCACGCGCGACTGAATCGGAGCTGGTTGAGGTACAGGGTGCGCGCAACCCACTTGACGGCGCGCCGAATGGGTCCATCGATCATTGGCTCAGCAATTCTACCCGAACCCGAGTCGACTTAAGAAGGCCTGAGGCAAACGGCTGGAACCCGTCCGTGCTTTGGCCTAGGGTGCCTCAGTGCTGGACCGGCGCATCATCCATGGCGAGAACCTCGAGGTTCTACGAGACCTCCCGGGCCAGCGCTTTCGCCTCATCTACATCGATCCGCCTTTTAACACCGGCCGAACCCAAGAGAGCGCTCGTCTCAAGGTCGTTCAGGATGAGGCGGGTGACCGGCTTGGCTTCGGGGGTCGTCGGTATCGGAGTGAGGAAGGCGAGAAGCGGGCCTATCGAGATCACTTCGACGACTACGCGAGCTTCCTCGAACCACGCCTCCTCGAGGCTCGGCGTCTGCTTCCCGAAGACGGCTCCCTGTTCCTGCACGTGGATCCGCGGGAGTCGCACTACGTCAAGATTTTGCTCGACGAGATCTTTGGTCGGGTCTCCTTCATGAACGAGATCGTCTGGTCCTATGACTATGGTGGCCGTCCGAAGAGGCGCTGGCCTTCCAAACACGACGTGATCTTCTGGTACGCGAAGGATCCGGAGAACTACGTCTTCGAGTATGACGCGATTGATCGCATCCCGTACATGGCGCCGAGTCTGGTGGGGGCCGAGAAGGCCGCGCGTGGCAAAACACCCACGGACGTCTGGTGGAACACGATCGTGCCCACCACCTCCAAAGAACGCACCGGCTACCCCACGCAGAAGCCGCTCTCCGTCCTCGAGCGCATCGTGTGTGTGCACTCCGTGCCCGGCGACACCGTGCTGGACTTCTTTGCTGGCAGTGGCACCACCGGGGAGGCCGCGGCGAAACACGGACGGGGCTTCGTGCTCATCGACGAGAACGTCGAGGCCATCGAGGTCATGCGGGTCAGGCTCTCTGCCTACTCACCGGCGCTGGAAGTTTGGCCGACCGCCCGAGGCGGTTGAGGATCAAGCTACAACTCGGCCAGCTCTGCCGAGATCATCTCCCACCGCTCGAGCATCATGCTGGCCTGGCTTCGGACCGCTTCGTAACGCTGGGCGACCGAGCGCGCCTCTTCCGGATCCTGCTGCGTACTGGGATGCGCGAGTCTCGCTTCGAGCTCGCCTTGCTCAGCCTCGAGCCGGGCGATCTCGCCTTCGAGCTCCAGGACCGCCTTCTCTAAGCCGGCCCGTTGCTTTCGCTGCTCGGCCTGCTCCTTCTTGTTCTGCTCCCGGCTCTGGACCTGAGCTTTGACCGGCGCCTTAGGGGCCACCGAGGCCTTCGGCGCCTCATCCACTGCGCTGTACTGCTCGATGTAGTCGGCAAGCGAGCCGGGATAGGTCTCGACCTTTCCGTCGTGCACGTCCCACACCCGGGTGGAGAGCCGCTTCGCAAAGTCCAAGCTGTGCGACACGAAGATGAGCGTACCGTCATAGCCCTCGAGTGAGTCCGTGAGCCGCTGCGCCGACTCGGTGTCCAAGTGGTTGGTCGGTTCGTCGAGGAGGAGCAGATTGCCTGGGTCCACGAGGAGCTTGGCGAGCGCGACACGCGCCCGCTCGCCGCCGGAGAGCACCCCGATGGGCTTTTCGACGTCGTCACCCGAGAAGAGGAACGCGCCGAGCAGCCCGCGGAGCTCGGTCTGCCCCTTCTTGGGAGCGGCGTGGCCCACTTCCTCGAGCACGGTATTGCTCCGGTCGAGCACCTCGGCGTGGTGCTGCGCGAAGTAGCTCATCTTCACGCGACTGCCGGGCTCTATCTTGCCCTCGTAGTTCGTGAGTTCGCCGGCGATGATCTTGAGCAGCGTCGTCTTGCCGGCGCCGTTGACGCCCACGATGGCGACCTTGTCTCCGCGGCGTACGAGCAGGTTCGCGCCCGAGAAGACCCGGTGGTTGCCGTAGGAGAAGCCGAGATCCGACAGACGGAGGACGTTGTCTCCGGTGCGTTCGGTGGGCGGGAAACGGATGGAGATCGTCTGCCGAGGCCTGGGGATGTCGACCATGTCCTCCTGCATGCGCTCGATCTGCTTCGCTTTGCTCTGGGCCTGCCGCGCCTTTGAGGCTTTGGCCTTGAAGCGGGTGACGAAGGCTTCGAGCTCGCGCTTCTTCGCGTCGTCCTTCTTGACCTTGTTCTCGAGGAGCTCGAGCTCGAGCCGGCGCTGCTCGACGTAGGCGTCGTAGTTGCCTTTGTAGGTTCTGAGGCCCTCGACCTCAAAGCTGGCGATGCGGTTCACGTGCCGGTTGAGGAACTCACGGTCGTGACAGATGAGGACAAAGGCCTCCGAGTAGGTGGCGAGGAACTTGTTGAGCCACGCGACGGAGGGCATGTCGAGGTGGTTGGTTGGCTCGTCGAGCAGCAGCACATCGGGCTTCTGGAATAGAAGCCCGGCGAGCGCAGCGCGCATGCGCCAGCCTCCCGAGAACTCGCTCACCGGTCGGTCGAAGTCGGTGGTCTTGAAGCCGAGACCGGCGAGGATGGTCTGCGCCTTGTGCGGAGCGTAGTCGAGGTCGAGGTCCACGAGCCGCCGATGCAGATCGGCCAGCTCTTCCGCGAGATCGAGTTGCTCGGACTCCTCGGTGCTCACCATGAGCGCCTCTTCGATCTCGGTGAGCCGCGCTTCAACGTCGATGCGGCCGGGCGCGGCGGCGATCACTTGCTCGAGCAAGGTGCCCTCTCCGAGCTCGGAGAGCTCCTGAGGCAGGTATCCGAGCCGCGCGCCTTTCGAGAAGACGATCCTTCCGCTATCGGGCGCGATCTGGTTGACGACCACCCGAAGCAGGGTGCTCTTGCCGCTGCCGTTGGGGCCCACGAGCCCAAGCCGGTCCCCGCGCTCCACCGCGAGCGTGAGCTGCTCGAACAGCGTTCGCTGACCCAGATGCAGAGTGATGTCGTCGAGGGCGAGCAGTGACATGGAGCTTCTCGAGCCGCGGCGGGTGGCTCGGTTCGCAGATGACTCGGCTCGAGGGGGACACGCAAGGGAAACCTGCGTGGCGGGCCCCGGGGTCGGGGCCCCGAACCCCGTGAATGCCCCGAGGCCGGAACCAGGGCAATCGCATCAAACGTGGATGCCGAGCAAGTGGAGCATGTAGCCCTTGTCCCATCGCGCGGCGAGCGCTTGCTCTTGACCCCGACCTTCTCGCCCGTGTCCTGCTTCAAGAGGTTGAGGGCGATGCGGCGTAGCGTCCAGGGGCTTTTCGCCCCGTGACCTTGAATCGTCGCTTGTCGGTACTGCCCCTCAGCTGTCGATCGAGCCCGAAGCTCTCTTTGGCGGTGCCGAGCAGAGTCAACCGCACGGTCGTCATCGCGGGGGGGAGAAGGAACCGGTCGCTACGCTCGAGAGATTCGATCTTGGCGTCACAAAGGCTTCACGGGACGTCTACAGAGATGAGGGGCGCGATCGAGTTCGCCTCGAGATCTCTTCATCGCGAGGATGGTCTGTCGTATTCCTGAAGCATCATTTCGATTCTGTCGATAACTGCTTGTGCCGGTATGCCGTTCATGCAGGCATGGTCGCCACGCCAACAGGGCACATTGCCGAACACAGAACACGGGCGACAATCGAGGTCGGACAACTGCACGGCATCACGAGGGGACTGTTTGAAACCATAGAAGCCTAGATATGGATGCGTAGCGCCCCAAATGGAAAGTACGGGTGTGTTGACCAACGATGCCAGATGCATATTGGCCGAGTCCATGGAGACGAGAACAGACAGAAAAGAAATTAGAAGCAATTCATGCTTCAACGACAGTTTGCCTACCACCGATGTTACATTCGAATACTTAGCCTCCCACTCCTCCAGTTTATCTTTCTCTTTGCTTCCCCCTCCAAATAGATAGATATGGGTGTTGTCTCTTTCGGAGATGGCCTTCACCGCCTCTTCCATTCTATCAATCGGGTACACCTTCTCTGCGTACGTAGCAAAGGGGGCAATACCTAGGTTCGTCTTTCCCGTGTTGAAGGACAGGCTTTTCAGCTGCTCCAGAGGGCGAGGCTGGCTCTCGAAATAGGACGTGAAGCTCATTTCGGCCTCTAGTCCGAGTTGCGAAAACACATCCCTGTACCTATCTATTGAGTGCTTGACGGGAGCCAACGGGGCTTTGCGTTTGATGATTGCTTTCTTCGTGGATCTCTCTTTTCGGATGTATGCAACACGTTTGCCACCTATCATGAAGTAGGTGCGCAGCACCTGACTTCGCATGACATCGTGCAAGTCAGCAACTGCATCTATCGCGTAGCTCGTGCGGGTCTTTCTGGCGAGTCGCATCAACCCACTTACTCCTCGATACTCCTCCAGGTCGACTCCGATCGGTTCCATGTTGGGTAGCTGGTTTGTAAATAGGTCTGCAAAGGACTTTGAAGTGAGCACATAGAACATGTGGTTGGGGTGTGCTCTTGCAGCCGAATACAGCACTGGCAATGTCATAGCAACATCGCCAAGAGCCGAGAACCGTATTGCAAGTATGTTCGAGGACATCTGTTTATCCGTCTGAGGTCATCTATCTGTGTCGTATGGCACAGGATTCGGGGCCGGGCAATCGCCAGGGCGATCGCATCAAACGTGAATGCCGAGCAGGCGGAGCGGGTACGCCTCGTCCCATCGCGTCGATGGTCACGGCGCCGCACCGTAGTTTCAGTAGCTCGAGAAGCCGAGGAATCGCGGTGATCTCATTCGACCTGTCGGCTGTTCTGACCTGCCCGAGCACCACGCGGTTCTCGGTCGCTCACGCACTCACCATGTGAATCGCGGCGCGTCCGGAGGCGGGGTCGAAGAAGTGTCGGAGCGTCTTTGCATCGAGGGCGACAAGCTCTCCTTCTACACCACAGAGCCTCTCACAGATGGTGATGTCGAGCATGTCGTGGAGGCTGTGCTTCCGCGTGCGCGGAACGTGCGAATCGGAGAGCGAGGAGGGGTACTCGATGAGAGATCAGGGCGCCTCAACTGGCATGAGCTACGCTTTCGCGCGCCCTTCGATCTTGCGGCAGCACCGCCGTCAGCGCGTCATCGTAGAGGATCGACTTCATACGGGGGTCGCCCCGGGGTGGGAAGCGAACTCGACTACTCGAGCTCCAGCGCCCCGTTCACGAGGTGCAGCTTGTACTTCGACTTGCTGTCGAAGTCGACCTCCGAGGTCTCTCCATCCAGGAAGGTCACGACCATCTTCGTCTTGAGCTCGGACTTGATCTTGGTGTCGTCCTCTTCGAGCTTTTCCTTGGCCTGGATATCGGCCTCGAGCTTGCCCGACTCGATCGCGCCATCGGAGCGCATGACCACCACGTCGTATTTCGCGTCCGCATCGAAGTCGTACTTGTGGCGGTAGTCCTCGTCCTTGTCCTTGAAGTCCGACTGGATGGAGTAGTCGAGGTCGCCTTGGATGCGGAGGCGGTTCTCATCCAAGGAGGTCACCTTGATCCTGGCGTTGCGGTCGATCTCGAGCTTGTGGCGCGTGTTCTCGATCTTCCCCTTCCAGCTGATCTTGGCGTCGGCGTCCGACTTCGCGTCGCAGCGCACGATCTTGGCGCTGGTGTCGAGGCAGTCGAGCTCAAATCGGAAGTCGAGCTCCCCGCGGCGCCCCACGTAGATGTCGTCGCCGTCGAGGCTGAGGTCGACCGGGGTCTGGCCACGCCACGCGAGGACCAGGTCTTTGAAGGTTTGGGTCTCGCCCGCGTCTGGGTCGGCCATCAGGCCGGAGAGCCCGGTGGCGATGGGGTCGTATTCAGAACTCCCACCTCCGCCGCAGGCGGTGATGCCGAGCGCGGTGATGGGGAGCACGAGCAGGAGATGAGACAGATTTTTGGTCATTTTGAACTCCATGGCAGTGAGTCGCCGGACCGACGAAAAATGAGAAGACCAGGGCGTCATACCCCACAGTCCTCGTCTTCCAGGTCGATGAGTCCGTCGCAGTCGTCGTCGAGGCGGTTGGTGCAGTCTTCGGTGTCGGTGCAGCCACAGCCTTCGTCGCGGGCGAGGTCGCAGTCATTGTCGATGCCATCGCCGCAGATCTCCTCCACGGACGTACAGCAGTCCTCGTCGACCACACCGTCGCAGTCGTCGTCGACTCCGTTGCAGAGCTCGATGGTCGAGGGGCATTCGTCGTTAGGGTTCGATGTCCAGAACGCGCGATGATTACCTTCCTCAGTCTGTTGAAATGGCAGCCAGTAGGCGGGGCCGCTGGGGTCGACGCCGCTCGCAGCTTTGGAGAGATCGATGACCGCACTCCAGAGCTGATCGCGCTTCGTATCGACGATCACGGCGCCGTAGTCGCGTGTGGACGAGAACGCGAGCCAGTCCATCCCGGTGCCGAGGGTCGGGCCCCACGTGGGCATCGAGTTGCTGATCGAACGCACCCCGCTTTCAGGCCCCACCCTTCGGTTGAGCGCCTCGAGCAAGATGGTGGGTCCAGTTCCGTCCGAGCGGATGAGATAGATCTCGGCCTCACGGTTGTCCTTGGACTTGCCGCGCGCGCGAACAAACGCGATCCAGCGACCGTCCGGCGAGTGGCTCGGAAAGACGAGGGTGTCGTCATCGGCCAGGCTGGGCTCGAGCACCTCGAGGCCGGAGATGGACCCATCGGGCTGCACGAGCAAGCGCGCGAGGCTCGTCCCTTTAGTGTCTTTGTTGTTCGTCGACTTGTCCGCCACCGCGAGCGCGATCTGCCGACCATCGGGCGACCAGTCGGGATGGGTCCCATAAAAGCCCGAAGGGAGCGGGACGTCGGCGCGTGCCCCGGACCCCACGGTGAGCATGCTCAGGCGGCCCTTGTGCGCGATGATGAGCCGCTCGCCGCTCGGGTCGAAGCTGCCCCAGCCGAACTCCGCCTCGGAGGCCCCGGAGGGAGGCTCGATGAGTTGATTCTCGGGGATCGAAACGACGCGGAGCTTCTCGCCGTCATACGCCGCCGCGAGGCGCCGTCCGTCGCGAGAGACGGTGTGGCACGACGCGCAGCGGTCGCTCTCGGGTCCAGGGTAGAAGGCCACCGCGGCCTCGCGATCGAGTGAGGCGCGCATGATGCCGCGAGCACCCGTCGACCAGTAGTAGATCGCGCCGCTCACGTCTGAAGCGGAATAGTGAAGCTCAATGGCGTCCGAGCGATAGACGGTGCCGGTGGAGGTCGTGGAGACGCTTCGAACCGTCATGGTGAGCGATCGACCTGAGTGTGTATGGGGGAGCCACCCTCGGGCCAGGTCATCGAGAGCGAAACTTCGGTCCTTGGTATAGTGCCGGATGCTCGCCACCGCGCTGTCGAAGCGAACCTCAAACAGATCCGAGCCGGCCGAGTCGTGCCACTGAAAGAGCGTGTTCGAGACGTTTTTGGGGAACGTGGTGCTGTCGCTCGGATAGATGATGGTGGGGCTGCTGCGCAGGGCATCACCCGAGATGTTCTCGGGGAAGAAGGCCATCGCGTCACCGGGCGCCGAAGGATCGAGGTCCGTCACCGAGAGCTGCACCTGGATCGACGCCTCTGCATCGAGGTCTCCCACTCGCGCGCCGATCATGGTGTCCCCACCGATCGTGCCGTGTGCGCGGAACACGCCGACGCCGACCGTGCCCAGCTCGGGGCGGGAGAGCCTCCACGTCGTGAGCGAGGTGATGTCGCGCTCTCCGTCCTCGAAGATGCCGATCGCCTGAAACGCGAGATCGGCGGGCCGTGTCCGGCCGTCGGCGACGACGGTGGCCATCGAGGGCCGGACTTCGACGCGTCGAATCCCGGCCAGCTCGGGGGGACCGCTCGCGTCGAACAACAGGATCTCGCGTCGGTCACACGCGACGAGCAACAGCAGGCCGAGGCACGCTCGGCCCCAAAGTCGGGCTGAGATCATCGAGGCTTCCGGTCGAGCAGGCTCTCGGCTTTCTTGGCCTGCTGAGATTCGGGCCAGCGATCGACGATCTCGCGAGCGAGGCGCCGCACCGCCTCCGACTTGCCGAGGGCGTGCAGAGCCTCGAGCTCGATGCCAGCGGCCTCGAGGACCATGCCGCCCGAAGGGAAACGTCGCTGGCGATCATTGAGCGCGTCGACCGCGGATGCGGGACGTGCACGAGAGAGCTCGAGCCGCGCGAGCGCGATCCAGGCCGCCTCTGCCGTCGGTCCGGACATCGAGCCCGCCCGAAGGTACAGGGCCCGTGCCGCATCAGGCGCCTTCGTCTTGAGCTGGGCGGCCCGCGCGACGAGCTGCTCCGCGCTCTCGGAGGTCGGGGGGGGGGACACCGCGGGTGCGTGGTCGTCGACTTTCGTCTTCCGTTCGGCGTTGCGGCGGTTGGGCCTCACCCGGGGGCGCGCGGTTTCGGGAGACTCCGAGGGCGCGTCGAGCTCCGCCCCATCGAACAGAGCTTCCGATTCGTCGGCCTGAGCTAGGCCGTCTCGAACTCCGATCAGAAGCGCCTCGCGCTCGGTCTCTGTCATGGCTCGCGTCTTCAGTCGGCCTTCGGCGAGGGCGGTGCGTTCTCCGGCCCGCAGCAAGATTTGCTCTTCGTGAGCTTCGACTTCGACCGTGCCCTCGACGACTTCGACCGCAAAGACCTCACCGCGCTGCGAGACCGAGAAGATCGTTCCCACGACTCGAGCTCGGCCCTGCGGCGTCTCGACGATGAGCGTTCCGCCGCCGAGGTCCTTCGCGTGAATGGCCACCGAGCCCTGCGCGAGGTGGAGGACGGTGCGGCAGCGTTCTGCCACCCGAAGGTCGATCCTGGCTTCTTCGGAGCTTCGTCCTTCGCCGAGGTGCCCAAGGTCGATGCGGCCGGACGAGATCGCCGAGGTCGATATCGGAGACCAGCGCTCGCACGCTCGGGTGCTGTCGGCCAAAGCCGGAGCCGCCGGCGGCGGACCAGGGCGTGTTCCCCAGATCAACGCAAAGAGGAGGAGCGCGACCACCGGGCCGACACGCACCGCGGTGCGCACGAACTTTGCGCGGCGGACGACCCGAGGGCCGTCGGCGGCGATGCGTTCCGCGAGCCGATCGATCGCGGACGAGCTGAGCGCGTCGTTGCCGAAGGCGGCGAACTCGCGGTCGCGCCGCTGTTCTTTGGGGTCGATCATGGGACCTCCTCACCGACCCAGTGCGCGAGCAACGGGTCGCCCTGGGCCCGGTCGCGGAGCTGTCGCCGCACGTCGTAGATGCGCTTGCGAGCGGTGGGGAGGCTGCACTTCGTGAGGGTCGCGACCTCGTCGGCGGTGCGGCCATCCACCGCCCAAAGAAGGAAGGCGACTCGTTTCTTGGGCGGTACTTCTTCGAGCAGTTCGTGGAGCCGCCGAATCTGATCGCGGAGACTCACCTGGTCCTCGGGGTCGGACTCCAAAGAGGCGGGTTCCGTCTTGGGCCACTCGGCGCGGCGTCGTTGCCAGGCGGTCGGGCGCATCGCGCGTCGCGCGACCTGAACCGCGATTCCCCCGATGAAGGTCGAGATGCTGCTGTCGCCGCGAAAGCCGGGCAGCGCTCGGCAGAGCTCGAGGAACACGATCTGAACCAGGTCCTCGAGATCCTGCCGGGGACCGAGAAGCCGCACGAGCAGACCCGCCACTTTGGGGCTTTCCGTCCGCACCAGCTCGGCTAGAGCCGCGGGATCGCCGGCCTTGGCCCGTGCGACCAGCGAAGGCCTGGCGGGAGTCGGTGCGTCCTGGGACATCACTTCTGCCGTCACGCCGGATCTCGAAGGGGAAGGATCCCACCTGCAGTCAGTCGCCGCATCCCCAGAAAGTGAGAAAGACCGATGGCGTTCACAGCACCCACTCCAGGGCCGCTTGCGACTGAAGTCGCCAATCCCCCTCCGAAAAGACGATGTCCGGCCCGCCGCGAAAGTCCGCTGGGCTGAGCACGCGGATCAGCTCCACACACACCACCGCACCCAAGCCTGAGAAGAGCGGCCGGCGTATCTGCGCGCCCAAGCCGAGCCAGAAGGGCAGACGGCGGTTCGAGCCGAGAAGTTCGGCCCCCCGCTGCGCATCGACCGAGACCACGCTCAGTCCGGCCTCGACGAGCAGGGCGAGGTGCCAGCGGTCGAGCTCTGGACCGAAGCCGAGCTGCAGCGCGAGGTCGGTGCGGCTGTAGTCCACGAAGATGTTGCCGCCGACGTCGGTGTTCGAGGAAGAAGGCCCGCGGACCCGGAGCCCGACCGAGCTCCAAAGCCCGTGCGTTCCGAGGCGCAACTCCAGACCGAAGACCGGCTGCGCCAAGGTTCGCTCGACGCCCGGAGACCCCGAGATGCCGAGCCCCACCGAGAACGCGAGCTCCAGCTCGGGTTTGGGCGGCAAGGGTTTGGGCGCGGTGGCGTTTCGAACGAGCTCCGCGGCCGCGATCGCGAGGGGATACGCGGAGCTCCCGGGCGGATGATTGAGGCGGCGCACCACCGGCTCCGCCTCATGCGGGCGAGACATCCAGGTCTCGTTGCGGTCCGGGTGCAGAAGCACGATCAGGGCCGAGGGCCACTTCGAGCGCGCCCGCGCCAGCAGCGCTCGAGGTTCATCCAAAGACGCGGTCTCGAGCTGAAGCACGAGCTCGAGCTCGTTCTGGAGATAGGCCGCCGCAACCGAAGCCGTCTGGCTCTCGGCGGGCAGCAAGATGATGATCGGGGTGCCAGTGTCCGCGGGGCTCGATGCGGCGATCGCAGCGACGACCCAGGATGCGGCGAACGGCACCACCGCGCGAATGATGCCGGAACGTGCGGACGGCGGCAAATCTCGCGGGGTCTGACGGGTATCCCTTTTTCGGTTCGGCTTGCCTACGATCCCCCCGAAAGATAGTTCGACGAAGTACCGTCTCAATCGCGCGTCGCGGTGAGGACGAACAGCTCGGGCCGAACGAGGCCCGGATCGGAGCGAGCGATGACCCTTTTGAGCCACATTCTCAGCCTCTCCCTCTCGTTGGCCGCGGCGGGCGAAGAGCCAGACGGGAAGAAGGTCTTCCTCGCGAAGAAGTGCAACGTCTGCCACAGCATCAAGAGCGAAGGCATCGTGGCGCTCCAGAAGGACAGCGCCGAGATGAAGATCTCGGATCTCTCTGGACTCTCGACGAAGCGAAAGCTCGATTGGCTCGTTCGTTATCTCGAGAAGAAAGAGAAGCTCGAGGACAAGCTGCATCCGCCGAAGTTTCGGGGCGAAGAAGCCGAGTTGAACGCGCTCTCGAAGTGGCTCATGTCCCTCAAGCCTGCGTCCTGAGCACCCGGAGCGCATCGCGGCGGCTGAGCACGCCGACCAGCGTGCCCCCGGCGAGCACCGGGAGTCTCCGAAACGAGGCCCGAAGGAAGACGTCGATCGCGGTCATGATGTCGTCTTGGGCATCGATGGTCGTGGGATTCGAGGTCATGGCGTTCGCCACCGTGCCCGCCGGCGCCTGATGATAGTGGCTCTGAAAGGCGACTCTCAAACAGTCTTGCTCGGTCAGGATGCCGACGAGGTGACCGCCCTCGTCCACGACCGGCAGTCCGGAGACGCGCCGATCGAGCATGAGTGCGACCGCTTCGTGGATCTCCGTGTTGGGCCTGACCACCACGAGCTCTCTCGCCATGAACTCCTCTACGCGCGCCGTTTGGATCATGAGTCTTCTGCTCCTTGGGCCTCAGCCGCCAAAGTCATCATAGAACACCGAGCTTCGGCTCACGCCCAAGCGCTCGAGCATCGCCACCACCGCGCGCACCATCAAAGGCGGTCCGCATAGATAGTACTCACAGTCCGACGGTGCCGCATGGCCCGCGAGATAGGAGCGGTGCAGGTGATCGTGGATGAAGCCGACTGCGCCGTGCCATTCGTCGTCGGGGCTGGGCTCCGACAGCGCGACGGACCATGTGAAGTTGGGGTGTTTCTTCGCGAGGGCCTCGAACTCTTCCGCGTAGATCAGCTCGCGTTCCGAGCGGGCTCCGTACCAGAAGCTGATCTTTCGCTGGCTATGGAGAAACTCGAGCTGCTCGAAGACGTGGGCCCGCATGGGGGCCATGCCCACGCCGCCGCCCACGAAGATCATCTCCTTGTCGGTGTCGGTCGCGACGAAGTGGCCGAAGGGTCCGCTGAGCCGCACGGTTCGGCCTGGTTCGAGGCTGAACAGATAGCTCGAGACGAGGCCGGGCGGCGTGTTTGGTGGCACGCCCGGCGGGGGCAGCGCGAGGCGAACCAGCAACATGATGAAGTGCCCCTCACCCGGGTGATTCGCCATCGAGTAGGCGCGGCTCGTGGGCTGCGGGCAGTTCGCGACGAGGTGATCGATCCCCAGCGCATCCCAGGCGGCGCGGCACGACTCGTCGACCGGCACTCGTCCAAGGACGGTTTGATGCGGCGGGCAGTTGATCTGGACGAAGCTCCCGGCGCGAAACTGGAAGGAGGCGCCCTCGGGGAGCTCGAGCACGATCTCTTTGATGAGCGGGGTCAGGTTGCGCGACGAACGCACGCGGCACTCGAGCTCCTGGTGGGTGGGCAGGCCCTCGGGCAGTCCGACCTCGAGATCGCCGCGGGTCGTGATCTGGCACGAGAGGCGAAGGCCTCGGGCGAGCGCGTGTTCGTCGAGGATCGCCAGCTCGGTGGCCAGGGGCGGGTCGAGCACACCGCTGACTCGCACGCGACACAAGCCGCAGGTGCCCTTTCCGCCGCAGGCGGCGGCGATGGGGATGCCGGCATCCATGAGCACGTTGTGGAGCTTGCGTCCGAGCTCGGTCTCGAAGGGCTCGCGTCCGTCGATCGTGATCCGGGCGGTGCCGGTGCCCACCACGAGCGCGCGCGCGATCAGGATCAACGCGGTGAACACCAAGATGATCCCGTTGAAGAGGACCACGGTCATGACGACCTCGGTCATGGCAGACGCACCCCGGAGAAGGCCATGTAGGCCGTCGACATGATGCCAATCACCGCAAACACGAGGGCCTGGCTGGCAGAATCCGAGGCCGAGCCCTCCGGGAGATGCTCACCGTCGACCCGTTCACGGATCGCGGCGAGTGCGGCCACCGCGAGGGCCCATCCGACCCCGCTGCCGACCGCATACACGACCGTTTGGCCGAGGTCGTAGTGCCGGTCGACCATGAACAGTGAGCCGCCGAGGATGGCGCAGTTGACCGTGATGAGCGGCAAGAAGATCCCGAGGCCGCGGGCGAGGGCGGGAAAGAAGCGATCGAGGACCATCTCGAGGATCTGCACCATCGCGGCGATCGATCCGATGAAGCAGATGAGCGACAGATGACTGAGGTCAAGCTCGGCCATGCCGGCCCACGCCCAGGCGCCCGGCGCGAGAAGGAAGCGATGGATGAGGTGGTTGATCGGGAGCGTGATGGTCATGACCACCGTGATCGCGATGCCCAGCCCGACTGCGGTGGAAAGCCGGCGTGAGCCTCCGAGCAGCGTGCAGATCCCGAGGAAGAAGGCGAGCGCGAGGTTCTCGACGAACACCGCCTCGAGGAAGAGCGTCATCATGGCGCCGCCTTTGCGCTGCGATTCCGCAGGACACTCGACAGGCCGATGAAGAGCGCGATGAGGAAGAAGCCGGCCGGGGGCAGGTGCAAGATCTCGAGCGGCTGAAACCAGCCGCCCTCTCGAGCCAAAGGCAGAAGCTGATGCCCGAAGAGCGCGCCCCGGCCCAGCAGCTCACGGATGGCCCCGACACAAGTCAGGAGCAGGAGATAGCCGAGCGCATTGCCGAGGGCGTCGGCGATGCTCTCGGTCACGCCATGCGTCATCGCAAAGGCCTCGGCGCGCCCGAGGATGATGCAGTTCGTGATGATGAGGCTCACGAAGATGGAGAGCTGGCGGCTGAGCTCGGGGGCAAAGGCCGCGATGAGCTGGTCGGTGACGATCACCATCGAGGCGATGATCGTGATCTGGACGACGAGGCGCGTGGGGTGCGGGATGACTCCTCGGAGCAGGCTGATGACGGCGTTGCTGCCCACCAGCACCGCGGCGACCGCCGCGCTCATGGCGAAAGCGGTCTCGAGGCTCTTGGTGACCGCGAGGGCGGAGCAGAGCCCCAGCAGCTGCACTGTGATGGGGTTGTCTTCGAGGACGGGCCTCGTGAGGGTCTGGATGAAGCGACTCATCGGATCTCTCCGCCTCCCACGCGGCCTAAGAACGGTCCGAACCCATCCTCGCCAACCCAGAACCGAACCATGTTGCCTACGCCGTCGCAGCTCTTGGTGGCGCCGCTGATGCCATCGACGTGAAACTCGGCGTCGTCGGCTGCGGCGCTGGTCTCATCGAGTGCGACGTGAATCCGCAGCTGGCCCTTGTCGTCTCGAAGCTTCTTGCCCGGCCAGAGTCCGGTCCACTCGGGCTCGGTGATCTCGCTGCCGATGCCCGGCGTCTCACCGTGTTCGCTGATCGCGAGGCCGATGATCGTGTTGGCGTCACCCGCGAGCGCGAGCGAGCCTCGGATGATCGAGCCGTAGCCGCGCCCGTAGATTGGCACCACGATGGCGTGCAGCGTCCCCTCGCGTCGAACGAAGGTGACGGCCACGTGTCGCGCTTGGCGCTGGATGCGCGCAAGGTCGCGTTCGGCCGGGAGCTCTCGGCTCGATTCGGGCTCTCGCGCCGAGCGGACCGGATCGAGCGCGGCGGCGTCCATGTCTTCCATGATCGTCCCCGATACGAGCTCGACGACGCGCGATTCGAGGGTGGCGGTGTTCACGTCGCCCAGCAACTCGCGGAGCGCAGGCTCGCGGGTCAAAATCGCGGCGATCTGAGCTTCGCGCGCCTGTCTCTGGTTCTCGCGTTGGATGGGCCGCAGAACCACGGTCGAGATGGAGACCAGCATTGAACACGCGAGACACACGAAGAGCGTCACCGTGATCGTGCGGAGGGTCGTGCTGCGCGGAGACGGCGGACCGCGTCCTGAAGCGCCGGTGGTGGCGTGCTCAGACATGGCTCACCCCGGCGACGCCGCGCCGGCCGGCGACCGCGGCTCGATCGAACAGGGGCGCAAACACACTCGCGATGAGGATCGCGGGGATGACTCCGTCGGGGCTGGATGGATCGGTGACTCGGAAAAGCAGGATGAGAAATCCCACCAAGAAGCCGTGGAACCATTGCGCCGAGCGGTCCCGCGGCGAGCTGTCTGGGTCAGCGGCGAGGAACACGCTCGCGAACAGCGCACCCCCCAGCAAAAGATGCGACGACACGAAGAGCGGTCCTGCGGCGCTCGGATGTCCGAGGAGTCCAATGCCGGCCGCCACGCCGATGGGGATGGACGCGAGCACTCGCCACGAGATGAGACGCGAGACGAGGAGGATTGCCGCGCCGATGAAGCAGGCGAGGGCGGAGGCGTTGCCGAGGGCGCCGCCCGCCGAGGTGAACAGCATGGACTCGAGCGTGGGAGTGAGCACGACTCCGTCCGGTGGGAGCCATCGGGCCGCGGATGCGAGTGCGCCCGGCCAGGTGAGGCTCAGGAACACGTGCGCGAGCACGGCTGGGTGGACGAAGCTGCGCTCGACTTTGCCGAAGATCTCGCGAGCGACAACGAGTCCGAACACCATGGAGGCCGCGGCCTGCAGCAGCGGGGTATCGGACGGCAGCGTGAGTGCGAAGATTAACCCAGCCAGCCCAGCGCCGGGGATTCGAGGCCGGCTGCTCAGCTTCGCAAAGAGGAACGCGGTCAGCACGGACACGAGCGTCGTGAGGGCGATGAGGGGCAGGCCCCCACGAAGGACGCCGGCGACGAGGCAAGGCAAGAGAGCCGCCGCGTACACCCCGGCACCGCGCCATGCCGGTTTGGCTCGCGTGCCCAGCTCCATGCGCTTCGGATAGCACAAGCGATCTCGAAGTACACCGGCGCGCGGTCTGCATTTCGTCTGGGCGGGCTCGACCTGGTGGGCATTCCACCCGAGGTCGCTTGCTCGCCACAGTGAGGGCTGGTGTAGATTCTGCGTCATGCGAAGCTTCTTCTTCTTCTTCTTCTTGCTCTCGTTTGCCTGGACCGGCGCGGTTTGGGCGGCCGGTTCCGAGATTGGACCCGGCGACGACCTGCGCGCGGCCATCGCGGCGCTGGAACCCGGCGACGAGCTGGTGCTGCGCGGCGGCACCTATACCCTGGCGGGAAGGCTTGCCATCGATCTCGTCGGGACCGCCGCTCGGCCGATCGTCATTCGCGCCAAGACCGGAGAGCGACCGCGTCTCGATCGGCCCAACGCAGATCACAACATCGTCGAGATTGAGAACGGCGAGTATCTCGAGCTGCGCGGCATCGAGTTCTCCGGTGGTTCCGCCGGCATCCGGATCATGTCCGCTCGCTATCTCACCATCGAAGACTGCGAGATCCACGACACTGCCGACGTGGCGCTGCGCGCCAACGACACCGGCACGGTCTACCAGTCGCTCGTCATCCGTCGCAATCACATCCACGACACCGGCGGCACGGGCGAAGGCATGTACCTCGGCTGCAATAACGATGGCTGCCGACTCCGCGACAGCGTGATCGAAGGAAACTACGTGCATCACACCAACGCGGCAGGGGTGGAGCAAGGGGATGGCATCGAACTCAAGGAAGGCAGCTTCGACAACGTCATCCGAGACAACGTCATCCATGACACCAACTACCCCTGCATCCTCACCTACAGCGCGGCGGGCAACGGTGGACCGAACATCATCGAGCGAAACGTGCTCTGGCACTGCGGGGATCACGGGGTGCAGTCTTCCGCGGACGCGATCATTCGCAACAACCTCATCCTCTCCGCGGGCTCGGACGGGATCGCGATGCAGCCGCACCAGGCTGGGGCACCTGCCAATCTCGTCGTGGTGAACAACACCATTTTGACCTCCACGAATGATGCGATCAGCATCCGTGGCAACACCGGGACGGTGGTCGTGGCCAACAACGCGCTCTACGCGGAGAATGGCCGTGCGATCTTTGTGTCCGGGGGATCGCCGGGCATGATCACCCTCGCGGGAAACGCGGGCGTCGGTGCGGCGCCGAGCGGCTTCGCGAACGCGAGCCTAGCGGATCTGGTTCAAGGCCACTACTTGGGACAGCCACCCATCAACCTCTATCCCGCCGAGGGCGGTGCTCTCGTAGCCGCCGGAGCGGCGACTCACTTACCGCTCGACGACTTTGACCGCCGCCCGCGCAATGGCGTCGCGGACATCGGTGCGTACGCTTTTGTCGCGGGCGCTGCGCCCGGGTGGATGATCGAGCCCGACTTCAAGCCGACCGGGACGTCGGTTCCGCCGCTTCCGGACGCGGGACTCATCGACGCAGGTTCGGCAGACTTCGGTGAGGCCGATGCCGACCATGCCGATGGCGGGGTCGTCGCCGATGCCGGGCGCGATGATCGAGCTGCGATGGATGCCGCAACGACCGACGCCGGGCTGGCGGCGGACGCGGGAGGTGAGGCGCTCACATCGGGCTGCGGCTGTGGCGCCACCCGCGCAAGGACCTCGTTCAGTCCAGGGCTGCTCCTGTTTGTCGCTGCGGTCCTCGTCGGCCGGCGGCGACACCCGAGGTCGAAGTGGATGCACTGAGGCAGGTCGCAGCGACCCGTGCGGAGCCTCTGACGTCGCCTGTGTGGATCCGGGAATGCAAGCTCGCTCTGGGGAGGCTGTGCGTGCTCCTTTCATGCGCGTGTCCTTCCGAGTCGGTCGTCTTCGTCCCGTATCCACCGGTCGAAGAGATCGCCTTCGTGGTTCAGTTCCAAGAGAGAACGACGGTCATCGAAGGGCCCTACTCGAACTCAGAAGCCAGAGTGCTGATTCGCACGCCGCTCTCCGCCGCCCAGCCGACCTACCTCGTCACGCTCCCGAAGGCTTCACTATCGAGCCTTCGGTCCGATGTTGTGCCGGATCTCGCGGGGCTCGAACTCCTCGCGGAAACGGAGTCGTGTTCCAGCGGACGGCTCGGCGACGGCACCCTGCGTCTTCCGCTCCCGGCTGGCTTCTCGGCCCAAAAGATCGAGGCCGACGGTCTCGCCCCCATCGACGACCGCGAGCGCCTCCGACTGTCGAACCTGACCCTCGTGGTCCCCTTGGAGACCGCTTCGTGTGGGCCGCCTTTGGGATCCTTTCAGGCTTTCGGCGTGAAAGCGTCCTTGATCGATGACGCTTCCCCGAGCGAGGTCTACGAGGAGTTCCGGCAGATCGAGCCGGTGAGTGGTGATCGCCTGCTCGCCCGAACCTCCAAGTATCTCTACCTCCTCGAGCGCGGGGCGCCGCTGCGCACCGATGCGCGTTATCGAATGAGCGGGCTGTCGCAGTCAGGTCTCATGACCTCACTCTCGATCGACGACGCTCACGCCTCAGACCCTCTTCTTCTGGTCTCCGCCACTTCGCCGGAGGATGCCGCCATACAGCAGGGGGAGATCGCCCGCTTTGCGCTCGACGGGGACGGTCTGCGCTTTGTGCGGACCGAGACCATCACGTCGGAGGGACTCATGGGTGTCGCCCTCGATCCTACGAGTCGCGCCGTGGTTGCGGTGGGGGTCCGTAGCGCGGTCTACACCGCCACCGCAGCAGGGGTCCGATATCAGCAGGCAGGGCGCATCGGCGTAGATCTGGAGATGCGACGGATGCGCGTGACGGGCGTGCAGGGGGGACTGCCCGGGTTGATGATCTCCGGGCCCCAAGATGCGGTCGCGCTCGTGTCGGTCGACGCCAGCTCACGGCTTCAGTCCAGTGTCGAACTCCTCGGTGAGCTCGTGCGGATCCGAGCCCAGATGGTGGACCGAGCCACGGGACAACTCTTCGTCGTGGGGAGGTTGGGCGCGATTTCAGCTAGGCTCCCCACGGGCGTCTGGGCAGACCTTCCGTACTCGATGGCTGAGTTCGCCGGCGACTGTGGAGGGGTCGACGCATGCGGACACCGCACCTACGGGGGCTACGTCCCCGATGCCGTGCACATCAGGGTTCGCGGGGTGCCCTATCTCGTTCTGATCGCGGAGGCCTGCGTTGGACACCTGCTCACGATCCGTCTCGACGATGGTTGCGCCGGTGCACTGGAGGTTGGGGCCGGGCTTCGACTCTCCTCTATCGCCTTTGACGGAACGCGGCTGCTGGTCGGCGGTAATCGAGGCCTGGCCATGGAGGCCTGGGTCGAACCGGAGTGAGCGTTCGTTCGCCTCACAGGCGTTCCAGCGACTCCGCTCGGCTCGCAGAGATCTGCTAGGGTGTTCGAGCGCCGGAGCGCCCATGCAGGTCAAGAGCCGTCTGGTCCATCTGTTCCAAGGTCGCGAGCAGCTTCCCTGGGGAAGCTCGCCCGAAGCCTTCGACGCCGCTCTGACTGAGCAGACGCTCCACCGAGTGGATAGGCTCTTCGGTGATGGATGCTACTTCGGCCTCGACGTCCAGGGTTGGGAAAACGTTCCGTCCGCACCCGTTCTACTGATCTCGAATCACTCCGGCGGTACGACGGTCCCAGACGCTTGGGGGCTGCTCATCTCTTGGTATCGCCATTTTGGTACACGGCGCGCGGTCCACATCCTCGTGCACGAGATCATCTTGGCGACCCGGCGAACCGGCGAGTATTTCAGCCGACGCGGCGCGCTCATCGCGGACCCCGAGGTCGCGCTCTCCACGCTCCGCGATCATCGTCGCGACCTGTTGATCATGCCGGGAGGCGACTTCGACACCTGGCGACCCTATCGCGATCGCTACAAGGTCTGTTTCGGCGGACGAAAGGGCTATGCGCGACTCGCCCTCGAAGCGGGTGTACCGATCGTGCCGATCGCCCACGCTGGCGCACACGAGACGCTCTACGTGATCGCGCGCGGCGCGCGGCTCGCGAGCGCGGTTGGGCTCCCCAAGATCGCGCGTGCTCGGGTCTGGCCCGTGCATCTGTCGCTCCCTTGGGGCCTCGCGGTCGGTCCGCTGCCGCACATCCCCATCCCAGCCAAGCTGCGCTATCGCATTGGGCCCGCGATCTGCCCCGCGGCCGACGACACCGTTGAGGGTCTGGACGCCCGCGTCCGCGCCGCCGTCCAAGACCTCCTCGACGACCTGAAGGCGACGGAGCACAACCCTCGCGGAGGCCCCTCGAGCAAACTCGACGTCACGGCGGAATAGAGGACGTCGTTCGGCCTCTCGCGACGTCTCAGCGACTGCGCATCTCTTTGGGCAGATGGCCCACGTCCGAGAAGACTCGGAGCGCGAAGATGCTCGCGCCGAGCAAACTTTGGGCGCGCAGCCGTGTGACCGAGGTGTGCATGGCGCCAAATCGCTCCCACGCCCAAGGTACCGGCGGCAGACCGAGGAGGCGAGAGAGCAGCACCGCGTTGGTGCCCGCGTGCGCGACCATCAGCACACGATGCTCTGATCGCTCACCGTGAAACAGATGCTGCGGGTCATCGGCTTCGACGGCGAGCCCGCGAGTCTCGAGCTCGCCGCACAGACCCTCGGTGACACGTGCCCAGAACGCGCGAAAGCTCTCCCCGCCGGGCGGTCCGTCCCACCATTCTTCTTCGGGCCGCTGCCGTCCGCCGCGAATCGCTTCGCCGACCTCGACCGCATCTCGGCCGTCCCACTCGGGCGGGAGCCTGACTTCTTCGAGCCAATCGTGAATCACGGGCGCGAGCTCGAGCACCTCGGCGAGGGGCGCGGCGGTCTCTTGGCTTCGCCGCGTGGGCGACACCCAAAGCTCCGTGGGCCGGCTCCAGCTTCGGACCTCCTCGGCGAGTCGCCGCGATTGCTCGAGGCCGAGCTCGGAGAGCCGTGGGTTGAGCACGCTCTTGCCTTCCTCGACCCAGACCGGCTGCGCGTGTCGAACCAAGATCAACTCCACCGGCGCATCATAGCCGAGCCCGCCAAAGATCCCAGCGCTGTTGCATGATCGAGCCGACACACGGTGCTGCTTTGTTGGTTCCACCCAACAGCGACCCCGCACCAACGGCTCGAAGGGGCCGATCCCGAGTGGCACGACCCTTGAACTAGCTCGAGCTGCGAATAGGATTTTCGCGGTTCTGTTCCGGACGACGAAGGCAGTGGGGCGGCCACAAATGACCTGGTGCCGCGGTTCAACGGCTCCCCCGCTGACTTCGTCGTTCGGAACAGTCTTTCTTCTCACTCACCCACAAGGCAGCGACCGAAACCGAGCCCTCGCGCGTTTGTAGAGCGGTCTGCACTCGGCTTCGAGGAGTGGGCCCTCGACCCGAAAACTCCGATGCTCGTCCTGGTAGTAGGGCGGCAAGTGCTTCGTGATGTACTCCGCGCCGCCCTCGTCGTCCTTCGCGCCGTACACCACGCGCCCGACGCCATGCAGGAGGAGCGAGCCCATACACATCAGGCAAGGCTCGAGCGTGGAGTAACAAGAGAGTTCACTCGCGCGCGGCCACAGCGCGGCCGGTAGCTTCGAGAGTGTGACCATCTCCGCGTGTTTTCCTGGGTGGTACTGCGGCACCAGGATCTCGTTGGCCCCCTCGGCGACGATGTGACCCTCGAGCACCAACACCGAGCCGATGGGCATGTTACCGGCGCGCTCGGCCTCGAGCGCGAGCTCGACGGCGCGTCTGAGGTAGGTAAGGTCGGCGGCGGAGCTCACCCGACGCATCGTGGGGGGGCGCTCGCTTTCGGGCAAGCCTCCCCACCCGTCGGGATTCGTGCCATCGTCGCTGGACCGGCGCGGACTCGTGTCTACGAAGGCCGCCGGAGGTTGACGGAGAGAGAGCGGGGGCATCTGGACGATGAGTGAGTTTCTAGCGCAGATCGTCGCCTTCCCCACGGTCATCTTCACCACGCTGCTCGGGCTCGTGATGCTCTACTGGGGCTTCGTGATCCTGGGTGTCCTCGACGTCGAGATCCTCGACGCTGCGGAAGGTGCGGCTGAAGGTCTCGCGGAGGGGGCGGCAGAAGCGGCGGCAGAAGGGGCGGCGGAGGCGGGTCTTGGACTCGCCGGCTTGGTCCACGCGCTGAAACTCCGAAACGCGCCCGTCACCGTGGTCCTGAGTCTCACCGTCTTGTCATCATGGGTACTTTCTTTTCTAGGCATGGTGCACGTCGCACCGCATCTTCCGTTCTTGCCGAACGCGATCATCGGGGCGCTCGTGTTCGTGGTGTCGCTGGTCGCTGCGGTGCCCATCACTTCGATCTTGGTCTGGCCGCTCGGTCCGCTCTTTCGCACGCATCAGGGCGGACGATTGAAGCACTTCGTGGGCGAGGTCTGCGAGGTCACCACCGGCAAGGTGACGGAGAGCTTCGGGCAAGCCACGGTGATCGACGGTGGGGCAGGGCTCCTCATCCAGATCCGCTGCTCACAGACCAACGATCTCAGGAAGGGCACCGAAGCTCTGATCGTGAACTACGATCCGGAGAAGCAGGTCTTCCTCGTCGAGCCGGTTCAGCCCGAGCAACCGGAGGCCAGCAAAGCGAGCTCGAGCGCGGCTCGGGCTGCGCAGCGCGAATCGCAGTGAGACCCGGCTCAGGCCGGTCCTATACGAACTGAGCTCGCCTCGAAAGGGCGGCTCTGCGGCGGTTTCTGGCCGGGCCTTGCGGCTCGGTAGGACCCGATTTAGAGAGGCAAACGATGTTTCAGACCTGGATTCTCATGGGGTTCACGATCGCGGGTGTCGCGATCATCATGCTGGGGTTCGGCTACCTGGTCTTCCACGGATACCGGAAGGTGGATCAGGGCAACGCCCTCATCATCAACAAGGTTCGCGGCGAGCCCGAGGTCACCTTCACCGGCGGCCTGGTCTATCCGATCTTGCATCGGGCCGAGGTCATGGACATCTCGGTCAAGACCATCGAGATCGATCGCCGCGGCAAAGACGGCCTCATCTGCTCGGACAACATCCGCGCCGACATCAAGGTCACCTTCTTCGTTCGCGTGAACAAGACCGTCGACGACGTGCTCAAGGTGGCGCAGGCCATCGGCTGCGCCCGAGCCTCGCAGCAGGGCACACTCGAGGATCTCTTTCAGGCGAAGTTCTCCGAAGCCCTGAAGACCGTTGGTAAGCGACTCGAGTTCGAGGACCTCTACAAGGAACGCGACAGCTTCAAAGACTCCATCATCGAAGTCATCGGTCGAGATCTCAACGGCTACGCGCTCGAGGACGCGGCCATCGACTTCCTCGAGCAGACCCCGCTCGAGGCGATGGATCCGAACAACATCTTGGACGCCCAGGGTATCCGAAAGATTACCGAGCTCACCACGGTGCAGAACGTCATGACCAACGATCTGCGCCAGACCGAGCGCAAGGCGATGAAGAAGCAGAACGTCGAGGCCGAAGAGGCGGTTCTGGCTCTCGACCGCCAGCAGGCCGACGCCGTCGCCAAGCAGCAGCGCGAGATCAACACCATGAAGGCGCGCGAAGAGGCTGAGACCAAGCGTGTTCAGGCGGAGGAGTTCAAGAAGGCCGAGCTCGCTCGGATCAAGGCCAAGGAAGAGGTCGAGATCAACGAAGAGAACCGGCAGCGGCAGGTGCAGGTCGCCCAGAAGAACCGCGAACGCGTGATCGCGGTCGAGACCGAGCGGGTCGAGAAGGACCGCCAAATCGAGGTCATCGCCCGCGAGCGAGAGGTCGCGCTCAACACCATCGCCAAGGAGAAAGAAGTCGAGGTCGAGAAGAAGGAGATCGCCGACGTCATTCGGGCGCGCATCGCCGTCGACAAGACCGTGGCCGAGGAAGAAGAGCGCATCAAAGACCTGCGGGTGGTCGCGGAGGCCAAGCGCACCAAGGAGGCGATGATCATCGGCGCCGAGGCGGAAGCGCAGGAGAGCTTGGTCAAGACGATCAAGAGCGCCGAGGCCCAAAGCGAGGTCGCCAAGTTTAAGGCCAAAGAGACCCTCACCTTGGCCGAGGCCGACCTCGAGGCCTCGGACAAGCGCGCCAAGGCGAAGATCCGGCTGGCCGAAGGGGTGCAGGCCGAAGAGGCCGCCTCGGGCCTGGCCAAGGTCCGCGTCCGAGAAGCCGACGCGGTCGCCATCGAGAAGACGGGCATGGCGGAGGCGAAGGTCACCGAGCAGCAGGGTCTGGCTCAGGCCAGCGTGCTGCGCGAGAAGGGCCTGGCGGACGCCGTCGCCATCGAGAAACGGCTCGCGGCCGAGGCCACGGGCCTTGCGCAGAAGGCAGACGCGATGAAGGCGCTCGACGGCGTGGGCAGGGAGCACGAGGAGTTCCGCATCAACCTCGAGAAGGAGAAGGACGTCGAGCTCCGCTCGATCGAGGCTCGAACCGAGATCGCGAAGAACCAGGCGGAGATCATGAAGGAGGCCTTCAGCCACGCCAAGATCAACATCGTGGGTGGCGACGGCCAGTTCTTCGATCGCTTCATCAAGGCGGTGTCGCTCGGGCAGTCGGTCGATGGGGCGCTCGACCACAGCAACACGCTCGACACCATCTTCAAGGACTACACGAGCGGGAAGAGCAGCTTCCCGCAAGACCTGAAGGACGTCTTGTCTCGGCCCGCGCTCGACGCCGGCACGCTTCAGAGCCTGTCGCTTTCCGCCTTGCTCGGAAAGCTCATGGTCGGGGCGGATGACCCCATCCGGCAGAAGATCCAGACGCTGATCGATCAAGCGCGCGAGTTGGGCATCGACGATCTCCCACAGGCGAAGTCGAAGAAGAACTAGAGACGTTCTCTTGGGCCTCTAGGTCTGGTCCGGAGCAGTGACGATGTCGAGCGGAGCCGAGACACCACAAGCGGGGGCCGATGCGGCCGCCCTCGAGACCGGGAGCTACGAGGTCATCCGTGCTCGCCTGCTCGAGGCCGCGAAGGCCCTGGGGGCGCGCACCGATCGACTCAACGACAAGCGCAAGCAGAAGTTCGGAGGCACCGAGCTCAACGTCATCGGCAACGAGCGCGTGCGCACCGAGAACAACTGCATCCCCCGGGACATCGTCAGCGTGGGAGGGGTACTGCTCTTTGGGTACAACGTGCACCTGGGGCTTCGGACCACCACCAAGGTCGGCGACGTGTTTGCGCTCCACCGCTTCGAGCGCAACGAGGCCGGCGGCTTCGACCTAGGTAACTTGGCCCTGAGTGAGGGCGGCGGTTTTCTCCAAGATCCCACCTTCGTCAAAGAGTTCCAGGAGCTCTACCAGTACTACAAGGACGCTAAGCTCCTGCAGCTTCGCATCCGGTCCGAAGGCAAGCTGCTCGCGGTCTTTCAGGTCGGCCAGAACATCCATGACGTCAAGGTGTTCCGCTGGGCGCTCGATCCACGCGGGAAGGTCACGTACATCGACAACCGCGGGGATGAGGACAACGCCTTTCCACCCTCCCACGACTTCGAGTGGACCGCCACGGACCGAGACAGCCATGTGCATGGGCGTCATCCGCACGTGAACATCTTGAACGAGGTGTTTGTGGAGACGGTGGGCGGCGATCTCACCATCAAGATCGAAGACAACACCAATGATGGCAAAGGCATCTACGCCGAGCCGGTTCAAGAGCCGCGGCAGGCGCTCGATGACGCCGAGATCCACTACGCCAAGCTCGGCGGACTGATTCTCTTGAAGGTGCTCCCGTACAAGGAAGAGGCCTTTCGGTATCTCGTCTTCAATACACGCACCAAGACGGTCAAACGCATCGACGCCCTCGGCCTCGCGTGCCTGCAGCTCCCCGAGAACCACGGCATCGTCTTCCCCGGCGGCTACTACCTTCAGACCGGGGACACCAAGGTCTTCGACGAGGCCATCACCGATCTCGAGTTCTTGCGCGTCGTGCGCTCCCCCAACGGAGAGGACGTGCTCTATGTCTTTCTCCACCGAGAGAGCGGCCGGATCTTGCTTCTGCCCTACAACCTGATCCGCAAGGAGGTGCAGAACCCGATCCAGTGCCACGGATACACGCTGTTCGAGGACGGGAGCCTCGTAGTGTTTCGCTCCGTCAGCGAGGAGCCGGTGCGCGTCCACCCCATGCAGATCTGGCAGACGCCCTTCTGCTCGGAGGAGTTCGCGGCGAAGGCGCCCAAAGAAGACTCCTTCCTCACAAACATCGGCAACGCCGAGCTCGTGCGTGGCATCTCGGATGCGTACAGCATCAAGAAGCTGATCGAGAACCCACGCCCCACCAGGCAGCTCTACGAAGACCTCATCGCGCACGTAAACCGCGTGATCGACACCTACTTCTGGCTCGACAAAGGCGAGACCGAGAACCTCAGGGCCACGCTCGACGACATCAAGAAGAACGCGGAAGGCGTGGTCGATGAGTTCGAGAAGGTGCAGGCGATCAAACGTCGCGCGGATGAAGCTCTGGCGGAAGCCAAGGACGTCCAGGACAAGATGTTCGTGGACCTGCGCCCGGACGCTCTAGGGCGGGTCGAGGAGTACCTGAAGGCGCTGTCCGCGCTGCGCGGGCAACGCGGGCACCTCATCACGCTGCGCGAGCTTCGGTACATCGATCTCGCGGCGGTGGATGCCCTCGAAGAGAGCGTGAAGGCGCGCTTCGAGGAGGTCAGCGACGCCTGTGTGCGCTTCCTGCTGTCCGAGGATTCACTCTCGCCTCTGGTCGGGCGGATCGAGGAGACTCACAAGCAGATCGCGAGCATCCACAAGGCTCATGAGATCCAGCCGGTCGCGGCCGAGATCGAAGCCTTGTCCGAAGGCCTCAATCTGCTCTCCGAGGTGGTGAGCGGCCTGCAGATCGACGACATCACGCAGCGCACGCAGATCCTCGAAGGCATCTCGGAGGTCTTTGGACAGCTCAACCGCGTCCGCGCCACGCTCCAGGCGCATCGCAAAGAGCTGCTCGGCACCGAGGGCCGCGCCGAGTTCGGCGCGCAGTTCAAGCTCTTTGGTCAGGCGGTCTCGAGCGGCTTGTCGATGTCCGACACCGCCGAGAAGTGCGAAGAGGGGCTCTCTCGCCTCCTGGTCCAGCTCGAGGAACTCGAGAGCCGGTTCTCCGAGTTCGACGACTTCTTGGCCCAGCTCTCCGCGAAGCGCGAAGAGGTCTACGAGGCCTTTGGCGCCAAGAAGCAGCAGCTGCTCGACGAGCGTCAGCGCCGCGCGCAAAACCTGGCCAAGGCCGCCGAGCGCATCCTCGAAGGTGTGGACCGACGCACCAAGAGCTTCAAGCTCGAAGACGAGCTAAACGCGTACTTCGCCTCCGACGCGATGATCATGAAGCTGCGTCAGCTCGTCGAAGATCTGCGTGCGGTGGGCGACGAGGTCAAGGCGGACGAGTTCGAGGCGAAGCTCAAGAGCGGTCGCCAGAACGCGCTCCGTAACCTGCGAGACAAGGTCGAGCTCTTCGAGGGCGGCGACAACGTCATCAAGCTCGGCAAACACAAGTTCTCGGTCAACACGCAGAACTTCGAGCTCACCATCGTTCCGCGCGACGGTGGCATGGCGCTGCACCTCACCGGGACGGACTTCTACGAGCCCATCACTGACCCCGCGTTCCTCGAGACCAAGGCGTACTGGGACCAGCAGCTCGTCTCGGAAGATCCGAGCGTCTACCGCGGCGAGTTCTTGGCGGCGAGCATCCTCTTTGACGCCGAGAGAAGCCTAAACGGGCTCGACCTCGCTCAGCTCCATCGGGCGGCGGTGGACGAGAAGGACCTGCTCGAGATCGTACGCGCGTACGCGAACACCCGCTACGAGGAGGGCTACGAGCGTGGTCTCCATGATGCCGACGCGACGCTGCTTCTGCAGAAGCTCGTGGCCATGCGCGAGACCGCCGGTCTCCTCCGCTACGCTCCGAACGCCCGAGCGCTCGCGTGCTTGTTCTGGGCGAACTTCAACGTCGAGGCGGAACGCGCGAAGTGGCACCGCCGGGCTCAGAGCCTTGGCCGTCTGCGCACGGCCTTTTCGCGATCTGACGCGGTGGACAGCTTTGCCCGCGAGCTCTCGGTGGCGATCTCGACCTTTCTGACCGAGCACGAGATCGATGCACCCGAACACGACTTGCAGGTCGCGGGTCGGTATCTCTTCGAGGAGCTCGCGAACCCCCACCCCCGTTTCACCACGAGCCGCGAGGCGGTCGAGCTCCGCGACCACTTGTTTGATCAGATGCGGCTCGATGGCACACGCCAGGCCTTCGAGGAGGACCTTCGCTCGATCGAGGCTGAAGTGCGCGAGCGCTTCGAGCTGGCCGAGGCGTGGGTTCACGCGTTCCTGAGCAGCAAGTCCCCCGAGGAGGCAGCCCGCTACACCCCGGTCGTGCGCGAGGCCGCGGTGCTGGTGATGACCACTCGACTCGAGCGCGAGGAGGTCGCGGCGCTCACGCAGGTCACGGTCGACGGGCTGCTGGGCCAACACCAGCGCATTCAGTCCCAGAAGCTTGGGCTCCGGCTCGACGAGTTCTTGTCGCGGCTCGGCGCGTTCATGACCACCCGGGTCCCTGGGTTCATGGCGTTTCGCGAGGCTCGCCACGCGCTCCTCGAACGGGAGCGCAAGCGGCTAAGGCTCGATGAGTTCAAGCCGCGGGTGCTCACCTCGTTCGTCCGGAATCGACTGCTCAACGAGGTCTACCTGCCGATCATCGGAGACAATCTCGCCAAGCAGGTGGGGGCGGTGGGCGCCGCCAAACGCACCGACCTCATGGGTCTGTTGCTCCTGATCTCGCCGCCTGGCTACGGCAAGACGACGCTGATGGAGTACATCTCGAGCCGGCTCGGGATGGTCTTCATGAAGATCAACGGTCCGTCGCTGGGTCACAACGTCACGTCCATCGATCCCGCCGAGGCGCCCAACGCCACCGCGCGCCAAGAGGTCGAGAAGATCAACCTCGCGCTCGAGATGGGCAGCAACGTGATGCTGTATCTGGACGACATCCAGCACACGCATCCCGAGCTTCTGCAGAAGTTCATTTCGCTCTGCGACGGGCAGCGTCGCATCGAAGGGGTGTGGAAGGGCAACACCCGAACCTATGACCTTCGCGGCAAGAAGTTCGCGGTGGTCATGGCCGGAAATCCGTACACGGAGTCCGGTGACAAGTTCCAGATCCCGGACATGCTCGCGAACCGCGCCGATACCTACAACCTCGGCGACATCCTCGCGGGCAAGGAAGACGTCTTCGCGCTGTCCTACGTAGAAAACGCGCTCACCTCGAACCCGGTTTTGGCGCCGCTGGCCACGCGCTCGCAAGAGGACGTCTACCGCTTCATCCGGCTGGCGCAGGGCGAGGACGTCCCCACCACCGACTTCCAGCATTCGTACTCCAAGGTCGAGTCCGAGGAGATCATCGGGGTGCTCCAGAAGCTCTTCCAAGTGCAGGCGGTGCTGCTCAAGGTGAACAAGGAGTACATCCGGTCGGCCTCCATGGACGACAACTTCCGGACCGAGCCGCCGTTCAAGCTGCAAGGCAGCTACCGCAACATGAACAAGCTCGCCGAGAAGGTCGTCTCCGCCATGAACGACGACGAGCTCCTCGCGATGATCGGTGATCACTACGTGGGCGAGGCTCAGACGCTCACGACCGGGGCCGAACAGAACTTGCTCAAGCTCTCCGAGCTTCGAGGGCGCATGACCCCGGACGAGGTCGCTCGATGGGAAGAGATGCGCAAGAGCTTCCGGCGGGTGCAGCTCCAAGGCGGCAAGGACGAAGACCCCATGACGCGGGCGATTGGAACGCTCACTGGGCTCTCCGACCAGCTCGACGGCATCCGTGGGCACATCGCGCAGGCGGTCGAGGTGAGCGCGAGGTCCCAGGAGAAGAGCGGTCAAGCGGAAGCGCTCCTGTTGCCGCAGCTTCAGCACCTCGAGGCGACGCTCAAACGCCTCGCGAGGCCGGAGCTCGAGATCCTCGTCGAGCAGAAGACCGATCCGAAGCTCGAGGCCATGCTCGCGAGCCATCTCGCGAGCATGGAGTCCACTCTGCGCCCGCTCGTCTCGTCGCAGTCGAATAACCTCGAGACCCTACGCAGCCTCTCACGGCCGCTGCTCGAGCTCATCGAGGTTTTGAAACTCGCCTCGATCGATGGCGGCAAGCCGCCTCCGCTGCCTTCGCCTCGCGCGAAGCCGCCCGTGCGCTGAACAGTTACTCGGCCGCAAGCCGCTTGCGAAGCCGCACGACCGCGAGGCGCGCGGCCTGGCCCACCTCCGATGCTTGAAACAACGAGGTGAGCAAGCTGTCGATGGCCGACAGCGATCGCTCGCTTCCAAAAGCACCGATGGCGTGCGCGGCCGAGACGCGGACGCGGTCGGAGGCGTGATGCCCCATGAGATTGAGCAGGCCCTCCTCGAGTCCGTCCCCGTCGAGACCACGGAGCGTCGGGAACAACGCTTCGAGGGCAGCGCGCCGCACGAGTGTCGAGCCATCAAAGAGGAGGCGCTCGAGGGGTTCGGTGATCTCCTCGCGTGCGTACCGGGCCCCGAGGTGCCGAACCGCACGCGCGCGGACCTTGGCCGAGGTCTCGACGCGCGTGGCGACCTCGATGAAGCGCTCGTGGTGTTGCTTCTTGGCGACCATGAACACGCCGAGGGCCGCGTTCTGAACCGAAGCGGCTTCGTCGAGGAGCAGAGCATCGAGCACGACGAAGGCCTCGGGACCGGCGAGCGAAGTGCCGAGGAGTCGGATCGCGCGAGTCCGGAGGTCGACGGGCGCGCGCTTCTCTCTCGCGATCTCCACCACGACCGCAAAACCCGCCTGGCCCTGCGCTTCGGCGGCGTCGAGTCGCGCACGCAGTTCACGCGGCGAGGGACCCGGTTCGGCGGCGGGGGCTCGCGCCTTGCTCTTGATCGAGCGTGGGCGTGGGGGCGGGGTCTTGGGCCGCGGCGGGGCCGGTTCGCTCACCGCCGGCCGCCGTGGCTCGGTTGGGCCCGAGTAGAAGTCGTGGTCCAAGCGCTCGTCGCCCACGAAGTCCGCGGGGGCTTCGGGGCGCGTCTCGACCAGCTCTTCTTTGAGGTCTTCGACCAGGTGTTCGTGGTCTTCGCTCGGTGCTTCGCCTCTTCCGAAACGTTCAAAGAGGGCGCGGGCGACCTCGCGTCGCACCGCAGGCAGCAGCGGCGAAGCCTCCATCGCCTCGAGGACTCCGAAGCCCGCCTCGTCCAGATCCAAGACGCCGGCGAGCGCCGCGAAGCCCGCACCCTCGGAGGCCTCCGCCACGAGTCGCTCGAGCAGCGATGCACATCGTCCCCCGAGACGCTTGAATCCCAGCTCGTAGGCCGCGGCGCGCACGAGGTCGGACGGGTCTTCGAGCGCGATGGCCATGCCTTCGTCGAAGCTCGAGCGCGGGGCGCGAAGTCCGAGGACGAGCAGCGCGGCGGCTCGCGTCTCTGGGCCGAGGTCGACCCTCGAGAGCAGCGGTACGAGCATGTCCACGCCCTTCGATGCGAGCGCTCGAAGGGCAGCGTGGACCACCTCCGTGGACGGATCTGCGACGAGCGTCGCGAGCCACGTGCTCGAGCCGGAGGTGGTCGATCGGCGTGTGTGGACGGCGAGCGCCTTCACGCGCAAGGTCGCTGGAGCGCTGGTGCGAAGTGCGATGTGCTCGAGAAAGGGGAGGCCCTCTGGGCCGCGTGTGCTCGCGCCGATGAGGACAAAGAGCAGCGCCTTGGACTCATCGGCTGCGGCCACGAGCTCGGCGGCGTCTTCTGCTCGGCACAGGGCTGCGCTCGCCTGAAACGCGGCCTGCCGGACTTGTGACCGAGGGTGCCTTCGAAGCGGCGCGAGCCGCGCTTCGACCTCGGTCGTGCCCTCGAGCTCAGCGAGCAAGAGATGGGTGATCGCGGTGCAGTCCTCGAGTGCATCGATGCGCGTGAGGATCGACGCGAGATCCGCAGCGCCCTCGGATCTCGCGGGCGGAGCGGGTCGAAAGTCGCCTTCTTCGGCCGGCCCATGACCGTTGGAGCCGAGCGGCTCGCCCCGGCTCCACGCCGCCAGCTCGGCCTTGGTGCGCTCAGAGAGTACGCCGGCCTTCGGCAACAAGTGTTTGAGCAACGGCGCGCGCCATGGATCGTCCCGCAGGATGACGGCGGCGTTGGGGGCGCCCGACGACGAGAAGGCGGGTGCGGTGCTGCTCAGGATCACGGTCTCGATGCCCCGTGCCTCGAGAGCGCGGGACAGCGCGACCCCGTTCGTTCCCGGTACGAAGACATCCGTGAGCACGAGGCTGGGGCGCAGCCGGTCTGCCAAGAGGAGCGCGTGCGGACCCGACAACGCGCGCTCGTTCTCGATCCGGAGTCGGCCCAGGACCGAACGCAGCTCGAACACGACGGCGCTGCCATCGTCGATCACGAGCACCGGGCCGTTCATTCTGTTCTCACTCCGCCCACCGCCTCGGCCGCTCCATCAGCTTGGCTCGGCCCATCTTCACACACCAGGGGGCGAACTTCTTCCTCGGCACCCCTCGAAACCGCAGATCGGAGAATCGTTCCCTCAGCGGCACCTTGGTCACGAGGGTGGCGAGCTTGCGGTACAACCTGGCCTGTGACTGGTGCGTTCGAAGCGTGTTCGCGAGGCGTTCGGCCCCCCGAAGCTCCACGTCCCAGTCTTCGGCCTTTGGCGGGATCTTCTCGAGCTTGTGGTAGCGCGCGAGAAGCTTCGCCGCGGACTTCTCACCGAAGCCCGGAAGGCCCGGGATGCCGTCCGCGCTGTCGCCGACGAGCGCGAGTAGGTCCGGGACACTCTTGGGAGGCACGCCCATCCGTGCTTCGACCCCAGCTTCGTCGAAGACCCGGTTCCGCATGCGGTCCACTTGAACGATGTGTTTCCCAGATACGATCTGACCGAGGTCCTTGTCAGGGGTCATGATGCGCACTTGATCTACGTTCTTCGAGAACTTCTTGGCCGCGGTGGCGAGCGCGTCATCCGCCTCGAAGTCGATCATGCGCCAGACCACGATACCGAGAGCGGCGGTGGCTTTCTCCGCGAGTTCGAACTGCGCGTAGAGATCCGGATCGATCCCCTCGCCGGTCTTGTAGCCGTCGAAGAGCTCGTTTCGAAAGGACTCGATGGGACGGTCGAAGGCCACCGCGATGTGGGTCACCCTCTCCGAGGGATCGTCGAGCAGCGCCAACAGCGAGTGGGTCAGACCGAGCACCGCCTTGCCGTCCTGCCCGCTGGGTAGGCGATGGGACGGACGCTTGGAGTAGTGGGCGCGGAAGAGCTCGTAGGTGCCATCGACCAGATGCAAGCGACCGCCCATGGAGCCAGGCTACGCCGCCTAGAGGAGGGGGAAAAGAGCTCGAATCGTGCTTGGTCGCGGGCCGGAGGGGCGCTATGGTCCCGCGCCATGAAACTGGCTCCGCTGCTGCTTTCCGCCGGCCTCCTCACGCTCTCGGCCTGCGAGAAGAAGACCTCGACCGATGCACCCGCGACGCCGTCGGCGACCCCGGCTGCGGGCGAACCGGGCGCGGCCGCGCCCACGCCGGGCGCGATCGCGGCCCCTTCGGATGTCGCGGCACCTCCGGCGGATGCCACCAAGACCACGAGCGGCCTCGCGTACAAGGTGCTGAAGAAGGGCACGAGTCAGGAGCATCCCAATCCTTGGGACTCGGTTTCGGTCCACTACACGGGCTGGACGACCGACGGAAAGATGTTCGACAGCTCTGTCTCGCGTGGACAACCGGCGAGCTTCCCCGTTCAAGGCGTGATCCCCGGTTGGATCGAAGGCCTTCAGCTCATGGCGGTGGGCGACAAGTTCCGTCTGTGGGTGCCCGTCGAGCTCGCGTACAAGGGGCGACCGGGCGCGCCCGCCGGCATGCTGGTCTTCGACGTCGAGCTGCTCGAGATCAAGCCGGGCAACAAGCCCATTCCTGCCCCCGAAGACGTTGCCGCGCCGCCGCCAGACGCCAAGAAGACCGCCACGGGCATCGGCTACAAAGTCCTGAAGAAGGGCACGGAGACCACGCACCCGGGTCCTCACGACATGGTGAAGGTCCACTACACGGGCTGGACCGTCGAGGGCGTCATGTTCGACAGCTCGGTTCAGCGCGGTGAGCCGGTCGAGTTCCCGCTCACGCGCGTCATCCCGGGTTGGACGGAGGGCGTGCAGCTCATGAGCGCGGGCGATCAGTTCCGGCTCTGGATCCCCGCGGAGCTCGCCTACAAGGATCGTCCGGGCGCGCCGCAGGGCATGCTCGTGTTCGATGTCGAGCTCATCTCGTTCAAGCAGGGACCCAAGCCGCCGGAGGTCCCCAAAGACGTTGCGGCGCCCCCAAAAGACGCGAAGAAGACCGCGAGTGGCCTAGCGTACAAGGTCCTCAGCAAAGGAAGCGGAGCACAGAAGCCGCAAGCCTCGAGCACGGTCTCGGTGCATTACAGCGGCTGGACCACGGACGGAAAGATGTTCGACAGCTCGGTCATGCGTGGAGAGCCGGCGAGCTTCCCGCTTCAGGGTGTGATCGCGGGCTGGACGGAGGGGCTGCAGCTCATGGTGGTCGGCGAGCGCACGCGCTTCTGGATCCCGGAGGCGCTCGCCTACGGTGGTCGTCCCGGAGCCCCCGCCGGGATGCTGGTCTTCGACGTGGAGCTCCTCAGCATCGAGAAATGATTGAAGCGTCCTGAGGGCGCCCAAAGATGAAACCGCTCACGCGTTGGCAGAGGACCACGCTCGTCGCGCTGACGGTCGGGTACGCGGGCTACTATATTTGCCGGTCAAACCTCTCGGTGGCCGCCCCGCTGCTCCTCGCGGAGTATCGGAGCGCGGGCATCGACGAGGAGAAGCTCGGCCTCATCGCCTCCATCGGTCTGTTCTTCTACGCGACGGGAAAGCTGATCGGCGGAACACTCTGCGACTTCGCGGGCGGCCGTCGCATGTTCTTGCTCGGGATGCTGCTCTCGGCCTTCGCGACGGTGGCCTTCGGTCTGTCGGGCGGCTTTGCGACGTTCGTGATGGCGTGGTCGCTCAATCGCTTCGTTCAGTCGGTGGGGTGGGGGGCGCTCGTCAAGATCGCATCCACCTGGTTTCCGCCCGAACGCCTCGGCACCATCATGGGGGTGCTCGCGCTCAGCTATCTCTTTGGTGACGCGTTCGCAAAGCTCTTGCTGGGCCAGCTCCTCTCCTTGGGCCTGGGTTGGCGCGGCATCTTTGGGGCCTCGGCAGCCATTCTGCTGGCGGTAGCCTTTGGCGTGAGCCGCGTGCTGAAGGAGAGCCCGAAGGACGTGGGTGAGGAGGAGCCTGAGGCTCGCAAGACAAACCTCTACGGCGATCGAGGGAACGAGCTGCGACCGGAGAGCCTCGCTGATCTCTTGCTCCCGCTCCTGAAGAGCCCGACCTTCCTCTTGGTGTGTGTGATGTCCTTCGGCCTCACCGTGCTTCGTGAGACCTTCAACTTCTGGACCCCAACGTACCTCGTGCAGGTCACGCACCTCTCAGCCAGCGATGCCGCCCGTTGGAGCGGCGCCTTTCCGTTCTTCGGCGGACTCTCGATCCTCGCCGCCGGCTATCTGAGCGATCGTTTCTTCGCGACGCGACGAGGCCCGGTGATGTTTCTATTCCTCGTGCCCGCGACGCTCTGTCTGGTCGGACTCGCCGGGGTCGAGGAAGGAAGCGCGGCGCTCTGGCCGGTCGTCCTCATCTCCGCGACTGGATTTCTCCTCATTGGTCCCTACGCCTTCCTCTCCGGCGCCATCTCGCTCGACCTTGGCGGCAAGAAAGCCAGCGCCACCGCGGCAGGGATTGCCGACGCCGTGGGCTACTTCGGCACCGTCATCTCCCTGGTGGGTGTGGCTCGGCTCGCGAACAGCGAGAGCTGGGGCGCTGCCATGGGGGTGCTCGCCCTCATTGCCGGGGCCACTGCGGGCACTGCCGGCCTCTATTGGTGGCGCCGAGATCGAGCACGTCGCATAGCGCTCACATAGACCTCCAAGCGCGTACTCGGTGCGCCGCCGTGGACTCACCTCCAACCCACGGTCTTGCTATGCTCCGGCTGGGCTTTGTCCGGTAGCGAAACAGAAGGTTGGCCGCGTAGGCATAACCTGCCCGACCAGATCGGGCCTTATGAGATCCTCGGCGAGCTCGGCGGCGGGGGCATGGCCACCGTGTACCTGGCTCGGACCGTCGGGGTCGGTGGATTCAGTCGCCTCTTTGCGGTGAAGCGGATCCACGAGCACCTGTCATCGGATGACGCCTTCGCGCAGATGTTCATCAACGAGGCGCGCATCGCCGCCCGTATCCATCACCCGGGCATCGTCTCCGTCTTCGACGTGGGCGAGGAGGACGGACGGCTGCACATCGCGATGGAGTATCTGCGCGGCGAGACGCTCTCTTTCATCCTCAATCGAGCGTGGAAGGGTGGTCCCGGGATGCCCTACCAGATGATGGCGCATCTCATCGCTTCGGCCTGCGATGCCCTGCATCTCGCGCATGAGCTCCGCGATGACGACGGCGAGTTCTTGGGGGTCATTCACCGCGATCTCTCACCGCGCAACATGATGGTGGGCTACGACGGCTTCTTGCGTGTCCTCGACTTTGGGGTGGCCAAGGCGGAAGGTCAATACCCCAAGACTCGAACCGGTACGCAGAAGGGAACTGTCGCGTACATGGCGCCCGAGCAGATCCTCGGCAAGAACCTCGACCGCCGTCTCGACATCTTCGCGCTCGGTATCGTCCTTTGGGAGTCGACCGTCGGCAAGCGCCTCTTCGCGGCGCCCAACGACTTCGCTACCGCGGCCAAAGTGCGGCAGGCGCAGGTTCCTCCGCCGGTAGGCATCCGTGCGGATTATCCGCCGAGCCTCGAGCGCGTCGTCATGAAGGCGCTCCGTCGCGAGCCGGACGAGCGCTATCAGACCGCACGTGAGCTGGGTGACGCCCTGCGCATGTGCCTCGCGGGTAGCGGCCAGCTCATCGCCTCCACGGACGTCTCGGATCTCGTGCATCGTCTCTGCACGGATCGTCTCGAGCGGCGCCTCGAGATGGAATGCCACGGGCTCCGAAAGCTCGAGAGCGAGTCGAGTGATGGTCTCGACAGCAGCGGAATCATCAGTCTCAACGTCTCCGCCGCATTACCTCGCGAGCCCGTGCCGGTGGCGCCGAGCCGCGACCGGACGGATCAAATGGATGGGAATCCGGGAGCGGTTCTGACGACGCAGAACTTCCTGCGAGATCAGACCGTAGCCGAGCCACTCACTCAGAACGCTGAGGCCCCCACCGCTCAAGGGTACCCGTCGGCCAAGCTGGTCAGCGGTTCACAGGAGCCGCTGACTCTTCAATCCGATGCGGTGATCAAGATCGCGGAAGGCGACGGCACCTTCAAGACCTTCCACGGAGAGCCGGCCACAGATCATCAGTCGAGGAGTCACGCCCGAAGGAGCCCCGAAGACGTCACCATCGAGGATCGCACCGACCAAGGACGCGCACCTTTGAACGGCCCCGAGGACGTAGAGCTCTCGATTGACGAGGTGTCGCTCGGCGAAGCACCCGACACGAACGACGAACGGCTCGGGCTCACGAGTAGGGAGGCCACGGATCGGGAGACCAAAGCGCCTTCCGTGATGTCCGAGGAAGATACGCTGCGGGGTGATTCCGAACCTGCGCCGCGTGCGGTCAGCCCGATTCTCGCCGCGGCCGATGCGGCGTTGGACCTGTTCCTCGAGGGTACGCCGCAGCCGCCCTCCACTCAGCGGGCCCCGACCCCCTTTAGAGGGGAGCCGCCACCGCGGACGGAGACCCCGCTCCGCCCATTGACCCCAGCTTTTCAGGATGCGACGCAGCCTCCTCGCGACTCGCTCTCGCATCGTGCGCCGCCCGCGCCGCCGCCGATCTCCGGGGTGATGCCCACGCCCGAGCCTCCGCGCGGACAGAAGCTCACGAGCGGCCTCCTGGAACTCGATCCTCGACTGCTCGACGAGGTGAGCGCCGAGACGGCACCTCCGATCGACCGCGCGCTCGCCGCGTTGGCGAGTACGAGCCAGCTCAATGGTCACGACCCTTTCCTGGACATCTCGAAACCCAGCCTCGAGCTCTCGGCGGGAGAAGCTAGGAAGCCCTCGGGGCTTCGCTCCGGCACTCCGGCGCGGGCGGACAAGCCCGAGACCGCGGTCGTCTTTCGCGCGCCCCTCGGACGCATCGAGTCCGGTTCGGATGCTCATCTGATGGGTTCCGAGTCGCTGGAGTCGAGCCAGCTCGTTCCGATGATCGAGCGTGAAACCTCGGGACGCGCAGCGAAGCTGCTGCTCTTGTTCGCGCTCATCGTGGCGGTCGGCGCGTTCGCGGCGCTGAAAGGACCGGCGCTGATGAATCGGCTCTCGGGGCCGGCTGGGGCGGCGCCGAGTGTGCCCCCGTCCGCTGCGCCTGCCGTCGCCGCTGAGCTGAAGGCGGTCGTGCCGCCGGTGGGGGAGGCCGCCGAGGCGGCGCCGGTGGAACCGCCCGTGCCCGCACCGTCGGTGCCCGCGGTCGAGGCGGAGCAGATCGAGCTCAGCTTCGAGGTCGAGCCGTCGCACGCGGTTGTCTTTGTCGCCGGGGATCTGGTGGAGAGTACGGTTCGTCGCCCGAGGTCTGGCTCGAGTGTTCACATCGAGGTGAGCGCTCCCGGCTACCGCTCGAAGGACCGACGCATCGTGCTCGACAAAGACCAACACCTCACCTTCCTCCTCGAGAAGGAACCCGAACTCGCTCCCGAGGCTGCGCCCGCGCCCGAGCCCGAAAGGGCTTCTCCCAAACGCAAGAAGAAAGGCCGCTAGAGAACATCTCGACGTCCCTTTCGCACGAGTGAGCGCGATCAAGAGCGAACGAGAATCCGCGACATCGAGTCTAGGTCCGTGTAAGCAAGGCTTACTCGGAGGAACCCGTGACTCGAAAGATCTTGTTGTCCGCATCCACCCTCGTTGCCGCCGCCGCGCTCGGCGCGCCCGCCGTCTCGCACGCCTTCGATCCAGCGATCGGGGCTCAGGTGACCTTTGGCACCGCCGTCGGGGGTGCGGGTGACCTCCTCTCCGTTGCACCACAGTTTCACGTCTTCGTGCCGGTGTCCGACAGCTTCGCGGTCCACGCGGATGCTGGCTTCGCTTTTCTGAGCCAGTCTGGGACCAGCGCAGACAGCGGAGTGGCACTGATGAACCCCTTCATCGCTGGCTACTACACCCGGTCGGTCTCTTCCATGCGCTTCAAGGTGGGGCTCGGGGTCGCCGCGCCCCTTTACCGCGCGACGGAGGGGGCGGCGGCAGCAGCAGTGGGCGGCGCGGCTCAGACCCTCGGCAACTGGAACCCATGGACCTATGGCTACCAGACGCTCTCGGTCGCCGCTCCGGCTCGACTCGAGCTCAAGCTCTCGGACAGCTTCATGCTCGCCGCCGACGGCGCGATCGCGGTGATGATCCCGGCCGGCGATCTCGCGGGAGACACCAACCTGGCGCTGCAGCTCGGAGCGGAGGCCATCATCCCCCTGCCCATCGTTGACCTCGGCGCCTACCTGCGCTTCGTGACGCTGCCCACCCAAGACAACAGCAATCAGCTCTCGGTCGGGCCGTTTGTGCAGCTCAAGCTCGGCCCTGCCTACGCCCGAGCCCAGCTCAACATCAATCTCAACGAGCCGTTCGGACCCTCGTTCGCGAGCGGCACCGAAGCCTGGGGTCTCACTCTGGGCGCTGGCCTGAAGTTCTGAATCGCGGGCTGCGAAACCGAGTTCGCACGGGGCGTCACCGTCATTCTTCGGTCTGGCTCTTGCGCCGCCCAAAGGTAGTTTGCCATCCTCTCGCCCCGTGACTGAGCGCTACCACGTCGAGGACCACTCGATCTTGGTCCCGCTGCTCAAGCGATTCGTCTGGCAGCCGGTTCTCGGGATCGTGCCCCCGACCTTTGCGGCGAACGACCTGACCCTCATGGGGACCACCTGCTCGGTCAGCGCGTTCCTCATTGCGGTCTTCCTCGAACCCACGCGGCTGACCATGGCGCTCATGGTCGGACTCATCTTTGCCTACCTCACCTTCGACAACATCGATGGGGCGCAAGCGCGTCGCACCGGTACATCGAGTCCGCTGGGCGAGTTTCTCGATCACTGGCTGGACGCGTTCAACCTCACGTTCATGTTCCTTGGAGCGGTCATCTGTTTCGGCCTGAGCTCCGACCGCGGCGTCATCATCATGCTGGTGGCCTGCCTCTCCTACGGCATGACCTTCTGGGAGCAGCAGGTCACCGGTCAGGTCTTCATGGGTCGCGTGGGCAACGTGGAAGGCATCGTCGTCACCGCGTCGTTCTACGTCGCGGGCGCGGTCGTGGGGCCCGAGGTTCTTCGCAGTACGGCTTTGGTCATGCACTACACCGCGATCGATCTGCTGTTCGTCGCGGCGTTCGCGGCGTGTGCCTCCACCATCATCGGCCCGATTCTTCGGGTCCGAAAGCGGCTCTTCGAGCCGGCGCTGATCTTCGCGCCGGTGTTGTTTGTGGGCGCCATCTTTCTGCTCATCCCAGACATCGGCGCTCGCCCGCCGCAGTTTCTCCTCGCACTCCTCACGCCCACGCTGGCCGGACGTGTGCTGATCGGTCACTTGCTCTCCGTCAAAGCGCAGCCAGACCCGCTGCTCATCATCGGAACGCCGCTCCTCGCCGTCGGCTTGTGGCTCTCGGGCGCCACGCCCGTCCAGTTCGAGCAGCTCCTGATCGGTCTTACCGCCTACGCCGGCCTTCGTTCGGCGCTCGACTTCGTACGGACGCTGCGCACCTTGCGGGGGCATTTGCAGCCGAACGAGTTCCTCTCTCGCTTCATGCGGCCGGCGTAGCCGGCGAGTCGCCTACTTGCGCTCCGAGAGCAGGCGCTTGCCGAAGTCGTTCCCGGTCCGCTCCTCGTTTCGATCCGTCGCTGGGGCGGGCTCGGGAGAGAGCGCGGAGATGCGTGCGCGCAGCTCTGCATTCATCTCGACCTTCGCCCCGAGGAGCGAGGGCTCGAGCTGCGCGAGGTCACGTGCGCCCAGGATCGCAGAGGTGACCGCGGGGTGACTGATGACCCAGGCCACCGCCAAGCTCGCTGGGTGGTGCCCGAGCTCGGCCGCCAACGCGGTGAAGCGCTCGGCGATCTCGAAGTACGCGTCCGCTCCGTAGCGATCGGTGTACATCTTCACCCGCTGCAGGCGTCCCTCGGTCGGGCGCGCATCTCGGCGGTATTTTCCAGAGAGGAGACCGCCGCCGAGCGGGCTGTACGGGAACACCGCGACGTTCTCGGCCAGCGCCATCGGGAGGATCTCGACCTCCGCCTGTCGCTTCACGAGGTTGTACATGGGCTGAATCGCCACGAAGGGGCTGAGGCGGCGTGCTTCCGCGAGGCCGAGCGCCTTTTGGAACTGCCAGGCCGCGAAGTTGCTCGCGCCCAAGTAGAGCACCTTGCCCTGGCGGACGAGATCGTCGAGCGCACGCATCGTCTCTTCCATCGAGGCGAGCTCGTCGAAGCGGTGCAGATAGAAGAGGTCGATGCGGTCGGTGTTCAGTCGCTCGAGGCTCCCCTCGACCGCACGCACCAGATGCAGGCGGGAGCTTCCGCGAGCGTTGATGTCGCGCCCGGTCGGGAAGTAGGCCTTCGTCTTCACCACGACCTCGTCGCGGCAGGAGGCGATGAGCCGGCCGAGGATGCGCTCGGACGCCCCGCCCTGGTACACGTCGGCGGCGTCGAAAACGTTGATCCCCAGCTCCCGGGCGCGGTGAAACATGGCGCCGGAGGCCGCTTCGTCGGATTCACCGCCGAAAGACATTGTTCCGAGGCAAAGAGACGAGACTCGGACCCCGGTGGGGCCCAGGAGGCGGTATTCCACGCGGCACTTCTGCCAAAGCCGCATGCTCGGCGCCATCAGTAAAACCCTCGCTCGTCGGTTTTTCGTAGGCAAACATCTCGACTTGGGTATTTTTCAGCGGACGATGTCAGGCAGAACCGAACGAGTGAACGCGCGAGATCTCATGGACCGTGCGGACGCGGTGCTGTTCGAGGGAGAGGCGGCTCGCGGTTGGCTCGACCAACTCGCGAAGCGCGCCGAAGGGACCCTCGACGCCGCAAAGAAGAACAAGGTCGTACAGACCGAGTTCAAGACTGAGTGCCAAGAGCTCACGAAGGCGGTGGCTGCGCTCGAGCGAGCGACCAGCGCGCTCGATGTGATCCTCAAAGCGGTTCACCGCCGCGAGAAGCTCTAGAGCCGAGCTCGAGACCTCAGCGGTCTTGGGTGACGGCGGAGAGCGCCAGCGAATCATCCGTTGGCGCGGGTCGGGTCAGAAGCGGGGTCATCATCACCGCCACGCCTCCGGTGAACATGCCGGCCCAGGTGCCGAGCACGAAGTCCGTGACGAGCTCGGCGCCGAGCGTGGGCGCCGGGGTCATGAACCATGAGATCAGCCCCTGCAAGAAGGTGAGCGTGAAGCCAAAGGCGAAGCCCGAGGCGTAGCTTCGTCCCGCACCTCGCAGCCACGCGAGCACACGTCGCCGGAGCGCCGAGCCTCGCCGATGGTCTCGCATGCCGGCCATCGCGCTCTTCTCGAACAGCGTCCGCGCGACGCGGAACGCGAGCGGGACCGGCAAGAGGTACGTGAGGGCCGCGGCCCAGCCAAAACCGTGACCGATCGCGTAGGCCGGGATGAGCCAGGCCATCCAGATCACGCCCGGACCGAGTGTGAGCATGGCACCGAGCTGGCCGGTCTTTCGAACTCGGGCCCAGACCTCCTTACGCCGGAGGATGCGCTTCAAGAAGGGATCGTGTTCGAGGTAGACGGCCTCGGTCTGACGGATCGTCTCGACCTGATCTCGCCACCGACGAAACTGCTCGACGTCTCCGGTGATGAAGAGATGCGTCAACATCATCGGCTGGAGGCGCGCAGGGATCCTCGCCAGTTCATTCTTCTCTTCGCCGATCATGAGGCCTGAACTCATCATAAACCTTGCCGCTCGGGATCTCTTCCCTCGTCTCCACTTCGACCTGAAACGCGATGCGTTGACCCCTCGTGTGGCCTTGGGTACGAGCCCCAGCTTGGTTCGTGCCGCCCAGGTCATCGCCGTTTCGGGAATCCTCTGCCTCTGTCCGCCCGGCTGGGGCGAGGAGCGCCCGAGGCTGCAGGCAGTGCACCGCGGGGCGCACGCGATCTCCATCGACGGACGTCTGGATGAGCCCGGATGGGCGCAGGCCGCCTACACCCGTCACTTCATCGAGCGCATCCCCGTCCCAATGGCCGAGCCTGCCGCGCCGACCGAGGTCCACGTGCTCTATGACGAGGAGGCGCTCTACGTCGGTGTGCGCTGCCACCTCATCGCGGGGGTTGAGAGCGAGCCTCGGGCGCTCGAGCTCACCTTCGATAGCTTTCGCCTCTACCAAGACGACGCGGTCACCGTGAAGATCGACCCGCGCCGCGACAGCCGCACCACGCTGGGCTTCGGCATCAACCCGGCCGGCGCCCTCATCGACTACATCGCGCTCGATAACGGGCGCACGTTTCGCCGCGAGTACGACATGCTCTGGGAGGCGGAGGCCTTCGTGGGGGAAGGTTTCTGGAGCGCGGAGTTCAGGATCCCGGTCTCGGCCCTGGGGCTCTCCGACCTCGAGGGGGAGCGCACCATCGGCTTCAACGTGACGCGGGACCACAACGATCGCCTCGCGACCTACGACTGGTCGCACCTGCCGCCCGAGTTTGGTCCCGTCGCCGCGCTCTACTACGGGAGCCTGTCGGGACTCCAAGGCATGGGGGGAGGCGTGCCGCTCATGCTGTTGCCCTATGCGCTCGGTGGCTACCGCGACCGCGAAGGTCTCTCACCCTTCGAAGGCAAGCTCGGCGGAGAGCTTCGCATGAACGTGGCGGACAACGTCTTCGTCGAAGCGTCCATCCTCACCGACTTTGCACAGGTCGACCTCGACGACCCGGTCGTGAATCTGAATCGGTTCCCGCTCTTCTTGCCCGAGCGTCGTCCGTTCTTCTTGTCGGGCCTCGAGATCTTTGATGTCGGAGAATCTGGGGTCGCGCAGCTCTTCTTCTCTCGCCGCATCGGTCTCGATGATGCAGCGCGCATCTTGCCGGTGCTCGGCGGCCTCAAGACGTACGGCCGTCGGGGACCCGTGGAGTTTGGACTCCTCGAGACCGTCACCGGCGCGGGCCAGGCGGACGAAGCGTCCAACGCTGCGGTGGCCCGGCTGCGCTACAACCTCACGGACACCTCGCATCTCGGCGCCATCTTCACGCATCGCGGCCTCGTCTCGGGTCCTGGTCGCGAGGGGTTGTTTGGGGCGCCGAACCTGGGCTTCGGCCTCGACGGCGCGGTGCGCTTCCAAGATCGTATCGAGCTGTCGGGGTTTTGGGCGAGCACCCTCGATGAGGCGATCGAGACGAGCCGGGTTGGGCATGCCGCGCAAGCTGCGTTGCAGTTTCGCGGCTACGAGGTCCAGCCGGTGGTCTCGGTGCTGGTCGTGACCGACGACTTCGATCCCGCGATTGGCTTCGTCCGCCGAGCAGGGGCGGCCCGAAGTCGTGCTGAGCTTCCTTGGATCCATCGAACCTCCGACTACGGGCTCGCTTCGCTGCGGGCCGCGGCGCTCGCGGAGCTCACCACTTCGGAGGACTTCCGCGACGTGCTCGAACAGCGCTTTCACCTCGACGGGGTGGTGCGGTGGCGCAATGGGTTTCAGGCCGAGCTGCGGGCGGAGATGATCTCGGACGTGGTGCAGACCGAGTTCGAGCTCTTTCCGGACGTCTCGATCGCGCCGGGCCTCTATCAGGGCTTCAACGTTCGAGCGGCGCTGCGAAGCCCCGAAGGCCGGAACCCGAGCCTCGCGCTCATCTACAACGGGGGTGATTACTTCTTCGGCGGCGCCATCCACGCGCTGCGACTCGAAGGGACGCTGAACTTGGGGTCGCATCTTCGATGGTTCGGGGCCACGGACCTAGCCTTCATGGACCTTCCCCATCATCCCGCGCTCAGTACCTTCACGCTCAGCACCGGCGCGGTGCTCGCGATCGACAATCGGCTCTCCTTCGAGACCAACTTCCAGATGAACGACGTCGCGGATCGAGCCATCGCGCTCTTGCGGGTGCGATGGAGGTACCTCCCTGGCAGCGACCTCTTCTTCGTCTACCGGGAGGACCTCGACCTCCTGGAGCCAGGGCAGGGAGAACGGAGCCTGACCCTCAAGCTGACCTATCGCTTCGAGACCGTGCTGTAGGTTGAAATATTGCCGAAGACGTCCCCGGCCGGAGCCGACGTCGGACATCAGACCACGACCGTAAACCCCCAAAGTTGCAGGCCGAATGACGTGCCTGCGTCACAGACCTCTGGCTTTCCCTGTACGTCACTCTCCAGTAGCAAGCCTGGAACGGGTTTGGTACCGGCTAGTGGTTGCGCTTGGGGACGGGCGCACGAGGTAGTGACGGTGCCGACATACAACGACTTCAAGAACCAGACTCACACCCGACCGATGCTCGCGATCGGTAGCTTGGCCGGCGCGCTCGTGCTGCTGCCCCAGCTCGCGCTCGCCGAGACGATCGTCGAGCTCGCGGGGGACGCGCAGATAGCGAGCGTCACCGAGGGCGCCGTCGTTCGTGACGGCGCCGCGGTCACCACGACCGTGCAGAGCGCGCTCAGCGGGCTCGCGGGCTGTGGGACGCGCGAAGGGATCGCGACGCACTCGGTGCGTCTCTCTGTGGATCCCACGGGCGCGGTCACCGAGATCTCGAACGTAGACACCTCGCTCGATGAAACCTACGCCGGCTGCGTCAACGACCAGCTCAAGGCCCTGTCCTTTGGCGCTTCGGCCAACGCCGAGACCATCATCCTCAGCTTCGCGGTGAAGGGCGAAGAACCGGCGGTGGTTCCCGAGCCCGCGCCGGCTCCGACCCCTGCGCCTGCGCCCGCGCCCGCGCCGGCCGCCGCGCCCGCGCCTGCTGCTGCACCTGCACCCACGGTATCGGCGCCGACGGACGCCGCTGCCCCCGCCGAGGATGAACCTGCGGGCGACGAAAAGGAGAAGAAGAAGGACAAGAATGCCCTCGCTCAGATGGCCGCGACCGGTGCGCCGGCCACGGGTGACAAGCCTTGGAGTCTCAACATCACACTCGAAGGCACCCTCGGCGCCGGCGCCTTCACCGGCAGCGGTGGCGCAGTGGCCACTCGGGCCGACCCAGGTGTCGCCATCGACGGTGCAGACGGCACCACCGCCTTTGGCTACAGCGTTTTCGTTCGCGGGTTCTGGGCCTTCGATCCCAAGCTCCGCGCGGTGGCTGGCTTCGACTTCAGCCAGGCGATCTCCAACTCGAACAGCGCGGTGGCTGTGGTTGCCCCCAACGAGTTCCAATTCGGCGACTTGATGTTTGGCGCGGTGTCGCCGGTCTTCTTCACAGAAGAAACCACGGGCATCAACTTCGGCGGGAATCTGATCTTCCGGCTTCCGACCTCCAAACAGTCGGCCGCGGTCGATCGTATCCTTCGCATCAACAGCTCGTTCAACACCTTCAAGACCTTCGCCGAGGTGGGGCCAGGATCACTGACCGCGGTCATCTCGGGTGGCTTTCGTGGAGACCTCGGACCGAACCAGGTCATCCTCGACACCGACGACGCCGCTTCTTTGGTGAACTCCTGCCGCGCCTTCAACAAGGAGACGCAGTCGGACTGTTACACCAACATCCTGCCCATCAGCTGGGGGCTCAACTACAGCGCCTCGCTCATCTACACGCTGTTCGGGAACTTCAATATCTCCCTCGCGGCCGGCATGGACCACCGGTTCCTGCACTACGGCGGAGACAGCCCGACCACGGGTCTGGCCTTCACGCCGGGCGCTTCCCAGAACGCGAACGACTCGGGCGGTCAGATCGACCTCCTGTTCGGCTCGTTCGAGCTCGGCTACCAATTCACCTCGTACTTCGCGACTCGCCTTGGGATCTACACCCTTCAGAATCCCTATATCCAGAGCGGGAACAACTCGACCGCCGTTGTGAATCCCTGGTTGGACAGCTTCGGCAACGGGGCCCAGAACCTGAGCACTTACTACCTCGACCTCAACTTCTTCTTGTAGCGTCGGTTGGCCCCTCGGTGCGGGCGCGTAGACCCGCCTTCGGCTAAGCTCCACACGCATGTGGTCCTTCGAGCTTCGAGCCATGCTCCGGCCCGAGCGGACCTTTGCATCCCTCGCTGAGCTGGGCGATCGATCGGGCGCTTGGCGTCTGATCCGAAGGCCGCTTCAGTGGTTCGTAGTTGTTGGCTCCTTCGTCTCGCTGACCACCTCTGGTCGCCTGCTGCTGTCGCACCTTCTGCTCTCGGCGCTCGCCTGGTTCTTCAGCCCGCTGCTTCAGATCCTCTGGATGCGGGTCGTGCTCCGTGTGTTCGGGAAGCAGGTCTCGCTCGGCACTTCCGTCGACCTCTTCTTCGTCGGTCAGGGCCCATGGCTGTTCTTTCTCACCCTCGTCGCCGCGCTGGCCCTGTTCAGTCCGAACGGCTGGGCGACGCTCGGGTTCCTGGTGAGCTCGGGGCTGCTCCCGCTCGGTGTGCTCGTGGCGGTGGGCTGGTCGATGCTGCTCACGCTCGCATGTTTTCGACGCGGCTTCGGACTCGGGTCGCGTCGCGGCTTCTACGCCGCCTCGAGCTACTACGGCCTCTACGGCACAACGCTCGTGGGCTACTTCTGGGTGGTCGGGCAGCTGCCCCCGATCATCGGTGTCGGCACCGCATGAGTCGCGCCTGGGCCGCATCCCTCTCGATGCTCCTTGCTGGCCTCGCCCTGGGCATGTGGAGTGATCAGACCGCGGAGCGCCCGGTGGACGAGCGCGCAGGATTCCGGGTCCTTCAAGGCGACTTTCACGTTCACACGCGTTACAGCGACGGCCTGCTCTTTCCCTTCGACGCGGTGCTCGTGGCCCATCGGGCTGGCCTCGACGTCATCGGGATCACCGAGCACAACATCATCTTCCCCGCCCAGATGGCGGCCTGGTTCGCACGCCGCTTCGGCGGACCCATGGTCCTGATCGGAGAAGAGGTCACGACGCACAAGTTCCATCTCATTGCGCTGGGGCTCACGAGAACCGCCTCCTGGAGGCTCCCGCTGCGCTCGCTGCTCGAAGACATCCACGCGCAGGGCGCGGTCGCCATTGCTGCCCATCCGGTGGAGATGTACTGGGACATCTACGCCGAGGTGATTGATCTACTCGACGGGGCCGAAGTGGTCCATCCGATCGCCTTCCGCCAGGATCGCGAGCGCGGGTTTAGCTATCAGGACATGGTGAGCTTCTTCGAGCGGCATCAGCCTTCTCATCCGAGGCTCGCAGCGATCGGCTCCTCCGACTTCCACGGGATGAAGAGCCTCGGCATTTGTCGGACCTACCTGTTTGTCTCTGAGGCCTCGGAGGAGGGGGTGCTCGAAGCGATTCGCGAAGGTCGCACCGTGGCGGTGGCGCCGGATGGCCGAGCCTTCGGCCCCGAGGCGCTCGTGAAGTCCTTGGAGGCCGCCCCCATCGAGGCTCGTTCGGACTACAGCTACGCGCCATTAGGCTGGCTCGACCTGTTCGGTCGAACGCTCTCGGTGCTCGGCCTGCTCGGCGTGCTCGCTTTCGCCTCGCGCCTCTTCGACTTCGACCGCCGCGACGCGTCGGAGGCGTCGACGTGAGCCTCCGACGCGTCGCGTCCGTGCTGCTGCTCGGCTTCCTCGCCACTGGCTGCCCCGAAGTCAGGGGGGTGGCGCCGACCTCGGAGTGCAAGCAGGCTTACGAGAAGTGCAAGCTTTCCGAGGGCCCACTGGGCGTCTGTGATCGCCGGGTCTGCAAGGTCGGTGAGACCGAACCTTGCCTCGTCTGCGTCTCGCAGCATTAGAGCTCATCTCAAAACCCCCTCGGTCGCGATTTCGGCCGATCCGCGTCGGCCCGCCGTGTTGGGCCTCCTCGCGTTATCGCAGGATAGCGCATTCGTCGGCCCGCCTTGCGGGCCTTGCGTCTTG
>WYAZ01000033.1 GCA_011526105.1 Deltaproteobacteria bacterium | reverse complement strand
GGGTTTTGAGATGAGCTCTAGCACCACCTGATCAGATTTTGGATGGTCCCCTCGGGGGCGTATTGGGATCGAAGGGCTGCCGGCAGAGCGGGCATTCACCGAGGCGTCTGAGCAGCAGGTACTGGAGCCGTCTTCGCACGAACGGCAGCGTCCACTGTCGCGTTCTGCTCCGGGGGGAAAAGGCGCCTCGAGAGCGCCAGGAAGCAGTGAGCTGCGGCGCACAGGGCCGCGTGGTGATGAAAGCCTCTCCACGTTCGTCCCTCGAAGTGGTCGAGACCGATTTCGCCCTTCAGCTCTTGGTAGTCCCGCTCCACGCGCCACCTCAGCTTGACCAGCCGCACGAGCTCAGCGTGCTTCGTATCCTTCGGCAGATTCGAGACGTGGAATCGATACTCCTTCTTGGTCTCGCGGTGCTCCACGATGATCCACACTTCTTCAGAAGGCGGCCGCCCTTTCGTTCGGCGCTCGGCGAGACGCACCCTCGCAAATGCGAAACGCCCCGACTTCTTGCGACCGTCGGCGCCGGGGACTTGGTAGCGGCGAAACTCGAGTCCCTCGGCGAGCTCAGCGAGGCCCACGGGCTCCGTCTTGCCGTCGACATGGCGAGTCCTCGGTCGACCCGGTCCCTTGTTACGCTTCGGCGGTTTAGGCTCGCTGCCCGGAGGCCAAACCGAGTGCTGCGCCGAGAGGCCCACGAGGTACGGACATTCGCGGAACACGAGACCATCTCGAAACTCCGTCGAATCACCATAGCCAGCGTCGGCGAGCACGAGCCGGGGCGGCAGCTTCGCCGCGAGCGCTTCGTCGAGCAGGCCGAGCGCGAGCTCCCACTTGCGCGCGAAGACGACCTCGTCCGGCACGCCCACGCTTCGCCTTCGCTTGATGTCCGAGGCCCACTCCTCGGGCAGATACAGCCTGAGGCCGATGCATGCACTCGAATCGTCGCTCGCCAAGTGCAGACTCGAAGCGACTTGGCAGTTGTCGACGCGACCGAGCGTACCCGAGTACTGGCGCGCGACGCCGACCGAGTACTCGCCCTTCTTCGGAAAACCGGTGTCGTCGACGACGAACACCTCCGGTGCGAGCGCCGACTCGAACTTCCGCGCCAGTCTTTGGAAGACCTCGGCCTCGTCCCAAGCGCTGATCGTGACGCATTGCTGGAGGCGCTGACGCATGCCCTCCGCCTCATCGTCGTGGCTCACGAGTCGACTGGCCATGGCCACCGCGGACTTCCGCTCTCCGTCGAGCAAGAGTCCCGTCATGTATTGCTGCATCGCCGCCCGACGCTCGGGCCGTCCCATGTCGCGGGTGATGTCGTCCAGAAAGGCGTGGAGTTCGCGGTCGAGCCGCTTCAAGTCGCGAGGCGTCACGAGCACCGTAGATCAAAAACGTGTGCTGACGTCAATATCGAAATGACCAGGTCGTACTAACGACCTCTGCCAAGGTCGGCGATCCAGACTTCAGGAAGCCTCGCGAAACACGCTTTCAGTAGTCGAGGACGAGCACGTGCTGATCAAGGACCGAGTTGCCGCCCACCCCTGGAGCCTTGCTGAAGTCCAGGTGCAACGCGTCGGCCGCAACTCGGCGCGCATCCTCATGCGTTCGTTTCATCATCCTGAAGCTCCGAAACCTCGTCGAAGCCGGCGCATGAGATGGCATTCCGTCCGGAGTGAGGCCCGTCCGGAGCCTCGCCTCCAGCACCGCGTCCTCCAAATGCGGCCCATGCCGCAGCACCGCATGCCCCTCGTGCTCGATCTCGAGCTTCAGCATGGCCCGCGCGGCCTGAACCTCCTCGACCGGTTGCCGCCCGAGGTAGCTCAGCACGTCACGACCCGTCCCCGTACGAAGCTGCTCACCCAAGCTCACCACCTCATCAATCGCCCGCGGACTCACGCCCCTCCTGATGAGCGCGACCACCGGTCCTCGCTCCGCCGCCGAAAGCCTTGCGAGCACGCCCGCGTCTGCAAACTGCCGCAGATGCTTCGGCGGCATCGCGCGCAACATCGCCTTCGCCTCCGCGCCAAAGGCCTCGGCCACCACCCGTGCGCCTTCGTGCGCCGCGCGCCTTCCCATGCCCGCCGGCCCCGCGATCGGCATCGCACTCTCGAGCGCGGCCTTGGGCGCGACCACCTTCGCCGCCTCGAGCTCTTTCGCGAGCGCCGCCCGCGCCGCCCGGCCCTCTGGCCCCGGAGCTGCCTCCATCGCAGCTCGCGCCGGCCCTTTGAGCTTTGCAAACACTCCGGCGGCGGCGCCGACCTCGAGCCCGGTGGCCGCCACGCTGAGCGCGAGCCAAAACAGCGAAGGCTCCTCGCGCGAAAAAGCCCGTGCCTGATCGAAGTGCGTCTGGTGTGCCGCGTTCTCGCGCCGATACGCGGCTAGATCTCCCATCGCGACCGCGCCGTTCACCGCGATAGAAGCACCAAACACGAGCTTGCCCGAAAGCCCCGCGCCCGCGAGGCCCGATGTACCCATGGTGAACACCGACGCCGCGCCGAGCCCGAGCATCACCACGCCCATGGCCACTTCGCGGGTACGCTCATCGAGCGCGCGTTCGGCCAAGTGATCCTCGAGAAGCCGCGCCTCGACCGAGTCTGACGCGATCCCCATGCGCTCGCGCGTGCCCTCGACGACCCTCGGCAGCGACCACACCAAACTCGAATCGGCCTCCATCTCCGCGCGCATCCTCGCGATCGCGTCTCGCTTCTCCGCGATCGTGCCATCGAGGATCGCCTTCACCTCATGCGGTTCGCCCCTCGCCAGAATCGCGAGGTCTCCACCCCCCGAGCCCGAAGCATGCGCAGCGAGAATCGGATGCTCGTCTTCGGCCCGCGCTCGCACGACATCACGCAAGAACTCCGCGTCTCGCACCTCAGCAGAAAGCGCCTCGACCTTTTCCGCATCTCCAGGCGCCAGCCGCCGGAGATCATCACCCAGCCGACCGCCACTCATCGTCGCATTCCGAAGCTCACGCTCCGCCCGCTCGACCGCCTCACTCGCCGCCGAAAGCGCCCGCGCGTGATGACTCAGCGACGCGAGCTCTCCTTCACCCCACGCCGCATCCGTGTACCGCGAAGCCTCAGCCTCGACCTCCGCCGCCGACTCATCGAGCCAGACCCTGGCGGTATCGACCGCTTCACTTTCGAACGCCGCCGCAAAGACCGCGGTCAATCGCCTCCACTCGATGAGCTTCTCCTCGAGCGCGGCTGCGACCTCCTCCGCCCGAGCCACCCCGGCCTGCGCCTCACCAAGCTCCTCCGCATCGAGCGCCACCCCGTATTCGGCCGGCCGCGACGAAACCTCGATGCGCGCACGCTCGGCTCGCACCGCATCACGCGCCTCGGCCAGAGCCCTTGCCGCCCACTTGGCCCCGCGCTCACCGATGACGTGCTCGGCCCAGACCTCGGGCGGCCGGTCGCTGGCCTCGCCGGGAAGCTTTGGGCGGATGAGCATCTCAGAGGAGACAGCAAACCCTGGGCCGAAACGAGAACTGCGCGAGATACGCCGAAGATCCCACGATCGTCCGGCCCACCGGCGCGATTCGTCCGGTTTCGTCCGGACCTACGGATGTTTGCGGAACACGCGAATGCTCACGGCAAGCTCACGTCGCCGATCGGATGCGGGTTGAACGCGACCTCCCAGCGAAAGCCATCCGGGTCGACGAAGTACCCGCTGTATCCGCCCCAGTCTCTCTTCACCGCGTCGTGCACCTTCGCACCGGCCGCACGCGCGGTCTTCAGCACCTCATCGACCTCCGCCGGCGCCGCCACGTTGTGCGCAAGCGTGAAGGGCAGGGTGCCGCCGCGTGTGACCTCACCGATCTCCTCGCGCGCAGCCGACTCGGCCCAGAGCGAAAGCACCAGCTTCGGTCCGATGTGGATCATGACGACCTCGTCCGGTACGTCGAGGGCAGGGGACCAGCCGAGGCCGTCCAGATAGAACCGTCGCGCGCGGGCGAGGTCGGAGACGACGAGACTGACGAAGTTGAGCCGGGGATCCATGGCCGCCTTGTAGCCCGGTCCTCTCGACGCAGGCTAGGTGTAGCTCATCGACCCGGGGTCTCTATCCCCGCAGCGCGCGCTGCAGCCGGAGCTTCGGGTCATCGAAGCGCACTTCGGCAGCCTCGAAAGCCCCTGCGTCGAAGCCTCCGCCGAGCCACTCCACCAGTGACTCGTAGGCCTCACCTCGTCCTTTCTTGAGCGTCTTCAGCATCTCCTGATAGCCGTGGGGTCCGCCGCAGTCCTCGGGCGGACACGCGCGTTCGCCGGCGATGCAGCTCGGATACTGACGCTTCGGTTCGGCAAGACTGATCGCTTCGAGTTCGACGGTGTGCACCCAGCCATCACCAAAGTCGTATTCGTAGGTGGCCTCGTCTCCCGGTTGCTGAAACGCGAGAAGCGCCATGGCTTGCCAACTCGGCGTGATCTCGGCCCCCTCGTCCAAGAAATCATCGACCGGCAGTCCGATGCGTCTCTCCCCCGAATCGTCCGTGGTCAGATCGCGGAACTCATGAAGGTGGTAGTCGAGCCAGCCCATGGAGTCCTGGATGGCCACGTGGAGATCCCACATGGAGTAGTTCGATGGGACCACGATGCGTCGCCAGACCTTGGGCTTGATGTCCTCGAGCGTGACCCGAAACTGGAGCACGATCTTCTTGCGGGGCGCCATGAATTCAGGCCTGTGCCAGATGGGATTGGCCCTCGCAAGCACGAAGCGCCACGCGCCCCACGGACGCGAGTCGTCCGGTCTCGTCCGGTCTCGTCCGGACCTACGGATGCCCGCGGGCCTTGGGGCTCACGCACCTAGCTCCATCTGGGCGCGGGCGCCTACTCCTCTCCCTCCCGCTGACCAAATCCGATGCGTCGTCTGGGTTTCATGGGTGGCGCCATGAGCTCACGGATGGCGTCGAACACAACCTTGAACTGAGCATCGTATTTCCGCTCGAGAGCCATCACCTTACGCCCAAGTTCGGCATTCTCCGTCAGCAGCTGACGCAGTCGTACGAAGGCCCGCATGATCTCGATGTTCGCGGCTACGGCGCGCGGACTGCGCAGCACGCTGGACAGCATCGCGACCCCTTGCTCAGTGAAGGCGTAAGGGAGGTACTTGCGATGTTGTCCTCGCCCAGTGCCGTCTAAGATCACGGCTTGTGATCTTAGACGCGCCATCTCCTCCTCGGAGACCTGGAACATGAAGTCCCCGGGGAACCGGTCCAGATTTCGTCGCACCGCCTGATTCAGGGCCCTGATCTCCACGCCGTAGAGTTCGGCGAGGGATTGATCGAGCAACACCCGATGACCGCGCAAGTTAATAATCGCACCCTCGATATGTGTGGCGAGCCTGCTCGAGTTTGGGAGCACGGCATCCGCCGCAGAAACTTCTTTTCGCCGTCTCGGGGCCACTCTCAGACGGTATCGGCGCGATGGCGAAGATGTGTCGCGACCAATGATTATCGGACGCCGGTTCAAAACCCTCCGCCAAAACTCACCATCCGCCGCCGGAGCATCTCCACCAACCGCTCATCACACTTCAAAAGCAGCGCGCGCTCGATCGTTCGGCGCATGGAGACCCCGTGCATGCGGGCTCGACCGAAAGCCGTTCTTCTTGGCGTTCATGAAGGCCGAGGCGAAACGGATGAGCTTCATGCGGAGGTCGTGGCGCGCGTTCTGGCCCGCCGCCCGACTTAACCCCGCGGAAATGATACTATATACGATACCATGTGCGGAGCCGTCAGGACGCCGAAGACGCCCTGGCGGAGCTCCGGGGAAAGAAGACGGTTCGTTTCGCGGTGCTGGTGGGAATTTGCACAAGGATGTTTGGTCAGCCTCGGCAAGGGGCTTCCAGTCACCTGTTCTTCCGCATGCCGTGGGCTGGAAAGCCGCTCGAACGCTTGTTGGAGGATCTATGACCGCGCTCATCGAGAAGTACACCTACCGCACGGAATGGAGCGACGAAGACGCGGTAGTGATCGCTCGCTGTCTCGAGTTTCCTGGGCTTGCGGCCCACGGCCGAACGGCGGAGAAAGCGATCGTTCAAATCAAGGCCGCGGTTCGCGACGCACTTTCGATTCTCGCTGAGGACGGAGACGCTCCCCCGGAGCCGCTCGGCGCTCAGCGCTACAGCGGGCGGCTCTTGTGGCGAATGGGACCAACGCTGCATCGCGAGGTGGCCCTCGCTGCGGCCGAGGAGGCCATGTCGATCAACCAGTTCCTCAACAAGGCGGTGAGCGCGCAGCTCCGGGCCTCGCAATTGGGCGGGCAGTTGGCCAAGGACGAGAGCTCGACGCGCTCACCGCGGAAGCGGTCTCGCTAGGCCGCTCGGCCGGCGGCTCGGCGTGTGCACCCGCGGCCTCATCATCGATGTACCCGCAGGCGACCCTGGCTACCGAAAGCTGATGTCCGGCTTGTTGCCGCGCACGAAGCTCTTCACCTCTTCCTGAAGGCGCTCATGGAAACGTTCGGCCGGCCAGACGACGTTCGCCCCGAGCGCGCCTTCGTCCGTCTCCGCGACCTCTATGATGCCGATTCGTCCGGCACCCTCGTCGGGGTAGAGCGGTTGCGACCTGTAGTCGACGGGCGTGCGCGGCCTGGGAAACGCCAACCACAGATAGTTGGCTGGAAACTGGATCAGACGATTCGTGCTGCCTGACGAGAGGGCGGCCCTCGCGTTGGGCTTGAGCTGGACCAGGTGCACGTCGCCGGTCCCCGAGCGATCGATGAGCACCATGTCGATCAAGTCCTCCTGATTGCGGGGCCAATGGGCCTCGAAGTAGACCTTGGGAACCAACAGCCGAGCAATCAGTGCTTGCGCGACGGGCTCCAGCATTCGGGGCTCCATCCGAGCGGCGGACGAACGAACCATCACCAGCCCTCCCTGAGCTTGTTCGCCGCCTCGAGCGCCCACGCCGCGAAGCTCTGCGCATGAATCACCGCGTTGTGAACCTCTGCCGGTTTGATGGATCGCGGGCTGTAGGCGAAGTGATGCTTCTGTCCCAGCAAGCGATCGAGTTTGGAGATAGGACCGCACTCTATCCTCCGACTCTTCATCGCGGCGCGAAGCTCATCCGAGGCATCATCATGAGCCCCAGCGTTGGTGGCTCCGGTCGACAGCACCATGAGGAAGTCGCTGAACGAGATGGCCGAGTGCACGGCGAGTAGACCGACAGCAGATCGGTAGTCAGGCGAGGCCGCGTTCCAGTCCCGGCCGCCCAACGTCACGAGGTCCCTCATAGAAGTGAAGAAGCTCTGCGCTCGCTTCTCGAACACCGACGCGTCGATCATGCCATCGACGAAGCTAGCAACTCGAACCTAGTCGGACAAGTGCCGAGCGCTCCCGAACACGGCTCGGAACGATATTCGAGAGCGACGCACGAGAGATCGAGGGACACACGACTGAACCCGAACTGCCGCGCTGAGCTCCGACCTGCAGATGCCTGCGGGTCCCGGAGCCTCTAGGCCTGACCTCGAACCACGACCGGTAAGGCCCGTGGTCGAGCGCGGCGCCCCGACTGAACCGGCTCTAACGCCCTCGGCATCTCATCATGCGTGCGTCCATCGAGCACACGACCCGCCTTCTTCTTGTTCTTCCCGCCCCACTGCTTGAAGAAGAACGCCACGCCCGCCCGCGCACATTGATCTCGGATACTCGTCACCCACGCGCGGTCCATCGGACGCGCCCGATGCCCGGACTCCCCGCCCACGATCACCCAGTCGATGCCGCGCAGCTTCAACTTCTCCAGCGGTCCTAGGAGAGGCTCGAGCGAAAGGAACTTCACACGCGCACCCGTCGCGCGCAGGTCATCGATGCGGCTGGTGTAGTCCGCGCTCTCGACACTCACCCCCATCCAGACGTTGTTCGGCCAGTCGATGTTGGAACTCAGCTCGGCGAGCCGTTCCGCTCGCTTGGTGAGAACCTGAAAGCGATGCCAGTCCGCGCGGCGCATGACATCGAAGACGCGCTGGATGTACTCGAGCGGCACGTGGTCGTGAAACAGATCGCTCATCGAGTTCACGAAGATGGTCTGCGGCCTTTTCCAACGCAGCGGAAGCTCCAACATCTGCGGCTGGAGGGTGAGCTCGAAGCCGTTTCGATAGTTTGGCTGTCCCATGGTCTGGAGCCGCTCCGCCATGCGCTCCGCGTAGCAGTACTTGCAGCCCGGGCTGATCTTGTTGCAGCCGGTGACCGGGTTCCACGTGGCCTCGGTCCACTCAATGCCGGATCCAAGGGCCATCAGCGCGTCTCCTTCAGGATGTGGTTCGCGATTCCCACTGCGATGGGCGGTCCTCTAATCCTCCCGCTACGACTTCAATCGATGGACCGCAACGCGACGAAGTTGTCCGTCATCGAGGTCCCACACATAGACGCGGTCTTCATCGTCGCGATCGATGATCTTCTGAATCTCTCGGATGAACTTCTCGTACTTCGGCGTGAGTGATGGTGCTGCAGCTTGGTCCAGTCCAAGAAGCGCAAGTCCCGGAGCGCTTGGGTCCCTCGCAGATCGTTGTAGTCCTGATCCGCCGAGAGGAGCGTCGAGCCAGTGCGCAGACAGTACGCCGCGATGAGCGCATCGTTCGTCATCTTCCGGAGCCGGACGACTTCGCGGTTGCGAATCTGCTGAAGTGCCTTGCCCGCGAGCTGCTAATCATCAGTCGTGGGTGCCTCGGTCCGCCCTCCCCGCAGCCACTCGTTGATCTTGAAGGCCCTGGGCTCGAAGCGGTCCTCGAACTTGTCCCCACGCATCAACTCGTGAAGAACCACGGCGCTCCGAACCTCGTCGAACGTGCTCGCCAAGTACTTCAGGTAGAGCTTTGCCGCCTTGCTCTGGCGCATCAGGACCCCGATGTAGAGGTTGGTGTCGAACACCACCGACTTGGCGAGCTTCATCGACCCCTTCTCGACTTCGAAGCAGTCTTCTTCTTCCTCTTCTTCCTGGCGGCCTCGGACTTGTGGACCTTGGTCTTCTGCTTGCGAGGAATCGAGACCTCGTTGTCGTTCTCGAGCGCCATTCTCTCCAGAATCACCAATCGAGCGTGCCGCGCCAGCGCATCGTTGGTCATCTCGGACACGGCGGCGGCCACGTCATCGATCCCGGTGAGCTGCTTGAGCAACCCGACGACCTCTCCCGGGAGCAGCACGCTCTCGTCACTCTCCTCGCGCGCGCGCTGTCTCATGAGCTGGCGGATGGTGAACTCCGTGGCGTTCGAGCCACTCGACTTTTCGAGTGACTCCGTCTTCGCCTCGACCTCGCTCATGACTACGGTTCTGCCAGAAGCGCTCGATTGAGACAATCGTGAAGCACGCTACGGAGCGCGACTTTCATTCCCGCTGGGCGAGCGGATACCTGCGAAGTCTTTACGGACGATTCTTCAGCGCGCCGCGAAGCATTTCCGTGAGCCGCGTCCGCTCATCTTCCGCTCGAGCGGATTCCAAAGTCGCAAGCGGCAAACGCCGCACTCGAAATCCGAGGTCTCGGCCTGCGTTCGGTCCGCGTGCTCGGTCGGGAGGAGACGAGCGCTCATGGCTCGAATCTGAACCCTTGGATCCCGAGACGCAAGCGCCCGCTTCTCCGGCCTCTAGTCGCAGGCAAGTGGGCGCTCCCACCGAGGGACGTACGACTGAGCCCGAGCCCTACTCAGGCCCGAACCCTCCGCCATAACTCTCCATCCGTCGCCGGAGCATCTCCACCAACCGCGCGTCAGACTTCAAAAGCTGCGCGCGCTCGATCGTTCGGCGCATGGAGACCCCGTGCAGCATGGCCACGAAGGTGCGCTGCTCGGGCGTGAAGCTCATCCGCTTCGCCTCGGCCTTCATGAACGCCAAGAAGTTCGGCATGGGATCGAGCCCGCAATATTCGGCGAGGCCCGAACTCTCTCCCGCCCACCCGACCCTTCGCGCATAGGCCGGCTCGACGGGCAGAGCATCGAGCTGCGTCTTCGCCTACGGATGCGAGTTGAAGCTCAGCCTCGCTTCCTCCGCCCTTCGTAGCCCCTCCGCCTCATCGAGCTCGAGCGCGGCGAGCGTCGAAGTCTCGACGAAGCGAATCATGGGATCGATCGCATCGCTGCCGGCCCTCCAGAACTTCCGACACGCCTCCAGATAGCTTCGCACCGCGTCCTTAAGGCCGAGCGCGAGCAACTCACGCGCGAGCGTCATCTTCGGCCCGTAACTTCCAAGCTGCGGCGAGCCCGGCGTCTCACCGGCTTGCGAGAGATGTCTCTCCGCCGCGTCCACATCCCCGCGCCGAAGCGCAATCTCATCGAGGAGTGCATGACCGTCGTGCACCGCGTTCCCGTGGTTCCAGTCGTCCGCCTGCGCGGAGGCTTCTTCGAGGAGGAGGTTTGCGCAGGCGGTGCTTTCGTCGAGCTGTTCGGCTTCGAAGAGATGGCGGCAAAGGTGGATGCGGAGGTAGTGGCGTGCGTTGGCGTCGACGTCGCGCATGAGTGTCTCCATCGCGGAGACACGTTCGGTGGGGTTGGGGAGGGTGGTGATCTCGCGTTGGCGTTGCCAGATCTCGTCGACCCTGCGTTTGGGGTCGTTGGCCCGGGCCCATAACGCCACGATGATGGCGAGCGCTACGAGGAGGGGAAATAGTAGGCGGAGGGGCCGGGACGCCACCCGGGCAGCATAGCCGAGGTCAGTGGAGAAGAGATGCGGCACCAGTGGGCCGGCTCGCTCCCAGGCGCCTGGGCTTAGGGACCCGGCCGGACCTAAGGCCCCTCTGCCGTCCGGGGAGAAATCTTCGCTCGGAGGGGGAGAGAACTCGAACTCCGATCTATTTACCTAGAGTCCAGCCGCAGTCGGCGAAAGTCGGCAATCTTCGGCTGGGCTCGGGAGAAATTCACATGAGTGAGCTAGATCTAGTTCTAATGATTATTTTGATCCTTATCGTTCGTCGATAGTGAGCAAACGAGCTCGGGCACCCCGCTTGCGGGGTGCGCAAGCTCCCCTTCACTGGGTGTCGCCGCTGCCTGGGACGCGCTGCGTCACGCGGGCCTTGAATGTCTCTGCGAGCTCCTCGCGGTCTAGGCCATGGTGCGCCCGACGGTGATCGTTCGGGCACAAAGCAATCATGTTGCTCTCCGCATCGCTTCCTCCCTCGCTCAGAGGCTCGATGTGGTGAGTCTCGAGGTACACCCGTCCACTGGCGGTCACGAACCCGGCGGCCCCACAAAACTCGCAGATACCTCCGGCGCGCCTGAGCACCTGCTCCCGCAACCGTGGATCTCTGACGAGCGTCTCCGTTACGACCGTTCGGCGGACCGGAACCTTGAGTTCGCTCTCCGGCACCGACGTGGAGAACTGGTCGACGAAGTCGAGGCCTCTGAGAAGCACGCATCGTCCGGTCTCGGGGTCGGCGACGTGGACGGTCCACGGTTCAGAGTCTAGTGCCCGATGGGTCACGGACCTCTTCCCGCCATGCGACTGGCCGGAAGGAGGTAGAGGCCCAGCGCTGATGATCGCCCGGATCGGCTGCGAAGCGTTGTGCGCCGCGACCAGTGCCTGAAGGAGGCGATCGGCCCGGCTTTTCTGGCGGGAACTGAGCTCGCTGCCGTGGCGCAGCACCACCTCGACTTGTGCGCGTCCCCTCGAATTCTCGTGTACCTCATCGAACCAGAGGCACGCGACGACGGGCGACGGAGGAGCGCCAAAGCACCACTGGTAACAGTAGGCGGGATTGCCGGCCCCCCTCGGCGAGCGTTCCCAGTCCGTCACATCGACGCCGGCCTCCCGGACGAGTTCGAGTACTGAATCGGCCCGGCTTCTCTGGAGACCTCGTTGCTTGAGTCACGCTGCAGCCCCATGCTGAGCCTGACTTCGATAGTACGCCTCTTCATACTCCATCGGCGTCACGTGGCCAATCGGTCCGAGCAGC
>WYAZ01000032.1 GCA_011526105.1 Deltaproteobacteria bacterium | reverse complement strand
GGCCTGCGGCCGCCCTTTCGGGCTCCTCGGTCATTGGGGGCGACCCAACTCCCTTCGTAGCGCGCCGACCAGCGACGAAGGATACTTCGCGGGAACATGATCGAACTTCTCGGACGGGACACTAGCCCGAGATCACAGCGACGTACACCCACCTACCCAGGCCGCAGGTGGTGCTCGACTCGCCAGCCCCATCTGTGAATGTTACTCCTAGGTTTCGAGCCCTATGTCTTCCTCGCGGCGAGAACGCGATGACACGCTACCCGCCAAGCTCGGAGAGGTCATCGGAGGTTACCGGCTCGACTCGCTGATCGGCGAGGGCGGCATGGGCTGCGTCTATGCGGCCACGCACCACCGCCTCGGTCGGCCGGCCGCGGTCAAGGTGCTGCGCGCCTCGTTCGCCGCCGACAACGACTACCTGCAGCGCTTCTTCGATGAGGCCCGGGTGGTGAACGCGATTCGCCACCCGAACATCATCGACATCTTCGACTTCGTGGAGTCCGAGAATCCGCTCCGCGTGGCCTGCATCATGGAGTTGCTCGAGGGCGATACACTTCGAAGGACGATCAAGGAAGACGCGCTCGAGCTCAAAGAGGCGATCAATCTGGGCATCCAGCTCGCTGACGCCTTGTCCGCGGTCCATCGCGTCAAGGTCGTTCATCGCGATCTCAAACCCGACAACATCTTCGTCATGAAGGACCCGGGAGACTTCAGCCTGGTGCCGAGCATCAAGGTGCTCGACTTCGGCATCGCGAAGGTGCAGGTGCCCACCGGTGATCGCACCACCCCTGGCTTGGTCCTTGGTACCCCCGGCTACATGGCGCCCGAGCAGGTGAGTGGGCAGGGGGTCACTCCGGCGGCTGACGTCTACGCGTTTGGGACATTGCTCTACGAGATCGTGACCGGGCAGCGGCTCTTCGTCGGCGACTCGATGGCGATTCTGCGCCAGAAGATCGTAGGTGAGCTGCCGCCTTTTTCGCTGCCGTCGGGGCGGATCTACGGACCCCTCGAAGACCTCATTCGTCGCTGCGTGGCCCTGCGTCCCGAGGAGCGTCCCGAGATCGAGCTGGTCCGGCGAGAGCTCGAGTCGCTGCGCGCGGGCGCAGAAGGACTCCCTCTTTCGCGCGCGCCCACGGTCCCTCTCGAGACACAGCCCATCTCCGCCGTCGTCCCCTTCGACGATCTCGCGCCCTCGCTGCCGCCCACCAAAGTGAGTCGGCACCCTCACGCGCCCAGCCCATCGGTCCCCGCGGATGACACCATGGCATCCCAGAACGCGAGCCGCGAATCCATTGGCCCCCCTCCTCGTCCGTGGTGGCCGCTCGCGGTGCTGCTTCTGAGTCTCTCGATCGTCTTGGTGGCCGGCGCGTATATGTGGTCGAACCTCAACTCCGAGCTCGTGGTGGTCGAGCCCAAGGCGCTCACTCCAGTGGCGCCCGGTTCGGTGCCCGACGAAGCTCCGACCATCGTCGCTGCGCCCGAGCCGGAGCCCGCTGAGGAGCCCGAGCCCGCGGTGGAGCCCGAGCCCGAGCCCGAGCCCGAGCCCAAGCCCGAGCCCGAGCGCGTCGCCAAACCTAAGCGGACCGAGCCCTCGCGACCGAGCAAAGGGGTCGCGAAGCCGGCGACGGAGAAGGCTCCCTCGACCGTGACCCCGCCCAAGAAGCCCAAAGCTCTGCGAAAGGACGACATGACGCCATGGTGAAGGCGCTCCAGAGTATCCTGCTCATCCTCCTCTTGCTTGCGCCCTCGGCGGTCCTCGCCAAACCGGCGACCCAGGCCGCGGGCGGAAAGATGGAGTTCGAGAAGGCCATGCGCTTCTACCAAGCGCAGGAGTACGAGGCCGCGCTTCCGTGGTTCGAGAAGGCCTACGAGCTCTCTGGCCGACGCGGGTCTGCGATCCGAGCGCTCGCGCAGTGCGAGCGATCGCTCAAACGATATGACTCGGCGATCAAGCACTTCAAGGAGTACCTCGCGACGGATCCCACGCCGAGTGACGCGGCCTCGGTGACGGAGACGGTGCGACTCCTCGAGGAGATCGTGGCCGAGCAGGCGCGGGTATCGAAGCCGGACCCGCTCGTCAAAGAGCAGAAGCCGAAGCAAGAGCTCACCCTGGTGCCGGCACCGCCCGAGCCGCCCGCCCCTCAACCGAACTCTCCCTTGGTCCTCGAAGCCACCGAGTCCAGCGGCCCCGGTCCCGCGCCTTACGTGCTCGTCGCGGGTGGTGGCGCGGCGCTCGTCGCGGGCACCGTGCTGGTCATCCTCGGGGCGAGCGCGGCGTCCTCCGTGGAGAGCGCACCCATGGGTACGGCCTTCAATGACGTACGCGGTGACGCAGACGCGGCGCCGGTGCTCAGCGGGGTGGGCATCGCTCTCATCGGTGCCGGTGTCGTCGCCGCCGGAGGGGGCCTGGCATGGCTTCTCAGCGAGTGAGTCACACACCCCGGTTCCTGGGCGCCGCGACGATCTTACTTTCGTCGCTGGCCTGCGCGCCCGAGATCCCGACCGGACACTTCGTCTGCGCGGCGCCGAGCGACTGTCCGGACGAGTGGTTTTGCTGGAACGATGGCTTCTGCTACGACACGCCCGAAGCGAGCGGCGGCGATGCGAGCATCGAGCGGGACGCCGAAGCTCGAGACGCGCTCCCGACGGATGCTCGCGCCGACACTGGCGTGCGCAGTGACGCAGGCGCCGATGCGGCCGTAGAGGACAGCGCCACCCCTGACGCGGGTTGCAGTCGTCGATTCGGAGAACCGTGCACGATCCCGGGTCAGTGTGGTGCGGTCATCGACTGCGCGGGCGAGTGTGTCGCGGGTGAGGTCGAGCCGGTGTGCAGCTGCGAGGCCTCGGTCTGTCTGCCGGACGGCACGTGGTCGGCCTGCACCGAGCCCGCCAACTTCGGTCAGCTCTGTTCTGGCGGAGATACCTGTGGGGGTACGATCGACTGCATGGGCGTCTGTTCGGGCGGGTCGCCCCGTCCGCCCTGCGCGTGCGGTGATGGTGTGTGTGGTCCCTCGGGGTCGTGGACCTGCCCGGGCCCGTCGAACTATGGACAAGGCTGCGACACCGCTACTTCTTGCGGTGGGAGCATCGACTGCAACGGGACTTGCTCCGGCGGTGCTCCACTTCCCCTGTGCGAGTGCGGTACTGCGACCTGTGGTGGCTGCGTGGGCGGCACCTGCGGGGCGAACTCTCAATGTGTGTCAGGCTCGTGTGTCTGTACGGTCAGCAACTGCGCGTGCCCCACCGGCGGAGCCTCCACCTGCGCGGCGTGCCTTCCCACCGGAAACCTCGGCACCTGCGCGGTCGATGCCTTCGGTTGCGGCGACTTCACCGGGGCTGAGCAGGCCTGTACGTACGGATGTACGGCCGCCAATCCGGCGGTCTGCGCGTGCCACCCGCAGACGGGTCAGTCATGCTCGACGCAGACCTGCTCGTGTTGGTGCGGGACCTTCCAGAACTTCGGCGCCACCGACTGTGATGGCGGGTGCACGCCGGACTATCCGAGCTGCGGTCTACTCTGCCAGGACTTCTGCGGGGACTTCTGTCCGCGCCCGCCCTGCATCGACCCTGATTGAGGCGCGGCCGCTTTCAGCGCCCAGTGCCGCGCAGGGTGAGCGCGTAGCGATCGAAGGTGCCGGTGTCGTAGGCGGCCACGTCCGAGACCACGATGCGCCACGTGCCCCGGGCGCTTCGGCCGGCGAAGGCGTCGAGCTTCACGTCCGCGCGCAGGTCATCGGCCGAGCCTCCTTGCCGGTCGTGCACGATCGCCGAGATCCCGTCGTGCTCGAGCCGCACGACCAGATCGCCGCGATAGCTGTGGGTGACGTCGACCGCGAGTTGCACTTCGGAGATGTCGAATTCTTCGGTGACTTCGATGTCCACGAAGATGCCCGTGTTCTTGTTGTCCGGGATCGCGATGCTCGGCCGACCTTCGAAGCTGCGCTCGATGGTGGTGCTGACCGGTGCGGTGCCGCGTCCCACGGCGAGCGCGCTCCAGCGCACGAGCTTTCCGACGTCGGCGCGGGCGCTGTCCACCACGCGCAGGGTCCACTCTCCGCGCGCCTCTTTTCCGACGAAGCGCTCGGTGGTGTAGGAGCGAATGAGATCGTCCGAGCTGCCGCCAGTACGGTCGTGCAAGACCTCCGTGACACCGTCGTGCTCGAGCGTGACCAACAGGTCGCCCCGGTAGCTGTGGGTGATGTTCAGATCCACGGTCAGGCGATCGATGAGAAAGCTGTCCGCGAGGTGGATGACACTCGAGATGCCGCGCGGATCGTTGTCCGGGATCAGACGGTTGGGCTCGTCCGAACCCTCGGTCGAGACGATGTCGACCGAAACCGGCGGCTCTTCGAGCTGAGCCGGCCCGGGCACCACCGCGACGACGTTTCGGAGATTGGCGATCTCGGCCGCCTTCAGGCCTGCATCCGAGACCGCAAAGACGTAGCGGTCCACGAACACGCCGCGCCGGATGTTCGGCGCGTACCACCAGCCAAAGCGGCTCTCTTCGTTGGCGGCGTAGAGGTCGGAGAGATCGAGCTCTCCGGTCCCGAGGATGCCCAGCGGGCTCACGCGGAACAGCTTCAGCGAGCTCTTGAACTCGTTGAAGAACTCGGCGTCACCCTCGTTCCGTGTCCAGTCCGAGAACGGGACGGCCACGAGCAACTCGTCGCTGCCGGCCATCTCGTACGTGGTGAAAGCCTTATGGTCGTAGAGCGCCTCGCTGTGCCCGTTTGTGCTGCCCACGAGCGCCTTGTGCTTCAGGCGCGGCGCGGCGCGATTGCTCACGTCGTAGATCGAAAGCGCGACGCCGTTGCGCGTGGTGCCGTCCGGCTCGAAGTCGTTGCCGATGGCGAGGAGGTGCTGGGCGTCGAGCGGGTGAATGTACGTCGAGAAGCCGGGGATCTTGAGCTCGCCGACGACCTGTGGACGCGTGGGGGCGGAGAGGTCGACTACAAAGAGCGGGTCCACCTGACGGAAGGTCACCACGTAGCCCGTGTCTCCCATGAAGCGGCTCGAGAAGATGCGTTCACCGGGCGCCACGAGCTCGGTCTCGCCTACCGTGCGCAGCTGAGTTCCCGTGCGGGCCAACACAGAGACGCGATTCGTGGTCTGCTCCTCCGGGGTGGGCATGCTCCAGCGTGTTTGCGTGGTGGCGACCCGCAGGTGACCCGCGTGCTCGTCCATGGAGAACTGGTTGAGCAGCGCGCCGGGCACCCCGCCGCTCGAACGGTAGCTGGTGCGAAGCGGGTTCGTGAGGCTGAGCTGATGAAGATGGGTGTACTCGCCCTCGACCCCCGCGTCCTCCCAGCATGACCATTGATGCGCGGTGGAGACGTAGAGGTTCTCGAGCGACTGATACACCTTGTCGGCCCGGAGCAGCATCGAGGTGTCTTGAATGGAGGGAGCGCTGCCGCCGAGGTCCACGGTGACCACCGAGGCCAGACCAAGCTCGTCCCCGCTCTGTGGAACCAAGAAGTCTTGGCAAGTAGTGGCGAGCATCTGGCGCTGCCCGTTCACCACGCGATAGCTCGGCGGGAGCCAGTCCGAGAGCGCACGACGCTGCACGATCTGAATCGCCTCGGCCTCGAGGGCGTCCATGGCGCGCTCGAACTCGCGCGTGTTGGTGTCGACGTTCTCGGGCCAGTAGCGAAGGTCCGGCCAACGCAGCTCGCGATTGAGCACGAGCCGCACGGCGGTGCCCACGCGGCGGGCCGTGTTGTACTGACCGGCGAGCAAGATCTCGTCGGTCACGACGGGTTGCCCATTTCGGAAGTCGAGCACGGTGAGCTTGGTGAAGGCCTCTGGGCGCCACCAGATGGGGCCGAGGCGACGACCGTCGATGGGACGGGGGCCGCCCCCGAGGTTGAAATCACCGGCGACGCCCGAGAGCACCACGATCCGGTTGCCCTCGACGAACATCTCTTTTGCCCAGCCCTCGATACGAACCTGATGAAGAAGCGCTGCGCCCGCGACCGGCCAGCTCCGGTAGATGCGAAGTTCGTGACCCGAGGCGGTGTAGATGTGGTTGCCGTCGGTCTTGACGATGTCCGCCTCGTCGACGCCCTCGACCTGAACGTTGGTCTCGGAGTGCGCGGGTGCCGCGGCCTCGGGGGCGGCGGGTGCCCCGCTTCGGAAGACCCAGGGACCTTGAAAGTAGCCGTCGGTGAAGCGGCGTCGCACCTCAGCGATGGCGCGCGACTCGATGGCGTTCTCGAGCGCAGTACAGTTCGCGGGTGCGCGGAGCGTGTTCGCGACGGGCGGGTTGTGCGCGCAGCCTCGGTGACGGATTTGGTCGAGCACGAAGCCCCAGCTCGAGACCGACGAGTCTGTCTCGAGCACGATCTTGGCCTTGCGGCTGGGCAGAGTGCGCGAAAGATAGTTCGTGTGATTGCCCGTGATGCGCTCGAGCTCCGTGCCCCACTCGTCCTGAATGACGAGGAAGTCGTAGTCCCGCTCCATTCGGATGGAGCCGAAACGAAGCCGCATCTTCCGTGCGGTGTCCGGGCCCTCGACCTCGATGATCTGTTTCAGCTTGTGGCCGAGCGGGTGCAAGCTCTCTTGACGCACGGCATCGAGGGTCCAGCCCGCGAGCTGAGCGCTGGCTTCTGCCTCGGCCTTCTCGTGGGTCTCGGTGGTCTCGTCGAGTCCGCCCTTGCCGCAGGCGAGGGTGAAGACGAGCGCGATGGGGGCCGAGCTTCGAAGGATGCTTCTCATAGGCTGCACATACACCCGCGCCCATAAACCTACAACCGAGTTATTTGCGCCCAAGGCCCTGAAATCACGTGCTTTCGGTGCTAAGCACCTCCCCGCCTTCCTGAGCCCATCCGTGGGAGCGCTCGCGCTCAGGTCTCCCGGCGCGGCGACGGGTGGACAAGCACTCCGACTTCGCGCCCCTCTTTCTCCGCGGTTTCGAAACACGCAGTTGAGATCGCCCAATCAGTCCAACCCACGGGACACTAGGGTGCTTCGGGCGTCGCCAGAATGCGCCCGCCCGCCTCGAAACGCATGGTCCAGCTGTTGAGGCCGGTGTCCGGAAACGACGTCTCTGCGCCCGGCACGGGATGAGACCGAAGGGTGGACACGTGGCTGCCCTCGGCGTCTACGACGGCATATCGGACGTCGACCTCTGCCTTCCTCGTTTGGAACAGACCCGCCGCCAGGAAGTTTGTGAGCCGCACGGGCACTACCCACAGGTTGTCGCTCAGGCGACTCATGGCGCCGAACTCCCAAGTATCGCAGCCCGGTCGGTTTTTCATGACCGCTTCCAGGAGGTTCGAAGCGATGAAGTGTTCGCCGAGCCTTCCTCGGAGGTGTGCCTCGACTTCCGATGTACTCGAAGCGGGCGCGGTCTCGCCCATGATGCGAAGGTTCGAGCCCTTGAAGACCGGACTCGACAGGCCGGCGCTCCTCTGGCCGACAAATCTCGTGCCCACGCCGTCGCCCACCATCGAACGCAGTGCTCGGCTGAGGTGGCCCGCGCTCTCGTTCCGGTCGACGCCTCCGTCCAAGCGGCGAAGGGCGGCCAGCGCCCCGGCCCGGACCTCGACCGGTTTCGCGCCGAGCTCCCGAGCCACGGCGTCGATGTCGTCTTTCGCCAGCGGCCGATGGGCGTCTCGAGCAGCGCGGGCGAGTTCCCGTACAAGAAAATTTTCTGCGAGCTTCATCGGTGCCTCCCGCCCATGTCGCGCCGACATCGAGCGAACCTGCACCAGAGCAGGAGACGTGCCAGTCGAGTGTGCCGCGAAGTCTACGCGGGGTCCGTCCACAGATCTGGGGCCGAGACGCCCATTGGCGTCACCGAGGTGCTTCTGAGTGTCTCGGGCAGCGCCCTGTCGAGCTCGGTCTGGGAGACGAAGGCACTGGGTTAACGACCTTGTTCGATGTCCAGCCGAAGCGCCTCCACCGCGCGATGGAGTTCCTGAGCTTTCGCTGCGTCCGGGGCAACTCCCGGCGACAACAGCCTGCGTCGTAGCTCGAAATATCGCCGCTCGAGCGTCCTCGCCCGCTCGGCTGGGAGTTCGCCTCCTTCCCGACGTGCTCGGAGTTGGGAGAGCACCTTGGTCAGCTTGAGGCCCAGGAACTCGCGGTCGATGGCGGCCCGCGAGAGTGCCTCGGTGAGGTCTTCGAAGGCATCGAGCTCCTCCGACCGGTCGACGCCTTGCCGCGCTTTCCTCCACCGCGCGAGGGGTTCAGGCACCAACAGGCTCGCGTCACTCTCGGTCAGGCCTCGATCCCGAAGGAGCCGGCGCCATCGAACCAAGCTCGGCTCGACCTCGGCCCGCTCCGAGAGGCGCGGCGGTGGAGACTCGGCCCGGTTCGCAACTCGGTCGACGCGGGAGCGTCTTGCCTTTCCATGGAGAGCGGCCGCGCTGGGCTCTGGAGTGTCGGGCAGCGGAGCCGCCTCGATCCGCGGCGCTTCCTCCTTCACCGCGCGCTCGACCCGCACCTCGACCTTTGCAGGCGCCCACTGGCTCTGAGGGGTGGCGTGGGTCGCTGGCGGTCTCGCGGGCTCCCGATCAAAAAGCGTCACACCGAAGAACCCGAGGATGGCGCCGCTCGGTGCGAGTAAGAAGAGAGGCAGCATCCAGCGACGCCTCGGCCTCGGCGCATCTGCGAACGCGGGGCGCACGCCTGGACGAGCGGGCCCAGAGACCTCGAGCCGCCGCGACGGGTCACGCGCTCGGTGCTTCTGAGGGGGCGAGAAACTCGGGCGGCTCTCGGTGCTCTCTTGACTCCACTCGGTATCAAAACGCAGCTCGGTGGCTTCGCCGGGGTCGGCTCCGCTGAACGCGTCATCGACCTGCGTTGCGCTCGTCTGCGCCGTCTCGGTGAGCTGTGAGTCCTCCTCCGATGCGTCGAGGAGTTCGTTCACCTCGAAAAGTTCCTGGAGGCCCCCACGCTCCAACGCTCACTCCTCCTTGGTTCCGCGAATGCCACGGCGGCGCAGCACCCGAGTGAGGTACGATCGACTCATCTCAGCCTGCTCGGCGGCTTCTTTCACGCGCCCGTCACAACGCTCGAGAAGCTGGCGCACGAAGCGATCTTCGAAGAGCTCCGTGAGTTGATGCTTCGCCTCAGAGTAGGGGAGGCGCCAGAACCCCGAGTCCTTCGACGGCAGAAGGCCATGCGGGGTACTTTCGTCCGAAGGTACAGGCAGGGGTTCGGCGTCTTCGAGTTCGAGCTTGGTCCCCAGGGCCAGAGCGGCCTCGACTGTGTTGCGCAGCTCTCGAACGTTTCCTGGCCAGCGGTGCTGCCGCATCGCGGCCAACGTCGACTCGGGGAGGACGTCCGAGATCGATTCGCTGCGACCCGCACGCCGAAGGAAGTGCTCGACGAGATCCGGAAGGTCCTCGAGACGCTCCCGAAGCGGTGGAAGGCGAAGCAGAACCACCGCCATGCGATAGTAGAGGTCTTGCCGGAAGGTCCCCGCGTTGACCTCGCTCCGAAGGTCTCGATGGGTCGCCGCCACGACGCGCACGTCGACCTCGACCAGCGCCTTGCCACCGAGTCTTCGAAACGAACGTCGCTCGAGCACGCCGAGTAATGCGGTCTGAAGCGTGGACGGGAGCTCTCCGATCTCGTCCAAGAAGACCGTCCCTCCGTCCGCGCGCTCGAAGGCCCCGGCGTGCTGCTCGAACGCGCCCGTGAACGCACCCTTCTCGTGGCCGAAGAGCTCGCTCCCGATGAGCGTGGGGGCCATCGATGCACAATCCACCGTCTCGAAGGGCTGGCCGCGGCGCGAACTCGACTCGTGAATGGCGCGCGCCAGCACCTCCTTGCCGGTTCCGGTCTCACCGAGGATCAGCACCGAGGCCTCGGAACGGGCTGCCCGCTCGGCTTTTGCCATGAGGGCCCGGATGCCGGCCGATCGTCCGACCAGTCCCGAAAATTCGCGCTCGGAGTGGAGCTCGATCGTCCGAGCCTCACCGTCGTCGACCTGGAGCTCCGATCGACCAACCTGGATCACCGTTCCCGGAACCAGTCGACCCCGCTCGATGTACGCGCCGCCTACTCGGGTGCCGTTGGTCGAGCCGTGATCCACCAGGGTGATCGCCTCGCCGATGCGTTGGAGCTCGAAGTGGTAACGAGAGGCGGTCTCGTCCGCGAGCACGAGGTCGTTCGAAGCCGCAGTGCCGACGCTGAGGGCGTCGGTCGACGTCACGACCCGCCCTTGATCCGGGCCGCGAAGGACCGTCACACGCAGGGCTCGGACCGGCACCGAGTCCACACCGAGAGGGATGGTTCGCTCCACCTGAAGGCCAGCCTAGCGCGGGCATCGCTCGAAGTGAATTCGGTCGATGGCGCGGTGCTCTGGAGACACCATCGACCGAGGGGTCAAAGACCGCCGGGGAAGAGCTGCGAATCTGGCGCGGACACCGCACGGGGCCGGAGCCAAGCGGCCTGAGCATCGCCTGACCTGACCACATCGGTGAGATAGGTCTCGCCGGGCAAAGCGATCAGAACATTGGCCACGTGGTTGCCCTGCAGAAGCTCGAGCTGCACCGGGCAGTCGCCCAGCTCCCGATGGTGCTCGTAGATCGATCCGCCTCGGCCGACGGCCAGCCAGCCTCCGCGAAAGGGCGCGGCGGCCGCGAAAAAACGCGGCAACTCCGTGAGCCGCCGAGGGAGGCCGGTCTCGGCCTCGAAGGTGAAGACCTCCGCGCGCCTCCCCGTCAGCCCCGAAACACTCGCGATGGCGCCCCAACCTTCGACCGCACTCAGGCCCTCGATGGGTCGTTCCGTCACGAGGCGGAACGCTTCGAGCTGATCGAGTCGATGGTGAAGAACGTCCTCGTAGCCGGTCGAGATCACGATCTCGTCCGGCGCCTGGAACACCGCCTGCTGTTGACCTCGGATCTTCCGCACTCCGCTTTGGCTGACGGAGATCGCGGCCTGGAACTCGGCGATCGTGCTGGTGCGCGCGCCGTCGTAGAGCACCACCGCGACCTCGGTCTCGTCGGTTCCGCTCACTGAGGTGACCAGCCACTGCAGCGGCCAGCCGGCCGGGGTGACGCTGGTATGTGCGATGCGGCCACGGGCGATGTAGACCTCGGTGGAGCGGCACGAGCCGTCGTCTTCGTCGATTTCCAGCTCGCGGAGTGACGCGCCCTGTGCGCCGAAGAGCCCGTCTTCTCGCACGTGGGGGCTCAACACCCATCCCTGTGTTCCCTCGCAGCCCGTCACCCTCCGCGGCGGTCGGCTTGGCGCCATGAGCCAGAGCAGACCATCGGGGGTGGAGGCCAGTGCGTTCCCCGATCTCAGCACCGCGGCGCTCCTCAGACCTCTTCGCAGATCCGAAGACCCCACGCTGATGTCCTCCGCGTCGAAGAGCACACATCGATTGCACTCGGGGCGAACAAGGGCCGCGAAGATGCCGCGCAGTTCAACCGAAAGCTCAGTCTCCTCCCATTCTAGACCGTTCGGATTCTCGACCAGCCTGTGAACGCTCGTGGGCCTGAGCAGTTCGCAGCTCGCACGCCCCAGGTCTTCTAGCGTCAGCCAGGTGCGAAGTGGGAGATCGGAAGCCGCCTTCAGAGCCACCAAAACGACTTCGTGCCCGTCGATCCAGGAGGCGCCATCGGCCAATGAAAAGGCTCGGATTCGCCAAGGGAAGGAGCTATCCGTTCTTTGAGCGAGGACGTACTCCTGCGCACTGCTCTCGCCCACGAGCGCGAGCTCGGGTTTGGACTCGCAGTTCGCGCACACCAGGCCGAGCGCGCTGATCCAGATCGTGGGCCGTGGGAGCTTCACCTGCCGCGCCTCTTCATTTGGTTCTTCAGCGTGGTGCTCCTCGTGCGCGGAGCTTCGACGCCGCGATGATGTTCCGGCAAAGCGTGTCATGGCAAGTCGAGTCGTAGCCGTGCTAGCGTGCTCGCTCATGTTGAGCCTCTTCACGCTGCTCGTCTCGGCGGTGGTTGTTCATGTGGGCGACTCCGTCGGGCTCGACGCCAAACACGAGCAGGCACTGCTTGACGGGCTCACTCGCAGCATCCAAGAGGTCACTGGAAGAGAAGTACATATCGACGGCGCTCGGGGCTGTCTCGATCCCCCTGCGTGTCGGTCTGACCTAGGGGCGGTTCCGGTCAGCGATTCCCTCGTGCTGGTGCACTTCCACGCGGGCCTCGATCAGGTTCAGGTTCTTCTGGGCCGCCTCGAGGGTGATGCGGCCGTGGCGAGCGCTGAGCTCGTTGTGGGACTCGAGGCAGTCCACTCGGAGCTGTGGCGACAGGCCGTCGATACACTCTTCGAACCCAATCTTTGGGTGCGGCACGTGGAGGTCCACGCCGAGCCCCCGCGGGCTTGGATCTGGGCGGCGGTTCCGGCCGGACTCGCGGTCATCGCGGCCTCGGTCTCGGTCGGTTTGGCGGTGCACGGTGACGCGGTGGGCAGAGGCAGCCGCGGCGCCGCCGACGGCGCGCTCATCGACGGGGCTCGAGACCACGACGCTGTCCTGACCGGAGCGTGGGTCAGCGCCGGGGTGGGCGCCGGGTTGGCGGTGGTCGCGGGGATTGTCGCCGTCCTCGCCGACTGAGACGCCTCGATGCGTCTCGCTCCGACCTTCCGTGATACCGATCGGCGTCGCGGAAGGCCTCAGTGCCAGTGGATCAGCGAGTCCGCGAGCGCGCGGGGCATGGCACGCGACCTGCTCTGCGTGGGCCCGTCTGTTCCAGGCCATGGAGGTCCAAAGATGTCGAGCCGCAGAGTGACGAATCTCCCACCATCCGGTCGAAGCCCCGGGATCGCGACCGATCACGTTCGCGAAGCGGCGCGCCTGCTCCGCGAGAAGGTTGCGGAAGGGGCGGTCATCTCCCCATCGACCTCCTCCAAGGTCCTCGATGCGGGCGAGCTCCGTGAACTCCACTGGAGAATCGACCGCAACGGCGAGGAACTCGAGAACCTTGGTCCCGCGTTGCGAGAGGTCGAGAACGAACGTTCGCGTGTCTCGGGCGCTGGAGGCGTGGATCTGAGTACCGGCGCGTACAACAAGGCGATCGGCCGACTGCTCGGACGCGTTGTCAGCGTGGCAAAAAGAGACGGGGACGCAGCGTCTGTGTCCTGGACTGGGGTAGGGCGGCTCGACACCGGGGCAAAGTGGCTCGCTCTTTTGGCGAGCGAACTAAGTGATCGCGATCGAGGTTGAGATGCATGAAAGGAGCTGTTCCGAGGCCACGTCGATGACGGCCGACCAGGACTCAGATCGCGACCCCAGGATCATCAGGGCGTCACCGCCCCGCCACGATACCTTGCCCAGCCCCATGAGCCCGGAGGCGAGCGCGCACGAGGAGCTTCTCACGCTCATCGAGTCCGTCCTCACTGAGGATCCATGGGATGGCCCGTGTCCGCGACCGGCGGGCATCGATCGCATCCTTCCGCAGGGCTGGTTGCAGGAGGCTCATGTCGCCAGCCGTTCGCCCTGGGACCTCGAGCTCGCTGCGGCCAGAGCCCATGAGAACGTCTGCGCTTCCCCGTGTTCGTTCATCGCAGACCCTGCGCTGCCTCCGAAACGACTCCCACCCAGGGACCGCCGCGCGACGGAGATCGACTGGCGGCGCAATCTGACGGCCTCCGAAACCTGAGGAAGATCGTCGGTCGCGAAGGCGACATCGTCCAATAGGTACGCCGGGCGGGATCGGCTGCGGGCGGTGGTATCGCTGAGGCATGTGCGTATACGATGGGCGGACGCGTTGAAGGCGCCAGTCGTAGAGCTTGGCAGGTTGACGAGAGGCACACTGCTTCCGCGGCGCCTTCAAAGAAGCTCGTCCGGCCGGGGCGGCCCTGGTCAGCTTGTGGTGCAGTGCCCAGTGACGATGGGCAGACCTTCTCTGCTCGAGGTCTTGCTCCGGCGAGCCCGTCTCCGGAAAAGCCAAGCTGTTACGCAGACCTACCCTACGAGCCCACCGAAGCCGGCTCGTGGGGCGGACTGGATCGTGCTTTGCAGCCCTGACCGATCGTACGTCCTCCATGAGCCCCACCCAGACCCAAGCGACCGAGCTCCTCGGCCAGATCACCTCACTGCTCACTCGGGGCGAGATCGAACGCTACGCGTTCTCCGACGTCGCACTCGAGCGTGTCATGCGCCTCGTCGAAGAAGCCGCGGCCGAACCCGATGCGGTGCGATCGATGGGTGACCTGCTCAAGCTCGTCCATGTGCTGCGATCGAAGCACGAATCACCACGCGCGGCAGAGGCGCTGACGAGCGTACTTCGGTGTTCGTCGGGCGCGATGCGGATCATCGCGCTGCACTGGTCCGGCCGCGCCGCCCAGCCTCGGCTCGGCGCGGACCTCATGCCGCTCCAACGCGCGCAGGCTCCGTACGTAGACGACCACGCCAAGACGGGCGGTCTCAAGGTCTCGGCCTTCTTGATCTCCGGGCGGCAACACGACGGGAGAAGGTTATGAGCGTCGGAGGCGTTTCCGGCGGAGGCAAGTCGAGTGGCGCGGGTGGAACCGGCCGCACGGAAGCTGCCTCCAACCGGAGCCCGGAGGTCTCGAAGTCCGACAAGGACCGCGTCGCTTCCGACGCGCGCCAGACGAGCGACACAACCGCCGCCGCCGTCGGCCAGAGCATCACCGCCTCGAGTGCCGTCGACACCGTCGCTACTCCTGCGAAGCCTGCCGAAAAGCCTGGTCTCCTCGAGAGTGCTGCGACCTGGGCCGGCCAGACGGCGAAGGGCTACGCGACCGGCGCCGCGAACAACGTGCTCGACATGGCGAACCTCGTGAACAAGGGCGCGAACCTAGGGCTCGCTGCGGTCGGCGTGGAGAGCCGCTTCCAGACGGATATGAAGCTCGAGGCGACTTCCCCCGCCGAGCAAGCGGCGCAGAATGCGATCGGGGTCGCGTCGATCGCAACCGGAGTTGCAGGCGCGATCAAGAGTGCTCCTGCGATGGCGAAGGCGGTGGATAACGCCGTTGCGTTTGGACAAAACGCGCTTGGCCTCGGCGCGAAGACCGCGCCCGGCACCGCCACGACCGCGGGCGCGCTCTCCTCCACCGCGAAGCTTGGTGATCTGACCACCGCGGAAGCGGCGAAGATCCAAGCGGCCGCCGACAAACTCGGCAGCGATCTCTACGTCGTCGGCAGCGCCGCGAAAGGCGCGCGTCGCAACGTGGGCAGCGACCTGCCGCTCGCCGAGTTCGGAGGCTCGAAGCTCGGCACTCGGAGCGACATCGACTATGCGGTAAAGAACGGCCTCGACGATGCGGCGAGCAAGCTCGACCTGCCAGACGTGGATTCGAGCTGGGGTGTGCGGGGCGTGGACTATCTCAGCTTGAACAACTCGCCTGCGATTCGCTTCAGCCCCGGCAAGGCTCCGGAACTGCTCACGGGCGGCGGACGCCTCAACCTCGACTGAGGGACCGGCCTTGGCTTTCGGCGGTCCGGGGTCCGTGCTACGCGAGCCGGGTGACGTTGCTCGCGGGTATCTGGGGGCCCGGCGGCGTCGGGGCCGATGAGCTGCGCTCTCGCGCGGCGGCCTATCGCTTCTCGCCGAGCGGCGACCCGCCGAACGCGGTGACCGATCTGTTCACGGACGGCCCGGCCCGATTCGTTCTTCGGTTCTACCCAGACAGTCCGGACGCACCGCGAATCATTGAGCCCTCCAACGGGAGGCGAGTCGTTGTTCTCGGCTTCAGCCAAGCGGAGCTTCCGCCTCTCGAGGCCCCCACTGCAGCGTTCATCGACCGACTGCAGGCCGCCGAAGGTGAGTTCGTCGCCGCTGCGTTCGACCCGGAGCGACGAGAGGTGCAACTCATCAGCGATCGATTCGGGGCCAGGCCGCTCTACTACATACGGCTCGCCGACACCTTCGTCTGGTCGACACACATCGCCTTTCTGTTCTCGATCATCGGTCGTCACCCTCGGTTTGACCCACTCGGTGTGCTTCAGATGGCGCAGCTCAGTCACGCGCTGGATGGTCGCACGCCCTACGCCGACGTTCATCGCGTCCGGCCCGCGACGGCTTGGAGCCTCGGACCCGTCGGCTTCACCGAGTCGCGCTACTGGCGGCTTCGTCACGACGTGGACGAGTTTTTGGATCCCGTCGCGCACGCCGAACGAGCATTCTCCGGCATGATGAAGAGCGTTGCCTCTCGGTGTGTGGGTCGACGAGGCTTCGTGTCCTTGAGCGGCGGGCTGGACAGTCGACTCGTGGCCGGCTGCGTGACCAGCGATCAGTTCTTCGCCGCCACTCGCCACGTCCCGGGCGTCAACGACGATGAGCTCGAAGTCGCGCGGCAGGTCGCCGAGCGGCTCGGGCTGCGTCACGTCGTCGAGCGAGTCCGGAGCGCCGATCTTCTGCCGAGCTTCGAGCGACACCTCCGGCTCGCGGGCGGAGCGACCCCGGTCCATCACGGAATCGGGCTCGTGGAGACCATCGATGGGATGATCCAGTCCGGCGGATTCAAGCTGGGCGGGGGGCCCGGAGACGTGCTCGCGGGCTCGTACGTTCCGTCGCTCGAGTACACGAATCCGCGATGGTGTTCGAGGTTGGTGGAGCAGTTTGCGTTCGAGCGTCCTCGGTTCAATGAAAGGGAGCTCAGCCTGATCTTCCAAAAGGACCTGGTGGCGGCCCATTCCTCCGAGGTGACGAATTCGCTCCGCGCCAGCCTGGCTGAGTGCGAAGGTCCCACGGCCGCGCATCGCGTCACCGCATGGGCGATGGTGTTTCGCCAGCCGGCCTTTACGTTCGCCTCTCCCATCGCGGCTCACCCGCAGGTCGCTGAAGCCAGCCCGCACCTGGGTCATGCTTGGACGGACGCGATGCTCAAACTTCCCGCTACGTGGCTGTTTCGTCGGAACTTCTACATGGCGCTCATCTACTGGCAGCTTCCCGCGCTTCGCGAAGTTTTGTACGCCAACACCGGCCGGCTGCTGCCCTCCGAGTTGACGCGCTACGCGGTCCCCACCCGGCTGAGGCGGCGGGATCGCCTGCGAACTCTCGCCCGCAGGGCCGTTCGACATGAGCTCGCGACCGCCCTGATGCCAGGCGCGAGGCGGTATCTGCCAATCAAGGGACGCGGGACGTTCGCAGCCTATGCGCTCATGTCGAAGCACCGAGCGCTCATCGCCAGCCTTCGTGACCTCGTGGCAACGTCGCCGGTATCGGCGATCATCGACGTCGAGGGTGCGCGTCGATACCTCGATGGTGTCGAAAGCGGGCGGCTCTTCTCTCTGATGAACGGCGACCACGCCGCACTACTGGGCACGCTCGCCACGATCTGCCTCGCCCCGCAGGCGCTCCGCAATTAGGCGCGCGCGATTCGTCGGCCCACGTGCAGGCCCATCGCGTAGATCGAGAGCTGCGGGGGCGTCCCGATGGACGTCGGAAAGAGCGACCCATCCGCGATGAACAAGCCGTCCATGTGATGATGTGCTCCGTCGCTGCCGACCGCGGCGCGCCTTGGATCATCACCCATGGGGACCGTGGCCATGGGATGCACCGCGGTGAGATCGATGCCTCCCTTGGTGATCTCGAACTCGCGCAGTCGGGAGAGATCGTCGCCGGGATGGATTGTCTGCGACGGGAACGCGGGCACCAAGACCTTGCGTGCGCCGGCTGCGAACAAGAGACGCGCGCAGACCTCGAGCCCCAGCGCGAGCTCCTTTCTGTCGTCGGCGTCGGGCCAGTAGTCGATGCTCAGGCCGAGGTCGCCCTTGGGTCGAACCCTTCCGGCGGTGTGGTCGTGCAGCATCGCGGTGAAGACGCCGAGGTGAGCGTAGCGCTCCATCAGCGCGCGATGCGCCTCGCCCCGGCCAGGGACGAAGGTCGCCGTCGCCACAGGGTGCGCGAAGGCCGGCAGCAGCCACAAGCGGTGGCCGTCTTCGGCCTCACTCAGCCACTCGGTGCACTCGTAGGCCTGAGGAATGCCGCGCCACGCGTTCACCGGCTCCTCGAACTCCCCGGCGACCACGACGGCGGGGTGGATGCGAAGTCCGTCGCCGACCGCGCCTTCGGGGGCGGGGATGCGCGAGCGCAGCAGGATGGCGGCGGTGGCGGTGGCCGAGGCGGAGAGGCATACGCGCTTGGCTTCGACGACGACGGTGCCGCGCGGCTGTAGGCTGCTGGGATCGAGGCTGGTCGCGCGCACGCCGGTCACGCGGCTCTGCGCATGCGTGATCTCGACCGCCTGGCAGTGGCTGAAGAACTGCGCGCCGGCCTGCACCGCGCGCGGCACCATGACCTTCGCCGCGTTGTTCTTGGCGTCGTAGGCACAGCCGAGCTCGCAGAAGCCGCTGCCCAAGCAGCCGGTTCGATTGTGCGAGAGTCCGCCGCCTCGCCAAGAGAGTGCCTCGCAGCCGCGCTCGAAGAGGAGGTTGTGGCGGTTCCACTGTGCACGGGGCACCGCGCTGACGCTCAGGAGCGCTTCGACCTCGGCATAAAGCGCGTCCCACGTCTCGTTCGGCAAATGCTCGAGCCCGCGGTCCCGCCGCCAGGCATCACGAATCGCCTGCGGGATCGGCTTGCACACGTTCAGGTTGTGCAAGGTCGAGCCGCCCACGCCGCGTCCTTGGTGAACCTTGACCGAGCGGTCTTTGGTCGTGCGATTACCACCCTCCCAGAAGAGGCGCGGGAACATCTCGTCTTCGCGCTGAGACATGTCGGCGGGCGTGAGAAACGCGCCCGCCTCCAAGACCACGACCGAGAGTCCGGCCTCCGCCGCGATCATCGCCGCCGTTGCACCCCCCGCGCCTGCGCCGACCACGCATAGGTCCGCGCGCACTTGCAGCGAGGACGGGAGATCTGCGGCGTCGAAGATCAAGAGACGACCCCCTTCGGCATGACTCCACGGCTCGCTTTTAGCGCCTCGTAGGTGGGCCATTCGGGGCGAGGGTCGGCCGATGGATCGTCGCTTCGCTTCACCCAAGGCCCTTCGTAGCCGAGCGCGGCCCAGGTGGATGGCTGCCGATAGAAGCCCATGAGGCACAGGTCTCGAAGTCCGCGCGCGGCCTGCGCGAGCAAGCCGCGGTGGCCCTCGAGGCGCGAGAAGAACTCGGCTCGCTCGGGTGGGGGCAACTCGGTGAGGCGCGAGAGGCGCAGCCCGAGCGGCGTGGTGCCGTGTTCGACCAGAGCGATGAGGCCGTGGATTTCCAGGATGAGGCCCTTCGGCATCGTACAGAGGAAGTGATCGACGCCCATCGGGAGCAGGTCCAGTTGTTCGCGGGTGGCGTGGGGAAGGAACACCTCGGCCGCCGCTCGAAGAACCTGGGCCTCCCAGGCCGCCAAGACCGCGCCCTGCCATTGCGGCCAAGGTGCATAGCCGGTGACTCGACCGATCCCCACGAGGCCGAGCGCGGCGGCCGCGCCTCCGGCGAGCAGCAATCGCCGACGAGAGGATCCGCTTGGCCGCGCGAGACGCCGCGCGAGCGCCGCCGGCAGTCGCGTCTGCCAGTTGTCGTCGTGCGGCAGCGGCCCTCGGTGGGCGGTGTGCCAGAACAGACACGGGCCGAGCCGCTCACGCTTTGCGTCTCTCTGGAGTGATGCCATTGCCTTCGCGGTGTAGACGCCTTCGAGCTGCACATCTTCGGTCAGAAGCAGCGTCATCGCGGCCTCACCCGCGTCCGACTCGTGCGCGTAGCCTCGACCGAGGCTCTGCCGATCGATCCGCCACGGAATGAGCTGGGTCGGATGGGGCTCGAGTCGCGGAAGATGGTGATGGAGCGCCCGCCACGTGGCGTGAATCAAGTCGCGAAGACGTGAAGCCGAGCTGAGGCTCCGCTCCACGGTCGCGACCGCATGCAGCGAGGTCTCGACCTGGGCCAGGCTCAGCCCCACCACGAGGCCGGCCGCGGTGCCGCCCGATCCGAGGGCGACATAGATGCGCTCGGGGCGAGGCAGGAGGCCTTCGCGGATCTGTTCGCCCAGCTCCAGCCCCGCGCGGACCATCCCGAGCGTGGCGTCCGGCGTCGAGGCGCCCGGCGGGATCACTGGCCGGCCGCGATAGGCGCTCGAAAACAACTGCGGCCGTCGCAGGGCCATGCGCACCCTTCCTTCGTAGAAACACAGGTGCTCGGTGTGGCTCGCGACAAAGGCCAGGTTGTCGAGGATCTGAGGCGAGGGCGGCACCCAGAAAGCGTGCGCGTGGAGCTGACGTCCGAGCTGCTTCGCCGCCTGGGCGAGGGCCACGAGATGGCCCGAGCCGATGCTGCCCGCCGCGTGCCATCCGTCGGCCGCGGCAAAAGGCTTCGCCGCCAAGAGGTAGTCGAGCTTTCGCGGCTTCGTGCCGCCGCACAGAACCGCGAGCCGATCGTCGCGTTTGATCCAGAGCCCGCCGAGTCCGAGTCTCCGCGCGATCGCCGCGTGTTCGGTGACCGGGGTAGGCTCGGTCACCCAACCGAGACGGGGGATGAGGTCGAGATGGTGGGTGCTCCAAGGATCCATGGGTGGTGAGCCGCCGCCTCTATCGCCGCGCTGAGCCTACCGCGCGTCCGCGCGCGAGACAAACGGGACGTTGGCCACAGGCAATCAAGTCATCGGCTGAGAGCGAGCCGGTACGTCTCGGCAGTCACGCGCTCCTCGAAGACGCCCCAGTGAACCCCACCGAAGAGGATGAGCGTATCGGGGGACGGCTCACGCGCCATCGCAGGGTAGCCGCGCGCGGACGGGGATCGAGATCGATCTTCGAGCAGGCGCCAGGCGCCATCGAAAACCCATGTGCCTTCGTAGCTGCCCGACGTCTCATCCGTGCCGCCAAACATGATGACTCGTTCAGTCATCGGATCGTAGGAAACGGCGAACGCGCCCCGCGGCCCTGGCAGATTAAACGCCGGCAGAGGACGCCAGTCGTCTCCGACCAACTGCCAGGCGTCGCTCAGGGCCAGGTTCCCGTCTTGCCCGCCCAGCATCACGACCGCGCCTCGCGCCTCATGGAAGAACATCGCGTGTTTGCTGCGGGCGGGCGGCGCGTCCGTCAACGCGAGCTCCACCCATGTGCGGCCGTCGAAGACCCAGGTGTCATTGAGGTAGCCGTCGGCCTTGCCACCAAACAGTACGATTTGACCCCGAATCGGATCGAGGACCATGTCGTGCTCGGTTCGAGCGGGCGGCGAGGCGTCGAGCTCCAGTCGGGTCCATTCCGTGCCGTCGAGTCGCCAGGTGTCGTTGAGTCGACCGCGAACTCCGTGCCCGCCGAAGAGGATGATTTCACCGCTCAGTGGATCGGGCTCGAGGGCGCCGTTCGATCGCGCGGCCGGCCGGACCTCGGTGACGAGCTCGCGCCACCGACCTCCCTCGAACAACCAGGTGTCGTTGAGCGCACCGCCTCGAGGCTCGGCCAAACCGCCAAACATCACGAGCCGCGCCCGCGCCACATCCTCCGCGAGATCGGCGGAGTATCGGCCCCGTGGCTCCGTGCTTGGTGTCAGCCGTGACCAGACAGGAACTCGCGGTCTCCAGTCCGCGGTGAGCTCGGGCACCTTCACGGCTCGGACCTTGGCATCAACGCTCGAGACACCGACCTGCCAGCCCGGGACCGGCAGGGCCTCGAGTAGCTCGGACTCTCCGCGAAGCCGGATGGTCGTGCTGCTGATGAGCGATTCCGGAGCGGGCAGGATGGGACGAAGCACATCTTCGGACCAGCCCACGACAACGGCATCCCGAGCTCGCAGCTGAGAGAAGCTCGCGGCCGATTCGATGCCGGTGGCCTCGAGCAGAGTGTTCGCGCCCAAAGGCTCGCGCACGTCATCGACCGACAGGATCGCCAGATAGTCGACGTCTTCGGGGATCTCGACGTACACCCGCTCGTTGCCGCCACAAGCCCAGAGCGTCGAGCCGAGGAGCATTGTGAGGGTGGAACGCGACCGGGCTGTCCTGACCAGCACGCTGCGGTAAAGGTACGCATCTCTGCGCGGTGCGGCAAGCACCTGGGTCGCTCCCTATCCCTTCTTCGGCTGATGCTGCGCAAACTCGCCGAGCACCAGCTCCGCGCGGTCGGACTCCGCGGTCGCCTCTCGCCTCGAGGCCCCTCGCCACCAGCCGATTAATCCGAAACCACACACGCCCAGCAGCAAGAGCCACTCGAGCGGCCACACGAGCGCCACCGGCGATCCCGGCCATACCATCATGGTCAAGATGAACAGTGCCCCGAGCCCCGCGACCCACGGCACCGAAGACGCCGCGGGCATCTGATAGGGACGCTCGAGCTTCGGTTGAGTGCGCCGAAGCCGGAGGGTCGACAAGGTGACTCCGAGAAACGCCAAGGCGATGCAGAACGAACCGACGTCGATGAACGCGACCATGGCGCCGCGGCCGAGGCACGCACCAAACAGCGTGGCTGCACCGCTGACCATCACTGCACCGATGGGCGAGCCCGACACCGGATTCGTGCGTTCGAGCAACGCGGGCGCCATGCGGCCGCGGCCCAGGGCGAAGAGCACGCGCGAGCCGGCGAGGAAGAAGCCGTTCCAGCTCGTGAACAGGCCCAGCAGCGCGGCGATGAGCACAAGATGGGCGAGCCATGGAGCGCCCATCGCCTGGCGGAACGCTTGCGCGGTGGGTAGATCGGCGCCGACGAGCTCCTGCCAAGGGCCGGTGATCGACACGCTCCAGATCAACACGCAGTAGAAGCCGGTGGCGCCGAGGATCGACAAGAGCAGCATGCGCGCCAGCGTGCGGGGAGGCACCGCGGCATCCGCTTCCTCCGCGCCCTGTGGGATGGTGTCGAAGCCGACGAACCAGAACGGCGCGGTGGCGAAGATCGCAAGACATCCTGCGAACGCGCTGCCCCAGTCCGCGTGCGCGAACAGCGGCCGGGCGTGATGTGATGAGCCGACGAGCAGGCCCGCGACGACGAACACGAGCGTGACCGACAAGAAAGCGAAGGTGAGCGCCGTCTGCAGCCGCGAGGCGGCCCGACCGCCCCGGAAGTTCACCCAAGTGATCACGCCGGTGGTCAGCAGCGCGAGCAAAAGGTGCGGCGCATACACGACTTCACCGCCGACCGAGTACAGCGGCCACTGATCGAGTCCCGGGACGAGATAGCCGGTGACGCGGCCGACCGAGATCGCCTCGAAGGCGGACACCGCGAGATAGCCGAACGCGAGGAACCAGCCAACCAAGTACGACTTGCCAGTGCCGAAGGCCATGTACGCGTAAGCCACCTCGCCGCCGGACAGCGGCAGCATCGCGCACAGCTCTGCGTAGCAGAGGCCGATGCAGATCATGAGCAGCCCGCCCGCCCCGAAGCCGATGATCGCGCCGAGCGGACCCGCTTGCTCGAGCCAGGTGCCGAGCGCGGTGACCCAGCCCACGCCGATCATCGAGCCGAAGGCGAGGGCGAAGAAGCCGGTGCGGCCGATGCTTCGACGCAGAGTGGGGCGTTCGGGGTGGCCGGTCATGGGTGCGCGGGGAGGGTCCTCCAGATGGCCCACGATGGCGACCGTGATATTCGGGCAACGGACCGGGTCTGCGAGCTACCCCTGGATCTATCTCGCTATGAGGGCCGGGCATTTGGTGGTACCGGAGACGCGATGGGGAAGCGAAGCGGAGCTCTGCTGTGGGTGGGCGCTACGGCGCTCTTGTTGGGCGATGTCGTCGGGTGTGGCGGCATCAGTCAACGCGAGAATTACGAGCACGGCCTTGCGCTGCAGCGAAATGAGTTGCCCGAAATGAGCGATCTCGATCTCGAGTCGCTCATCCTGTTCGGGGCCTCCGCTGCCACGATCCCGGGCATAAACGAAGACTCGCTCTTTCTCTACACGGGGCAGGGGAAGAATGCGCGGGACGAGCGCGAGCGACGCCGAGCCAACGGTCGGTGGAATCCTGCGGGCGGCTTGCCATCATATGACTCCGTCGAAGAGCAAATCGCCGCCATCGAGTTTCACCTCTCAAAGCACGTGGCGCCGGACGAGGTCGCCTACTACACGGAGCTGCTCGCCAGCTTTCGTGCCGAAGCGGTGCGGCGAACGTCCCTAGACGAGGTGGCCGCGGCCGCGCCCGAGGTGCCCGCACCGGCTCCGGCGATCGTCGTCGCGCCTCCACCACCTGCGCCAGCGCCGCGTCCGTCCGCGCCGCCTCCCTCCGCGCCGCCCGCGTCCCTGCGCGCGCGCGGGGAAGTCATCGCGGTGTTCGACCTCGAAGATCCACGCAAGAGCCTAGGAACGGGCGACGTGGAGCAACTCACCGACTACTTCGCGGTACAGCTCTCCACGCTCGGCTTCAAGGTCGTACCGAGATCTCAGATCAAGGGTCAGCTCGCCAGCGAAAAGCAGGAGACCTACAAGGCCTGCTACGACGAAGGCTGTCAGATCGAGCTCGGCAAGGCCGTCGCGGCAGCGAAGTCGGTCGCGACGAAACTGATCAAGATGGGCTCAACGTGTGCATTGACCGCCACGATGTACGACCTACGCACGGAGACGACCGACATCGCTGCCTCGGTCGACACCCGCTGCGGCCAGGACGAGTTGCTCGCGGGCCTCAAGCAGCTCGCCCGGCAGCTCGTGTCGCAGTGACGGGCAAGGCGCCTCCACTCTTTGCGTGGCGAGGTCTCTGCGTTCGGGCGGGCCTACTCCGCGAGGACTTTGCCGAATCGCTCGTGGTCGCGTGCGGCCCAGGCCCCGCGCACGAGCAGTCCAAGAACTAGGATGTGGTACACGTGTACGGGCGAACGGCCCTCGATCACATCCTGCACTCCTTGGGGCACGCTCTGCACGATCCACACCCCCAGCCCGATCAGGATGGCGGCGTAGGGACGGCGGCGAGCGGCGAACCGGAGTCCGAAGTACACTGCACCGAGGGCCAATGATAAGCCGCCAGCGATGGCCCCTCCGGGCACCGAGTACAGGATGAACGCGCCCATCGCGCTGGCAGAGACCGCAGCGAATGCGAGGGCGAAGGTCGCCCTGGAAAGATCCGGATCGGAGACGAACTCGTCGGTTTCTTCGGACATGAGGGCGTAGGGGGAGACTTGGTGCTTCATGCTCCGGCTCATCGCAACGTGCGTGCCAACGAAACGGGGTGTGCTTTGGCCCGATCCGGAGAGGCGGTGGCCAATTCGTTCGGATTCGTTCGGAATCGTCCGGACCTTCGTCGGACGCGCGGGCCTCGGTGTCCAGGCGCGCGCTTCTGACGTAGGCTGCGCTCCGGTGGCGGACGCGAAGGCAGCACCCGTCGAGCTTCACTTCGACCACGGGACCCTGGTTCTCTCCCAAAGCAGCGGTGCTCGCGAGTTGGATGCGCTCTTCGTACACGATCGGCGGACGCACCGGCCGCGGGCGTCGGCTCACCGCTACGCCGCCATCCTGCAAACCGCCACCCGCCTGGAACTCGACCTCGTCGACCGAGCTCGGAACTTCGAGATGGCCTCACTTGGGCTTCACGGCACGCCGGAGCCGCGTCCACATCAAGCGGCGGCGCTCTCCGCGTGGCGCGAGGCCAAAGGTCGCGGCGTGGTCGAGCTGCCGACCGGCGCCGGCAAGACGCTCGTAGGCCTTCACGCGATTCAGCACGCCTCTGTTTCGACGCTGGTGGTGGTGCCCACGCTCGATCTGCTTGCGCAGTGGCACGCGGTGCTCGGCGCAGCGCTCGATGTACCCATCGGCCGCATCGGTGGTGGTATGAGCGATCGTCAGCTCGTCACCGTCACAACCTACGACTCCGCCGCGCTCTTCACCGACGTCGCGGGTCATCGCGCGGGGCTCCTCATCTTCGACGAGTGTCATCACCTCCCCGCCCCAGGCTATCGCTTCATCGCGGAGGGATCGATCGCGCCCTTTCGGCTCGGTCTGTCTGCCACGGTCGAACGTCAAGACGGGTTGCACGAGAGCCTCGAGGAGATCGTGGGTCCGCTCGTGCATCGCACCACCATCTCCGAGATGTCGGGCCCGGTGCTCGCGCCGTACCGCGTCGAACGACGGGTGGTGCCGCTGGGTGCGGAGGAGCGCGCGACGTATACCGAAGCTCGAGCTTGTTACCTCGCCTTCGTTCGCGGTCTCGGCTTCTCCATCGGCGGACCCCGCGGCTGGCAGCGTTTCGTGATGGTGAGTCAGCGCACCCCCGCTGGGCGAGAGGCTTTCGCGGCGTACCGGCAGCAGCGGAAGATCGCGCTCACCTCGGAGGCGAAGATCCACGCGCTCTGGGACATCGTCATGCGCCATCGGCACGAGCGCGTCCTCGTGTTCACCGAAGACAACGAGACCGTCTTTCGGCTCTCGAGACGATTCCTCTGGCCCTCGATCACGCACCACACCAAGCCGGCCGAACGCCGAGCCTTGCTCGCGGCGTTCGCAGGAGGTGATCTGCCGGTGCTCCTCACCTCCAAGGTGCTCAACGAAGGCGTGGATGTGCCGGAGGTGAACGTGGGTGTGGTCCTGAGCGGCAGCGGCAGCGTGCGCGAGCACGTGCAGCGCCTCGGACGAATCCTGCGTCATCGGCCCGGTAAAGAGGCGATCCTCTACGAGGTCGTCTCGGATACCGAGGCCGAAGGCGGCATCGGCGAGCGACGCGGTCGACACGAGGCGCTCACGCGCGTGCGTTCGGAGCCCGCGTGCTGACCAAAGACCTGCTCATCCATCGCCGGGTGAAGGATCGCATTCATCCGCATCGTCTCGATCCGTCAGCGGCCGAACTCGTCGACCTCGCCTCGAGGCTCGCCGCGGTGCTCGAGAGCGCCGTAGGTCAGACGCGCGGCGAGATCGCGGAGGCGCTGACGCTCGAGAGCACCGGCTTTCACAAACCCAAGGTGGCGAAGGGGCTCGCCAAGCTGGTGCTCGATCGGTTGGAGCTCGAGGAGCCGAGCCTCGAGGTGGGCGCGGACCGCCTCGAGCTCATGAAGCTCGCCGCAGGCTGTTTGCGGTCTCTGGACGGGAGCGCCGCGCCCGCCGACTACGAGCGCACGCTGTCGGCGCAGGTCGATCTCGCGGCCGCGCGGAAGGACCTCTACGCGGACCTTCCCGGCGCACGCATGGTCGAGCGCGTTCGTCCCCTCACTGCGGAGGCGCTCGTTCATCGCTACAACCTCGCGCAGGTGCAGGGTCTGGTCCTTCACGCCGACTGCGTTTCGGTCACGGTGCCGAGCTCTCACGTGCTCGAGCTTCGCCGGGTGCTGCGCTGGCTCAAGTTCTGCCGCTTGGTCAGCCGGGTCGAACCGCAGGACGAAGGCTTCCTGCTCGAGGTCGAAGGCCCGGGCCTCGTGGTCGGTGCCTCCAAGAAGTACGGACTTCAGCTCGCGGAGTTCGTGGCGGTGGTGCCGGTCCTTCCGCAATTTGTCTTGCAGGCCGAAGTGAGGCTGCGCGGCGCGCGCCCCAAGGAACTCCTCATCGACGAGAAGTTCGGGCTCGTCTCGCCGCACATCAAAGCGCTGGGTCATGTACCCGAGGAGCTCCGGCAGGCGGCGGAGAGGCTCGCCGAGCATCCGGTGTGGCGTATGGATCCGGACCCCGCGCCCCGCCACGTGGGCGCCAAGGAGATGTGCGTGCCCGACCTCGCGTTCGAGCATCGTGAGACCGGGGTTCGCTACGACGTGGAGCTGTTTCATCGCTGGCACAAGGCGGCGTTTACGCGGCGCCTCGAACAGCTGGCCACGCGCCGGGATACAAGCCTCCTCCTCGGGGTCGACCGATCGATCAAGGTGGACGAGAAGAGGCTCTTGGGCGCGAAGGTGTTTCGATTCAAGGACTACGTGCGCTTTGAGAGCTTCGAAGCGCTGCTCGAGGGCTGAGGCACCCGGCGCTCGCTCACTTCTCTGGTGTCACCTGTACGACTCCGCCATCACTTTCGATGGCGATCGCACCCGGCCAGCCGAGATCCTTCACGGACCAAGCGTACTCCGCCATGTAGCACTTCGGTGGACCAGGCTCAGTCGGTGGCAGCCGATAGCACGCAAACAAGCCGAACAAGGTACGTGGCGTTTGGCTACCTCGCACCGGAATCTGGTCGACCGATCGAACGATCCAGATCACGTCCGGATTGCCGCCTGCGACGACGTCGAGTAGCACGGGCGCGGTCGCGACCGGAGGTGGCGTTCGGCAGGCGGCTGGGCCACTCAGCAATCCTGCGGAGATGGCGAGCGTGAGTATCGCGCGGGTACGGCTTGTTCGAACTCCATCGAGCTTCCTCAAGTGCATGTATAGCCTCCAAGCCTCGCTTGGTACCATCCGGCTATCGAAAGACGGCAGAGCGAGACGTGAGATTGGACACCTGCGCGCACCGGATTCCGGCACCCTTCCCGGCTGTGCTCCCCGCCTTTCGTGAGCCCCGTGTCAAAGACAGCAGATCACTCCGCAGGCCCCTGTCCCACTTGAACCACAGTTTGGTCGCTGCTGACGTCCCCAGACCGTGCCGGATCTCGAGCCAGAGCACGATCCCGGGAAGCCGCTTCTCACAGCGTCGACACTCCCGTTGTAGCCGGGGTTGGTCGGCAGGTTCATGAGAAAACAGTCGTCACCGTCGTCGATGGTTCCGCCAAAGAACAACGCGGACCACACGAGCCCATCGTTTCGAGCAGTGAGTTCGGGCGTGGTGCAGACATGCCACCCAGCGCCACAAAGGGCGGCGGCCCCTTCCGACATTCGGAGGGGGAATGCGGGACTCCCGGGAAGTTGGCAGAAGGCAATGTCGCTGCGGCCCCATCCGCTCGCACCAAGTTCAGTCGTGCCATCTGCGCAGGGGCCGCTCGGATTGCTCGAGCAGCCCGGTCCGCCCTGCGTGGACCACGCGGGGCTCCCGCGGAGCGTCCCGTTGCGGCCTGCGCCCGACGCGTCCGTGACGATCGTTCCCGAGCCATCCGAAAAGTCATAGAGCACCGACGTGTTCGCGTCGTTGCCCAACACGATCGGCGGTGTGAAGGCCTGCGTGTAGCGCGCGACCTGCGACGCACGGAAGCTCGCGATCGAGAAGGCCGAGTGGTTGTACGTCGTGTTGGGATACCGCACGTCCAAGGTCCCCCCGATCGTTCCGATGTACTGACCGTTGACGCCGTTGTCGACGAGCAGGCTGTTGGAGGATGCCACCAGCTGACCGTTCACGTAGACTCGCGCCTGGTTCTGCGTGAGCACGACCAGCGCGACGTGATACCAGCCGCTCGGAAACTGCGTAAACGGCAACGCAGGGCCGGTCTCCGTCGTGTAGCGAGTGCCGGTGCCGTTGCACGCAGGATAGACATCCACGTGGAATCCTTGGGTCGCCCAGCGTAACCGGCCGCAGCGCGTGCCGAGGACGTCGCTGCCGTAGGCCGGGGCACTCGGGGCGGGGCCTCCTTGGATCCAAGCTTCGAGCGTGAAGGCCGAGGTCGCGGGGGCACCATCCGGG
>WYAZ01000002.1 GCA_011526105.1 Deltaproteobacteria bacterium | reverse complement strand
AGGTTGACGCCAGGGTTGGCGGGACGGAGCCCGTGGGCACGAAGTCCTCGCGGCGCCCAGCCACGTGCTCTGCTCATCGAGAGGTTCGCTCCGGACTCATCGAGAAAGAGCAGCTTCTCGGCGGGGATCAGGTTCATGAGCTCCGTGAAGACTTCGCGCTCCTCTTGGACGTCCGGGCGCTCGGCTTCGCTCGCGGTGAAGCTCTTTTTTTGGGCGTGAAGCCAACGCGGTGCAGAGCGCGGAGCATGGATGACGGGGTCACTCTCGGTCGCCTTCGCTTATTCCAAGCTCGTGTGAGCTCAACCACCGTCGCGTCGGCGTGTGACTGCACGAGATCCGCCAACGCCTCCAGATCGTCCATGCCAATCAGGGGCGTTTGGCCTCCACCATGCGGGAGAGGCTCCAGCTTTCCTGTCCTACGATGGAGTCGGACGATTCGATTGACGCTTGCCTCGCCTACACCGAAGCGCTCGGCGAGGCGGACAAAGGACCCCTCGCCGGCAAGGTACGCCTTGAGGATTCGAGAGCGGAGATCGAGAGACAGCGGAGGAGGCATCCTCATCGTTGATCATAACTACCCGATCCAGACAACCGCATTATGCTGTAGCACCCTGTTGATCTGATCGTCTCCCGCCGATTGTCGGATCGCGTCCTGGGTGTGAGTAGGCGATCCTCTGCTCCTGATGTCGATGGGTCGGAAGAAGAGCAAGCAGACGACGCTGTTCGTGCCTCACACGGTGGCACAGGCACCGGGCCACCGCTTCTACGAGAAGCTCAACGAGCTGCTGCAAGGGCACGACTTCGACCTGTTCGTGGAAGCGCAGTGCGAGCCCTACTACGACCCGAACCGTAGCCGAGGACGTCAATCGATCCCGCCGGGCCTGTACTTCCGGATGCTCCTCATCGGGTTCTTCGAGGGCATCGAGTCCGAGCGCGGCATCTGCTGGCGCTGCGCGGACTCCCTGTCGCTGCGTGGCTTCCTGGGGCTCAACCTCGACGATTCGATCCCGGACCACTCCACCCTCTCCCGGACTCGCACTCGTCTTCCGTCCAGCGTGTACGACGCGGTGTTCAAGCATGTCCTTTCGATCGTCCACGCGGAGGGCCTCCTGCATGGCAAGGTCGCGGGTGTGGACTCCACGTACCTTCGGGCGGACGCGTCGATGAAGGCCATCATTCGTCGCGACACGCAGGAGGAGTACCAGGACTACTTGAAGCGTCTCGCCCAAGAGGCCGGCATCGAGAACCCGACGGCGGAAGAGGCTCGACGCCTCGACCGTCGCCGTCCAAAGAAGACATCGAACGCGGAGTGGGCGTCGAAGGCCGATCCCGAGGCGCGTATTGCCCGGCTCAAAGACGATCGCACGCGCTTGGCCTACAAGGCGGAGCACGTGACCGACCTCGAGACCGGCGCCATCTTGGCGGCGCGCGTGACGCCGGCGGACGCTGCGGATACGGCGACGATCGAGACGAGCTTGGAGAAGGCCCGCGAGAACGTGCTCTCTGCGGTCGATGATGATGATGATGATGATGATGGCCCGAAAGACACCGGCGGTGGAGGGAGTGGCCTGCTCACCGCGGTGGAGGTCGTCGCGGACAAGGGCTATCACAAGACGGCGGTCATCGCTTCGCTCGGCGAGGCCGGCTTTCGAACGTACATTCCTGAGCCCCGCGGCAAACACCGTCGGCGATGGGCAGACAAGGACGAGTCTCTTCGCCGTGCCGCGCTCGCCAACCGAGCACGCACTCGGAGAGCCAAAGGCAAGCGCCATCAACGACGCCGAGGCGAGTACCTCGAGCAGAGCTTCGCGCATATCTGCGAGACCGGCGGCGGTCGCAGGACCAGGCTCAGGGGCCGAGAGAACGTCGAGAAACGGCATCTACTCCTGGCCGCAGCGGCCAACCTCGCCCTCGTGATGAGGTCAAGGCTTGGAAAGGGAACGCCAAGAGCATGGGCCGAGGCCCGCGCGGCCGCACTCGCCCTACTCGCCCTCTGCTACGCCCTGGTGACTCTCGTGCGGACGTGGATACCACAGGTCCCAAGACGCCTCTTGGACTGCGCCACGCCGCAGGACTGGGTGCACCACCATCGCTCACAGTTTCTAGAACCCATCAGATCAACGGGCTGCTAGCGCTCGGCGCGGCCCCCCTTCGACCCGTCAGTCGACGCCGTCGAAGCCGTCCGAGATACGCCCGCATCGAAGCTCATCATCGCTGCAGTCGTACTCGCGGGCCGCGCCATCTTCGCACCAGATGAGGAGGGCTCCGTCGCAGCGAGCGAACAAAGCGTTGCTCGATGTCCTCGGCGAGACGGTGTTGCTTCTCGGCCCTCGGACCGTGGGGCCGCGAGTTCAGCGACGGGGCAGACACATCGCGGGGCTGTTTCGAGCGTAGTACGGCACGCTGGGCTGCGCGCGCCTAAACCCACTCCACTCGACGAGGACCAGACCTCGGCGCTCGGGCACGGGCGCAAACGATGGCGCTGCGATTTTCTCGCGTCGTGCGAGCGGCTTTGCGTCCATGTGTACCCGCACCGAGACGTCGGGCGCCGGACTCAGTAGGAGCGGCGCCATGCGATCGACGAGACGAGGATCGAGAAAGCTCAGCCGGTAGTAAGGCGCCGCCTGAAGCCGGGGGGCCCAATACTCGACGAAGTCCGTGACTTCGCGCGCGGCGAGCCCGAGCTTCGGCAGCACTTCTTCGAGCTTGCCCCTGACCTCGTCCGCCGCAACGACAAACCCGGTCCTGGGTTCAGGCAACAAGGATGACCGTCCCTCCCAGAAGACCGAAGAGATCACACGGCCGCTCGAGAGGTCATCGAGCTGACCATCCGCGCGCGTCCGAACGCTCCATCCCGCTTCATAGGGCGGGTCCGCCGCAATGAGCTCTACGTTCTCGCCCACGTCGATGCGAACGCGCGTGGGCTGAGGGGCATAGAGGTACACGAGCGGCTCGGCCATCTCGGGCACCACCAGGTCTTCTCGGATGAACACGTGATACTCACCAAACGGATCGGCCCAAAGAAGAAGCGGGATGCGATCGATGAAACTGCGCTTGGAGAGCTGCTCGCGCTCCTTGCCGTAGACTTGGCGATACTGCTCCGTCGCTGCAGCGTAATTCGCGTAGCGCTCGTCCCATTGCGCGTCTTCGGCCAAAGCGTAGGTGTAGAGCTCGTCTTTGGTCTCGCGCACACGACCCACGGGGACGAGCTTGGGCAAAGACGCGACGCCATCATGAAAGACGTAGCGCGTCGCGACCCGCGCTTGGGTGGAGGTCTTGGCGACATCGAAGTCGATGTCTTCGGTGCTGATGCCCTCCTCGCGCTCGGGGATCAAACGCTCGTACGAGACCACCGTGCCGTCGGGCCGCGGGAGCATGAAGCGCGCTCCGTCAGCGTAGAGCTGATGTCCGCCCGCGGCCTTGACCACAGAGCCGCCTGGCTTGTTCTCGAAACGCAGACCGTCCCAGGCCCTGCGAAGGCGCTTGCGATCCCCGAGGTCAATCTCGTCCGGCGCGTCCAGGCTGAGGCCCGCGACCGTCACGTGCTCCTCGGTCACCACGATCTTGCCGAGCGCCTGCAAGGCCCAACGCGGCGCTTCTTCGCGATGCATCACCGGCACCCAGGCGTCGCCGAGGTCGAGGAAACGAAGCGTCGTGGGGACGATCGCGTCTGCTTCGTCGCATTTGCAGAGACAGCCGCCCTCCTCCGTCTGAAGCACCACGAGACGAGCCCCGGTGCAGGTGGTTCCGGTCACCTCCCCCACTACTTGGAGCCAATACGAACAGCCCTCGGGCTCCGAGCAGCCTTGCGACTCTTCATCGACGCTCCCAGAAATCACCGGCGAGTTGTGATCGAAGCGAACTTGCACTTCTCGACGCGGACTCGACGCGAGACACGCGCGGCCCGGCCCCTGGAAGCGCGCGATCGAAGTACTCGCGGTTTGCGTCGAGGCCGCCGCTTCTGCGGCCTTCGCCGCCAAGATCGTCTCGAGCCCGCGCCGTGCGCGCAAGAGCGCCTTGCGATCACCGAGGCGGTCGAGCACGTCCACGAGACGCCGCACCGCACCTTCGTCATCGGGCGCGAGCGCGGCCGCACGTTCCGCCCAGGTTCGTCGCTCTTCGAACGCGCCTTCGGGGGCTTTGTCGTAGCTCGCGATCAGTGCCGCGAGCTTGGGTTCAGTCTCGCTGAGCAGGCCCTCGAAGAGAAAGCCTCGAACCCCGTCTTGGTCCACGCGGATGAAGCGGTCCTGCCGCCCCGCCACGACGACCCGCGTGCCGATGGGCCATCGAGCCACCGCCTCGGCCCCTGGGTCGGGGGCCGCACGCACCACCGCGACGGAAGCGAGCACGTATCGCACCTCGACTGCGGGCGCTGGCCCGACCGCTGGCGGCACCGCATCGTCGGAGCTGCGTTTGCAGCCAAGGCCGGCGACGGCGAGCATCAGCACTGCGCCAAAGGGAACGAGAGCACGGATTCGAGTGACCACGCCCCTTCATACCCGAAGTGCCGGGCTTCGAGCACCGTCGGCTCGAAGAGCCGCCAAGCCTTTGAAATGGCGCGACCCACGAGCGCCGTGCGACCCCGAGCCCTCGAGAATCTTCTTGTCCCCCAGCGGCCCCAACGACTATCGGGAAGCCATGCACCTTCGACATGTCTTCGCCCTGGCCCTGCTCATCGCTCCCGTCGCCTGCGACCGAAGTGGGGATGAACCGATGGACGCTGCGGCAGCGCTCGACGCTCGCGCGCCCACGGATGCCAGCGCCGTGCGTGACGCATCCGCGGACCCCGACGCGCGGGTGGCTGATGTCGGTGTGGACGCGGGCCCTGTCGACGCACAGCCGACGGATGCGGATGCTCCGGACGCCGAACAGGATGCCGGCCCCAACCCTTGCGGCGATGGCGTACACGATGAAGCGACCGAGGCCTGCGACCCCGGCCTCTCGGAATGCTGCGCCGCGGACTGCAGCGGGCCGGCCACGAGCGTCACGGAGTGTCGAGGTGCCGCTCACGAGTGCGACGCGGTGGAGCTCTGTGACGGGACGAGCCTAGATTGCCCGATCGACGAGGCCCTCGTGGGTGGAGAGACCTGCGTAGGTTGCCCCGAAGGCGCGTACTGCGCCGGCTGCTACGAAGGCGCCTGCGCGGACTCCCGGACCTTCTGCGCCGATCTCTTGGACCGCGGCCTCGCGCTTGAAAGCGGCATCTACGAAGTACGTCCGTCCGCCACGGCATCAGTCTCGGACAACGATCTGCCCGTCTCGGTCTACTGCGACATGACGACGAACGGCGGAGGATGGACGATGGTGTACAAGAAGTCGCGACTCGATGGGCGGCGCGGCGATGTGCTTTGGACCGATGGTCCGGTCAATGCTTCCGACCCCGCCTTTCTCGACCGCGAGTTCGAAACCTCGGACTACAGCAACGCCTTCCAAAACGACTACTGGAACGCCTTCGCCGAAGCGCGCATCGAGGTCCTCACCGCCACCATCACGCAGAGCTTCATCGAGTTTGATCTCGTAGGTTCGACCAACTTCGACTGGTTCTCACCCGCACGTCACACCGCCTCGAACTGGACCGATCTGCCCACCGACCCAGCCTTCGACAACGGGGCCGAGCGAGCCTTTCGGATTCCTGGAACGCGAAGCTTCTACATCAACCGAGTATGGAACGGCTGCGGAAGCGATCGCGGGTGGATGATGATCACGACGAACACGACCTGCTCCTGGGAGAACACGCCCAACGGTCCCACGGAGATCATCTACTCACGTCTCACCACCGAGTCCCACATCCCCACGTCCGCTCAGACAGGTTACGCAGACAGCCTCGTGATCTTCCTGCGCTGAGACGATATGCTCCGCCGGTGGACAAGGCGAGACGCATCTACGAGCGCCGCTTTGGGCGCATCGCGGGGGCCGGCGTGTCCATCGGTGCGGTCACCCTCGCTGGTTTCGTCGCGGCCGCGCGGCATCGCTACGCCATCGACCTGAGTTACTCCGCGGTGACCGCGCTCTTTGGAGCCTCGATGGCCATCGGCCCGGTCGCGGGACGCTTCGCGCGTGTGCTGGCGCGCCGAAGGCTCCAGCGACAGATGCAGGCCGAGGTGGCGCTGCAGCCGAGTGTACCCGCGGGTATCATGGAGCGCTTCGTCGCGGCGAGGAACGCGACCGCGCTCGAAGAAGCGAGCGTCGCATGGCCCCTCACGAACCGCGCGGTCATGGGGGTGGTCGGGTGGCTTTGGGCGCTCGGTCTCTTCTCTGTCTCGGGCTTCGACATTGTGGGCAAGGCCTTCGGTTTCGCGATGTCGAGCGGAGCGCTTTCGATGGCCGCGATCGCCGGTGCCGCCTATTGGGGCGCCAAGCGAATGACACGCCGCGCGCCTCGCTCATCCCTGGCTCGATCCGTCGCCTCGGTGTTCGTGCTCGGTGGTGCCTTCGCGGCCGGGCTCGAGAATCTCCTGCGTGCGGATCAGCAGGCGCTCGCCGCGGTGGTCTACTTCGCGGTGGGAGGAATCGCGGTGCTTCTGCCTTCGGTGTGGAAGTCCAAGCAGCGTCTCCGTGTCGAACGCACGTCCCTCGCGGCCCACCCGCTGCTCCCTCCGGGCGAAAACATCGAGGCCGAGAACGAGCGTCTCGCGGCCACAGTCGAGTGGCAGGAAGGTCCGCCCGAGATCCGCGCGGAGGCCTTGAGGAGCTTGCTCCCCAGGATCGACGCAAAGGCGCGTGCGCAGCACCTCGACCGCGCACTCGAGAGCCACCTCGTCCCTCTGCGACGCACCGCGCTTCAGTTATGTCACAAGCTGCGCCACGCGCCCCCGCTTTCGCAACTCTCGGCCCTCGCACACGACGAGCTGTTGCCGGCCGAAGACGCGGCGCTTCTCCCCGCGCTTTTGCATCGGCACCGCTCGCCAGACGTCGAGGTGGAGCTGACACACCTCCTCGGGCACCCGAGCCTCGAGGTTCGCGAGCGCGCCGCGCTCTCTTTGGGTTTGGTGGGCTCAGCTTCCTGCGTCGCCGCCATCCGCGAAGCCGGGCGTGCCGGCGGGCACCTGTCTCATCTGTGCCAGGAGGCCATCGAGCGGGTTCAGATTCGGCTCTCTCAGGCCCCGGGCCAGCTCTCCTTGGCCGATTCGCCCGAAGACGGCGCGTTGAGCGAAGCCCAGGACACGGGCGCTCTCAGCTTCTCTCGATAGCCCAGAGGATGTACCGGGCCGCGAGGACGGTTCATAGTGCGACGGTGAGCCGACTCGAAGGCTGCGCGAGGTTCGCATTGGCTCTCCTGCTGAGCGGCTGCGCCAGCGGGGAGGCTTTTGTACCACTCGACGACCAAGGGGCCACGACCTTCATCCTCGCTTCGAGCGATGACGAAGACTCCTCCTGGACGTTCATCGTGGGCACCCGTGAGGACTCTCCGGTTCTGCGAGTGCCGGCAGAGAGCAGCGTGTTGCTCCTGCTCTACGACGAGACCCCCGAGTCCTTGGGACTTCGCGGCCCAGGACCGGTGAGCTGCCGCGTCCTCCAGCCCCGCGCAGGTCTTCGCCTCGCCTCGGACGGGGCGATGGAGGCGGCGGCGGTCACCATCCCAAGGGCTCTCGTAGCGGCTTTGGTCGGGGGCGAATACCGGTGCGAACTCTGCCCGCCCTTTGAAATCACCTCGGTCTCGAATGATCGATCCGGCCGCTTCACGGGTGCGGCGTGGCTCGACGAGAACAACGCCATCGTCAGCGCCGACCACGGCTTCTCTCGGGTGACGGAGACATCGATCGAGGCGCTGGGGGAATGCGAAGGGCTCACGCAGGCGCCAAGAGCGCTGGCGAACGCTGGTTCGGGGAGGTTCTGGGTGGCCGGCGGCAGTCGACAGCTCTCCCTCATCCGCTTCGAAGCGGATGGGGCGCGCTGCATCGTCGAGACCTCGACGACGATGGCGAGGTCACGTCCAGGACCGGGAGAGAACCTCGACTTCCAGGCCATCGCCGCCCGTCCGGATGATCCCGCGGCGCACGATCTCATGGCGGTTCGAGGCACGGGGGAGGTCTTTCGCTGGGACACCACTGGTCTTCGGCGCATCGGACGGATGGAGAATCATCCCAATGCGGCCGAGCATCTATACGCGAGTCTTTTGCGACTCGACGCGGAGCGAAGCATCACCAGCTCGGGGTGGAACCAGGTCTACCTATGGAGCGGCGACGTGCTCGAGCGTCAGGAGCACATCGACCTCCCCTCCGACGCGATCGCCACGCAACCCAAGGACCGCATCACGACACTTGCCTACGACACGCTGGAGGAGCGCCTCGTGCTGGGATCGCTGTACGGAGATGTTTGGGTCCGCCCGGTAGACGGCCGCGAATGGAACTCGGTGTTTCAGAGCTCGCTCGTCGACGCGATCGGTTCAGTGATCCCTCTGACGCGGCGATACGTGATCGTTCACGAAGGGGGCGAACTCACGTACACCCACCGTGAGATCGGAGGATGTCCAACGCTCACGCGCCTACCGCTGGCTCGCCGCTCGGCGCCCGGACGGGTGACACTCGCACGCGGCCGTCGGATCATGATCGCTGATCTCGCGGGCTCGGATGCGGTGCCGGGCGCGGCCATCTGGATCGAGGATCCCTCCTCGCCTCAGTAGGCAAACACACCCCGGAACTCTTGCTCGACCACGTCGCTCACCGCCTCAATCGAGAGAACGCGCCCTGATTCGCGCTCGAGCGAGGTCACCCCCCGATCGCTGATACCGCACGGCACGATCATCCCGAAGTCTGAGAGATCCGTAGAGATGTTGAGCGCAAAGCCGTGTGTGGTGATCCATCGACTGAGTCGCACGCCGATGGCCCCGATCTTCCGCCGACCGTCGATCCAGGCGCCGATCAGACCGTCCACGCGCCCGGCTACCACGTCGTACCGAGCACAGCTTCGGATCATGACCTCCTCGAGATCGCAGACGTAGCGACGTACATCCTTCCGCCGCTTCGCGAGGTCGAGCACTGGATAGGCCACGAGCTGCCCCGGACCATGATAGGTGTAGTCGCCCCCGCGCGTGGTCTCATGGAGCTCCACCCCACGTGCAGCGAGCGCCTCCTTCGAGAGCAACAGGTTCGCGCTCTCGGCGCGGCGACCGTGGGTAAGCACTGGCTCGTGCTCGAGGAGAAAGAGCGCATCGGGCACCTCGTCCTTGCGACGAAGGTCAGCCCGCGCCTCCATCAGCCTCATGGCTTCGCCGTAGGAGATGCGCCCGAGCGCGAGGATCTCGAGCTCGCGAGACACGGCTAGTGCCGAGAGGCGTTGCGGTTCACGATGTGGACCGCCTCGCCGCGGGCGGCCTTCGCCGCCTCCATCAAGCCTTCGGCGAGCGTAGGATGAACGTGCACGGTCAGCGCGAGGTCCTCGGCCAGCGCCCCCATCTCGAGCGCTAACGCAGCTTCACAGATGAGGTCGGCCGCGTTGAACCCGGTGATGCCGATGCCAAGGATGACGTCCGTCTTCTGGTCGACCACCACCTTCACCAGCCCGTCCGTAGCGTTCATGGCCGCCGCTCGACCGAGCGCCGCCATGGGGAAGCTACCCACCGAAACTTCGTGGCCGGCAACCTTCGCTTCGGCCTCGGTCAACCCTACTTGCGCGACTTCGGGGTCGGTGAAGGCACCCAGCGGCATCGCGCGAACATCGAAGGCGGATGGATGACCGGCGATGACCTCCGCCGCCACCTCGCCCATCTTGGAGGCGCGGTGCGCGAGCAGTGGGGGTCCGGTCACGTCGCCGACAGCGTAGATGTGCGGGACGTTCGTCCGGCAGAGCTGATCGACCTGAATCCAGCCTTTATCGCTGGTCTTGACCCCGGCCGCAGCGAGGTTGAGTTCCGCCGTGTTCGCGCGGAATCCGACCGCCACGAGGATCTTGTCCGCGGGGATGCGGCGCTCTTTGCCCTCGTGCTCGACGATGACCTCCGCGCTTTTTCCCTTCTTCTCCCAGCCCTTCGCTTTGGCCTCGAGCAAGACCTCGATGCCAATCTTTTTCATGCGCCGCGCGACGGGACGCACGAGATCCGGGTCGGTCCCGGGGAGAATCTGGTCCAGCATCTCGATGATGGTCACCTTGGCGCCGAGCTTCGCGTAGACCATGGAGAGCTCGGAGCCGATGACGCCCCCGCCGATGATGACGAGGTCCTTGGGGATGGGCTGGTAGTCCACGCCGTGGCGCGCGTAGCCGACCATGTCGTTGTCGTACTTGAAGGTCGGGAGTTCGATGACCGACGCGCCGGACGCGATGATTAGATTTGCGAACTCGATGGTCTCGAGGCCGTCCTTCGTCTTCACCTCGAGCGACCTTGGACCCACCAGCTTGGCGTTTCCGGCGAGGTGATCGCACTTGTTCGACTTGAGCAGCATCTTGATGCCGCCGCGCTGCTTCTCGATGATGCCGTTCTTCCAGCCCATCAGCTTCGCCGCGTCGATGTCGACCTTGCCCGCCTTGATGCCGTGTTCGGCGAACTCGCCCACTTCATGGGCGACGTTGGCGGCGTGGATGAGTGCTTTGGAGGGGATGCAGCCCCAATTGAGACACACCCCGCCGAGGTGCTCTCGCTCGATGACGATCGCCTTCTTGCCGAGTTGCCCCGCTCGGATGCCGGCGACATAACCGCCCGGTCCACCACCGATGATCGCCACTTCCACGCTTCGGTTTGCCATCGCGGGCGACTTATCAGATCCCCGCGGAAGCGGCTACTCGAGCCCGCGGACTGGGCCAAACCCGAACAGCGTCCGGCCCTACTTCAGCGGTCGCAAGGGGACTGCGCCGCGCCGCGCGCGAGACGCAGCAGGGCCTCCACGTTGAGCTGGGTCGCCCCGGAGACCTTGCGCACGGACTCCCGAGCAATCTGGCCCAGCCGCTCGCACTCCTCGGGTCGCGCGAGCAGGGATCGGAGCACACTCTCGAGCTCGTCGTAGGAGCCGAGCTGAATGCCGCCACGCCCTTGGAGCACCTCGATCGAGTCGACGAAGTTGGCCATGTTGGGCCCGTATAGGACGGGCTTACCTTGTCCGGCGGGCTCGAGGATGTTCTGGCCACCTCGGGGCACGAAGCTCCCACCCACGAACACCACGGTGGCGAGCCCGTAGGCGTCGAGGAGCTCGCCGATGGTGTCCAGGATCAACACCGGCACCTGTGCGCTCGCGGGCGCATCGCGCGTCGAGCGCGTGCGAAGCGCGGAGTCGAAGCCGAACTGTCGTGCTAGTGCCACGATTCGGCTCGCGCGCTCCGGATACCTCGGCGCAATGAGCAGGCGCAGGCTGGGCACGTCCGAGCGCAGCCGGCGAAAGATCGCGAGCACCGCTTCTTCCTCGCCATCGTGTGTGGAACCGGCCACGAGAACGGGCTCGCTGCCTACGGAGAAGGCCATCCGAAGTTCCTCGAGCTTCTCGGTTCCCGAGGGCCGCGCCACGAGATCGAACTTGGTGTTTCCGGTGACACTGACCTGCTCCTTAGAGGCTCCAAGCGCGATCGCCCGCTCGGCCTCGACCTCACTCCGCATCAACATCGCGTCCAACGCGCGCAGCGGGTTCCCCGCGAGCTTGAACAACCAGCGATAGCTGCGCATCTTGCGCTCGTGGAATCGACCGTTGGTGAGCGCCACCCTGGCGCCGCGGCTCCGCGCGGCATGAATCAGGTTTGGCCACAGCTCGGTGTACTCGAGAACCAGCAAGTCCGGCTGGATCGCCTGCATCGCGCGGAGCGTGGCCCCCGGCAGATCGTAGGGCAGGTACGTCGTGCCGTCGACCGTGTCGCTCAGCTTGGACTCGGCCATCGCGATGCCGGAGCGGGTCATCGCCGATACGATCAGGGTGGCTTCGGGCTCCCGGCGACGCAGCTCCCGAACCATGGGCGAGAGAGCGAGCAGATCGCCCGCCGATGAGCCGTGGAGCCAGATGCGCGGCCCAGCGCCCCGTGCTGCGGGCCACGGTGAGGACGGATAGCGGCCGAGTCGGCGGGAGACACCTCGGCGCAGCTTTGGGTGCAGCACCCAGAGCGGGAACAGCAGCCCAAACAGCAGGTATCCAAAGAGAACGCGCATCAGCCCTCTCCGAAGCGCCTCCAAAGCTGAGCGTAGAGCCCATCCCGCGCCAAGAGCTCCTCGTGCGTGCCCCGCTCTTTGGTCTGCCCCGCGTCGAGCACGACGATCTCATGCGCGTTTCGAATCGTGGACAGCCGGTGGGCGATCACGAGCGTCGTGCGGTTCTGGACCAACGCGTCCAGAGCGCGCTGCACTTCGGCTTCGCTCTCGGAATCGAGCGCGGACGTGGCCTCGTCCAAGATCAGAATCGGTGCGTTCTTGAGAAATGCCCGCGCAATTGCGATGCGCTGGCGCTGGCCGCCGGAGAGTTGAACCCCGCGCTCGCCGGTTCGGGTCTCGAAGCGGTTCGGCAGGCGTTCGATGAACTCGGAAGCAAAGGCCGCGGCGGCCGCCGCCTGCACCTCCTCTTCAGTAGCCCCGGGCCGAGCGTAGGCGATGTTGCCGCGGATGGTGTCATCGAAGAGGAAGGTCTCCTGCGCAACCACCGCGATCTGGGATCGAAGACTCGCGAAGGTCGCGCGCTCGATGCTATTCCCGTCGATGGAGATCCGGCCCGAGTCGAGGTCGTAGAGCCTCGGAATGAGACGCGCCACCGTCGACTTGCCAGAACCGGAGGGCCCGACCAAGGCGACCGTTCGGCCTTTCTCGAGACACAAGCTCAGACCGCGAAGCGCCGGGGTGGCCGCGCCCGGATACGTGAAGGTCACATCGGAGAGCTCGAGCGCGCGAGCGAGCGGAGGAAACGCGAGGGCGGTCGGTAGCTCGCGGACCTCTGGCACCCGGTCGGCCAGCTCGAAGACCCGCTCGGCCGCCGCGAGGCCCGGGATGAGCACGCCGCTGATGCGTCCCACCGCCTTCAGAGGCTCGTAGAGGAGCACGAGCGCGAGCAGAAACGCGACGACCTCGCCGGGCCGAACCCGACCGGCGGCGATCTCGCTCTCCGCCCAGGCCATGGTCACGAGCAGCGCGGCCACACCGATGAGCTCCGTGATGGGCGTCTGCACCGCCCTGACCATCACGCTCTTCTTCATCGTGTCGAAGTAGCGTCGGTTCTGAGCGTCGAAGCGCTCCGCCTCGAAGGACTCCCCCGAGAACGCCTTGATCACGGGCATGCCCCCCAAGGTCTCGCTGACCCGGTGCGTGAGCTCACCGAGCGCCTCCTGCGAACGCGTGGCGTAGCGCTTGAGCATCTTCCCGAAACTTACGATGGGCAGCGCAGTCAGCGGCAAGACGAGGAGCGCAATGAGAGAGAGGCGCCCGTACTCGAAGACGCAAATGCCGCCGAGCACGATGACCTTGAGCATGTCTCCCACCAGAACCGGGAGCGCATAGGTGGCCGCCTGCTCGACCAACGCGACGTCGTTGGTCACACGCGAGATCAGTGTTCCGCTGCCGCGCCGATCGAAGAACCCGGTGTTCTGCCGAAGCAAGCCGCGAAACACCGTCTCTCTCAGGCTCTGAGTGACCTTCTGGCCGAGCAGGCCCATCTGATGGAAACGAACGCCCTGGCTCAGCGCCTTGACGAACACCACCACCCCAAACACGACGAGGATGTGGCGGTTCACCCGCGAGCGCATCGACTCGAGCTCCACGTCGATACCGAGTCGAAGCAGCAAGGCCCCCAGGCGCTCGGCCCACGGATTGGCCGAACCATGCTGCGGGTCCGCGAAGAGCGAGGTCGTGAGCACATCGATGAGCAGAGGATAGAGGCCGGTGCTCACGGCGAGCAGCACCATGGAGAGGCCGGCCAAGACGAGCTCGCGTGGGTGCGCAAACAGGTATGCGGCGAGACGCCGGGCGGTGCTCATCGCGCACTCCGCGTGGTGCAGTGTTCCGCCCCTACGACTTCGCACACGGCAAGGGAGAACGCCTCACTTCCGGAACGTGCCGGGTCCTGGCGAGTGATCCGCTCCGCCGGGCCGAGCGGCTTCAGAAACGGAGGAAGCTCAGCCCGCCCCGCTCGGGTGAGCGTCACCACGCGATCACCGGGGCACAGCCCGGGCATCGGCCAGCGGTCGTACTGACTCGCTCGATCCATGCCCAGCTCCAAGACAGGAAGTGCATCCCGCGTGTGGTATCGCAGGAGACTCGCGAGCTGATAGCTCCGCGCGCCCAGCGCGACCGCGCCGTCCGAGGCCGCCCGTGCACGCACCCGATCGATCACCTCCGCGTAGCCCGCGCCACGCGCCGCCGGGTCGCGCGTCAGCGGAACCGGAAGGAAGGGCAGAGACATATGAAGGAGGAAGACCAGGATCAACACCTGCACCGCGAGCAGGCCCCCGATCAAGGGGCGAGAACGGCTCGAATCGGAGAGCCCCAAAGCCAGGGCCGGTGCCGCGAAGACGAGTGCTGGCAGCGGCCAGTTAGCTTCCCCGCTGCCGAGCCAAACCGCCACGAAACAGGCGCTCACGAGGGTGAAAGCGCCACCGTAGAGCGCGCGACGCGCAGGGTCCTCCCCCTTCAGGGCCTTGGGGCCAAAAGCGAACAGGCCCAGGACTGAGACGGGACCGAGCGTCAGAAGCATGGAGCCGATAGTCACCGGCACCGAGATGGGACCTGCGTAGCGAGCGCGACCATGGGTGACTCGGTCGAGCTGAAAGAGGAGCGAGGATGAGCGCCCGAGCTCGAGCTCGGCGAGGAGCCAAGGGAAGAGCGAAGCGAGGCCGATGAAGACTCCAAGGACCGCGAATCGGAGCGAGCGAAAGCGGCGGGCCTCGGCGTGGGAGAGCAGTCCGCAAACGGCTCCGACCGAGAGGAGTGCGCCGTAGTGCTTGATGCCCACGAGGACAGTCAGCATGAAGCCGAGAAAGCACCAATCTGCGGCCGTGCCCCAGCGACAAGCGCGCACCACGGCGTATGCGGCGAGCGCGGCGCCGAGCGCGAGCAAGCCGTCCGGCGTCGCGGGGATGAGGCCCACGAGGAACATGGGGCTGCCGAGAAGTACGAGTCGAGCGACCCGGGCAGAGCGAGGCGAACCGTCTCCGAGCAGGGCGGCGCTTCGCACCGAGAGCCAGAGCGCTCCGAGCATCGAGAGTAGAGAAGGCAGCCGAATCGCGAGCGGCGTATCGCCGAAGACCGCCCGCGCGACGTGGAGCACCCATGCGATGAGAGGAGGATGATCGAAGTAGGCGGCGGCCGGCCTCGTGGACCAGGTCCAGTAGTAGGCCTCGTCCTGAATCACCGGCAAGCGGATGGCCGCCGAGACGACGAGGATGAGGGCCGCCAGGTCGAGGAGAAGGCGGGGCCAGGCGAGCTCAGACGCGGCCTTTGGCCCGGAGCTGAACGACACGCCACACCGCCTCGCGAACGATCGCCTTCGACATTTTGGAGTTCCCTGCCACACGGTCGAAGAAGACGATCGGTACTTCGACGAAGGTGAAGCCGAGCCGGTGCGCCCGGTACTTGAGCTCGAGTTGAAACGAGTAGCCCTCGGACTTGATGGAAGCGAGGTCGATGGCTTCGAGCACGTGCCGTTTGAAGCCCACAAACCCCGCGGTGAGATCTTGGTATGGCATGCCGAGCACGCTCTTGGCGTAGACGTTGCCTCCCTTGGAGAGGAAGCGCCGATACCAGCCCCAGTTCTCAACCCCTCCGCCGCTGGTGTAACGCGACCCGATGACCGCATCGGAGTCGTCCAGCGCGCGGAACAACTCCGGCAGGTAGCGCGGCTGATGCGAGAAGTCCGCGTCCATCTCGAAGATGCGGTCGTAGCCGGCGTCGAGCGCTCGCCTGAAGCCATCGAGGTAGGCGCGACCGAGGCCCTCTTTCCTGGCTCGATGCACTACCTTGATGCGAGGATCCTTCTTGGCGAGGAGATCGGCGACCTGCCCGGTGCCATCCGGGGAGTTGTCGTCGAGCACCATGATGTCGGTGTCCGTCACCGTGGCGAGGATCTCTTCTGCGAGCGAGGCAAGGTTCTCGCGCTCGTTGTAGGTCGGGATGCAGATGACGGTTCGCATGGGCTCGGACGCCCGTGCATAACACGCCCGGGAACCGTGTGTCGCTACTTCAGCTTGGCCTCGATCTGGCTCTCGAGACGATTCAGCTCCGCCATGTTCTTGTTGCGGAGCGGGTCGAGACGGAGCGAGTCCGTGAGGCTGATCTTGATGTAGCGGTCGCTAAAGGGGTCAGCGACCATGCGGCCCTTTTCGCGGGCCAACCGATCGACCAGCCCCCCGACCCGGATGTACTTACGGGAAAAGTCCGAGGTGCTCACCGGGGGACCCTTCTCGTCCTTGTCGGCCCGGTCGCCCTTGGGCGGAGGCGGCGTGGGATCCTTCGCCTCCGTGCGTTCGGGGGAACGTCGCCGGTTCGAGGTCGTGGCTGGTGGAGCGCGCCGCTTCTGGGACGGAACCGCCCGTCGAGGCTCATCATCGCCAGGCGCGATGGGCTCATCGTCGACGGTGGGCTCGACGGGCTCGACGGGCTCGACGGGCTCGAGCTCAGCCGTCGCCGACTTGGGCGCCACCTCGGCCGGTTCGGCCTGGGCCGGGCTCACCGTGAGGGACTCGGAGGTGATCTCACCCCGAGACGCGGAGTTGGAGAGCCAGCGAAAGACACCAACCCCCGAGATGAAGAGGATGAGCGCGACGAGCGCGAGGATCACCGTGCGACGAGACCCGCCAAGCGCCGCGCGTTCGAGGGAGGCGATGGTCTCGCTGGCGGAGGTCTTCAGCCGGGTCGCAGAGTTGGAGAGGGCGGCAAGCATGGCGTCGCCGGGGGCGATGTCCGGGCGGGACTGGCTCTTTCGAACCGTCGCCGCGCCTGGGAAGACGACCTCCGCCCCGTAGATGTCCTCGAGAGCGTCGAGGATCTCCGAAGCGCGCTGAGGACGGTCCTCGCGGTGCTTGGCGAGCATCTTGAACACCAGAGTCTCGAGCTCGGGGCTCACGACCGCCTCCTGTGATCGATGCGCAATCGGCGGCGGGTTGGTGCTGATGTTCTGGCGTGCAACCTCCATGGGCGAGCCGTCGAAAGGCTTCTTGCCAGCGAGCAGCTCGTACGCGATGAGACCGAGGCTGAAGAAGTCAGAACGGATGTCGATGGACTCGCCGCAGGCTTGCTCCGGAGACATGTAAGCCGGGGTGCCGACCACGCAGCCTTGCGCGGTCAACTGCTGCTCTCCGGTCTCGGCCTCGGCGAGTTTGGCGATGCCGAAGTCCACGATGCGCGGGAGCTCCCGCCCGCCCTCGGACACCACAACGATGTTCTCGGTCTTGAGGTCGCGGTGAATCAGCCCCTGCTCGTGCGCGTGCTCGAGCCCCTGCGCGATGCCCGAGAGAAGCTGCACCACACGTTCCTCTGGAAGAGCGCGCTGACCATCGAGCATGTCGGCCAGATTGCGGCCCTCGATGAAGTCCATCACCAGGTAGAGCAGGCCATCGGGCGTCTCGCCAAAGTCCACGACCGAGACCAAGTTGGGATGATTCAGGCGACTCGAGGCTTCGGCTTCATGCGCGAAGCGAGAGCGCATCTTGTGGTCGGCCGCGAGATCCCCAAACATGACCTTCACGGCAAAGACCCGGCCGCTCATGCGAGAGTGATGGGCTCGATACACGCGCCCCATCGCCCCCTCCCCTACGAAGGTTTCGATCTGGTAGCGGTCGACGAAGGTCGTTCCCTCCAGCGGGTCGGTCTGGAAGGGATTGAGAATGCCCCCGTCTTTCGGGCACCGAGGAAAGCCGCTCCGGTAAACGGCCCTGCACACCGAGCACGTCAGATGACTCGGTGGCGGAGTGGCTTCGCTCACCGCGCTCGAAGCCCTGGAGATTGCCCCGATACTCATGGCGACCTCGCCATTCTAGACGTCGCCGAAAGCGCTCTCCACTGTTCGGCCCGGAGGCGTCGCGGGTTCACCCTAGGTGGGTTTGGGGCGAGCAAGCCGGCAAGCACGGTCGAAGTGCGTCTTCTCTACCGGCTGAACGGAGAGGCGCGAGCCCTTCTGGAGCACCACCATACCCGCGAGCTTCGAGTCGGCCTTCAAACGTTCGAGGGTAAGGAGGGCGGGAAAGCGCTCGACGAACTCCACGTCCACCATGAACCAGCGTGGCGCCGCGGGATCGCTCTTGGCGTCGAAGTACTTCGACTTCCGGTCGAACGCGAAGTGATCCGGATAGGCCTCTTTCACCACACGGGCCAACCCAGAGATCCCGGGCGGATCAACGCTCGAGTGGTAGAAGAGCACCAGATCCCCCTCGCGCATGGCCTTCAAGTTGTTGCGCGCCTGGTAGTTTCGAACGCCTTCCCAACTCGTACGCTTCTTCTTCTTCAGATCCTCGATCGAGAAGACCTCGGGCTCGGACTTCACGAGCCAGTACTGGGACTTCTGTTTCGCCATCGCGTCGCCGTAGCGAAGAACGGGAGGACACACAACCTATTTGAGGAGCTTGCGAACTGCGGTCGCCGCTCGCTGAGCCGCTGCGCCTTCGCCGAGTCGGAGCCGGAGCTCGTCGGAGACTCGAAGCGCCTGCGTCACTCCGGTTCCGTCCTCGAGTGCGCGCCTTGCGGCCTCGTACAAGCGCACCTCGGTGAAGTCGGCCTGAATGAGCTCGGGCGCGACCTCACGATCCGCGAGCAGGTTCACGAGCCCCAAGTGCGACACCCGCGCCAGTCGGCGGCCGATCGCGTGAGAGAGCGGCGCCACCCGGTACACCACGATCTGAGGCCGACCCAGAAGACCCACTTCGAGGGTCGCGGTTCCAGAGGCCACGACCACGAGACGCGCGCGGGACAAGACGGCGATGCGCGAGTTCAGATCGCCCGCCTCAAACTCGATCGGCATGTCCTCTGTCCCGTCCAGCAGCCGCGTGCGGTCGACACCAGGCGCTACCGGCACCACGACTCGATCGATCCGACCCTCCGCGAGCAGCCTGCGCGCGACCCCAACGAGCACCGGCCAATGCCGCTCGAGCTCCGAACGACGACTCCCCGGCATGAGGCCGAGTGTCTTGAGTTCCACGAGGGACTCGGACGCGGGCTTCGAGATCGAGTCGATGAGCGGATGGCCCACCTGCTCCACCGCGACCTTCGCTGCTTCCCAGGCCGCAACCTCGAAGGGGAAGAGCACCAACATCTTCGAAGCGACTTCGGCGAAGGCCCGGGCACGCCACGGCCGCCACGCCCATACGCTGGGCGCCACGTAAAACACCACTGGGATCCCGAGCGCCTTCAGCTTGCGCGCCAGGCGAAGGTGAAAGTCCGGAAGATCGATCAGCACTGCGAGGTCGGGCTTCTCGCGCGCCGCATGCGCCGCCAGTTCATCGACCAGACGAAACAAGCGCGGGAGATGCTTCACGACTTCGGCGATGCCGACCACACCCACCTGATCGGCATCGGCCACCGGTTGAAAGGTGCCGGTTTCGACCATGGCGGAGCCGCCCATGCCGGTGGCGGTGACGGTAGACTCTCGCGCGAGCGCAGTGAGCAGAGCCGCCCCGAGCGCGTCGCCCGAAGCCTCACCCGCGCTCACGAACAGTTTCATCCCGCTTCGGACTTTCCTCGCGCTGCGAGATCGGCGCGTGTGATGCCGCGCTCGCTGCTCTCGAGAAACGCTACGAGGCGGCGGATCTCTGGGAACTCGCCGAGCTCCGCCTCCACCTCTTTGATCGAGTTGCGAAAGCGAGTGCCCATGAAGATGCGGCGGTACGCGCGCTTGAGGGCGGAGATGGACTCCGGCGGCAGACCCGCACGCTTCAGGCCCACGAGGTTGAGGCCCACCATGCGCGCAGGGTGTCCGTCTGCCATCAAGTAAGGCGGCACGTCTTGACTGACGCGTGTGGCAGCGCCGGTGAAGGCGCGCGTGCCTATGCGACAGAACTGGTGGACGTTCGTGAGGCCGCCGAGGATCACGTGGTCTTCGACCGTGACGTGCCCGGCGAGCTGCACCGCGTTGGCGAGCACCACGTGGTCGCCCACCACGCAGTCGTGGGCCACGTGGCAGTACGCCATGATGAGGCAGCCCTCGCCCACCTTGGTGACACCGACCGCGCGACCACCCACCGAGCCCGGGTGCAAGGTCGCGCACTCGCGAATCACCGTCTTGGCCCCGATCTCGAGTCGGGTGGGGCTGCCGTCGTACTTGAGGTCCTGCGGGGCCATGCCCACCACCGCGCCGGGGAAGATCTCTGCCTTCGCCCCCACCGTGGTGTGACCATCGACGACCGCGTGCGGATGGACGATCGCGCCGTCGCCGAGCACGACGTTCGGCCCCACCACCGCGAACGGCCCGACGCGAACCCCCGCCCCGAGTTGGGCCTTGGGATCGACGCTGGAGTTTGGATGAACCTCTGTGGCCATGGCACTACCAGGTGGGCGGCGGAGGCAGATGCTCCGGAATGGGTGGCGCCTTCACCTTGGGGGCCGTGGTGGCGGTGAGCTCGGCGCGGCTCGCCATCACCTCACCCACGTAGACCTCGCACTGGAACTTCCAGACCCCGAGCTTGTGCTTGAGCACCTTGGCGCGGATGTCCATGACGTCTCCGGGCACCACCGGCCGGCGAAACTTCGCGGCGTCGCAGCCGGTGATGTAGATGGAGCTGTCCTGGTCGAGCTTGGCGCCCGAAAGAAGCGCGAGCAGGGCGGCGGTCTGCGCCATCGCTTCGATCTGCAGGACACCCGGCATCACCGGGTTGTCCGGGAAGTGACCAGAGAAGAGCTCTTCGTTCGCGGTCACGCACTTGTGCGCGCGAATGGTCTCCCCCGGGATGACATCATCCACCGCGTCCACGAGCAGAAACGGGTAGCGATGCGGCAGGTAACGCCGGATCTGATTCACGTCCAAACGACAACTCATGATTCTTTCCCTTCGAACACCTTGCGTTCGAGCGCACGAACTCGATCGAAGAGCGAGCCGAGCTTGGTGAGACGTACTACGTTTCGGAAAAACTGGCCCGCATCCTGGGCGGGCGTGCCACCGAGCTTGCTGTCCGGAGGTGCGTCCTCGGTGACGCCGGACTGCCCATAGACAAGCGTGCCGGCGCCGACGCGCAAATGCCCGGACACCCCGGACTGCGCGCCGAGCGTCACTCGCTCCTCGAGCGCGGAAGAGCCGGCCACACCCGACTGCGCCACGAGGATACAGAGCGGTCCGATGTCGACGTTGTGGCCAATCTGCACGAGGTTATCGATCTTGGTGCCACGGCCAACGCGCGTGACCCCCAGCGCGGCGCGGTCGATGCACACGTTCGCGCCAATCTCCACGTCGTCTTCGATGATCACGATGCCGGTCTGCGCGATCTTGACGTGCTCGACGAGCTTCCCGCCCTCGGTGCGTGGTGCGAACCCGAAGCCGTCGGCGCCAATGACCGCTCCCGCGTGAAGCACGCATCGCGCTCCCACCTGGCAGCCGGTCTTGATCACGACGTGGCTCTCGAGAACGCTCGAGGCTCCAATCTCTGCTCCCGCTTCGATGTGGACGCCCGCGTGAGCGACCACTCCGGCCCCCAACCGGGCGCGCGCACCGACGACCACGAACGGCCCCAAAGACGCGGTTGGGTCGACGATGGCCGCGGGATCCACGACGGCAGAGGCGTGCCACCCCTCGGGCACGGGCGACTTGGGCGCGAGGATCTGCGATGCACGCGCAAAGGCCACATAGGCGTTATCCACTTCGACGATCACCGCCCCGCCGGGGGCGGCGTCCGCGAAGCGCGATTCGAGCAACACAACCCCCGCCTTCGAGTTAGCCAAGGCCGGCAAGTACTTCGGGTGGGCCACGAAAGAAAGGCAGTGCTCATCCGCGTGATGCAGCGGCGCGATTCGAGTGATCTCTCGCTCCGGGTCGCCGCGAACGATGCGCCCACCGACCTTTGTGGCGAGCGCAGCCGCTCTCAGCGCGGGGCTCATGGAGTGGGCATGGCTCCGGGTGGAGGGAAGGCACCTTTCGGAGGATTGGTCTCGAGCGCCTTGCCCTTGAAAGCTTTGCTGTAGTCGCCGATGACCGCCTCGGTGACGTCGGTCTTCTTGTTGGCGAAGAGCACGTTGGGCGACTCCGCGTTTCCGGTTTCGAAGATGAAGGTGTAGTCGCCATCGGCCGCGATCTTGTAGACCACTTGCTCGATGCGGGAGAGCATCTGCTCCTTCACGAAGGCCTCGCGCTGCTGGAACATCTGCTGGCTGACCATCGTGTCACGGCGGAACTCCTTGAGCTTCTCGATGAGCGCCTCTTCCTCTCGGGCCAGAGCCTTGGCGTCGCCGACGAGCTGGCGCTTGCCTTCGAGCTTCTCTTTGGCGCTCTTGAGCTCGTTCTGCTTGGCCTCGAGCTCGGCCGACTTCTTCTCCCATTCACGCTTGAGGATACCCACGGCCTTCGTCCATTCGGGCGTTGCTTCCATCACGCGCTGCACATCGACGATGGCGAGTTTGAGGGAGTCTTGGGCCGCTGCGGGGCGAGCGGCCAAGAGGCCGAGTGCGAGCAGGATGCCGGTCGTTCGAGCCGCGTTCATCGGGCGTTCTCCTAGAGGCGGATTGCCCGGTCCGTCAAGCGCGGAGCGGTCGCCTCCGGCCTCTGACGCGGAGAATCCTTCACGTATTCGAGGTCGAGCACCACCGGACGGGTGCGATGGCGGAAGGCTTGAACCAGAACGCGGCAACCCCGACCGGGCCCGACCGATAACTGGCACATGCAGGTTCAAAAGCACTCCGCCGGCGCACCCCAAACCACGGGGACTTCGGCCGCAGCAAGAACAGGCGCAGCAGCACCCGCTTCATCCGTATCCCCGCTTCGGATCCCCCTTGGGCCGGGCTCGGACGGCTTGGCCAAGACCAAGCGCACCCCCACCAACCTGGGCGCCATGGTCTCGACCGGACTCAAGATCGGCGTCGCGGTGATGGGCGTCATGATCGGGGCCGCAGCCTTGACCGGTTGTGCGAGCACGAGTGGCGTTTATCAAGGACCCTCGTACGCGGACGCCCATCGCGCGACGCTCACCTGGGAGTCTCCCACCGGCAACACGGACGGCACCACCTTCCATGACGAAAACGGTGATGGGCGGATCGACGGAGTTCGCGGCTTCATCGTGTACCGGGGGGACGGCCCACGCTCAGCGAACGGAGGCTACGCAGAGGCTAGAGACCTGACGAGGCCCGACTGCAAGTCGCGCGGCGGTCGCACGTTGTGCACCTACTCCTGGAGTGGGCTGCCGAGCGGCACCCACTACTTCTCGGTCAAGGCCTACAAGGAGATCACGCCCGGCAGCCGCTCCATCAGCGACTACTCGAACGAGGCCGCGAAGACGATCCCTTGATCGTCTCGATGCCTTCAACCCATCGAAGGCGCGGGCTCACGAATGCTGCGACGATCTCGCAGCTCCCCCCGCTTACCGATCTCTCTCAGCAGCGCTTGCTTGGCCCGAGCCAACGCGCGGTCGATTGCGGCGTACATGTCCGAGTCGCGCTCCTCGATGGTCACCCGGAGTTGATGCGGCCCGCGGATGTAAACGTCGCAGCGCTTGTCGATGCCACCCTTTGGGCCATTGACGTCGGACATTCGCAGCTCGATGGAACGCACCCGGTCTCGAAATCGCTCGACGATGGCGCTGGCCCGTCGCTCGGCGTAGCGCTCCAGAGAAGGGGTGAGCTGAAATCTTCGGCTTCGTATCGACAGTTTCATGGTTGCATCTCCGAGGGATACAACAGCGATGCCGGGTCGTTCTTCCCGGAAATCGACGGTTCTGCTATGGCCCTGCCATGAGCTTCGAGAACCTGCTGGTCGAGTCCCAAGATGGTGTCGTTCGCCTCACCGTGAATCGACCCAAAGCGCTCAACGCTTTGAACCGCGCCACCCTCCTGGAGCTCGATCGCGCGCTCCAAGAGATCCCCAAGGAGGCTCGAGTCCTGGTCATCACGGGCAGCGGGGAGAAGGCCTTCGTCGCGGGCGCGGACATCACGGAGATGATGTCGATGAGCGCAACCGAGGCATCAGAGTTCTCGGCGCTCGGGCATCGAGCTCTGGCCCGCCTCGAGGCCCTCCCTATCCCGGTCATTGCAGAGGTCAACGGCTACGCGCTCGGCGGCGGCTGCGAGCTCATGCTCGCTTGCGACTTTGCCATCGCGTCGGACAACGCTCGCCTCGGGCAACCCGAGGTGGGGCTCGGGGTCACCCCGGGTTTCGGGGGCACCACGAGACTCGTGCGTCGCATCGGCGAGGCTCGCGCGAGGCAGCTCCTCTTCACCGGCGAGCAGATCTCGGGCGCGGAGGCTCAGGCCATGGGCCTCGTGAACCAGGTCGTCCCGCCCGCGGCGCTGCGTGACCGCGTAAACGAGCTCGCCCAGAAGATCGTGAAGAACGCACCGCTTGCGGTGACCTACGCCAAGCGCCTGGCCGTCGCAGCGAAGGAGACCGATCTCTCCACCGCCAACTTGCTCGAACAGCAGGTCTTTGGGCTCTGTTTCGCCACGCAGGATCAGAAGGAAGGCATGCGCGCGTTCAACACCCGCGAGAAAGCGATCTGGACGGGCAAGTGAGAACGGCCCCATGTGCAGTGCTGATGCTCGCTGCGCTGGGCACGATCTCGGTGGGCTGTGGCAATGACGTTGGCCCGGCCGATGGCGGCACGGATGCGGGCGCCGATGCCGGTGCGGATGGTGGGCGCAAAGACGGCGGTCTCCTCGACGGCGGGCGTGACGCGAGCACGGACGCGGGACACACGGAAGCCTACGGCTTTCAGCTCCGCGTGCCAGAGACCCGAATCGTGCCCTGCAGCGGCAACACCGGCGGGTCCTTCTGTCCCGACGGCACAATCGAGTTTCTCGATCGCGACTACGTCTGCACGCTCCACTATCAGGACCTCGACGCTTACGTTTATGTGCAGGCCACGCCCACGGAGTATGTGGACTTCATCGGACCTACTTTCGAGACGGTCGGGGCGTGGATCTCGGACGGCGTCACAGCCGAAGGGGTGACCGCGAGCTACTCCTGGGGCGGTGGACATCACAACGAAGCGATCGTTCTCGACCTCGCCGAGCAGCGCTTTCAGTATTGGCATTCGTCCTTCGGCTTTGGCTTTCGCGCCTGCCACCCACCGGATTGCCTCGACGTGTACCAACCAGGCAGCTCCGACCTGGTCGAAAGCGGCTGCTCGCCGGAACGCTCGTTGCCGGTCGTATGCGTGGCCGTCGACGAGTCGGGGGCACCTCCCCCGCTCGTCGATACCTTCGAGAAGTGCCTAGGAGACGACTGAGGCAAAGCGTAGGATCCCAGATGCCAGCGGGGGAGGAATCCAGATGAGAACGCAGCCTGTAGTCTCGATCGCCGTCGCCATCCTCATCGGAGTTTCTGGGATGGCCTGCAAAGACGGACTCCCTGAGATCGGTGCCGACCGCGCGCTGAATGACCGGGACGCATTTGTCGTCGATCGCGACCGGGACGCCGCGGACGGCCCCGATCGCGGGGGGCCCTTAGACGCCTCCGGCGCGCCGGACCTGGGGAGTGGGGACGCCGCGCCTGACGCATCCGTACCTCGAGACGCCGAGGCGAACTTGGATGCCACACTCGTCGATGCCGCTGATGCGGGCGCTGACACGGGCGGCGGCGGAACGGATGCAGACGCCCCAGACGCAGACGCCCCGGACGCCGACGCAGCCGTTATCGATGCGGACGCCGGGAACACGGATGCAGGGAGCGCCGGCGCCGATGCCGGGCCCGTCGATGGGGATGCTGGTGCCGACGACGCTGCCCTCCCGCGATGCACGGACGCCGGGACTCAGTCGCAGGGCGAGGACTGCGTTTGCGCCGGGGATTGTGACCCGAGCGCGCCGCGATGCCTACGCAACTTTGCCATCGAGCCCACCGGTACGAGCTACTGCACGACCTCGTGCGCGGTGCCCTCCGACTGCGACCCTGGCTATGAGTGCTTGACGCAACTGGCCGGCGCGGGTGCCACACCGTTCTGCCACCGCTGCGCGACCAATCAGCCCGGAACGCTTCAGCTCGGCGACGAGTGCATCTGCGACGCAGACTGCGGGACCACTCAGGTGGGCAACATCACCCGCAACCTGAGTTGCATCGATCGCCAATGCACCGTGAGCGTTTGCACCGCGGTGGGCCCCTCACGTTGTCCCACGGGTTGGGCGTGTGACATGACCTCGGCGCCCTCCCACTGTGTTCAGTGCTCGAACCCGGCGCCTGCGCCGCGCGGTTCGAGCTGCGGATGCCCCACCGATTGTCAGGCGGGGCTCACGTGCGCGGCGGGTGTCTGCCAGCAGCCATGCACATCGGGCACAGACTGCGCGAACGGTGAAGAGTGCCGCGAAGAGCTCGAAGGTGCGGCTTACTGTCGCGCAGTACCAGCGTCCTGCACGGGATCACTGGACGTCGAGATCGGTGGGGTCTGCCAGTGCAACGCGGACTGCGATTCCACCGCGCCTTCGTGCATCTCGTTGTCGGCCGCCGGATCCACCACCGCGGGACTCTGTACGCTACGACCCTGCGACGTGCAGTCTTCGCCGGCGTGTCCCGCTGGAAGCGGCCAGGCAGCTTACCGCTGCTGTCGGGTACCCCTGCTGTTTCCGGCAACCTGCGTTCCGGAGGTCCTCGCCTCTCAGATCGAGACCGTGGGCACCTGCAGTCCGTGAAGCTGAGCCGGGCGCGCAGCTTGCGCCTGTTCTAGGGAAAACCGGCCCCGCGCTTCCTTGCCGAAAGGGGTTGTGTGTCCCCCCATTTCCGAGTGAGACCGGTGGGGATGGAGTTCCAGCTCACCGACATTCAAGAAGAGATTCGCCGCATGACCCAAGAGTTTGCGGCCAAGGAGATTCGGCCGCTCGCGGACGAGATCGACAAGAAGGCCAGGCATCCGGAGGAGCTGGTCCGGCGCATGGCGGAGCTCGGACTGCTCGGCATGATGGTGCCCGAGGAATGGGGCGGCGCCGGACTCGACGCGGTGAGCTACGCCATCGCGATGGAGAACGTGTCGTGGGGGTGCGCCTCCACCGGCGTCATCATGAGCGTGAACAACTCGCTCTACTGCGATCCGGTGCAGAAATTCGCCACCGACAAGCAGAAGGAGACCTGGCTACGGCCCTTCGCCACCGGCGAGAAGGTCGGTTGTTTCGGACTCACCGAGCCGGCCTCTGGTTCGGACGCCGCGCACATGAACACGCGGGCGGAGAAGAAGGGCGATAGGTACATCCTTCGCGGTCAGAAGAACTTCATCACCAACGGTCCGTTCGCAGACGCCATCGTCGTGTTTGCCGCCACAGACCCGAGTGTCGGCGCGAAGGGCGTCTCGACGTTCATCGTGCCCAAAGGGAGCAAGGGCTACATCGTCGAGAAGAACGACGACAAGCTCGGCATCAAAGGGAGTCACTCCTGCACCATCAGCTTCGATGAGTGCGAGGTCCCGGCCGAGAACCGACTGGGCGAAGACGGGCACGGCTTCAAGATCGCGATGGGTACGCTGGATGGCGGGCGCGTCGGCATTGCTTCGCAGGCGCTGGGCATCGCACGCGCGGCGTTCGAGGCCGCTCGCGACTGGGCGTTGGAGCGCAAGGCCTTCGGCGAGACCATCAGCAACTTCCAGGCGATTCAGTTCAAGCTCGCGGACATGGCCACCGAGATCGACGCCGCCCGACTGCTCACTTGGCGCGCGGCCTATGCGAAGGACAAGGGTCTTAGAAACAGCCGCGAGTCCGCGATGGCCAAGCTCTATGCAAGCGAGGTGGCGATGAAGGTCTGCACGCAGGCGATTCAGGTGTTTGGTGGCTACGGCTATATCCGCGACTATCCGGTCGAGCGTCACTTCCGAGACGCGAAGATCTGCGAGATCTACGAAGGCACCTCGGAGATCCAGCGAATCGTCATCAGCGCCAACGTCCTGAAGCAGGGCGCCATGGGCGTGCTCGGAGTTTAGAGATGCAGATCGAGCTCACCGAGGAGCAGCGCCTCATCCGCGACTCCGCGCGCCAGATCGCGGAGGCCCAGCTCCAACCCAACGCCAAACGCCTCGATCAGGAGTCCCTGTTTCCTCTCGAGAACATGAAGGTGCTGGCCGACAACGGCTTCCTCGGCATGCTGGTGCCAGAGACCTTTGGCGGCATCGACGCCGGCGCCATCGCGTACTCGCTCGCCATGACCGAGATGGCCCGGTGCTGCGCTGCGACCAGCGTGACAATGGCGGTCACCAATATGCTGGGAGACGCCATCAGCACTTTTGGGAGCCGCGCTCTGGCGGAGCGCTACATCCCGCGATTGACGTCGGGTGAGTACGCGGCCGGCGCATTTGCGCTGTCCGAGCCCGGCGCCGGCTCCGACGCCGCTTCGCTGAAGACCACCGCGATCAAGAAGGGGGACCGCTACGTCCTGAGCGGCACCAAGTGTTGGATCACCAGCGGCGATCGCGCCGGGGTTGTGTTGGTGATGGCGAAGACAGACCCCAAGGAGAAGAGCCGCGGCATCAGCGCCTTTCTCGTGGAGCCTTCGTGGAAAGGCTTCTCGGTCGGGGCCCGCGAGAAGAAGATGGGCCTGCGCGGCTCGAGCACCGTGACCCTCAACCTCGATGAGGTCGAGGTGCCGGAAGAGAACCGTCTGGGCGATGAAGGCATCGGCTTCAAGGTGGCCATGCGTGCGCTCGACGGCGGCCGCATCGGCATTGGCTCGCAGGCGATGGGCATTCATCAAGCCTGCCTCGAGGCCTCGATCGCGTACGCGGGGGACCGGCGCCAGTTCGGTCAGGCGCTCTCGGAGTTCCAGGCCATCCAGTGGAAGCTCGCAGACATGGCGACCACACTCGATGCTTCGCGGCTCTTGGTGATGCGCGCGGCGTCCATGAAGGATGCGGGCGTCCCGTTCGCCAAGGAGGCCTCGATGGCAAAGGTCTTTGCTTCGGAGAAGGCGAACCAAGCCGCGCTCGAGGCGATCCAGATCCACGGCGGTTACGGCTACACCGACGAGTTCCCGGTGGAGCGGTATCTGCGAGATGTCCGCGTGAGCACGATCTACGAGGGAACGAGCGAGGTTCAACGCATCGTCATTGCTCGGCAGCTCCTGAGCTGAGTTCGGGGGACGCTCGACTGGACCCGAACCCTCCTAGGGGATAATTCGGGGGACGCTCGACTGGACCCGAACTCCCCACGAGTTCTCGCGTACGCGCCGCCTCGGGCCGGGGCGTCGTTTCCGAAACGAGCGCCCGTACTGCCGTTCGAGCTGCTGAATGAACGCCTCGTCACCCAGAGGGCGGCCTGTGCGCGTGTGAAGGCGAAACTCGTCGAGGGCCTCAGCCGCCGGGCCCGCCCGAGAATCGTCGAGCCAGGGACGCAGCACCGACGCCAGACCTTCGCATTCGACGATTCCGTGCGGGCAGGTGCCCGTCGCGTGCGCCTGGAAGCTAGACCACGGCCAATCATCCGGGCGCGAGACCAACCCCGCGCGAACGGGGTTCATGAGAACGTAGCGGGCCGCGGCCGCGAGGTGCGAGTCCCCCATGGCGCAAGAGTAGAAGCGGCCTTGCCAGAGATGACCCTTCCAGCCTCGATGACTGTTCACGATACGGGCATACGACTCCGAGATGCGACCCACGGCCCGCGCCAGGTCGTGCTCCGCATCCGGGACCAGAATCGCGTGAATGTGGTTGGGCATGAGGCAGTAGGCGAGGAGATGCACGCCGTACTCCGCACAGAACCGTCCAAGCAGCGTCCGATAGGACCGGAAGTCTGAGCTCCCGAAGAACGTGACTTGGCTGCGGTTTCCACGCTGCGTGATGTGGTGAGCAACGCCGGGAACGACGAGACGGGGTAGTCGAGCCATGTGGAGGTCATCGTCCGAACAGATGCGGATGTTGTCCGGCAATCATTCGCGAGTTTGGGTCCAGTCGAGCGTCCCCCGAATTATCCCCTAGGAGGGTTCGGGTCCAGTCGAGCGTCCCCCGAATTATCCCTAGGGCACGAAGATCTGGCCGAGCACAAAAATCGCGGCCATGAACACGAGGCCGTACAGCGCCGGCCGCCATGGCTGCAGCCTCCACGCCCAGTAGCGCTCCTTGCGCCTCTGGAACCCGGGCGCGGAGGCGTAGTCCTTCCACGCCTGAGCCGCCACCTCTTTCGCGCGGTCGAGCTCGCCCTGCTTCCTCAGCGCACGTGCGAGCAGGGCCTTGCCTTCGACCGAGCCCGGCCGTGCTTGGCAGAGGCGCTCGAGCGACGTGGCGGCGGGTTCATACTCGCCGAGCGCCAAGTACATGCGGCCCAGCTCGAGATCGATCACGTTCATGCGATAGCCGGGCTCCTTCTCGCGAAGCCTCTCGAGCAAGCTCTCGGCCGACGAACGATCACGGAGCCCGGCCTTCGCCACCCCTGCAACGAAGAGGGTGGACGGGTCCTCTTCGCCCGCCTCGAGGTTGTAGCGGATCATCTCATCCGCCTTCTTGAAGCGTCGCTGCTGCACGTAGATGTCGGCCAGCTCTCGACGCGCGCGCCGGTCGTGCGGGTTGTGATCGATGGTTCGAGCGAGCCGCCGGGCTCGCTTCGTGCGCCCGAATCCTTGGATCGGGTCGGGAAGAATCCGGAAGGTGAAGCGGTCCAGGACAAGCCAAGCAACGAGGATGATGAGCAAGGAGACGAAGGGGCTCCCGGTCAGCATCGTGAGAAGCAGCCAAGACATCCACTTGGTCATGCGGCGGCCTCCACGAGGGCGAAAGACCACGCCGAGCACCTCGTCGCAAGCCGCTCGGAGCGGAGGCCGACCACGCGGTCGGTTTGGGATGTGCCCAAAGCCCCGTCATCGAGCGGAGTTGGAGCATGCCTGGGGTCACTCCGAACGGTCGGTGGGCCCCGAAAAACGGCTTCCCCATTCGTGCCGTTCTGGCATGCTGCGCCGGCCATGACCTCTACCCAGCGCGATATTGAAGTCGCCTACGACGTCGACAACGAGTTCTTCCGCCTCTGGCTCGACGAGAACATGCACTACACCTCCGCCAGCTACCTCACCGGCGAAGAGACCCTCGAGAAAGCTCAGCTCCAGAAGTGCGGCATTCTCTACGACTACGCGGAGATGAGCCCGAAGAAGTCCGTGCTCGACATCGGCTGCGGCTGGGGAGCGAACCTTCAGTACCTCGCGCTCGACCGCGGCGTCGAGAAGGCCCACGGCATCACCCTCTCCCCCAAGCAGGCCAACGAGATCGATCGGCGCGGCCTGCCCGGCGTCAAGGTCTGGGTCGAGGACTACGCCAAGTTCAACCCACCCCAAAAGTACGACGCACTGATCTCGATCGAGATGATCGATCACCTCGTCTCGCCGGCCCAGGCCCGCGAAGGACAAGCGGTCGCCATCTATCGCGAGTATTTCAAGCGCGTGGCCGAGTGGGTCGAGCCTGGTGCGTGCTTCGGCTTTCAAGCCATCTTGCGCAACGTCGTCCCGCGAGCCCGCAAGGACCTTGAAGACCTCGCCTTCACCGCCGACGTCATCTTCCCCGGCGGCCTGAACCCGCGTCTCGAGGAGCTCATCACGGCGCCCCACCCCTACTGGGAAGTACTCGAGGTCCGCACGCAGCGAGAGAGCTACGGAAAGACCACCGCCGAGTGGTACCGGCGCTTTCAGCTCCACGAGAAAGACATCCGCGCCAAGTGGGGCGACCAGGTCTACGCTGACTACGATCGCTACCTGTCCACCTGCGTGAAGGCCTTCGATCGGCATTGGTCGAGTGACGTGCAGATGAAGCTCCGTCGCATCGCGCTCTGAGCCCGAAGTCCGGGATGTCACCCAAATCGTTCCTCATCGCACTCCTCTGTGGAGCCACACTCAGCGCCTGCTCTCCGGACGAAAAGACGCTCCGTGAGCTGTCGACCGTCGAGTCCCTCTCGGTGTGCAACGCCTATGTGGACGAGAGCCGCCGCTGCATGGGCTTCGACATGCGATGCCCAGAGCAGGTTCAGGGGGTCTGCACGCGAAAGCAGCTCGTCGAGCTCTGTCTCGAGGGGCTGACCTGGTCCACCTGCCCGGTCACACGCTTCGAACGCTGTTTCATGAAGGACCTTTGTCAGGTGCAAGACGACGGCGCAGTGCTGCCCTGCTTCGTTCAGTGCATGACTGAGTCGAACGCCGAACTTCAGTAGCGGCCGAGGCTCACTGAAGTCGCCCCTCTGCGCCCCAGCGGTCCCAGCAAGATCGGTGCAGCGGAGGTACGTCCCCCAGCGCCCACGCGCACGTCGGAAATCACCACCTCAGCGTCGACCTTCAGGCTCATCTTTTGAGCGCGCTTTCCCACGTGGATGCTGAGCAGCCAGGTCTCCTTGCTGCCTCTGGCCTTCTGTCGACTGAACGCACCCAGCTCCACTTGTGTGGGCGTTTTCTCGGTCGTGAGCCGGAGCTGGTACGTGCTCTTCTTGCCTCGCGCGATGTCGTCTTTACGCGCCGTGGCTGCGATGAAGAGTCGACCCTGGTGCAAGTAGACGAAGAGGCCCTCGGCGGTCGTGTCCGCATCCAGCACCGGTCGCCCCACGATACGCATCAGGTCGACCTTGCGAAGCGGCGCGTCATCGGCCGCGATCAGGCTGCCGGAAGCGAGCATCAGCGAGACCAGCACGAGCCAGAACCTCATCGCTGACCGCCGGCGGCCTTGTGAGCCATGTAGAGCGCCAAGGGACCGCCGCGAATCGCACCGGTCGGCGGCGCCTTGTTCATGAGCGACGACAGCGGCCGAGGACCCGAACCAGCGAAGCGATGGAACGCGGCGCCGATCTCTTCGTCTCTCGGGATCGATAGACCCTCACGCAAACCACGCTTCAACTCGAAGGTGAGCTCCGAGTTCAGTGGGTTCATCTCGAGATAGACGAGGATGGCGGACTTCGTATCCTCGGGGCCGGCGTCGAGCGGAACATTGACCCGCCGTGCGAACGCTCCGAGCAGCTCGAGGAAGTCGGGTGGAAGGCGACCTGGATGCACCCCCAGCTCAATCAGGAACACGGCGACGAAGTCGAGGACCTCAATCTCGGTGTAGCGGTAGGTACCGTCGGGGTTCTTGCGCGCTACGAGGCCAGGCAACCAACGCAGCAGCTCCAGGCCGTCCTCACTCACGGACCGGTTATAGCAATCTGGGCGGTGAAGCTCAGCTCTCGCCGATGGATTTGATGATGTTGCGGGTGCTCTGATTGAGCGCGTCGTAGACGTTGGAGCTCGTGAGCATGCTCCGCTGCCCCCCTTGAAGGCCGAGCTTCAGGTCCAGCACCCCGAGGTCGAGCCCGCTCAACTGCTGCGCACGACGCTGGTTCGTCGCGGCGGTGGTGCTTGCGCTCCCCTGCCCGACCAGCCTCCGGAGTCCGTTGAGCTGCATGGGGACAGTGTAGGATAGCTGCCTTCATCGTCCCATCGGACGATCGTCGTATCCGACTTCGGGGGTTCAGGAGGAGCCTCAGAGCTCAACGCGCTCGAAATAGCCCCGCTGGACGAAACCCGCGAAGGCCTGGCTCACCTCGGCGAGGCTGACCGCGCCGGGGTCCAGCCCCTCGATGGACGCCGCTAGGCTGGCGCCCTCCCAGAGCTTTCCGAGCACCCCGTCGAAGGGCGGCGAGATCACGTCGATGCAGATCTCAAAACCCTGGCGAACGACCGCAACGGTCTCGGCCCCAACTTCGACCGAGGTCGGGGCCTCGGAGACCAGACCCGAGAGCCAGCTACCCACGCGATGCTGCTCGAGGAGCACGCGAGCCGTCGGGCTGCGCAGCAACCGCAGCCCAAAAAGCGCCTCGGGTGCCAGCGCGGGAAGGCCGGTCAGGAGCACCTCAGGCGCCTCCGCATGACGGACTTCGATCTTCGCCCACTCCACACGCGCCATCGCGGCCAGCTCGGCTCTCCCTGGGAAGGCATGCGCCAAGAAGTTCGGGAACGCCTCTCCGAGATAGATGAGCGACGGATGCGGTTGTGGACTCGCGGTGACGAAGGCCCGCACGAGTTCCGTGAAAGCGACCGGCCCGAGGAGTCGGCGAACGCCAGGATAGTCCTCTTCGAGGTTCTCGTTCATGCGGATCCAGAACGCCTCTTGGTAGATCCGCAAGCGCGCCGCTGCGCTCAGCGGACCGGCTTCGATGATCGATCGCAGCATCGGTGAGGTGCTCGGTGGATCCGATGGCCCATCGTGGATGAGCGCCTCCGCAAACCACTGTTGGAACCTCTCGAGCGGGGGCGTACTCACGAGGACAGCCTCACCTCAGCCTGAACACGAGCGCGGCGTTGCTCGGCCGCACGTGCGCGCGCGTCGATGCGCAGAAACTCCAGCTCCATGTCCGCCCAAGCGGGGGTTCGGGTGTCCCATTCGAGGAGCGTGGGCATCGGCCCAAAACGAACGAGCGCTTCCTCGAGCAAGTCCATCACCGGATCCGGCGTCGGACCCTCGTGCGTGTCCACCAGGTGTGTGCCGTGATCCGAGTGGCCAGCCACATGGAGCTGCCCGATGCGATGCGCAGGCATCGCCGCGAAGTAATCGAGCGGGTCACCACCGTGGTTTCGAACGTTCACGTAGACGTTGTTGACGTCGAGCAAGATGCCCGCGTCGGCGCGCTCCACGAGCTCAGCCAAAAACACTGCTTCACTCATGGTCGAGTTCGACAGCTCGAGATACGTGGAGGGGTTCTCGAGCAAGATAGGACTCTCGAGATAGTCTTGGACCTGCCGCAGCCGCTCGGTCACGTGCTCGAGCGTACGCTCGTCATAAGGAAGCGGCAGCAGGTCATGCAAACTTCGACCGGGAATGCCAGCCCAGCACAGATGATCGGAGACCCACTTCGCGCGGATGCGATCTCGGAGCCGCTTTAGAGCAGCGAGATACTCGAAGTCGAGCGGGCCGGCGGAGCCTATGGAGAGAGAGACCCCGTGAAGCACGATGGGGAACCGCTCCGCGACTCGCTCCAACTCGTAGAGCGGGCGACCGCGAGTGAACATGTAGTTCTCGGTGATAGCCTCGAACCAGTTCACCCCGGACACTCCGGACTCGATGTCTCGATAGTGGCGAGGCCGAAGCCCCGCCCCCACCCCGAGCTTCGAGTACGGAGCCCACGGGAAGCGGTTCCCCACGACCGGACTCAGCCTTCTCCGCCGCCCTCGGGGGCAGCTTCTTCTCCGCCGCCCTCGGGGGCAGCTTCTTCGCTGCCACCCTCCTTGCCCGGGCAACCGTCCTTGCCTTCGCAAGAGTGCTTCTCACCGTCGGCCGGCTGCGATGCAGCGGCGCCACTTCCCTGCGTGGCGGTGGAGCTGCCTGCGCAAGCGGTAGCGCCCATGAGGAGGCCGCCGAGAGCGGCGAGGAGCAGAGGATTCTTCGTGTTCATCAACCCATCCTTTCGAGTACCGGTCGCCCCAATGGCTTCAGGGGAGTGATCCGGGGTCCGCGTGGTCTACGTCGGAACCAGAGACGCGGTTACCATCTAGAGAGGTGGCTGGCTACAGCCTGTCTAGAGCTCATCTCAAAACCCCCTCGGTCGCGATTTCGGCCGATCCGCGTCGGCCCGCCGTGTTGGGCCTCCTCGCGTTATCGCAGGATAGCGCATTCGTCGGCCCGCCTTGCGGGCCTCGCGTCT
>WYAZ01000031.1 GCA_011526105.1 Deltaproteobacteria bacterium | reverse complement strand
TTCCCCCGAGCAACACCCCCCCGCGGGCGCCCACGGTTTGGGGTTAATGTGGGGGGCCGCACGCCTGCCCCCCACCCCCGGGTGGTTTGGGGCACCCGTCTCGCGTCCCCCGAATTGCTTTTCAGCGTAGCGAAATCACTCGTGAATCCGGGAGGCGGGCGTTCGGGTTCAGTCGAGCGTCCCCCGAACTATCCCCGAACTATAACTATACCTTCCAGGTCTCGCCACCCTCGAGGAGCTGACGGTAGCTCGTGGGGCCCTTGCCGCCCTTGGCGGTCTCGATCTGCCGCATGACCTCGGTCTCGTAGACGGGTCGCTCGAGGGCGCGGAGCACACCGATCGCGATGGGGAACTCGGGATACTCGAGGCCCGCGAGCAGATGAGGCAAGCCTCCGGTGGAGCGCTCGTCGTGCACGAGCAGCTCGGACTCGGGCACGCCGCCCTCGCCCACCGCGACGACCTCGACCGAGCAGGTCTGCGGGCTCAGGCGGAGGCCCTTGCTGCCATCTTTGCCAAAGCGGATGGGCTTTCCGTGTTGCAGCCGGATCTGTGTATCGTCCTGCACGCCTTTATCGACCATCGGCTCCCAGACCGCGTCGTTGAACACGGGGCAGTTCTGAAGGATCTCGATCACCGCGGTGCCCTTGTGCTGAGCAGCGCGCTCGAGCACCTCCGCAAGGTGCTTGGCATCGCGGTCGATGGTGCGGGCGACAAAGCTCGCGTTGGCGCCGAGCGAGACGTGCAGCGGGTTGAGCGGTGAGTCGATCGAACCGAGCGGCGTGGACTTGGACCGGGTGCCCACGGTCGACGTGGGGGAGTACTGCCCTTTGGTGAGGCCGTAGATGCGGTTGTTGAAGAGCAGGATCTTGAGATCCACGTTGCGCCGAAGCGCATGCAGAAAGTGCCCCGCGCCGATGGAGAGCGCGTCTCCGTCGCCGGTCACGACCCACACCGAAAGCTCCGGGTTCGCGACCTTCACCCCGGTCGCAATCGCGGGGGCCCGACCATGGATGGTGTGGAAGCCGTACGTGTTCATGTAGTACGGGAACCGGCTCGAACAGCCGATGCCCGAGATCACACAGATGTTCTCTTTGGGCAGCCCGAGCGTGGGCATGAAACGCTGGACCGTGGCCAAGATGGCGTAGTCGCCGCAGCCCGGGCACCAACGCACCTCTTGGTTGGATTGGAAGTCTTTGCGCGTGAGAGTCGCCGCGGTCACCATGTTCATACCTCCAGCATGCTGTTGATCTTCGCCACGAGCTCGTCGACGCGGAACGGTTTGCCCTGCACCTTGTGAAGGCCTTCGACCGGAAGCAGGAAACGAGAGCGAATGATCGTCTCGAGCTGTCCCATGTTCATCTCGGGGATGAGCACCTTGTCGAAGCGAGAGAGCACCGCGCCGAGGTTCCTCGGGAACGGATTCATGTAGCGCAGGTGTGCATGGGAGACGTCCTTGCCCTGACCTCGCAGGCTCTCGGTCGCCTGGCGAATCGCACCGTACGTGGAGCCCCAACCGAGGATCAGGATCTTCCCGCGCCCGGCGGCGCCAAACACCTCGAGCTCGGGGATGTCGTTCGCGATGTTCTCGACCTTCTTCGCCCGAGTCTCGGTCATCTTCTCGTGGTTCTGAGGGTCGTACGAGATGTGGCCCGAGTTGTAGTCCTTCTCGATGCCGCCGATCCGATGCTCGAGACCCGGCGTACCCGGCACGGCCCAGGCGCGCGCGAGCGTGGTCTCATCGCGCAGGAAAGGATGGAATCCGACGGGGTCGGTGCGGAACGTCGCCTTCACGTCCGGCAGCTCGTCGTCATTCGGGATGCGCCAAGGCTCGGAGCCGTTCGCGAGATAACCGTCCGTGAGCACGAAGACCGGGGTCATGTACTTCAGCGCGATGCGAAAGGCCTCCATCATCACGATGAAGCAGTCGCTGGGGGTGGAGGCCGAGAGCACCGGCACCGGCGACTCGCCGTTTCGCCCGTAGATCGCCTGGAAGAGGTCGGCCTGCTCGGTCTTGGTCGGCAAGCCGGTGGAAGGTCCCCCGCGCTGCACGTTCAAGATCACGAGCGGGAGTTCGGTGCTGACCGCGAGCCCGATGGCCTCTTGCTTGAGCGCGATGCCCGGGCCGGATGAACCGGTGAAGGCCACGCAACCCGCATAAGAGGCGCCGATGGAGGCCGCCACGGATGCGATCTCGTCCTCCGCCTGCACGGTGCGCACACCCATCCGCTTGTGACGCGAGAGTTCGTGAAGCACGTCCGACGCCGGCGTGATGGGGTAGCTGCCGTAGAAGAGCGGCCGGCCCGCGCGTTCGGCGGCCGCGATGGCCCCCCAAGCGGTGGCTTGATTGCCGTTGATGTTGCGATAGAGACCGGGCTTCAGCTTCGCGGGGAGGATCTCGTAGGTCTCTTGGAAGAGCTCAGAGACCTCGCCGTACATGTATCCGGCTTTGAGCGCGAGGCGGTTACCGCTTTGGACCTGAGCGTTGCTCTTGAACTTCGCGTCGATGAACGCATAGCTCGCCTCGAGCGACCGACCATAGAGGTAGTAGAGCAGCCCGAGCGTCCAGAAGTTCTTCGCCCGCTGAACTTCTTTGAACGAGAGGCCGGTCTCGGCGAGCGCGCGCTCGACCTGCGTAGAGACATCGATGCTGATCAAGCGATACGAACTCAGGGAGCCGTCCTCGATCGGGTTCGACTTGAAGCCAGCGCGCTCGATGTTGGCCTTGGTGAAGGCGTCGGAGTTGATAATCAAGAGACCGCCGGGCTTTAGGTCCTTTTCATTCACCTTGAGGGCGGCCGGGTTCATGGCGATGAGAACGTCCGGCTGATCGCCAGGGGTGTAGATCTCCTGCGACGAGAAATTCAGCTGGAAGCCGGAGACACCAAAGGTCGTGCCGGCCGGCGCACGAATCTCGGCCGGGAAATCGGGGAAGGTGGCGAGATCGTTACCTACGAGCGCGGCGGTGTTCGTGAACTGGGACCCCGTGAGCTGCATGCCATCACCCGAGTCCCCGGAAAATCTGATCACCGCGGACTCCAGGGTTCGGGTCGGCCGCACGGGTTTTGATTCCATTTCCGGCACACTTTTGCGCTCGCCCGAGCATGGGGTCAAGGAGTGCCTTGCCTTGCGCTGACCAGGACTTCGTGGCAATTCCTGATGCTCGTGACTGCCCATCGACCGGCCCTCCTCGTCGCCTCTGCCCTCGCCACCTTGGCCCTCTGTGTGCTCGCCCCGAACTCAGCGCTGGCCAAGCCCGCGGGTGGCTTCGGGCTGGGCATCGTGTTGGGCGAGCCCACGGGCCTCACCGCCAAGGGCTTCTTCGCCCAGGAACACGCCCTCCAGGCCCATTTGGGCTTCGCCTTCGGGAAGAACTCGCGGATTCACGTGGTGGTCGACTACCTCTACCACTTCCACAACGTCATCCCGCCGCTGGGCACAGCCGGCTTCCTGGCGCCCTACCTGGGCGTGGGGGGGCTCGTCTCCCTCAGGACAAACGCGCCCAAGAAAGACGAAAAGGACGTGAGTCTCGGGGTGCTGATCCCGCTTGGCCTCTCCTTCGTCATCCGAACCATTCCCATCGAGATCTTCCTGGAGGTGGCCCCAGGTATCGGCATTCTCCCGGGCACCTTCGCCATCATCGACGGCGGCCTGGGCGCTCGCTACTACTTCTAGCTTGGGACAAAACCTCAGGGGCCGCGCCGCACGAACCGGCCATGGAGTCGGAGGTCCGGGCTTCGGCCCTCCGACCAAGCCAGGAAGTACAGGCCGGGCTCGATGACTGCGAGGGTGGGCTCGTAAGCGGCGGCCGGATCGGTGGTCTCGATGACGCGCTCGGCTCCTCGGTTGATCACCCCACCCTCGAGCCCAAACGGCACGAAGACCACTTGGCTTCGACTGCCCGAGATCACCCGGAAGTGGAACACCGCGCCACCGTCCGGCTCGCGAGCGACGCTCGGTGAGTGGTCGTAGCGATTCGGATTCCCGAGGATCTCGGTGTGTGCGCTCGACAGGACAAGGAGCTCGGGTCGACCTTGGCCCCCCAAGACCCGGGTCAGCCCGAGGATGGCCTCTCCATATTCGAACGTGAGGCTGGGATTGACGGTGGGAAAGCCGCCGACCGCCGCCGTGCCGGTCAGGGTGCTCGCACCCGGCGCCGCCCATCCGTAGCTCACGTAGGGTGTGCCGTCGTCTTCCTCCTCCTGCCAAGCCACGAGGATGTCGCCCGCGGAGCTGGTCGCGACCGCCGGGAAGTACTGAGACGTGGTGGGCTCGAGCGCGACGTCGAAGGCGTCCTCGGTCGGCGCCCCATCCACGTCGAGCCGCTGGACGAACACCTGAAAGCGCTGCGCCTCATCGTGAGCCCACGCGCCCACGAGGGCGAGGCCATTTGGCAGCGCCGCGATCTTCGGGAGCCACGTGTTCCCGAACTGCGTGCGACCCTCGCGCTCCATGACCATCACCTGATTCTCCGCGTCGAGAGGCGACCCATCTCGGTCGAAGACTCGAAACAGAATGTCGAGGTTGTTGATTCCGGTGCGATTGTCCATCTGCCAGAAGACATAGACCCGATCGTGGGCGAGCAGCAGCGTGGGATCGGTGTGGTTCGGACCAGTGGTCGAGCTCACCGTGGTGCTGACACGCACCGGAGGCAGCAGCACCGTGCCATCGCAGTAAAGCCGCGTCAGGTACGGGTCGAAGAAGCCATCGTCGTTGGGGAGATTGTAGGCGACCCACAGCGTGTCGCCGTCATAAGCGATCGAGGGGTGGATCTGACCGCTTCGTCCCAAGGCGTCGAGCGGGATGTTTCGGTCATCGTAGAGACGCTCGGCGCAGGGTCCGGTTCGAGGACCCGCGTCCGCCCCGAGGTCGAAGGAGCCTCCGTCTGCCCCCAGATCGCGGCGACCCGAGTCGGGTGCGATTCCCGCGTCCAAGAGAGCCTCGGCGTCCTGACCCGGGCTCGAAAGGTCTGAGCCGCCGGCATCGAGAGGGACCGAGGCGTCGTCCCCGCAAGCGCTGAGCGCGCAGGAAACCAGCAGAACGCAGACGAGCCAAGAACGCATGGGGACCCTGCTTCCCGCACCCTCCGTCGGGGTGTCAAGGCAAGCGGCTCGAACTCCACAGCTCGGGTTCGAGCTTCACCTCCGCAAAGAACAGGCTCAGGGTCTGGACGACGTCCGAGTCTTTGGGGATCACGAGATCGAGCCGTCCCACGAGATCCACCACCCCAAACGACATCCGCGTTTCGAGGCTGACTCGATGCGAGAGCGGCCCGCTGTACACGGGGTCGCCGTCCTCGGAGAGGAACCGAGCTTGGTCTCCATCGGGGAGCCAGAGACGATAGCCGACCCGGATCTGATCGAAGGCCCAGACGTCGACGCCCGGCTCGAAACCGAAGTGCAGTCGGGCCTCCTCGCCCGGGACCTGGATCATGCGCCCGTGAAGAAACGCGAGCGGAAGCTCGAGACGCGTGGGTCCGAGCCGCAGCGGCTTCAACCTCGCGGTGATCGCGAGCGTGCCCGGCTGGCGTTTGGGGTCGAGGCCACTCACTCGAGCAACATCTGTCGCGGTGAACTGCTGCCCGCCGTAGTGCACGAGTCGATACTGCACGCCGAAGTCGAGCCATCGGCTCTCGTAGGCGCCGAGCAGTCCCACCGCGAACTTCTCGCGATGCAACTCGGTGTCCGTGAGCTGCCAGTCGAGATAGACCTCGGCGGTGAGGCCGGCCGCACGCGCGATGAGCTGAGCCCCATTCTCCACCGGCAAGAAGGGGTCGCCGCCGAGGTCGCGCGCCGCGCTCTCCGCGATGCTGCGGTTGTAGTTCTTCTCATAGCCTCGGCCGTACGCGTAGCGCTGCTCGTCGAGCACCCCAGGATGGAAGCCATGCCGGAGGTCGAGGCTGCCCAGCCGAAGTGAGACGTCGGGGCCAAACGGCGTGAGCACCAAGGCGAGCTGCGGGAAGGCGCCGAGCTCGCTGTCGGCGTCGTGCGCAAACGCCCACCGAAGGAGCGCGCCCGCTTCCACGCGAAGGAAGCGATCGTGCGCGTAGATGAGCTTGGGGGTGAGCACGAAGCCCACCTGGCTCTCGCCCACCGTATGAGGGTGTCCGGGCACTTCATAGTCGAGGATCTGAGGACGGAGCACGACGGAGAGCTGAAGCGCCTCGCCGCCATGCGGTGGCGTACCGAGGAGGGCGAGGCTGGTCGCGAGGACGAGAGCACCGAGGCTCATCGCTGCGCCTTCCTCGAGTGGAGCAGGATCGCGTTCCAGACGTCATCGACGGTCTCGGCATCGAGGCCGAGCGCCTCGCCCCAAACCTTGCGGTCTCCGAGCACGGCTCGCTCGCGGGCTGGATCGCGAACCCCCGCCTGTCCCGCCGCGGCCTTCGCGGCCCCCGCACGCCGCGATAGTTCGAGGCGGCGGGCGAGCAAACCCAAGAGCTCGCGATCGAGCTCATCGATGAGCACACGCGTCTCTTGCAGCGCCGGCGGGGGCTCATCGAGGGGCGGCAGAGAGAGCGGGGGCACATCGAGCTCACCGGTGTCTCGTGCGGACTCGATGCTCTCGTGAAGCCCCTGCAGGGCGTCGATGAAGCGCCGCCGAGCGCTGCGCGCAAACGGGTTCTCGCGCTGAATCGCGAGGAAGAGGTGGCCGGCGTCACCGCGCACCGCTTCGATGGTTCGGGCCACCGCACGAAACGAGGGCGGAGCAAAGGCGACCCCCTCCCCCGCCCCGATCTCGAGCAAGCCCTTTGCGAGGAAGAACGCGAGCACGTGTGTACTGGCCATGACGCGATCATGTTCAGGGGCGTTCTCGAAGATGATGTCCGCACCGATCAGGCGAAAGAACTCGGCCGCGCGTTCGGCCGCCTGAGGGTGCAGAGGGTTGGGACACACCACGACCTCGATCGGACGTTCTCCGCGGGCGAGGCTCACCGGACCAAAGAGCGGGTGCGTGGCGGCCCACGGGATGTCTGCCCCGAGATGACGGCGGAGGACCTCCTCCGGCCCCACCTTCGTGCTCCCCACATCAATGACGAGTTGGGTCGCGCCGAGGAGCGGCTTGACCGCGAGCAGCGCCGACTCCATCGCCGGGACGGGCGTCGCGATGACGACGACCGATGCGCCGCGGACCGCGTGCTCGAGGGAGGTGAAAGGCATCGTGCCCGGAGCGGCGCGCGGGTCGAAGGCTCGAATCTCGAGACCACCGGCATGAAGCAGGCTGCCGAGCGCACGACCAAAGCGGCCGTAGCCGATGAAGCACACCGCCTGCGTCACCGCGAGGAATGTACCAGGCTCCGCGCATTTGGCCAGCGAGCGGACGCGAACTCGCCGCGCGCAATCCCCTTTGCGGCGCCCACTCGGTTCCTTGACCGCTCCGAGTGCGAGTGCGAGATTCGAACGTCGGTGCTGTCTTCGGCCGGACTTCTCGCACTTCTCCACCTGGGCGCGCCCCAGGTGGGCGCGACGCTCGAGCCCAACCGAAGCTTCGAGGTCCTACCGGCCAACGCCAGCCACCGAGAGGCCCTCTATCGTGCAGGCATCCTGCTCGGGCCGTGGTCCATCGACCTGGCCGGCACCGTGGTGAACGGAGCTCGCCTCACCGAGCTGGCCTCGGCGTCCCCGAATGAACCCATCGCGCGGCTGGTCACGGAGACGTTCGAGCGGCCCGTTGATCTCGAGGACCTCCTCTACTTCCTCGATGACCTCTTGCACCACGAGGCACGACTGCGCGCCCTGAAGCGCCCGCTGATGCTCACCCCATTTCGCGCCCGCAGCGCCGGCGTCTTCGTTCACCCCAGCGACGTCTTCGAGGACGAGCCGAGGCGCTATGGCGAACATGGTGTGATCGAGCTCGACGTGATCCCTCCCGCCAAGACCCGGACGCCAGCCGCGGACGGAAGCCCGCTCGGGCCCGACTGGAGCGCACGTTTCGAGCAGCCCGAGACCGAGGAGGCACGTATGGCCGCCCTCGCAAAGTCGAACCCGGATTTTGCGCGTCGAGCCTCGCTCCTCGTCGAGCAGCTTCGCCGCGCCGGAGCGACGGTAGAAGTCGAATCCACGGTGCGGAGCGCCGAGCGCGGGCTCCTCATCTACGGCGCCTTTCGCTTGTCCAAAGCCAGCGGGGCTCGCGACCTCGAGCGCACCATCCGACACCTCGAGAGGGACGCCGCGAGGTGGGGGCTCTCCGTCCCCATTCGATGGAGGCACCCCAAGGGCACCGCAGCGACCTTGCGCGAGGCCAAAAGGATGGCGGAGGCCTTTAATGTCGTCTTCGCGAGCCGCCGAGGCGCCCGTCGGTCGAAGCACTATGAAGGACGGGCCATCGACATCTCGGCCTTCAACCTGCCGCGTTCGCTGACCCTCGTCGCTCCAGGTGGGCCGCGGCAGAGCTTCGATCTCTCCGACCCAAAAGAGAGCCGTGACCTGAGCCTGACCCCGGCTCTCGTAGAGTGGATCGAAGCGCACTTCGGCTTCGAGAAGCTGCGCTCGGACTACCCGCACTGGAACGATGCCGCGGATGAGACCGTGGTCTCGAGTACAGAGGACTGACCCGAACGATCAGCGGCCGCGACGACGCGAGCGCCTCGACCTCGAACGCTTGGGCGGCTTCTTGGGCGGCGGCTCCGGCTCGAGCTGGATCTGGATCGAACGAGACGCCTCGGCCGAGACCACCATGCGCTTGGGTAGATAGCCGCTCGCGGAGGCCTCCACCGTGTAGGCCTCTGGCGACAGCGGGACCACCAGATCCCCATCCTGGAGCTCGCCGTTGACGAGCAGCTCGGCCTCCGGAGGCTCGACCAAGAAGGACAGCCGCACCGTGGGGAGTTCGGGGACGGCGACCGGCGCATCACTTCCGGGATCGCTCACGATCAAGAGCACCGCGATCACGGCGAAGCCGATCACGGAGGCGAGCGCGTATGGGAACCAACCCACACGAGCGCCAGCCCTCGGCGTCCGGCCGATCTCTGGAGGCACGAGAACAGGCGCCTGGTCCTCGATCGGAGCGGGGTGCAGGAGCTCCGTCACGATCTCGGTCACTGGTTCGGCGGCGAGACGCTCCGCCTGCCTTCCGTGCGTTGCGGTCGGCAACGCGGCCGGCCCGAGCAGCGACGCTGCACCACCGCGCTCGAGGCCAAGTCTAGACACAAGCCGATCCTGAAAGAGCTCGGCCATCAAGCCCCGCACCAGCTCGGTTCCTTTGGTGTGGGTCGATCGCTCCAGGAAGTCGGCGAGATCGTCCGCGAAGATCTCAGCCGTGGGATGTCGACGTGTGCGATCACGCTCGAGCGCACGCAGCACGATCGCCTCGAGCTCCGGCGGATACTCCGCGCGTAGGCTTCGAGGACGAGGGATCTCGAGTTCGAGGATGCGCGCCATCGTGCCCGCGGTGGTCTTGTGCTTGAAGAGGCGCTGCCCGACGGTGGCCTCGTACAGGACCACCCCGAGCGAGAACAGATCCGAGCGTCGGTCCAAAGGCTCACCACGGATCTGCTCAGGCGAGAGAAAGGGCAACGCGCCTCGGAACACCCCCGGCTGAGTCCCGACGGTCCGGTCGAGGGCCTTGGCGACCCCGAAGTCCGTCACCCGCACGAGCCCGTCGTAGCCGATGAGGATGTTGTGCGGCCCAACGTCGCGATGGATCACGTGCAGGGGCGCGCCGTCGTCATCCTCGAGCTCGTGGGCGGCGTGCAGCCCGAGCGCGGTTTGGCGCACGATCTCGGCCGCGACCAGGAGCGGCAGGGGGACGTCCTCGTTCCAGGTGCGCTCGAGCACCGCAAACAGCGTCTCGCCCCGCACGTAGTCCATACAGAGGAACGGCCGCCCCGAGAAGCTGCCGATCTCGTGCACCGAGACCACGTTGGCGTGGCGCACTCGGGCAGCGATGCGGGCCTCACTGGAAAAGAGATCGAGGAACTCCGGCTGCTCAGCCAGATGGGGATGGATGAGCTTCAAGGCTTGAAGCGACGTTCCGGCCTCCGTCGATTCCGTTTCGACCAGATAGATCGAGGCCATCGCCCCCCGGCCGAGCTCACCGATGACTCGATGGCCGGCGATGCGGGAGGGCTGATGTTCCGGCTCGAAGAGACCGGCTTCGACCAAGTGCTAGTCCCGTCCTTTCCGCGGTCGGACGATGCCGAACTGGTCGAGGCGACGAAGCAAGGTCTTCCTCGACATCCCGAGCATCTCCGCGGCGCGCGTCTGATTGCCGCCACAGCGATCGAGGGCGTCGAGGATGGCTTGCTTCTCGACGTCTTCGAGCCGGGTGGAGAGCGCGGGCATGCTCTCGAGCGTTGGGCTGGGCGCGGCGAGAGGGCTGGTCCCGAGCAACTCCGTTCGGTCGTCCGTGCTCGCGGGGATACGCGGCGGCGGAGGCATCGTCGGGTGGCTGACTTGGCCCTCCGAACCGCCGTGCCGAGGGAAAAAGACGGCCGCGGTGAGTTTCTCCACCGGTAGATGAGAGACGTCGATGTCGGCGCCGCCCGCGAGCACCACCGCGCGTTCGACGACGTTGCGAAGCTCGCGTACGTTTCCCGGCCAGGCGTACTCCATGAGCCGCGCCACGGCCGCTTCCGAGAAGCCCGGCTCCTTGGACTGCCCTTCGCGGCGGGCCGCCTCACGCGCGAACGACCGAGCGAAGGCCATGATCTCGACCCGGCGCTCGCGAAGCGGCGGGATCACGAGCGTGAAGCCGTTCAAGCGGTAGTAGAGGTCCTCGCGGAATCGACCCGCGCGAACCTCCTTCTCCAGCTCACGATTCGTGGCCGCCACGACTCGAGCCTCGATGGCGATGGGGGTGAGCCCTCCGAGACGACGCACCTTTCGCTCCTCGAGCACCCGCAAGAGCTTCACCTGAGTGCCGAGCGCCATCTCGCCGAGCTCATCGAGGAACAGGGTGCCGCCCTGAACGGTCTCGAGCAGGCCCAGCTTGCTCTTCACCGCCCCGGTGAAGGCACCTCGCTCGTGTCCGAAGAGCTCGCTCTCGAGGAGCTCGTCCGCAAACGCTCCGCAGTTGAGGGCGAGAAAAGGCTTTGATGCGCGCTTCGAGCGCTCGTGCAGACGCTTGGCCAGGATCTCCTTGCCCACGCCGGTCTCGCCGAGCACGAGCACACCGATCTCGCTGTCGGCGATGCGGTCCACGAGTTGATACAGGCGTCGCATCGCGGGGTCTTCGACGACGACATCGTGGGGGCCCGCACGGGCGGGGCTGGACTTGGCCGGCGACGACAGCCGCGCGATCAACTCCGCCGGAGTGCGGGCGTCCCGGGGAAACTGGGCGGTGACGACATCGACTTCGATGCCCACCCGGTTGAGACCAAATCGAATGGCCGCCGCCGCCTCCTCGGCCTGATCCCCACCGCCGCGGGGCAGGAGGACGTCGTAGTGACCCGGGGCGTAACGCGCGACCAGATCGTCGGAGCCGAGCAAGGCGGTCAGCGCGCCCTCGAAAGAGGCCGCTTCGGAGGTGCGCGGCACCACGGCCGTCACACGCAGGAGCGCGAAGGTCTCTCCGTTGCTCTTGGCGCGCTGAGCGAGGTCTTCGAGGCGAAGCTCGAGATAGCTGTGTGGCCAGACGCGCCGCGGTCGGTCCGGGGCAGAGGCTTGAAGCTGCACGACGACCGTACATCGGCCGAGATCGATCGGGTCACCGGGACGCACGGCCTGTTCGCGCTCCGGGAGGACGAGCTCGCCGCGTACACGCGTGCCGTTGCTGCTCCCCAGGTCTCGGATTCGAATGCCCTCTGGGCCGAGGCTCAGCCGAGCGTGGATCCGCGAGAGCGAGGGGTCTTTGACGTAGATGTCGGCCTCGAGCGCGCGCCCGATCGTGTAGACGCCGGGGAACTCGAGCGGGTAGCTGACCGGCTCGCCCTCTCCAAAGACGAGCAGGCGAGCGCCGCGGCCGCTCGGCTCGCGACTCGTAGGTACGGTCTGGTCTTCGGTGAACACTTTGCCCAAGCCGGCTCAGAATACAGGTTGGGTCAGAATTGGGACAGAGGAGGGACAGATCGACGGACATGACCCAAGTTGGGACAAAGTGTGATCCCCCCACCCCGCCCGAACTACCTGGAATGACTACGCACGCGACGAGACCACACCTGGCGCGGTTCCTGCTTTTGTCCCTTGCAGGTGCGGACATGGAAACGGTGATTTGGCTCATGGCTCAAGTATTTGGACTCGCTGGCACGGCCACGGAGATGGCCCCCGCCGTCCCGCACGGCGCCCCGACGGCCGTCCTCGAGGGTCGCTTCATGTACCCCGCGTGCTCGAGCCCCAAAGACCTGAGAGTCTGCGCCGAGGATCGGCGCTCCGGCGAGAAGCACTGCACCGGGCCCGTCGCCCCCGGCGCCGACACCTTCCGACTCACCGTGCCCGCGGGTCGCTACTCCGTCTTCGCGGAGTCGCACGAAGGTCGACCCGGCTACCGAGCCTTCTACAACGAGAGCGTTCGCTGCGGCCTGACCGTGGACTGCAAAGACCGCTCACCGGTTCTCGTCGTCGCCGAGGCCGGCCACCGTATCCAGAACGTGAATCCCGCCGATTGGTTCGGCGAGGGGTTGGAGGTGCTTCGATGAAACCCACCCGAGTGCTCGAACTTCCCGACTACGAGATCCACTTCTACGAGAAGCGCACGGAACGGTCCAACGCCATCGAGGCCCAGCTCCTCGACGCTCCGGAGTTCGAGGCGCCACTCGACGCACGACCGGTCATCCGGCACACGCTGCCGCCGCGCGGCCAGACCAGCGTGGGCTGCGCCCCGCTCGCACGAACCAGGGCTGCCCTCGCACACGACGAGGCGAGCATGATCACCTTGCCGGAGGATCGCCGCCGCAAGCTTTGGAGCGGCGCGCTCTTCGGACTGACCTTCATCACCGCGCTCGTCGCGGTCTGGCCCTGAGGCGAACCATGGCGAACAAGCGACAGCGAAAGAAGGCCGAGAAGACGAGAGAGACCGAGCTCGTCATGGCCATGGGTCAGACGGATTCGCTCTATGCGATCCGCAAGGTGGTCGTGACCCTCGACTGCCCGTGCTGCGCTCACCCCACCCTCGAGCGGCGCTTCCTGCCTGCGGTGGGTTCGCTCAACGGAACCGTCGCTTGTCCGCGGTGCGCGCACGAAGCGCCTTACGCACAGGTCCTCGCGCGCTCGATGGAGTGTGAAGATCCGCTTCCCCCGGCGTATCGCAGCCCAGAGACCGTGCCCGCGCTCATGGAGCTGGACGCCCTCCCACCTTGGAGCGAGCGCGCCGCGCGAGTCATCGAGCAGGTGCTGTTCGTGGTGTTTGGCATCCGTCGGCGCTGGCGCTTCGCCTGAGCCAAGCCGCAGTTTCACGGGGACCAGAGCCGTGCGCCACGCAGAGCGCCATCCCGAGGCGGCCGCTGCCGCGAGATCCCGCGTTGGAGAGATGAACAGAACATAGTACAACAGCCGTGTGGCGCGTCCCGAAGTAGAGCCGATCGACGCTGCGGACCTCGCTGGCTCGGACGCCAAAGATGCGTGGGTTCGCTTCGAGGGAACTCGAGACGGGTGACGTCCCATGAGCCCTCGTAGACGAACACCGGCATCGTTTCTCCTCTCGTTGCGCGGGCGCTTCCTTTTTCTGATTTGCCTCGCCATCTTGCCGGCGGTTCTTTTCAGCTTCTTCGTGGCGCAAAGCGAGCGTTCCGCCACGCTCGTGCGAACGGAACAGGACGCACTACACCTGGCGGATCTTGCAGGCCGCGAGCACGCGCATCAGATCCGAGGCGCGAGCGAGCTTCTGTCTTGGTTGGGTGCGAAGGTGGCCCGTGACGGACCGAACTCGCCGGTGATCACGGACCCGGCATTCTTGCGGGCGCTGCTGGCAGGCCACCCGCAGCTCGCCAATATCGGTATCCTCTCCCCCGAGGGCTGGGTGCTGACGAGCGCCTATCCTCTCGCGAACTATCGGAGTTGGAGCGACAACCCCGCATACCTCGCCGCGCTGCGCTCCGAGGGTGTCGTCGTCGGAAAGTACCTCATCTCGCCGATCTTCGAGCAGCCGACGCTCAATCACGCCTACGCCGTTCGAGATGCCCACCACGACGTGATCGTCGTACTGTTCAGCGGACTCGATCTGGGCTGGCTCTCGAAGATGCCGCACCAGAGCGATCTTCCGAATGGGTTCTCCTTGCTCGTCACGGATGGAGATGGCCGAGTGCTCGCTTGGGGTGACCCGGCACGTCCAGATGTCGTGGGCGCCGTGGATGCACGCATCGCGGGTGTTTCGGAGCTCTCGAGATCCCAGCACGGGAGAATGCTGGAGGTCGACGGTGCCGGTGTCCGCCGCTACTTCGTGGCCACGCCACTTGAAGCCACCGGTCTGTTCGCCGTTGTGGGTCTGCCCTATGATTCAGTCCTACGGCGAGTCAATGAGACGTTCTATCGTACCCTCATCGGGCTGGGTGTTCTCCTTTTGTTCACGGTCGCCGCGGTGTTCATCGCTGCAGAGTTCGGGATCCTGCGCGGGGTTCGATCGTTGGCCCGCGCAGCGCAGCGCCTAGGCGCTGGAGATCTCACGGCCCGGGCGGCGGTTCCCCGCGGCCACATCGAGTTCTCGTCGCTCGCCATGGCCTTCAACACGATGGCCGACTCCCTGGCGGCACGGCACCACGAGGCCGTGGATGCGCAAGCTCGGCTGAGAGCGCTCGCGGGTCGACTCCAGGTGGTGCGTGAAACAGAGGCGGCACGGATATCGCGCGATCTGCACGACGAGATCGGCCAAGTGCTCACCTCGCTGAAGATCGACTTGTCGCGGTTGCCACTCCGCTGCGCTGAGAGCGAACGGTATGAGTCCTGTGCGGCCGCCCTCAAAGAGGACATCGCCACGATGAGTCAGCAGATCGACGCCGCGGTGGACTTCGTGCGGCACATCTCCTCCGACCTCCGCCCGGGAGTGCTGGACAAGCTCGGGCTGACCGCGGCCCTCGAATGGCAGGCGCGCGAGACCGAGGCACGAACGAACCTCGTCATCCAGATGGAGGCGGACGACATCGGTCCGCGCCTCGACGAACGCTTCTCGGTGACGCTGTTCCGGATCGCGCAGGAGGCACTCACGAACGTGGTTCGTCACGCAGAGGCACACGTCGTCGAGATCAGTCTCGTCGCGACAGAAGAGGCCATCGTTCTCACCGTACAAGACGATGGCAAGGGGATCCCGGCGGATTCGCTCGAGAGCAACGAGTCCGTCGGACTGATCGGCATGCGCGAACGCGCGATCCTCATCAATGGGCAGTTGTCGATTCACGGAGTCCCCGGGCAGGGGACAACCGTGAGCGTGACTGTTCCCCTGCAACCCACCCCGGAGGTCGCCGATGCACATTCTGATGGCTGACGACCACGCGGTCGTGCGTTCAGGGCTGTGCCGAATCGTCGGCGATGCGTTTCCGGGCGCCACCATCGGAGAGGTGGGCTCCTGCAAGGAGCTGCGTGAGAAGGTTCGCGAAACAGACTGGTCCGTGCTCGTTCTCGACATCGCGCTCGAAGATCAAAACAGCCTGGAGCTGGTGCCCGAGCTGAGAGAGCTCCGGCCCGACATGCCGATCATCGTCTTGAGCATGTATGGCGAGCGGCAGTTTATCGTCCGCGCGTTACGCGCAGGGGTCTCGGGCTACCTCACCAAGGACCGTGCGCCCGAGGAACTGCTGCAGGCGATTCGCAGCGTCCTCGAGGGCAAGCGTTACCTCAGCGAGACGGTGGCAGAGACCCTGGCTGACCATGTCGCCCTCGCCGGATCGGGGACCGAGGCCCTGCACGAGCTCCTCTCTCCCCGCGAGTACGAGGTGCTCCTACTTCTGGCCTCGGCACGCTCCGCCTCCGAGATCGCGACCCAGCTCCACCTGAGCGTGAAGACCGTCAGCACCTACCGCACTCGGATCCTCGAAAAGATGGGCATGAGCTCCAACGCTCAGCTCATGCGCTACGCGCTGCAGCGCGGCTTGGTGCGCTAGTGCGGCGTAGGACAGATACCGACGCGCCGTTTCCCATCCTCCCGCATCGCTATCGGACCAGCGCCGATACCGCGTCCTTGCGAGATCTCCTAGTTTTGGGGTGTGAGTGGCCCGCCTCCACATGATGCGCTCGATGAGGTCCGCGGACCTCCGGCCCGTTCTCTCGTCGCGCACCTAAAGGCGCGGCTCGAGATCATGCACCCAGCGTACTTTGCGCTGGCCATGGCGACAGGAATCGTCGCGATCTCGTGCCACTTCCTCGGCCTCCCCGACCTCGCCATCGCGCTGTCCTGGGTCAACGCGGTCGCCTATCCCGTGCTGTGGGTCCTGTTCATCACACGCGCCGTCATGTTCCCTGAGCGTGTCGTCGCGGATTCGCGGGACCACGGGCGCGCTCCAGGCTACTTCACCATCGTCGCCGCTACAGGCGTGGTGGGCACACAAGCGGTGCTGCTGCACGACGCGATCCTCGTGGCGACGATCCTGTGGTGGGTGTGCGTCGCGCTCTGGGCGATGTGCACGTATACGATTTTTGCGCTGCTCACGGTGGGCGAGAAGAAGCCGACCCTCGCCGAAGGCATCAACGGCGGATGGCTCGTGGCGGTCGTGGCTACCCAATCCGTCTGCGTGCTGGGCTGCGCCTTGGACGGCGCGATGCTGGGCGATCGGGACATCGGGCTGTTCGCGCTGATGTCCTTCTGGCTCGGCGGTGGAATGCTCTACCTGTGGATCATCGGGCTCATCTTCTATCGCTATATGTTCTTTCCCTTCTCGCCCCGTGATCTCATGCCCCCCTACTGGATCAACATGGGGGCGGTCGCCATCTCCACCTTGGCGGGCGCGGCGCTCTCCAGCGCTGCGGAAAGCTCGGCGCTCCTCGCCCCGCTGAAGCCGTTCATCCTCGGGCTGACCATGATGTTCTGGGCCACCGCAACCTGGTGGATACCGATGCTGCTGGTTCTGGGGATTTGGCGTCACTGGGTCCGAGATGTCCGGCTCTCGTACGATCCGCTCTACTGGGGCCTGGTCTTTCCGGTCGGGATGTACGCGACATCCACATTTCGACTGGCGTCCGCGCTCGATGCGCCGTTTCTCCTGTGGATTGCGAGGGCCTTTGTCATCGCAGCCGTAACAGTGTGGCTGCTGACCTTCCTCGGGCTGGCGAGACGGATGCTGTATGCGGTGCTGCTCGGATTGAGGCGACCGCACGTACCCCTACACCTTGAACACCCCGGCGGCCAAACCGTCGTCGGCGATTGGAAGACGGAAGGAATCACACCATGAACTCAACAAGCGAAGCTCGTCCCCACACTGACTTGGTCGGTCTGGTCGGTCACGCGAGGACCGATGCGGCTGCGACCGTAGCGGCTCCGTCCAAGGCAGACGTCTATGCGATGGCGGAGCAGCGAATGCGACGCGGCAAGCGACTCGTCATCAGCGGGTTCGTCGTCGCGGTGTTCGGCATCGTCGCCTATTGCGTGGTTTGCTTCAGCGCCACCGTGAACCAGCAACTCGGAGCGGCTCTCCTGGAGAGCCCGGGAGGGCTGGCTGGGCCCACCCTCGGAATCATCGGTCTGGGGACGCTGCTGTGGCTGGTGGGATCGTTCGTGTATCTCAACGGCGCGATGGACAGCGACCCGAGCGGGCCCGACCTCCACTTCTAGAGCTCAGGCCAAGGCGGGCTTCTGAAACAGCACGACCTTGTAGGTGTCGGTCCCGTTGGTCATGTTGTCGTACAGGTTCGTGCCTGGGTTGCGGTAGAAGTTCTTCATCGCGAACTCCGCCTCGAGGCGCCGCTTGTCGCCCAAGAACGGGATTCGGAAGCCATAAAAGGTCTCGATGCAGTGACGCACATATGCGTCGACGCGGCCTTTGTCCTCATCACGCGCGACGACAGCCTCGGGGGTCACGTCGCGGACCTCGATCTGTTTCATGCCCAATGACTCGAGCAGCTCGAAGCAGGGTTGCCAGGTGGAGTCGGGGATCGCGTTGCCCCAGACGAGATAGCCGCCTGGCTTCAGCATGCGATGCGCGGTCGCGAAGAAACGGCGGTCCTCGTCGGTCGCTCGGCCGGCCTGCTCGGTCACGTGGGTCTCGTTCACCGCGACGAAGTCCGCGACGCCGTCCTCGATCGTGAGCTGGGTGGCATCGGACCAAGTGGCCTTCAGACGTCCGCCGAGCTCGGGCACGAACTTGCGAAGACAGGTCTCGATGGCCGCCTTCTGCATGTCGACCGCCTCGTAGGTGCAGTCGGGCAGCACCTCCTTGCAGACGTGATGGGCGCCGCCTCCGGTGCCGCAGCCCATCTCGACCACGTGCACCTTGCCGCCACGCGCGGCGACGTACTCTCGAACCGCCTCGAACTGGTACAGCCCGGTGTACGCGTGTTTCCCGAAACGCTGGGGGTCGGTCAGGCTCACCGGACTGGGACCCCAGCTCGAGGGCCACGCGTAGCCCCAGGTGTTGAAGGTGAGCTCGTAGCGCTCCCCGCTATCGCTGGGCACATCACCCATCGATCGATAGAGCGAGTAGAACAGCGAGTAGATGGACTGCTTGGCGTAGTCGCCTTCGGGGACGTCGCCGTTGGTCACGGAGATGGCGCGTTTGCGGTCGACCGCGCCGGAGAGGACCCAAGCTCCGAGGATGAGCTGGAGTTGTGTTTTGGAGTAGTCGGCGGAGGGATCGAGGGCGGTCAGTACGTTCATGAAATTCCTTACCGACCGAGCTATAGGCGGCAGCCGAGGAGGAAGCAAACGGTCGAACGGCGCGGGCTATCGCATCCCCCCTCGACCCCAGCTCCGGACAAATCACGGACAAAACCGGACGAATCGCATAGTTTCCTGCCGCTTCGCGTGGCACGCGAGGTGAATCTGCCCTGCCGCATGTTTGACGAGTCTGCTAGCCTCCGGCCGTCCCCCAGGGAAAGGTCCATGAATTTGCCCCCCCGCCTCGCTACCCATGTTGTCTGGCTCGCAGCCATCACCGCCTCGGGCTGCGTCCGAGACGTCCCCGAGATCGAGGGGCCCATCGAAGGGACCTTCGTTCGCGGCCGGGTCGTACAACGGCGGGCGGACTCGGGCGCGCTGGTGGGCGTCTCGGAGCTTCGCGTGGGGTTGTTTGGAACGAGCTTATCCACCCGCACGGACGAAGACGGCAGCTTCAGCTTGGTCCGACTCCCCAAGGGCAACTTTAGACTACGGATCGAACGACAGAGCGAAGATGGAACCTTCACGCTGCTCCGCAGTGTGGGCGGCATCTCTTTGCTCGTCGACCGTCAGCAACTCAGCCTCGGTGACATCGACGTGGGCGGCCAAGGCGACCTGAGAGGTCAGGTCGAGCTCGCCGATGATCCGCGCACGGACGCGGCCGAAGGTTCGTTGGTGGTCGTCGCGGAGACCAGCTTTCGAGGCGTCGTGAACGGCGAAGGCGCGTATCGCGTCGCCGGAGTCCCCGCCGGAGACTTTGACGTGGTCGCGTTCCGCGCCGGCTACACACCCGGTCGAGCGGGCGGCGTGCAGGTCGAAGCCTCTGCCACCAAGGAGCTCGCGCTCCTGAGTCTTCTGCCGAGCGATGACAACCAGCTCTACGTGGTCGAGAACCGGGCCATGTTGCTCGACGACTCGGGCGAGGCCCTCGCGAGCTCGGACGGGGTCTCGGTGCAGCTCGTATCCGAGACCAGCACCGCGGCGACCTTCCGAACCGAGACCGACGCTGCGGGCACGTACAGGTTCCAGGCGCCGTCCGGGGTCTATCGCGTGCGCTTCGAGAAGTCCGGCTTCGCGCCGCTCGAACTCTACGGGGTGGCGGTGCTGCCGGAAGGCACGCTCGGGCTGGTGCCGGTGTTTCTCAGTCCAAGCTCGGCGATCGCTCTGCCCCAAGACCGGGACGGAGACGGCTGCGCCGACGCTCAGGACGCCTTCCCCGATGATCCGCGCTACTGCCTCGACCTCGACGGTGACGGCATCCCCGATGCGATCGACGCCGACATCGATGGAGATGGCCTCTCGAATCTGAGCGAGCTCGAGCTCGACACCGATCCTCGCCTGCGCGACTCGGACGGAGACGGGGCCGAAGACGCGGCGGACCTCTGTCCCACGACCTTCGAGGAGACGCCGAATCGAGACTCGGACGGAGACGGCGTGGGTGACGCCTGCGACGAAGAGCCGATCATCACCGACTTCTTCCCCAAACGCGGAGGACCGGGGAGCCGCGTGACGCTCATCGGCGATCGCTTCTCGCGGCTCCGTGAGCGCAACGTCGTGGTCTTCTCTCCGGGCATCGTGGTGCCGGTCATCGACGCCACCCCTACGCAGCTCGTGGTCGAGGTCATCGGCGCGGTCGAGACCGGCCCCATCCTCGTGAGCAACGGGCTCGGCTCCGGCCAAGGTCCAGAAGACTTCGTGCGTTTGCCGCAGCCGGTGATCGAGCAGGTGGTTCCAGGCCGAGCTCAGCCCGGCCAGCTCGTGCGCATCTACGGCCGTCGGTTTCGCGCGGACCCGGCAGACACGACGGTGAGTGTGAGCTTTCAAGGCACCGCAGGGACGAGCCTCCCGGTGGAGGTGCCCATCATCGACGACGCAGGGCGCGAGCGCGTCGAGGTCAACGCACCGACCGCACTCGGGACCTACCTCATTCGACTGATCGGCAGCGGCGGACAAGCCACCACCTCCCCCGCCCTCGTCGTGAGCGACGGCCCAGTGATCCTCGCGGTGCAGCCCGCCCGAGCCCCGACCGGGGTGCGCATCCAGATCGAGGGGCGGAACTTCGCGGTGGGTCCGGACATGAGCGTCGAGTTCGGCGACACCGATGGTGTACCCGGGGGCGCAGGCTCAGTGGTCGCGCTCGACCCCAGCGCGGTCGGGCTCGACGGCCGTCAGCTCACGGTCGTGGTCCCGGCGGACGCCACCACGGGTCCCATCACGGTGCGCCTCCCCAACGGAGAGGCCACTTCGAGCTTCGAGGTCGACCCCCTCGCCACCGTCGCCGACTCCATGGATCCGGAGCTGGTGATAGAAGGCGAGACGCTCACGGTCTTCTTCCGAAACGTCGCGCCGGCAGACGGCGTGAGCTTCGAGCTGCCCGGGACCAGCGGCCCGCTCATGGTGCCCGCGAGCGGGACGGTCCCCGGAGGCCGCACGCTGGTCGTGCCGAGCGGCGTGCGCGCGGGTTCAGTCACCGCCGTCGTGACCAAGAGCGGCAGCACGAGCGAACGCATCGGCGTCCCGCAGTCGCTCGGGGTCATTCGCACCGCCACAGCCAGCACCGAGTGGTACCAATCCGCACGACCGGTCTATTGGGCGCGCGGCCCGAACCAAGACCAGGTCATGGTGTTCGGCTCGGTGCGCGAGAACAACGTCAACTCGGACTTCAAACTTCGTGCGCTGCTCTCGGCCCCGGGCCAGCCTGGAGACCTGGCCCTCGCTGCGCCCGACCGGCTGCGAGCGGAGCTCGGCTGGGTCAGCAACACGGACCCGCCGGCACCCGAGGCCCACCCGACGCGGCCGCGTGCGGTGTACGCGAACTTGTCGAATCCTCAGCCCGATAACGGTCGACTGGTCACCTTCGACCTCGAGACGGGGCGGGTCATCGGTGTCTGCGGCAATCAGGCTCTGAGCACGGGGGTGCGTTTGGCCTTCGACCCCCTGCGGTCGCGCGCGGTCGCCTCCTACGGATACTTCGGCACGGGGGGGCTGGTCTTCATCGACCTCGAGACCGGCGCCTGCCAGCGCGTGGACTGGACCGGAATCTGGGCGCCCCAGGAGCAGACTGGCCAGCTCGTCTTTCTCGAGGACCGCCTCTTCCATCTCACCAACCAGCAACGCGTCTACGAGGTGGAGCATCAGCTCCCGTCGAGTGATCCCAGCTTCGGGCGACCGGTGGCCGAACTCCCACGTCTGCCGAGCGGGACCTCTGTGTACAACGGCGCTGTCGGCTCCTACGATCGCACCAAGATCTGGGCCGGCGGCGTCAACAGCCTCAGTCTCATTGATCCGCTCACCGGTACGGTGCTGAGTTCGCACTCCGACTTTAGAAACGAGGACTACAACCTGTTCTCGATCGGGCGAGGCCGATTCATCGCTTTCGACAGCGCGGACACACGCACCCTCGTGCTGCTGGACGGCCTCACGCAGCGGATCCGCCGAATTCACTTGCCCTCGTTGTATCCGGGGGTCGACTACTCCCGACCCGGCAGCTCCTACACCGCCATCGGTGCAGCAAGCCCCGTCCCTCATCAAGATGGAGACCGAGAGCGCTATGATGCGTTCATCGTGGTGCAGCCCGGCACCAACGCACGCCACCTGCTCCGCATCTCCATCGAGGTCGCGCGGTAGCGCCGCCTCCGCGCCCGCTCAGAAGGTGTCGGGTTCGCGCGTGATCGGCAGGTACTTGGCGATGGCCTCTTCCGCCGCTTGCTCCGGCGGCACCCCCTCGGCCACGCGGCGCTCGAACTCTTCCTGCGCCGCCGCACGCCACTCCTCCGCCACCTGCCGCGTGATGAGGTCGCCGCTCATCTCCACGATCTTCGTGGTGGTCGGGGCCCATGACCTCGCGCTGGGCTTGATCTGCAGCTCGGCCCCCTCCGGAGGGAGCGTGGGGATGGTGTCGTCCTCGTCGTCGTAGCTCGAGTTCGCGTTCGAACTCGAGGCGGCGGCGCGTTTGCGCAGCGCCGCGTCGACGTCGGTATCGTCCTCGAAGTCGCCCTCTGTGGGCTCCGCATCCGGCGGCAGCGTGGGCACCGACTCGCGACTCACGCCCTACTCCTACGCCGAGTGACCGGTCTCGGGCTAGCCCCCTCCCCTGATACCCTCAAAAGGCATAGGCGATCTTCGCCCCCAGGATGGCCCGAGGCTCGAGATAGCCGATTTCACCACCGAAGGACCAGTTGCCCGCGACAACACCCATCCCGAAGGCCGCGTGCCCCGCGAGGTTATCACCCTCGAAGAACACCCAAGGACCGGCCACCCCTTCGAAGTAGAAGCGGGAGACACCGAGGCGAACGACGAGATCGATCGGCAAGGCGACCGTGTTGCCGCCGGTGACGAAGCCCACCCCGAGGCGCCCCCCCACCGAGAGTCGATCCACGATCGGGACGGTGAAGCCGAGGGTGAGATCGAAGACCGCCTCCTCCACGAACCAGTAGTTCGCCCCCAACCCCAGGCGAACGCGCGTAGCCTCGGCCGGCGTGGCGGAGAAGAGCGCGAGCGCGAGAACCAAGCCGGCGGGGAGCAAGCGCGACCAGCGCCCGCGGCGCCGAGGCTCAGTGGTGATGGTGGTCAGGGCCATCGTGGACGTGTCCGTGTTCGATCTCTTCGTCGGTGGCGGCCCGCACTTCCCGCACTTTCAGATCGAAGTGCAGCGCAACGCCGGCCAGGGGATGGTCCATGCTCATCTCGATGCCCTTGTCGTCGAAGTCGACGACCCACAGCGTGACCTGCTCGCCGTCCGGGGTCATGGCGGCGAAGCCGACGCCCTCCTCGATGGGCAGATCCGGAGGGACCTCGTCGCGGCCTACGCGGATGGTGCCCCGGCCGCTGATCTCGCCGTAGCCATCCTCGGGGGCGATCTCGACCTTGAACGCATCGCCCGCGGACTTCCCGAGGAGCGCGCGCTCGAGGCCCGGCACGATGTTGCCGTGGCCATGGAGGTAGACCATGGGGCCCTCATCGCTCTCATCCAAGAGCTCCCCTTCCGAGTTGGTGAGGGTGTAGTCGAAAGCCACGACGGCGTTGGGTGCGATAATCATGCGGGGGCACGCTAGCAGGCCAGGCAGCCGCCTTCAACCGGACCGACGAAACACGCAACTCCGCCGGGCCCTCGCCGAAAATCTCCGTAGACCATGCCTTCCATCGGTTCGTCCCGGCCCGTCGCACCCCAGCCCTTCTCGGTCGGCATCGAACCTCGGCCCGTTCCGGCGGAGAGCCATGCGGTGAACTTCGGCGGCCCGTTCCGCTGGACCGAGGTCTCGCTGCAGCCAGAGACCACCACCGGCGGCCCCTTCCCGGCGATCGCGGAGGCCGGCAAGCCCTTCTACTTGCGTTATCACAGAGGGCTCTCCGACCTCGGCACCACCGGCGAGATCTCGAAGATCCGGGCGCACTACCGAGTGGATGGTGGCGCGGTGAAGACCAAGCTCATCGCCGACGGCACCCACGATCTGCACACCGCTCAGCTCCAGCGCATCCCGGCGAAGCTCACCGTGCCGAACTCCGCGTCCGGCGAGGTCGAATACTGGTTCGAGATCGAGACCAAGGATGGCCGACGCCTCTACGACAGCGACTTCGGCGCCAACTCCCGCGTGCCCATCGCGCCCCGCGGCGGCGCGACGCTGCGATTCGACGATCTCTGGGGCGAAGCCGTCAGCGGTCCCATCCGAGCCGGAGAGACGATGCGGATCGCCTACGATGTGGATCGGCTCAAGCAGTTCCTGCGAGGCACCTTCCATCACGGCGCGCCGACCTGGTCCGTTCAGGCGTTCATCTCCTTCGATGGCAAAGCGCCATCCGAGCTGCCGCTGCTCGCGATTCAGCGGGGCGAGATGGGCCAACACTTGGACGTCGTGCCCTACGAGGCGGCGGTGAAGGTCCCCGAGGACGCACACTCGGTGCGGCTCTGGTTCCGCGGGTCCTCCTACGGCGGCTCGGTGTTCGGTGGGCCCGCCTGGGACTCCGATCACGGCGCCAACTACACGTACCCGGTCGAGCGCTAGGTCGTCTCGTGAACGTGAACGTGAACGTTTGTGGGCCCGCTTCGAAAATCAGGAGATCGGTCAGGTCTCGAGCTTCTTGCAGTAGGTGAGCTTCGCGTCCCCGGGCGCGTAGTAGTCCGGGAGCTCGGCCGCACGATGATATCCGCACGCCTCATAGAATCGATGCGTGGGAGCGTACTGCGCGCGACCGGAGGTGTCCGCGTACACCCTGGTCCCGCCCGCAGCGCGAATGCGCGCCTCGGTCTCATCGAGCAGCACGCGTCCGAGGTTTTGGCCTCTGCGACTTGCGTGTACCGCGATCCAGTAGAGATCCCAGCTCGAGCGCGTCGCGGGGATGGGTCCAAACGCGGTGTAGCCCACGAGGCTTCCACCCATTTCGAGAAACACGAAATGGTACCCTTCCGCTTGGCCCTTCTCGAGCGTGACCTCGACCAGCTCTTCCGCGATGCGCACTTCTTCTTCCGAGAAGAAGCCGGTCGACGCCACAACCGCTCTCACCGCCGCGACATCCTTCGCCGCCGGTTCACTGCGAAAGCTCGGATTCACGTTCGAGCCGCCCCCACCGCCACATCGTCCACGAGCGTGCGAATCGCTTCGTCGTAGCTGATGCCGGCGCGGCTGAGCGCGCGAGCGAACCCGGCGTCGGGGGAGATACAGGGGTTGGCGTTCACCTCGAGGATGAACGGGCGCCCGAGCTCGTCCGCACGAAAGTCTACGCGGGCGAATCCGGAGAGCCGAAACAGATCCCATGCCGACCGAGCCAGAGAACTCAGCTGATCGAGCAGCGTGCCGTCCTCGGGGGGAAACTCAGCGCGAGCAACCGTGCGCTCGTATGCCAAGCTGCCGGGTGTCCACTTCGACTCGTAACCCACGATGCGCGGCTTTTCGGGCGGGTAGTCGACGAAGAGGATCTCGTCGGGGCGAAGAACTCGGCCCGCCAAGACGGCGACGTTGAGCTCCCGACCCTCGATGTACCGCTCGGCGAAGGCGAAGCCTCCGAGCCGATCTCGGCGCGCTTCGAGTAGCTCGTCCAACTCGGTGGGCGCACTCACGTTCACCACCGCGTCATCCAGGAGGCCGATGGATGCGTGCTCGACCACCGACTTGATGATATACGCTCCGGGCTCGAAGCGACCGCTCCCCGGAGCGTACCAGCCCGGCGTCGGAAGGCCGGCGGTCTCGAGCCGCTCCTTCGCGAGGATCTTGTTCGAGGTCTCGTAGATCGAGGCGCTGCTGCAGCCCGTATACGGGATGCCGAGCACGTCGAAGAGCGTGGGGGCGAAGTGAATCAGCCGCCCGCTGCCGCCCAACGACTCGACGAGGTTGAAGATGAGTTCTGGGGCTCGCTGCTTCAGCTCTCGCCGGCCCGTCTCGAGGTCCATCGAGACGGGCAGCACGGAGGTTTCGTGACCAAGACGCACGAGCGCTTGGCTGACCGCCTCGACCTGGACCAGGACGTCGGCTTCATCGGGTCCTGCGTCATCGGCCAGCGCCTGATGAACGACGAGGATCTTCATGACGCGGCTCGGGACCTCGTGATGGCGCTCTCGAGGATGCGCCGAATCAGCGCCTCGTATGGGATGCCGTGTTCCTTGATCAAGATCGCGAGATCCGAGATCTCTGGGTTCAGCCCGGCGAGCGGGTTCACCTCGATGAAGCATGGATTGCCGGCATCATCGGAGCGAATGTCCACTCGACCCGCGTCCCTGCACCCGAGGGCTCTCCAGGCCGCGAGCGCGACAGACTCAGCCCTTCGGACCTCGTCGTCTTCACGAGCGTTCCCCACGCGGTAGGTGACCTTTCCCTCCCAGCGCTGCTTGTTCTCATACGAATAGATGCCTTGCTCCGCCCCCGCGAGCAGCAGCACTTCGATCGAGCCGAGGACCTCGGCTTGGTCGCCGGTGCCGACGATCCCGACCGTGAACTCGCGCCCCGAGAGGTAGCGCTCGACCAGCACCGGCTGGCGGAACTTCTCGAGCAGATCGCGTGTGCTCGCTCGGAGCCCCGATGGATCCCGCACCAGCGAAGCCGGCGTGACCCCTTTGCTCGTGCCTTCCGCCACCGGCTTCACGAACAAGGGATACGCGAGGTCGACACGCTCGAGATCCGCCAGCGTCTCGACGACCACAAAGTCGGCGGTGGGTACGCCGGCCGCGCGCGCCACGTGTTTCGCCAAGCCTTTGTGAAGCGCCACCGCGAGGACCAACGGATCCGAGAACGTGTAAGGGATGCCATAGACGTCGAGGATCGCGGGGACCTGACTCTCACGTGCGGCCCCCGACAGACCCTCGGCGATGTTGAACACGAGATCGAAGCGCTCGCCTCGCGCGAGGCGTTCCACGAGACGGGGCGCAGACCCGATGCGAACCGTCTCATGTCCGGCCGCCTGAACGGCGCCCTCGATGCCCACGATCGTCTCCTCACGATCGAGCTCCGCGAGCGCCTCCTCGGACAGACCGCTGTTCTTGTAGTCGTCCTTCAGATCGTAGGTGAGTCCGACGCGCATCAGGCACTCCCAGCCGGCTGCGGATCCGAATAGCGGTAGATCTTGCCTTCGAAGTTGCGGAGCAGGAGATCGTCGCCCTCGCGACCAACCACGTACTCAGGCATCAGCGGGATCTTGCCACCGCCGCCCGGGGCGTCGATGACGAAGGTCGGGCAAGCGTAGCCCGTCGTGTGACCGCGGAGACCTCGGATGATCTCGAGGCCCTTCTCGACCGAGGTTCGGAAGTGCGAGGAGCCCGAGATCGGATCGCACTGATACAAGTAGTACGGCCGAACTCGCATCATGAGGAGCCGATGCATCAGGCTCTTCATGACTTCGACGTCGTCGTTCACGCCCTTGAGGAGCACGATCTGAGCGCCGAGCGGAATGCCGGCGTCGGCGAGACGCGCGCACGCACGAAACGCCTCCGGCGTGCACTCGTCCGGGTGGGTGAAGTGGATGCTCATCCACACCGGGTGGTGCTTGCGCAGCATCTTCACGAGCGCTGGCGTGATGCGCTGAGGCAACACCGCCGGCATCTTGGTGCCGACGCGCACGAACTCGATGTGCGGAATCTGCCTGAGCCGCCCCAGGATGTAGTCGAGCTTCTCGTCCTTGAGCGACAAAGGGTCACCGCCCGAGACGAGCACGTCCCGGATCGTGGGGGTGCGCTGGATGTAGTCGAAGGCCATCTCGAGCCGCGCCGGACTGGCTGTGATCTCGCCGGCGCCGACGACGCGTGATCGCGTGCAGTAGCGGCAGTAAGTGGAGCAGTAGTCCAGCGCGAGAAACAGGATGCGGTCGGGGTAGCGATGGACGATCCCCGGCACCGGGCTGTGAGCATCCTCGCCCAGCGGATCGTCGGCCTCGCCCGGCATGCGAACGAACTCCTGCAGGCTCGGAACGACCGTACGCCGCAAGCCCTGCCGCGCATCCGTGCGATGGATGAGGCTCATGTAGTAAGGCGTGATGCCGATGGGCAGCATCGAACCACCCTTCTGGATCGCCTCGCGCTCGTCTTCGGTGAGCGTGATGGTGCGCTCGATCTGGTCGAGGCTTCTCAGGCGGTGCTTGGCTTGCCAGTGCCAGTCGTTCCACTCGGCGTCGGTCACCCCCGGATGATGCAAGCGACGGTACAGACGTGCCTCGGGGCTGATGCGCGGAATACGGCGGGCGGAGATCTCGAAAGGTGTCCTCCGCTCCGCGAAGGCGGCCATGAGGGCCGGACTCGCGGGGGGCTCATCGTCCGCACCGGACGGGAGCGGAGGCACAACGGCCTTCGAGACGCGTCGCGCGGGAGGTTCTTCGGGGTTGACTGATTCCATGGATGAAGGATCCATCGGAGCTCCTAATGCCCGTTCTATGAAGGGGCGCGGTGTGAGAGAGAGAGGACGAGAGGGAGATCGCAGCAGCGGTCGATCAACGAGGATCGACTCGAGTGCAGCGAGGCGATGGAATGCCGATCGTGCCGAGCGGGAAGGTGAGCGAGGAGGGCTGACGCGCCTGATTCTTCATAGAGGAGCAAGGGCTACGAAGCGGCATCGTGAAAGCGGCGGCCCAAGCAGTCAAGCCGATCGATCTCACACCCGGTCATTCGGATCGAAATAATCTGCCCGGCGTGTTTGCCAATTGCGGAGTCGCGGGGTACCCGGGCGAGGAGGCCCCCTCCATGCTGAAGAGAGTCGTTCTAGCCGTTTTCGTCGCCGCGCTCGCGATCCTCGCGTTCATCTCGACGCGTGAGTCCACGTATTCCGTGAGCCGTTCCACCACCATTGCCGCGCCGGCCGAGGTCGTCTTCGGCATGGTGAACAACCTCGGCGAGTGGGTAGAGTGGTCGCCTTGGGACAGCCTGGACCCAGCCATGAAGAAGACCTTCGTGGGCCCCTCGTCCGGCGTGGGCGCCAGCTACGCCTGGTCGGGAAACAGCGACGTGGGCAGGGGGAAGATGACCATCATCGAAAGCCGGCCACCGGCAGAGGTCAGCTACCGCCTGGAGTTCGAGGAGCCCTGGGCTTCCGTCAGCAACCCCGGCTTCACCATCGAGAAGGAAGGGGATGGGGTCTACGTCACCTGGACCCTCACCGGCGAGCACCGGTTTCTCGGCAAGGCCATGTCTCTGTTCGTGGATCTCGATCAGGCCATCGGGCCCGACTTCGAACGGGGCCTCGTCGCCCTGAAAGCCCGCTCCGAGACTGAGGCAAAACGCCGCGCCGAGGAGGCCGCCCGCCAGGCCGAGACCAAGGACCCCGCGGAAGAGTCCGCCACCGACGACGGCGAGTAATCGATCAGCGGGGCGCCGCTTCAGGGCGCTTGGGGCTGGTCGCCGGCACCTCCGGCCCACCCGCCATGACGCCCCCCGCACGCTGCCCGGCCCGCAGGAGCCGCCGTTCGGCGACATCAAAGCGGGGGGCCAGGCTCTCCACCCGAAGTCGCCGAAGGTCCTCGAGGGCCGAAGGATGGGCCACGTAGGCCAGCGCGTCCACCACCGCCGGGCTCATGGCCTCATCGACCTCCGCCAGGCGAGCCACGAGCTCGGCGCTCACCTGGCGCCGAAGACCATCGGAGGCTTGCGGGTTCTGAGCTGCGGCCAGCGCTGACAGGCCCACCAGAGCGGCCGAAGCGATCGTCGGGTCTTTGTGGCGAAGCGCCACGCTCAGGCTCGGCCGGGCGGCGGCGTCACCGCCGAGCCCGAGGCCAACCAAGGCCCCCGCCCGAAGCTGAGGGAGCCCGCGGGGGTCATCGGCCACGGCGCGCAGTCGAACGGTCACGAGCGCCCCGCCCACGCGCCCAAGCGCTTCGAGCGCTCGCCGACGCAGCATGGGGGCGAGGCTGGGGTCGTCGGCGCGCGATGCTAGATAGCCGAGCACCGGCGCACCCTGCGCGCCTCCGAGGGCGATCACCAGGCCGCGATCCAGTGCGTCGCGCTGCTCCGGCGCCAAAGAGCGAGAGACCTCGAGCTCGTACAACTCGGGTCGCAGCGCCAGCTCGAGGACCAGGGCGGCACAACCGCTCCGAACCGCCGAACGCAGATGGCTCGCGGCCTCCGGGCCCTGGCGGCGCCGAAAGCGAGCGCGCTCGGCATCTAGACCTCGGAGGTCGTACACCCGCGACCGGCACGACGCCCCGAGCTCCGGCCACGCCAGCGCGCCCAGGAGGAGCCCCGCGGCCTCGAACCGATCGGCCCCCATCTCGAGCGCCTCGCGCGCGAGACGTGCTCGCTCGGCCACGTCGAGCTCGAGCAACGCCTCACGCGCCTCGAGGTAGGCCGCCCCATGGGCGGCGCCGAGGCGCTGAGCCCAGTCAGGGTCCTTCGCGCCGAACGCCGCAGAGGCGAGCAGCATCGAGGCACCCATCAGCAGAGTCGTCATGCGGTTCATTGGGCCACCTCCCACCAGTGCGTCGGAAACGGGGCGGTATCGAACTCGGTGCCGCAGTGCGCTTCGCCCAGGTTCAAGTGATAACTCTCGAAGATGTCGACGAAGATGGAGGTCACCCCCAGCGGCTCCGTGACCTCCCGAGTCATTCGCTTCCAGACGTCCACGCCCTCGACCTCGGGACCCTCCGGGTCGGGGATAAAGAGGGTGGAGCCCGCGACCATGAGGTTCTGGATGCCCGGGTTGTAGGCGGCGGCCAGATCGTAGCCGTCGAAGTCGTAGTACTCGTACATGACCGGCACTTCGATGATGTCTTGGTCCGTGAGCCCCAGCGCCTGGGCCAGCCCGTCCCGGATGCCGTCGATCCTGATCTGAGCCCGGCGGTTGAACTCCGTGAGCCCGGGGTCGTTGAGGATGGCCGCGACCGTGGCCTGGGTCTCGCGCCCCAAGAAGACCGGTAGGTCACCTTGGCCCTGCTCCACCAGTCGGGAGAGCGCGAGACGCGCGAGATCTGGAGAAGCGATCATGAGCTTCCAGGCGCGCTCGCCCTCGGCCGCAGCGCGGTTGGGGACGAACAGGAAGATCTCGTCGACGTGGCCGACCGCGAGCCACTCGGTGGAGTACTGAAGCGAAGGCCCCTGAACCTCCTGCGCGTCGAGCCAAGCGCGCTGCGTCTCGCCCATCCCGTCCGAGTAGGGCACGCCCATCAATGTGCCCTGACGGCCCCCACCGACGACGATCCGGCCGAAGGGGTAGTCGACGCCGTCGGCCGAGTGCGGCGGCGCCACCTCGAGGTTGCCTCCGTAGTTGAGCGAGCTGGCCACCGAACGCCCAGGGTAGAAGTAGCCGAGGTCCGGCCTCAGCAGCTCCTGCGGGATCAAGGTCTGAAGCGAGCTGCCGAACTCGAGGCGCTCGGTCGCCAGATAGGTCTGCATCTGGTGGGTGCCGTTCGGCCCAGGCATCGACTGATAGCCGGTCTGCATGGTGTCTTGCACCCAGCGGTCGGCCTCGTATCGATACTGATCGACGTCGTACAGCTCGATGGTCTCCGGCAGGTTGTCGCGAACCGCGTTGTAAAACGGCAGATTCTGGCCGAGGCGGTTGTCCGAAATGCGCATCAGGTACAGCCGATAGGGCTCGAGGATGTTGTCCTGGAAGATGACGGGCGACACCCGCAGCGCCACGACGTCCTCATCGACCTCCGCCCCATCCTCCACACGAAGCGTGAGCGTCACGTGACCATCCCATCCGAGCACGCGGGTTCTCAAACCCTCGAGCCAGAGCTTGGCGTCGGCCTGGCGCAGAAGCGCGGCCGAGATCTCCGCGGAGGCGGCGTTCGGCGCGAGCAGCACGCGATGACTCCCGTCCGGATCTTCGATGAAGATGCGCACCGAGGCGGCCCCTTCGGCCGGCGACACCGTCAGCGTGACCCGTGCGTTGTCCGAGAGCTGGTCGTTCTGGCGCACGAGGACCGGGGTCAGATCGAGGGCGTCGCTACCGGCGGTGTAGACTTCCTCTCGGCCATCCCGCTCGCCATCGCCGTCATCATCGTCCAGGTTCGCCAAGAACACCGCGCCCCGATCGCGGGACCAGGTCTCCTCATCGAGTTCGTCGCCCTGGTCGATTTGACCGTCTCGATTGGAGTCGACCGCGATGTCCGCCGAGGCGAGTACGTTCGGCCCATCCACGCTGGCCACTGAAACCAGCCCCTGCCGGTCTCGGACCTCGACCATCGCCGAGAAGCGCCCCGGGCTCCGATAGGTGTTCTCCATCGCGGCCGTGGAGGCGGCTTCCGTGTCAAAATCCCCGTCTCCGTCGACGTCGAAGCGGAAGGTGAGCGTCTCCGGCCCCTCGTCCGGGTCGGAGCTCGCGCTCGCGTCGAGGCGCACGAGGAGCGGACTCTTTCCCTCGAGCGGCGTGAGGCTGAGCCGAGCCACGGGCGCCTGGTTGGCTTTCACCTCGATCGCGGCCTCGGAGGCCGCCACATCCCCGTCCGCGACCTCCGCCACCCGGACTTCGACACGCGCGCGGTAGGAGCCCGACTCGGCGATCGTGCCTTCGTAGGTGGGCTCGCTCGAGAAATCGGTCTCGAAGGTGCCGTCCCCGTCGAGGTCGAAGCGGAATACGAGCGCACGCCCTTCGGGTTCGCGGCTGCCACTCGCGTCGAGCCTGGTGGTGAGGGGAGCGACGCCGGAACTGGGCGTCGCCACGAGGCTCACGGTGGGTGATTCACCACCGCACCCGAGGAGGGTCGAGGAAACGAACAAGAGGGCGCCAAGGCCCGGTGGGAATCTCATCACAAGCTGCACATCCTTCCCGTCCGCGCGTGACCGTATTGAGCCGGGCCGGATATCGCATCGGATGCTCGGCGGAACTGCCTGAGATATCGACGGAAACCCGCCGCGAGGGACTGCACCGGGGCTCAGGCCTTCCATGATTGAACCCAACGTGCAAAAACGTCGGCCGATGACACGCCGCGTCCTATGCTGCCTGCTCCCTTTGGCCCTGGCCCTTGCCGCCTGCGGGGATGACACGCCGACCGAAGATGCCGGCACTCCGGACGACGCCGCAGCGAGGGACTCGGGACCACGCTCGGACGCCGGGAGCATCGACTCGGGCGTCCGAGTCGATGCTGGAGCGACGGATACCGGAGGGTCAGACGCCGCCGCAGACGATGCGGGCCCTTCGGACACCGGCGTCCCGCCGGATCCGTTCTCGCGGTTCTCTTGCGCCGAAGTCTCGGGCGCGTGTCTGGAGTTCCTCCCCTCCGAGGTCGGCGATCTGCTCGACGCCGTCAACGGCCTCTCCGCACCCACCACGCTCGTCCTCGCAAACGGCCGCTTCGCGCTCGACAACGCGCTCACGATCCGAGGGGCGAGCGGGGTGACACTCACCGGCCAAGGCATCGACGAGACCATCCTCGATTTTTCGAGCCAGACCGCGCAGGCCAACGGCGTCGATGTGGTCGGTGACAACTTCACGATCAGTCACTTGACCATCACAGACTCCAAGAAAGATGGCCTGCGGATCGAGACCAGCACCAACGTCATCGTGCGCTTCCTCAAGGTGACGTGGTCCGGAGGACCTCTGTCGACCAACGGCGCGTACGGCATCTACCCGGTGCGCTGCACCAACGTGCTCCTCGAAGACTCCGAGGCGTACGACGCGAGTGATGCCGGCATCTATGTCGGGCAGAGCATCAACGCTGTCGTGCGGCGAAACATCGCGCGCAGAAACGTCGCGGGCATCGAGATCGAGAACACTCAGTTCGCGGACGTGTACGAGAACTTGGCCGAGGACAACACGGGCGGCCTCCTGGTCTTCGATCTGCCGGGCAACCCGATCGTGGGCCGCGACATCAAGATCCACGACAACATCGTTCGCGAAAACAACCGACCCAACTTCGCCGCCAGCGGCACCACCGTCAGCGCCATCCCCGCAGGCACCGGAACATTTGCCCTCGCCTCCAGGCGCGTCGAGATCACGGACAACACCTACGAGAACAACAACACCATGGACATCGCGATGATCTCGGGTCTCGCCGTGTCGAGCTCCACGGGGGCCTGGGCCATTCCGCTCGATCAGGTGGTGGGCTCCACCGCAGGTCTGGGACTCCTCACCAACGAGACGGCGGTGTTCAACTTCAGGACCGAGGAGATATGGATCCACGGCAACACCCACAGCGGCAGTGGCACCAGCCCCGATGGGCTCGACCCGGTGGCGCGCGAGATCGGCGCGCTGATCTCGTTCTTGTACACCTTCCCCACCGACGAGCGCCCCGTGGACACGTACCTCTACGACGGCATCGGGGAGACGGTGGTGCCGGGCACCACGGCCGCAGGCAACACCAACAACAACCACATCTGCGTGGGCTCGAACACCGGCGCCACCTTTGCCGTGCTCGATCTGCCGAAGCTCGCGGACATGCTGCAGGGAACACCGTCGGTCTTCCCGACCACCGCGGACATCTTCCGGCCCGGCCCTCCGTTTACGCCCTTCGATTGCTCGGGCTTCACGAACGGCCCCATTGCGGACCTGGTGCTCCCATTCTGATGGCTCGCTTCATCATCATGGCCCTGTGGCTCGCGCTCCTCGGATCGCTCGCATGCGAGAGCGAGGACTCGCGTCCGGACGCCGCCGTCGCCGCCGACGTGTCGCCGGGCGACGGCGCGACCGACCCGATGGACGCGAGGCCGAGTGATGCGGATGCCGGCGTCACGGATGCAGCCCCCGCCGACGCCTCCCCGATGGACGCGAATGCGCCGCTTGGTCCGGTGGTGGTCGACATCAGCAACCCGCAGCCACCACCCCTGCTCTCCGACTTCCGCTTCTTCCGGCTGAGAAACGGTGTGCCCGACTACAACCAAGGCGTCGTTCCGTACGACCTGAATACGCCGCTGTTCTCGGACTTTGCCCTCAAGTGGCGTGCGATCTACCTGCCGCCGGGGAGTCAGATCCAGTTCCACCCCACGGACAGCTTCGAGTTCCCGGTGGGGAGCGCCATCGTCAAGTCGTTTGCCATCGCCCCCGATCTCCGGACCCCAGAGGTGGACGTGCGCATTCTCGAGACGCGCGTGCTCATTCGGTACGCTGACGGCTGGCGAGCCTTTCCGTATCTGTGGCGTGAAGACCGCTCGGACGCAGACTTCTTCGCGCGGGGCGCGGTTTTGCCGCTCACCTTCATCGACCCGCGTGGGCAGACGAGGACCGCTCAGTACCTGGTCCCCCAGAGGAATCAGTGTTTCGCTTGCCACGATCAGCTCAACGCAGAGGGCGGCGCGTTTCTGACTCCGCTCGGTCCGAAGGCCCGCTACCTGCATCGTTCGTTCCCCTACGAGGGCGGGGCGGCCAACCAACTCACACATCTCGCCGGTCTCGGCTGGCTCGAGGGCCTTCCGGACCTCGGTGATGTCAACCCAGCCTTCGACTTCAGCGAGGTCGCCACCACCGGAACCACGGGGCTCGATCAGCTCGGCCTCGAACGCGCGGCCCGCGACTACCTCGACATCAACTGCGCGCATTGCCACAACCCAAACTCCGTCCAAGGCGTGACCTCGCAGCTCTTCTTGAGCTTCGACACGACGGATCGGTTTCGTCTGGGCGTGTGCAAGGAACCCGGTTCGGCCGGAACAGGCTCTGGCGGACTGCGCTTCGACATCGTCCCCGGCAACGCCGCGCAATCCATCTTGCACTTCCGAATGGCCTCAGAGACGGTGGGCGAGATCATGCCGCTGGTCGGGCGAAGCCTCCGTGACGATCCTGCGGTGGAACTCATCCGCGCCTGGATCGACGGCATGGCCCCCGAGGCTTGCGACTGACACGCTTCACTGCTCGGTGATCTCGAGCAGCACACCGAGGTGGACCTGCTCCGTCTCCGAATCTGCGGTCACCACGTTCACCGACTTCCCAAGGGACCGAAGTGCTCCGTTCTCACGCGTCGATCGCGCCTGGGCTGCGAGCCTTCGCGCTCGAGAGGCGGAGCGCGGATGCGGCCCGGTAACCCGACCGGACAGCACGTCTGGCGAATCTCGCTCGTCGAACTCCGTCGGCATCACCGTGCTCGAGCATCTCCTCGTCCTGGTGCGGAGTGGTCCCCTTCCCTCCTTCACGATTCGGATCAGCTCTTCCTGCACCACGTACATGAGGCGCTGCACCTCGGCCTTCTCGCCGGTGATGACCGCCTCGACGCCCGGCCCGCGGACGCGCACCCATCCTTGATCAACCAACCCGAGCCAGCAGGCTGCGTTCTTGAAAAAGCTCATGGTGTCCCTTCTGTCACTGGGCCAGCGCGAGCTGCAGAGGACCGAACTCGCCGCCGACGGGGTCTACGAGCTGAACCTCGAGTCGGAGGGTTTGGTCACCCGTCCTGAACGCGATCAGGAGCGGCTGCACGAAGCACTCCGCGAGGTCCTCGACCGCCACGCAGCGCCATCGGAGCACACGTTCGGCGCCTCGGATGGAATGCACCTCGAAGACCACGTGGGTCCCCTCCGGCACCGGCGCCGGCTCGAGCTGAAACGACGCCGCTACCTCGCCGGGCTGTCGCACGTGCTCGACGACCTGGATCCCATCACCCAGCTTGACGAACTGAGCACTGCTCGAGTCGCGGAACGCGGCAGAGCCCTTCTCAGCGCCCTGGGCGGGGGCGGCGAGAAAGAGGGACAGGAAGGCGGCGGCGGTGAGTGCGGGCTTCAACATGGTGCGTTCTCCTCGCTTCCAGATGTAGTCCCGGCGGCGCCGACCTCTCAATTACGGCCACAAGTAAGGCCCCGAGCGGTCTGGAGCGCTCTCAGACCGCTCTAGGCCGAACTCGAGGGCGCGACGGCCGCTGCGCGTTTGGTTCCGCAATCCAAGTTGCGGCTTCGCACGCGCCACGAAGTGAGCTCTCGGGTCGATCGAGGAATTCCGGTATTGCCGTCGCTGCGCGCTGCTGTGCTGCGCACGAGGACAGAAACTTCTTTCTCCAGGCGGTGAAAGGGAATATGAGCCGAACATGGATGTCACCCGACTCAAACGTGAGCTTCAAAGCGCGCTCAAAGAACTGAAGCGGCAGCGCAGCGATCTCGACGCACAGATCAGCGGCGTCGAGAGCGCCCTCCACTCACTCGGCGGAGGCCGGGCGCGATCGAAGACCGGTGGAGGTGGAGGCTCGGGCACACGCAAGAAGCCCCACTGGTCGCCTGAGGCCCGTAAGGCGGCCGCCGACCGCATGAAGAAGTACTGGGCGGGCCAGAAGAAGCCGGCCGCCGCCAAGAAGAAGAAGAAGACCAGCACCTCCAAAGCCAAGTCCGAGTAGCGCGCCACGGCCCCCACGTGTAGAACGCGGGCATGTCACTGCGCTCGCTCATCCCGCTGTGTCTTTTCGGTTGGTCTTGCGCGAGCGCGCCGTTCCCGGGCGACGAGCGTTACGACCGCGGCGAATCCTTCGAGGCCGTGCCGCAAGAGGCGCCCGCTTCGGACGGCGCCGCCCACGGCGGTCCAAGTTCGGCCAGAACCGCGCCGACGAAGCGCGGTCGCGAGAACGATCTGGCCGCAAAGTACCGACCCCCGCCCAGCGTCGGCCCCAAGGCAGAGGACATCCTGCAGCGTCACTACGCCAAGTGCCGGCCGCCCCGCGCGCCCACCAACGTCGTGGTCGCGGGGCGCGCGAAGCTGAACATCGCCGGGGAGGAGCGCCTCGGCCCCTACGAGCTGGTGATCGAGCCTGATGGGCGTTTTCTCGAGCGCATGACCCTGGCCGCCAGCGCGGACGACCTCGACTACGGGGAGGGTGTCGAGAGCGAACGGGGTTTCGACGGCAAGGTCGCGTGGCGCCGGGACGGCCGTGCCGGCGCGTACTTCGTCGATGAGATCGAACAGGCGATCTTCGCGGTGGATGCACGACTGTTCCTTGGGCAGTGGGCCGGCACGCTGAAGGACCTCGAGACCATGGGAAGCTTCGACCTCGACGGCCTACCTGCACTGAGAGTTCGGGGGCAGTCCCAGGGCGGCGAGCTCTTCGATCTCTACTTTCACCGCGACACGTCCTTTCTGCTCGGCCGTGCGCACCTGAACCCCGAAAGCCCGGACGAGGCGCTCTCGGAGATGAAGTTCTTCGAGCTCTCCGCCCGCGCGGGTCTGTGTCTGCCCAAGCGCATCGAGGTCGTCAGTAGTGGAGAGAAAAGAGTGATGACGCTGCTGGCCCCCCATACCAACGTGCAGCGCAAGCCCATCGCGCCTCCGCCCGAGCTCCGCGATATCGGCGGGCTAGAGGGGGAGTGAAGTGGGCGGTGGTACGGCGTAGCGACGAGTGTCGCGGGCGGTGATGACGTCCGGGTGGATGCTCTTCGCCTCGGCCATGAACGCGCCGTTGCTCGGATGCCGCTGCGAGAAGTGCGTGAGCACCACGCGACGGGCCTTCGCCTGCACCGCGAGCTCGGCCGCCTGAGTGGCGGTGAGATGACCACGCTCCCTAGCCTCCTTCGTCTCCGTCCGGAGGTACGTGGACTCGATGACCAGCATGTCCACTTCGTGCGCGAGCGCGAGTGCACCGGCGCAGGCTCGCGTGTCCATCACGTGTGCGAAGCTCTGGCCGCGCCGATCGACTCGTTTCTCCTCGAGTCGATAGCCGATCGTGTCGACGCCGTGGGAGAGCTTCTCCGTGCGGATGATCATGCGTTCATCCTCATGAACGACCATGGGTGCCTTGAGCGGATGGGGAACGATCTCTGTCACCGCTTCGTACACGCAAGCCGCGAGTGCACGTTCGAAGTAGACTCGACCGGAGGCCGGGAAGTATACGTGAACTGGACCGGCCACCTTCTCGAGGGACAGCCGCCTCAGGATGCCGGCTAGACCCAGGCAGTGATCCCCGTGGAAATGCGTAATCAAGATCCGCGTGATCTCTCGCGGCTCGACCCGCGAGAGCGCCATCTGTCTTTGCGTTCCCTCACCGGGGTCGAAGAGCAGACGCTCGTCGTCCCAGAAGAGAAAGTAGCCGTTGTGGTTCCGAGATCGGGTCGGCACCTGGCTCGAAGTGCCGAGCGCGACCAGTTCGCGCGTCATAGAGACCGTTGTTTGTCTCTCTATGGGGCGCTTCGTCTAGTCAAAGTTGTGGTCTGGCTGGTTTTGCTCCTCCCGACGAGCGCCTTCGCCCATTCGGGGCTCGGTCGCGAACCCAGCCTGACGGTCGTTCACGAGGTCATCGGGGAGGAGCTGCGCTCGAGCTACCTGTTCCCCCGCGAGATGTTCCTCCGGGTTTTCGAAGGCCGAGATCCAGCCGGACTCGAGCCGCAAGAGGCCCTGCGCTGGCTCGACGAACGCACCGGAGTGTGGGCGGACGGCAAGCGTCTTCAACCTCGCCTGCGCTCGGCCTGGTACTCCGGACCCGCCGCACGGACCGCCCGAGCCAGCCGGACGAGCACCATCGCCGGGATGGTCGGCTTCGCTCGCCAGGAGGCCCCGTGGTCGCTCGTGCAGATCCAGACCTCGGTCCCTCTGCCGGATCACATCGAAACCCTGCGCCTCCGCTTCGCCCTGCCGGAGACGTACATCGAACACGCTGATGAACCGGAGCTTCGGCACGTCATGAACCAGCACGTCTTCTCTCTGCTCATCGGCGAGAAGCGTCACCCGCTGAGCTTCAGTCCGACCACCACCGAACGAGATCTCGACTGGCGGCGCTTGAACGGGGACGAGCCCAGATTCGCTCGTGTTCTGCTCGCGGTCGGCCTGCTCGTGACGGCGTTCTTGTTCTACCGCCTCAGGCGTAGCGCACGTACAAATAGACCGCCGCGAGAAGCGCCTGGACCACGATGAAGACGAGGCTCGAAACGAGCAGCCACCGGGCCGGGCGAGCCTCCACCGGGAGGTCCGCGCTCGTCACCGCCCGATGGTTCAGAAGCGACAGGGCCGGCGCGGTCAGAAACGAGAGCGTCGTCGCGAAGTCGACCATACCCCTCAGCGAGCCGGGCAAGAGGAACAGGATGGTGAGCGCGCCCATCGCGAGCAGCCCAAGACTCACCCAATAGACACGCCGCTCGCGTGGCTGTTCGAGCTCGAACTCCCCGCGCCTCTCTGGACCACGAAAGCGAGCCGAGAGCACGGTCAGCGCGCGCGGAAAGCCGTCGAGCACGGTGAGCATCGTCGAGAACATCACCGCGAACGCGGAGGCCCCGATGAGCGGCCGGCTCCACTCGCCGAGCGCCTCGGTATAGAGGGACAGGACCTGAGCCGCGAAGCCGCCGGGGCTGTCCGAGAGGACGAGCCCGCGCTCATGCATCACCGCCGATCCGAGAAGCACAAAACAGACCGCCAAGATCGTGGTCCCGAAGTAGCCGATGTGGAAGTCGAGCGTCGCCTCCTTCAGGCTCGGTCGATGCGAGGTGTCGTCGCCCCGCGCGAGCGTCCACAGCGATTGCCACACCGAGACATCGATCGCCGATGGCATCCAACCCACCAAGGCCACCACAAAGAACAGCGAGCGCGGGGTCCAGAGCTCGGCGCCGGGCCAGAACGTCAGGCTCGCCCACGGCACGCGAGGCAAGACGAGGACCGTCGCCAGCAGCGTGGACAGAGTGAGCACCGCGACCAGCAACTTCGTGAGACGATCGAGCAGGCGATAGCGACCGACCATGAGCAGCGCGGTGGAGATCAAGAGGAGCCCCGCAGCGAGCGCGAGTGGGCTGAGCTCGATGTTGAGCGCCGCAAGTGCGAGCCCCGCCGTCACCATCGTGACCGCCGCCAAGACCGCGAACATGGTCCCCAGGGTGAGCGCGAGATAGAGCAGAAGCAGAGGTCGTCCTTGACGCCGATAACCTTCGAGCAGTGAGGTGCCCGTCGCCGCCGCGTAGTGCGGCCCGAAACGGAAAGCCGGGTACTTGACCACGTTCGCGAGGAGCACGAGCAGCAGCAAGGAGAGCCCGTAGTCCGCCCCGGCGCGGGTGGACTGAACCAGATGGGAGACCCCCACCGCGGCCGCGGCGAAGAGGATCCCCGGCCCGAAAGCAGCCAGGATGCCACGCTCGACGGACTTCATGGACGCGGCGAGACGTGTAGCGTGGTTTCGAGATGCGGGCTAGCCTAGCGGCGTGGGTGAACCGAAGCTCGTGCTGCGCGCCAGGAGGGTCCTCCTCGAGGATGCCGAGGGCCACCTCCGCATCGAACCCGCGATCATCGAACTCCGCGGCCTCCGCATCCACGCAGTGCACACCGATGAAGCGACCCTTCTGCGCGCAAAGCCGACCCACGATTTTGGTGATCGACTGATCGCGCCCGCCTTCGTGGACGCGCACACGCATCTGGCGCTCTCGTTTCTTCGCGGGGCCGACGCGGGGGAAGCGGCATCAGGTCGGATGGTGGAGGACCTCTTCTACCGCATGGAGACGCGCCTGCGGCCGGAAGACGTTCGCGCGTTCACGCGCATGGGCGCCTACGAGAGCCTGCTGTCGGGCGTGGGACTGGTCTACGACCACTACTACCACGCGGAGGCGGTCGCGGAGGCGCTCGAAGAGGTCGGGCTCTCGGCGGTGGTCGCCCCCACGCTTCAGGATCTGTCTGGGCCGGGGCTGGGCCAGCTCGAAGCTCAGCTCGATGCCACCCGCAGCATCGCGTCATCGAAGCGACTCCGCCAGCGGGGCATCTTCGCCGCCGTGGGTCCCCACGCCTCCGACACCGTGAGCGCCGCGCTTTGGCAGAGAGCATCAGAGCTCGCGCGCGAACTCGAGATCCCGCTGCACGCGCACATCGCGCAATCCCCGCAGGAGTGGTCCGCGGTCGTGGAGCGCGAGGGCGTACCGCCGCTCGCGCTCTTGCAGCGGCTCGGCGTCCTGGACGAGGCTCCGAGTTCGCTCCTCGCACACGGCCTCTATGCCACTCGGGCGGAGCTCGAGAGCATCCCGCGCGATAGGGTCAGCTTCGCCTTTTGTCCGCACTCCCAACTCGTGTTCGGCTTTCCCGCCCCGGTCATGCGTTGGGCGGAGATGGGCCTCTCCTTCGTCGTCGCTACCGACTGCGGGGCGAGCAACGACAGCCTCAGTCTTCAGAAAGAGCTGCGGTTCGTGGCCGGCGCGCGCTCGACCGGCATCAGCGCGACCACCGAGTATGGCACCTACTTCGAAGGCGGGGCGTTCGCGGATCCGAGCCCGGTCGCCGAGGCACGCCGACGCGCAATGGCCAGCGTAAAAGAGCAGTGGTCCACCGAGGCCGTTTTGCGGCGCGGTCTGTCCAGCCCCGGGTCGCTCCATCCTGGCTTCGCCGTGGGCCGCATCGAACCGAAGGCGCTCGCGAACCTCATCGTGCTCGATGTGGATCACCCGAGCTTGTGGCCGGGTCGAGATCTGATCCGCGCGCTCGTGTACTCGGATATCGCGCCGGCCCTGCACGCGATGTTCGTCGCTGGGCGCCTCATCGGGACCCCGGGCCACTTCCACGAGAGCGTGCTCATGAGCGAGGCGTATCAGGGTTCGAAACAAGAGGCCGATGCGCGCCTCTACGAGCTGCTTGGGCGCTGAGCGGTCGCTTCGAACTCAGGCAAGCTGCAGGAAGTCGACGTACTCGCCGTGCGTGAGGCAGTGCGCCCAGATGCGCAGCGCCTTTGCTGCACTCGCTCCGGCCGGGAGCTTCGCGAGATAGACGGTGTTCTTGCCATCCTCGGCCGCGGGGTCGTCACCCTCGAACGCGACGATGCGTCCATTTACGGCATCGGTGGTGGCGGGCCAGTTGTCGAAGCGGGTCTCGACCTCGGACTCGGGTTGACCGTCGATGGCGATCCGGATCCAGTTGTACCAATGCCCCTCCGGGTTCGCCTCGGACCGTCCAGCGTTGGGGTGCTTCGCGTGACCGAGCGCCGGGTTGCCCCACATGATGGGCAACATGCCCTCCATCATCTTCGAGGCATCGAGCTCGGGCACGTAGGGCAGATGCTTGCCGAGGTGCTTCTTGTCCCCGTCGGGCGCGCTGATGTCGGCCATGTACTTCGCCGGGATGAAGCCGGCGGCACCACGCGAGGTGTTGTACGCCACCGCGTCCCAGTCGGCCGGTTTGCTGCTGGGGGGAAGGCTCAGATCTGGAGCCGCCGCTTCGGTTTTGGGGCTTTCTCCGCTCTTGCAGCCCGCGAGGGGTAAGGACATCGCGACGCCCCCGAGGGTGGCGTGCTTCATGAAGGTTCGACGATCGGAGTTCATGTTCGAGGCCATAGGCCATCACGCGCCCAGCCTCAAGGCTCGACTGCCGCGCGGAGCCTGATCCTGTATGCTTCCGCGGTGCGCACCTCCGTTCTCGCCGTCATCGCGCTCTCCGGCCTGCACTGCGCCAGCGCCCGCCAAGTGGTTGCCCCCGACGCTTGGCAATCGCCGCTCGGCCAGGACCACTCGCTCGTGGGACGGATCTATGACGTCGCGCGGGGTCAGTTCGTCACCGAGACAGAACTCAGGACGAGGGCCATCGAGGCTCGGTTTGTGCTGCTCGGCGAGACCCACGACAACCCGGATCACCACCGGCTTCAGGCACGCGCGGTGCGCTGGCTCGCCGAAGCGGGCCGAAGGCCACACGTCGTTGTCGAGATGATCGAGGAGAGCCGGCAGCAAGACGTCGAGGACCAACGAGCGCGCGCCCCCAGTGATCCGGATGCGCTGGCCCTCCGGCTCGACTGGGCGCGTTCGGGCTGGCCAGACTGGGCGATGTATCGTCCCGTCTTTGCGGCGACGATGGAGGCCGAGTTCCCCCTCATCGCCTCGATGCTGCCGCGTGACCGTGCGATGTCCGTGGCGCGCGGTACGGAGACGTTGCCGGCGGCGCTCGTCGAACGACACCAGCTCGGCCAGCCGTTGCCCGAAGACCTCGAGGCCGCGCTCATCGCGGAGCTGCGCGACGGACACTGCGGTCACCTGCCCGACGACATGTTGAAGCCGATGCTGGAGATACAGCGGGCCCGAGATGCGCTCATGGCGGACAAACTCCTGGCGGCCCCCGCGGACGGAGCGATCCTGATCGCGGGCGCCGGCCACACGCGCTCCGACCGCGCCGTACCGTGGTACCTGCGCCGGCTGAACGCCCCACTCAGCCTGAGCATCGGTTTCGTGGAGATCGAGGACGGCGAGAACGACCCCACCGCCTACGCATCGAGGTACGGCGCCACCGCCCTGCCCTTCGATCTCGTCTGGTTCACGCCCCGGGCCAATGACATCGATCATTGCGCCGAGATGGAAAAAATGATGAAGCGGCACAAGAGCTCTCCATGACCGACACCGCACGCTACATCCCGAAGAATCCGGTTCGGATCGTCACCGCCGCTTCTCTCTTTGACGGGCATGACGCCGCGATCAACGTCATGCGCCGCATCATCCAGGCCTCGGGGGTGGAGGTCATTCACCTGGGCCACAACCGCAGCGTGCAGGAGATCGTCGACTGCGCCATCCAAGAAGACGTCCAGGCCATCGCGCTCACCTCCTACCAAGGGGGTCACGTCGAGTACCTCGAGTACATGCACGATCTTCTCGAGGAACGCGGCGCAAACATCCGGATCTTCGCGGGCGGCGGCGGCACCATCCTGCCCACCGAGATCGAGCGCCTCCACAAACACGGCATCACCCGCATCTACAGCCCGGACGACGGCCGTGCGATGGGCCTGCAGGGCATGATCGATGACCTCGTGCAAAAGGCAGACTTTGCCACCGTCGAGACGAGCCAGCTCGGCGCCGAGCTTAAGCGTCTTGGCGCTCGAGACCCCCAGGCCATCGGGAGGCTCATCACGCTGGCGGAGAATCATCCGGAGGTCCTCGCGCCGCTCGAATCGGCGCTCGAGATCGAAAAGGGCGCCGCACGGCCGCCGGTGCTCGGCATCACCGGCACCGGAGGTTCGGGCAAGTCCTCGCTCGTGGACGAGCTCGTTCGTCGGTTCCTCGAGGACCACGCGGACAAGACCGTCGCCGTGCTCTCGGTCGACCCGTCCAAGCGTCGCACTGGCGGCGCCTTGCTCGGCGATCGAATTCGCATGAATGCCGTCAGCTCACCACGGGTCTACATGCGCTCCTTGGCCACGCGGCAGGCGAACCTCGCCCTGTCCAAACACGTCGCGGCCGCCCTGCGCATCGTGCGCGCCGCGGGCTTCGACCTCGTGGTGCTCGAGACCAGCGGCATCGGGCAGTCCGACACCGAGATCACCGACCACTCGGACGTCTCCCTCTACGTCATGACCTCCGAGTACGGCGCCCAAACCCAGCTCGAGAAGATCGACATGCTCGACTTCGCGGACGTCATCGCCATCAACAAGTTCGACAAGCGAGGCTCGCAAGACGCCTTGCGCGACGTCCGAAAGCAGTACAAGCGCAACCACAAGCTCTTCGACGCCATTGACGAGGGCCTCCCCATCTACGGCACCATCGCCTCTCAGTTCGCGGACCCCGGCACCAACCACCTCTACCGACGCATCACCCAGCTCCTCGACGAGCGCAGCGGCACAAAGCTCGGCCGTCCGGGCGCCCTGACCGAAAAAGCCAGCGAGAAGATCTACATCATCCCGCCGGAGCGCTCTCGCTACCTCGCGGAGATCGCGGAGAACAGCGACCGCTACGAGGCGTGGGTGGAGTCGCAGTGTGCGCTCGCGCGCAAGCTCTATCAGCTCTCCGGCACCATCGAGATCCTTCGGAGCGACAAGTCCGAGCCGGCGTACATCGCCGAACTCGAGAGTCGCCGTCACGCCCTCGAGCAGCAACTCGATCACAGGTGCCGCGCGCTCCTCGATGCGTGGCCGGAGACCGTATCGCGCTACCGGGCCGACCAGTATCGGTACACGGTGCGGGGTCGGGTCATCGAGCAGGCGCTCTACAGCACGTCGCTCTCGGGCACGAAGGTCCCGAGGGTCTCGCTGCCCCGTTATCGCGAGTTCGGTGATGTGTTGCGGTGGCAGCTGAGAGAGAACGTGCCGGGCTCGTTCCCGTACACCGCGGGCGTATTTCCGCTGAAACGCGAGGGCGAGGACCCCGCACGTATGTTCGCCGGCGAAGGTGGGCCGGAACGGACCAACCGCCGCTTCCATTACGTCTCGCGCGGCCTGCCGGCCAAGCGACTGTCGACCGCCTTTGACTCCGTCACCTTGTACGGCGAGGACCCGCATCTCCGGCCCGACATCTACGGCAAGGTCGGCAACTCCGGCGTGAGCGTGGCCACTCTGGATGACGCGAAGAAGCTCTACTCGGGCTTCGACCTCGCGGACCCCAGCACGAGTGTGTCCATGACCATCAACGGGCCCGCGCCCATGGTGCTCGCGTTCTTCATGAACGCGGCGGTGGATCAGCAGTGCGAGAAGCACATCCGAGCCCAAGGGCTGACCGATGAGGTTACAAAGCGCATTGCCGAGATCTACCAGGGGCTCGGGCAGCCGCGTCCCGCGTATCAGGGCGAGCTTCCGGAAGGCCACGACGGCCTAGGCCTCTTCTTGCTGGGGGTCAGCGGAGACCAAGTGCTCCCGTCGGAGGTCTACGAGCGGATTCGGGCCGAGACGATGAAGGTCGTTCGCGGCACGGTTCAGGCGGACATCCTCAAAGAAGACCAGGCCCAGAACACCTGCATCTTCTCGACCGAGTTTGCGCTCCGAATGATGGGCGACATCCAAGAGTCCTTCATCGCCCGCGACGTGCGCAACTTCTACTCGGTGTCGATCTCCGGCTATCACATCGCGGAGGCCGGCGCGAACCCCATCACGCAGCTCGCCTTCACCTTGGCCAACGGCTTCACCTTCGTGGAGTACTACTTGTCGCGCGGCATGGACGTGAACCAGTTCGCGCCCAACCTCTCATTCTTCTTCTCGAACGGGCTCGATCCCGAATACTCGGTCATCGGCCGGGTCGCGCGGCGCATTTGGGCCAAGGCGATGCGCGACAAGTACGGCGCCGACGAACGCAGCCAGAAGCTCAAGTATCACATCCAAACCAGCGGCCGGTCCTTGCATGCCCAAGAGATCGCCTTCAACGACATCCGCACCACGCTTCAGGCCTTGTACGCGCTCTTCGACAACTGCAACTCGCTGCACACCAACGCCTACGACGAGGCCATCACCACCCCCACCGAAGAGAGCGTGCGCCGCGCGCTGGCCATTCAGCTCATCATCAACAAGGAGCTCGGCCTCTCGAGGAACGAGAACCCAGTCCAGGGCGCGTTCATTATCGAGGAGCTCACCGACCTCGTGGAGCAGGCGGTGCTCACCGAGTTCCGACGCATCTCGGAGCGCGGAGGGGTGCTCGGCGCGATGGAGCGCATGTACCAGCGCTCCAAGATCCAGGACGAGTCCCTTCACTACGAGACGCTGAAGCACTCGGGCGAGCTCGAGATCGTGGGCGTGAACACCTTCCTCGATGCGAAGGGCTCCCCTACGATCATCCCGGCCGAGGTCATTCGCTCCACCGAGGAAGAAAAGCGCTACGCCATCCGCTCGAAGGAGGCGTTCTGGGCCAGAAACCGCGCAGCCAGTGGCCCGGCGCTCTCCGCGCTCAAGGAGACCGCGCTCTCGGGCGGCAACGTCTTCGAGAGCCTGCTCTCCGTGAGCAAGATCGCTTCACTGGGGCAGATGTCGGAAGCGCTGTATCAAGTCGGCGGGCAGTACCGCCGGAACATGTGAGCACCTCAGATCCCGCGCACCGCGAACATCATCGAGAAGAAGATCGTCGAGATCACCAGCATGCCCCCGCGGGGCACGACCTTGAGCTTCGTGTGCACGTCCGCGAGCTGCTCGTCGGAGGGGACGTACTCGCAGCCCACACCGATGCGGCGCGCGAGTCGGTTCTCCATGAAGAAGTGAAACACCGTCAGCAGCGTGCCGAGCGTGCCGCCGAGCAGGATGGCGAGGCCCCATCGCCCGGTGAAGAGCAAGCTGAAGTCACCCTTCGTCACCAAGGTCAGGAGCGCGAGGCCGCTGATCACTGCGGTCGCGGAGAGCACAGAGGCCATCCTGAAGATGCGCGGAAAGACGGTGGTCAGGAATCGGCGTCGCTCCTCGACCCCGAGTGTTCCGAGCACGGGGATCAGGATGAAGTTGATCACCACGACCTCGCCGAACCAAGTGGACCCGGCGATGACGTGCACCCAGCGAAGGGGGATGAGGAAAGCGTCCATGAGCGAAGGATATTGAGAACGCTTCGCAATTGCAACCAGCAGGACAGAGCCCAGATGCGACTCGGTCTCGTCTCTCCTCGGTTCAGCTCGCCGGAAAAGCGGTCCAGCCCTCGGTCCAGTCTGCTCCGCCAGGCGCGAACGCGCCGATATGGGTCGCGCTCATGTCGAAGAAGCCGTCGCTCGGCGGGCTCGCCCCTCCGCTCGCGGCCGGGCTGCTCGCCGGGGGCACCGCGCGAGGCCGCGTGAGGTTGAACGCATCCGGGAGCCCGGGGTCCACGTCGATGCGGTTGTTGCGGGCAGCGTCCGAGAGCGCGGCCGCCTCGTCGAAGGCGCCGTCATCGTCTTTATCCGCGTCGTCGTCGAAGTGAATCACGCTATCGAAGAAGATGCTGTTCTCGATGAGCAGCTCCGCCGGACTCATCGTGAGGCCGTTCACGGTGGCGGTATCACGAAGATCAACCGCGGCCTTCGGATAGCCGGTCACGATCAAGTTCTTCAGGATGCCCCAGGTGCCGCGACGGAGCACCATGCCGTGCTGCGTGCCACTCGTTCCGCGCGGGCCGAGCAAGGTCGCGTTGTAGATCGTGGGTTTGGACCGCGGGCTGGCGTCGTTGTTGTCCTGCTGGTTGTCCGCCTCGAACGCGGAGTCGGCGTCCGCTGGGTTCTGCTGGATGAGCACAAACTGCATGCGTCCGCGGAAGCCGAAGTCCCAGTCGATGGAGTCGTCCTCGGCGCTGGTGACCACGATGTACCTCGCGGTCGGAGAGCCGCCGAAGAACTCGATGCCGTCGTCCTTGCCCTTGTGCACCTGCACGTACTCGAGCTTCGTCTGGCTTCCGCAGCCGGCGACGGTCAGACCGTTGAGCTCGTTGTCGGTGGAGAGCTCAAAGCCGGCAAACTCAATGCGGGTGTACCGAAGTGATCCGCAGTCGTGGGTGTCGTCCGAGCCCCCGTAGCTCGCGCGGTTCTCGTTGGGGTCGATGCCCTCGACCTGGTTCTTTCCCCCGGTGACGTTGATGGGCGCGGCCCCGAGAAGGACGATGCCACCCCAATCGCCGGAACGTCGTTCGCCGACCTCACTCGAGCTCGTAAAGATCACCGGCTCGCTCTCTGTTCCGCTCGTCACGAGTCGCGCGCCTCGGGTGACGACCAGCGCGGAACCCGGATCACCTCTCAGCACCGTGCCCGCCTCGACGGTGAGCGTCGCCGGCGACACCACGTACGTCAGCGCGGTGAGGTAGTACTCTTTGTCCTTCGTAAGGATCGTGTCCGCGGTGATCTCTCCCGAAAGCTCCACGACGCCCCCGTTTCCGCCCGCGTCTGGGTTGCCACTCGGGGTGTCATCGCCGCACGCCACAAGCAGCGCGGCCGACAACCCAAGAACCATGGTGTGCTCGATACGCATCATCTGACTTCCTTCTGTTGATCGTGAATGGAGCGGTCACATCTCCCAAGCGAGCCGAGCGCCCGCGGTGACCCCTTGCTCGGAGCGCAAAAACGGGAAGCCACCTTGGTCGAACCGTTGCGCCTGATTGAGCAGGTTCCGCGCGTAGACGCTCGCGGTCCAACCTTCGGCGAACTGCCAGAAGGCGGTTGCGTCCAGAGAGTGAAACGGCTCCTCGTAAACATCCGGCAAACCCAATCGACCCACGTCTTGAATCCGTCGGCCAAAGACGTTGTAGAACAGATTGAACGAGAGCCCGGTGCCATCTGGCGCATATGCGAGTGACAGATTGGCTACAAACGGCGACTGCCCGGCGAGCGGACGCTCCGCGGAGGTCGCCAGGCGTTGATCCTCGGGGGAAAGGCTGACGCGAGAGTGGATGAGCGCAAAGTTCGCGAGGAAAGAGAACTCGCTGAGCGCGCTCGAGAGTCGCCCGAGTCCGAGCCGCGCCTCGAGCTCCGCCCCAAAGTTCTCGGCTCGCTCAATGTTCGCGTAGGTGATGTTGCCGCGGAAATCGAGGACCACCGACTCGATCGGGGCTTCAAAGAGCTTGTAGAAGCCGGAGACCGCGAGCACCTCGGTGTCGCTCGGAAAGAGCTCCCATCGCAGATCGAAGTTGTGCACGTACGTGCGCCCCACGTCCGGATTGCCCTGGATGTTGCGCCGCCGGATGAAGTCTTGATTCAGAAATGGTGCGAGCTCACGAACCAAGGGCCGCGCGACCGTACCTCCGTAGGAAGCGCGCACCGCCATCTCCTCGCTGAGCCGATACACGAGCCCCGCGCTCGGAAGCACGTCGAGGTCCGTCCGCTCCCCCGCCTTGGTTTCGGTCACGGGAAACGGGGCCTTCGACTCGATCTCTTGGCGGAAGAGTTCGACGCGCGCGCCCCCCACGAGTCGAAGCGGACCGACGAGTGGTGCATCGAGCATCGCGTACCAGGCGGAGAGCAGCTCGAAGGCGTCGTAGCCATCGTCCGGACGGGTCACTTCTTCCATTTCGAGGATCGGACCATAGCTGTCGGGCGCGAAGAGTTCGTTCGGCGCCAAGAGCCGCACGTCGGGGTCGTCGGCCACGAAGCGCGTCCCGAAGCGCCGAGCCTGAAAGCCGCGGCTCGAGATCCGCCCGAGAAAGCCCCCCTTCAGCTTGCCCTCTTCAAAGACCGGGTGCGTGAGATCGAACCCGGCGCCGAAGTCGTTCTGACCGAGCTCGGTGTAGAGGCGCTCGCCGCTGCCGGTCACGTTTCGATACACAAAACCTTCCGGCCCCTGGATGTAGAGGAGGTTTCGGGTGTCGGGTTGGTTCCGGGCGACGATCGAAGCGTTGATTTGCCAGTCCAGATCCAACTCGCCGACGATGTCTTCGTGCCGACCCAGGAGCTGATTAAACAGCAAACGCCGCTCCACAAAGGTCATCTGACTTCGATCGATGGCGGTGCCCTCCTCTTCCGAGAGGCCGCTGGTGCGCGCCGCTTCATCATCCGCGGTGGAGGTAAAGAGCGTGGCCAGACGCAGCTGATCGTAGGCGTTCAGTCGGTAGCTCAGGGTGCCCAAGGCGCCGAGCTGGCCTTGGCGGGTGCCGGTCTCTCGGTCGAGCTGCTCCCGCGGAACCACCCGGCGTTCATCGCCCTCGCCTTCGGTCTTGACGTTGGTCACGAGGTCCACGTTGTTTTGCGTGGTGCGCCGATACGCGAGCGTGACGAGGTAGCCGAGACGACCGTCTTGCCCCACTGGGCTCGAGTCTCCTGCGCTCGCCGCGATGGAGAGGTCCGGCATCGCGGGGCCGCGGTCGAGGGCCCACACCGGAGTGAAGCTCCGTGCGATCTCATTGACCGTCGCCCGCGGCAAACCGGTTCGGCCCGCCGTGAGCTTCTGGTCGTCGGGCACCGCATCCGGCAGCGATCGAGAGCCGTCATCGAAGCCCAAAAAATCGAAGGCCCCGCCGTCGTAGCTCAGCGTGTCCCTGAAGATCGTGTCGTGCCTGAACGACAGGCTCAAACTGAGGTTGAGCATGAATCGCTCTGGATAGTCGCGGGTGATGACGTTCATCGAACCACCCGCGAAGTCGCCGGGGATGTCGGGGGTGAAGGTCTTGGTGACGATGAGACCGGTCAGCAGGCTGACGGGGAAGAGGTCAATCTGAAAGCCAGGCAGGTCGGGGTCCGTGCTCGGCAACGCCACCCCGTTCAAACGCACGTTGGTGTACCGACCCCCGAGCCCACGAACATTCAGATAGGCGCCGCCGACCACACTCGCGCCCACGATGCGTCTCGTGGCGGTGCTCGCGGTGCTGTCGGCGGTCTTCCTCATCTCCTCGAGCCCGACCCCGTCAGTGACCGAGGCCGAGTCGCGGCGTTCCGAGAGCTGCTGAGCGAGACCCCCAAGATCCGGCTTGGGGATGGTGACCAGCATGTCCCCGAGCGCCACCACTTGTGGTTCGAGCGACACCTCCAGGTCTGTCTGAACGGGCCCCACCGTCACCGACGTGCTCGCGAACTGGGCGTGAATGACGACAATGTCGACGGTGGACTCCGGCATCGTCACGACGAAACGACCGGCGGCATCGGTGCGGGCCGATGAAGCCGAGCCACGAACAAAAACACGCGCGTCGAGCACCGGCTCGCCACTCTCCCGACTCGTCACCCGACCATTCAAGCTGCGCGTCCGCGTCGAGGTCACCACCGCCTGAGTGGTCGAGGTCTGAACCTCAGGGGCATCCACATCAATGAAGGGTGGACTGCGCCCGAGCATGACGACGATCTCGGTCTCGCGACCCGCGACCAGACGAAAGGTCGTGGTGGCCGTCCCCACTTCGTGCTCGACGCGAAGCTGATGTTCACCCGGGAGCAGGTGGCCGCCAAAGAGGCCCTCCTCGTCGGTCTCACCCACTCTGCGTCCATCCACGAGGATGCTCGCCCGATGCACCCCCCTCCCGGCTCCATCGAGCACGAGCGCCACGAAGCGGCCCTCGAGTTCGGAGGCTTCGGCCATCAAGGGTCCGGGAAGGAGGAGCGCCAGGACCACGCTCGCGGACGTCAGTCGCAAAGCGTGGGGTCTCGTCGGCAGGTTTCGATGGCCCGGCGAATGGCGGTTCCCTTGTCGAACCACTCTGGTTCGGTGAGCCGAGTGAGCAGACGCTCTGCTTGTTCGGGGCGGCCAGCGTAGTGACTCGCGTAGGCCAGCGCGTAGATGATGGGCTCCTCCCGAAGCAGTCCGAGCCGTTCCAGGCGCGTCTCCAGCAGAGAGGCCTCCTCGAAACGTTCGAGTTCGAGCAGCAGGCTGAGGCGCTGCCTCATCTTCGCGGTCTGGTCGAGCACCTCCGCGTTGGCGCGCAGGGCTTCTCGCATCTGACCGGCCCTGCGATGCAGCTCCGCGGTCATGAGCGGAAGGTCCCCGTCGGATCCGGCCAGCGGCATGAGCACCGCGGCCGCGGAACGCGGGGAGCCGGCGTCCGCATAGGCCCGCGCGAGCTGCTTTCTCATTTGAACCGCGCCTGGCCAGCGCAGGACCCCGTCCTCCAGAAGCGCGAGCGCGCGTTCGTGCTGGCCCGCATTCAGGAGTGCCACGCTGAGCGCGAGGTAGTCCTGCTCTGCCGACTTGCCTTCGACGAGTAGCGCGCGCGCGGACTCGATGCCCTCGGTGTACAGGCCCAGCTCGAGGAGAAGTCCGAGTCTCTGGCGCGTCAGCTCTCGGTCATCGGGAAAACGTGAGACCCCGCGGTCGAGCGCGTCAAAAGCCCGGTGCCTGTGCCCAGCTCGGTACTGGATGTTTGCCTCGAGCCGGTAGCGTGCCGGGTTCTGCTCGAGCTCGGACGGGGCCTCTTTCAGAATCGCGAGGGCCTCGGGATATCGCTCGGCGCCGAGCAACGCGTTGGCGAGTCCAAAGAAGGTCGGCGCGGTCTGCTCCCCGTTCTCCATCGCGCGCTCGAAGGCGCTCACTGCTTCGGGATACCTACGCAGTTCCATCGCGGCGAGACCACGCACGCGGTGGAACTCGCCGAGATCGATTGTCTCCCCTTCCTCGGGAGGCGCCTCCAACACGCTGAGTGCACGTTCTGGGAGTCCGTCTCGGAGCAGCACGCGGGCGAGCACAACCCGCTCGACCGACTTCTGCTTCTTGTCGCGCGCCGCCTCCGCAGGAGGCGCCACGGCGACCGTGAGCAGCGCAAGATGAAAGGACCCGATGTATCGCCAGAGCTTCATCATCCGTCACCCGAGGTTGAACCGAATCGTCTGATCGACCCGGAGGCTCACCGGCTTGCCGCGGTACGTTGCGGGCTCAAACCGCCAGGAGGGCGCGACCTCGAGCACCGCGGCGTCGAAGAAGCCGGTGGGTGAAGACTCGACCACGCGCGCGTCGCGGACTTGACCCGACTCGTCGATGACCATCCGGAGGGTCACGTAACCGCTCACTCGCTTGCGTTGGGCCTCGGGTGGCGGCGCCGGGGAGCGATTGGTTCCGAGCGGCTTGGGCTGGCTGTCCACCGCGTCTGCGGTCATCACCATGTCCTCGGCGCTGCCGCTATCCTCGAGCAGCGCCTCGCCCACCCCCACCAACGCACTCGCGTCGAAGAGCGCAACGCCGGATCCGAGCGCAGAAAGATCGGTGGCGAGCTGCGGCCTCGGGGCCACGGGCCGGCGCTCTGGCTTGGGCGGAGTCTTCCGCTCGGCGACCGGACGCTCCTTCTTGGGAGGGCGAACGATCTCGATCTCGCGCTCGAGCGCGGCGTTCTTGCGGGCGTCCTGCTCCACCGGGCGATTGAGCACCAGCATGAAGATCGAGAGAGACAGCCCGCCCACGAGCGCGCCGAGCCCGGCGACGAGATGCCTCTGCCACTGCCCAAACATGCTCAGCCCCCGGCTCCGTATTCCTTCTCGGTCGCCACCGTCACGTCGACTGCGCCCGCCAGGCGGCATTGGTCCACGACTTCCACGAGCTTTGCCACCGAGGCTTCTTGGTCAGCCACCACGAGCACCATCTTCTCCGCGCCCCCGCGAAATGCGTCCCGCAGCTTGGACTGAAGCATCCATGCTCGCGTGGGCGCCCCGTCGAGATAAACCGCGCCCTGTCGATCGACGCTGACCCGCAGCGACTTCGTCGAGGCCTTGGAGGCACTCTTTGCGCTCGGTCTCGAAAGCTCGACCTGCGCGTCCTTCACGAACGTTGTGGAGACCATGAAGAAGATGAGCAGGATGAAGACCATGTCGATGAGCGGCGACATGTCGATTCCGGAGGGCCGGTGTTTCTTGGGAAGGGGCTTCACGAGCTGGCCTCGCCTTCCGGTCGGACTTCGGCCAGGCTCAACACGCGGTCGAGCTCCATCTCCAGCTCTTCTCTTCTGCGATCGAGCAGCCGCCCGAGCAGCAGTCCCGGCACCGCGATCATGAGACCCACCTGAGTCGAGAAGAGCGCTTCGGAGATGCCCCCGGCGATGCCCCCTCCCGTGGCGGAGAGGAGAACGCTGTCTCCGATGGCGTCGAAGGTCTCGATCATGCCGGTGACGGTCCCCAGCAGTCCGAGCAACGGCGCGAGACCCACCAAGCTGTCATTCATGACCGAGAACCGAGCGAGGTCCGCCCGGTGAGGGAACAGCGCCTCCTCGACCCGCGCATTCGTGCCCCCGCTGAGCATCTCCTGCAGTCGTGTTCGGTCGAACGACAGCAGCACCGCGGCGCGATAGCCAAGCCCGTACCAGAGGAGCGCGCCGGTCAGCATGAGCGGGAGCATGACGCTGCCGGTCTTGGAGAGCAGGCCCAGAAGCTGGTCGAGGTAGATGCTCACGATGACCCCGTGACCGGCGCCCCGAAGGCGAGTGCGCTCTCGGCGGTGCTCGTCTCGAGCGCAGTGTTCGGCGTAGCACGTTCCTTGTCGCGATCCGCCGCATTGAGCACACGCAGGGTTCCGTGTTGGATCGAAGCCAGGAGTGCGTCGGCGCGACCATTGAGCAAGGTGCCGGCGAGCAGCGCGGGAATCGCGACTACGAGTCCGAGCTTCGTGGTGATCAAGGCCTCTGAGATTCCGCCGGAGAGCATACGCGGGTCGCCGGTGCCGAACTCGGTGATCACGTCGAAGGTCGAGATCATGCCTGTGACCGTGCCGAGCAAACCGAGCAGCGGCGCCACCGCCGCGAACACCAAGATCGCGCTGCTGAAGCGCTCGACCCCGGGAATCTCGCGAAGCATCGCTTCGTGCACCACGTCATCGCGTTGGGCCCGGGGACCCGCGAGGGCGTCGAGCGTGGACTGGAGAACGCGGGCCATGGTGCCGCCGGCAGCAGCCACTCGCTCGCGCGCTTGGCTCAGCCGGCCCTCGGTCACCAAGACCACCACCTCATCGACCAGGTTTCCGACGCGCGCCTCCTCGGCGAGGAGACGGACCGAACGAAGCATGACCATCAGGAGCGCCAAAAGGCCGAGCGCCGCGATGACGTAAGCGATGGAACCACCCAGCGCGAGTTCCTTGGCGACCGTCTTGGCCTCGCGCTTCTTCACCGCGACGTCGGTCGCCTCGAAGAGGAAGGTACGAAGCACCGCGGGCGCGCTGCCTCGGGCCAGGGCCACCGCGACCGCCGCTGCCGGTTCGTCCCATACGCGAAGGCGCCCGCCGCCCGCCGGAACGAGTATTCCGGCGCCTTCCGGGCTGTCACCAAAGGCCGCGACCCGACCCCAATGAACGAGCTGGCCTTCGACTTGACGTCCGTCCGCGAGAAAGAAGGTGCCCGGCCCACGTCGGAGCTGCGCGCCCTCTTCGATCGCCCTCGAGGCGCTTACGAAGACCGAACGCACGGCATCCGGAAGCAGAGCCTCGGGGTCACTCGACGCGGAGACACCATAACCACCGAGGGTCTCTTCCGCACGCGCGACCGACTCCCGCACGAAGCTCGAGCGCTCTTCGCCATCCGACTGTCGCTCGAGCCCGCGGAGACGTCCTTCGATCTCCTCCGCGCGTCGGCGCGCGAGCAGCAAGCGGTCTTCGGCAGCGCGGAGCTCCGACTCGAGCTGCTTCTCAGCCTTCAAGGTCGAGAGATCTGTTGCGGCGAGGCGCGCCTCGAGTGCGGCCTTCTCGGCCTTCAAGTAGGCGAGCTCCTTGGCGTAGGCTTTCTCGAGCGCGCTGGGTTCCGCCAGAGCGGACGTAGCACTCGCCGAAAGGAGCGCGGTGCTGATCAAGAGCCGTCTCATCGACGAGCCTCCGCCGCGCGGCCAGAGACCCCGGGTTCAGGGTTGGGCAGCTCGAAGAAGCCGGCACGAATGCGGCGCTCCATCGACTCGAAGAGCTTGGCGACCTGCTTCGAGGAGGTCTCGTCCGGAAGTTCCTCGTATCGATAGCCTCCGGTCGCCAGTTTGCGTGCGAGCCCGAACCGACCCTCCGGGGTGCGGAAGTAGAGCGCGACCATGCCCACGCGAACGACGTCTGCGAGCACCTCTCGCTCGTCGATCGGGATGACTTGTTGGTGTAGGCCGCTCTCTCGGCTCTGGCGAAGCTCGTCTTCCACCCATGCCCACAGGCGCGTGATCCCGGCGCTGGGCAAGAGCAGTCCCTCGTTCAAATCTTTCTTGATGCGATCGAGCTCGGCTCGGCGATCCTCGACTCGAAAGGGCACGCCATGGTCCAAAGACTTCTCCAGACGCTCCGCCGCATCCAGTACGACCGGGAGAAGCTCGGCCTCGGCGCGCCCCGCGCCCTCGACACGCGTCTTCTCCGCGGCCAAGGCCTGTTCGAGCTGCCGCAGCCGGAGCTCCTCACGCCGGAGCTCGGCCTCGACCGAGGCCTTCTGCGCGGCGAGTGCCCGGATCTGGCCGCTCCGCGCATCTCGCTTCTCCGAGAGCGCCGACTCGACAGCATCAACCTCACCTCGGAGGCGAACGAGTTCGAGTGCAAGCGCCTCGGGCGCTTGAGCGAACGCGGGCGCACTCGAGAGCGCACTCATGGAAAGGCAGAGGCCGATGGCGAGCTGCTTCATGGCCTTAGGTGTACTTGGTTCTCTGTTCTCCCTGGGCGACAAGCCCGAGAAGCTCGTGTGTCCTCTCGGTGACACGACTCAATGCGTCGACAGATGTCCCTCACACGATAGGGATCTCGGAGGCTTCGGTTTGACCCTTCGCGGGAGGTGGTCAGGCTCGCGGAAACGGCCGCAAAAGGGCGCGCCAAAGGAGTCACGTGGTCGATTTTGAGCTGAGTTTCGATGTTCCCGAGGGCCTGCCCTCCGAACTCCCCGTCCTGCCCCTGCGCAGCGGGGTGCTGCTGCCGGGCCTCGCCACGCCTTTCTCGGTGGGTCGCAGCCAATCCCTCGCCGCGCTCGAAGCAGCGCGCGCAACGGGCTACATCATCGTCGCCGCCCAAAAGGACGGCACCCAAGCGCCGACGCCCGACAATCTTCTCGCGGTGGGGACACTCGCGCGGATCGTGCGCGACGTGGCCGAGAACAAGGACGTGAAGTCCGTGCTCATCCAGGGCATCACCCGGGTCTCCCTCGAGTTCGAGACCGAGACGCCGTTTCTCAGGGCTCGTCATGAGCGCATCTCGGACGAGTTTCCGGATGGGCCCGAGGCACAGGCCGCCCGGGCGCTGCTTCGAAGGACGCTGGAGGAGCTTCGCGGCCTCGCGGAGAACATTCCCATGCTGAGCATCGCCGCGCAGATCCAGGACGAGGGCGTGCTGCTCGACATGCTGGCCGCGGTGCTCGAGAACGACGACGAGTGGAAGAAGGACATCCTGCTCACGCTCGATCCGGTCGTGAGGGCAGAGAAGGTCCTGAAGAAGCTTCAGGCGGTCCGGGATCTGATCGACGCGCAGAAGAGCATTCGCGCCCGCGTCATGTCAGACGTCAACGACCAGAACCGAGAGGTGTTGCTTCGCAAGCAGCTCGAGGCCATCAAACAGGAGCTCGGAGAAGGTGACGATGATGACCTCGGCGAGCTTCGTACGCGCCTCGTCGCTCGCGACCTCCCGCCCGAGGTTCAAGCCTCCGTCGACAAAGAGCTGCGTCGCCTCGATCGTCTCGGTCGCACCACCCCCGAGCGCTCCGTCACCATCGACTGGCTCACCTGGGTGGCCGACCTCCCGTGGAATCGAGCGAGCGCCACCGAGATTGACCTCGACACCATCGAGAAGACGCTCAACGAAACGCACTCGGGCCTCGAGGAAGTCAAACGCCAAGTCCTGGAGTACATGGCGGTGCGAAAGCTCTCGGGTCGCGGACGCGCGGACGTGCTCCTGCTCGTGGGCCCGCCGGGGGTGGGCAAGACCAGCATCGCTCAGGCGATCGCGGACGCCACGGGACGCAAGCTTCTGCGCGTGGCGCTCGGCGGCGTTCGCGACGAAGCCGAGCTCCGAGGACACCGTCGAACCTACGTGGGGGCTCGGCCGGGCCGACTCCTCGAGGGCTTTCGTCGAGCGGCGGTGCAGGATCCAGTCGTCCTGCTCGATGAGGTCGACAAGCTCGGACGCGGGTGGCAAGGCGACCCTGCGGCGGCGCTCCTCGAGATCCTCGATCCAGAGCAGAACAGTAACTTCACCGACCACTATCTCGAGCTCCCCTTCGATCTCTCGAAGGCCCTCTTTATTGCGACCGCAAATGACCTTTCGGAGATCGCGGCCCCCCTCCGCGACCGCATGCAGGTTCTGCAGATCGACGGCTACACCAGCGAGGACAAGCGAGGTATCGCCCGCGGACACGTGTGGAAGAAGTTGGCGGAGAACTCCGGGCTGTCGCCCGACGACCTCGCGCTCGACGACGACGCTCTCGAAGATCTCATCGCCGGCTGGACGCGCGAGGCCGGCGTGCGTCAGCTCCAGCGAGTGCTCGGCCGCCTGTTTCGCGCGGCCGCCGTAAAGAAGGTGCGCTCGGAACTCGATGCACCACTCCGAGTGCAGAAGGGCGACCTAAAGGAGCTGCTCGGCCGACGGAAGTTCACCGAGGACGCTCACGAAGGCCCCAGCCAACCCGGAGTTGCGGTCGGCCTGGCTTGGACCCCGGTCGGCGGAGACGTGCTCTACGTCGAGGCCTCCCTCGTCCCCGGTCAAGGCAAGCTCGTCGTCACCGGTCAGCTCGGCGACGTGATGAAGGAATCCGCGCAGGCCGCGCTCACCTACGTACTCGCGCAATCGAAGGGCCTCGGGATCCGAGAGGACATCCTGCGGGATCGCGACGTTCACTTGCACGTCCCCGCGGGGGCCACGCCCAAGGACGGCCCTTCGGCCGGCATCACCATGTTCGCCGCGCTCGCCTCCCTGCTGTCTGGCCAGAGGCTTCGTGATGACGTCGCGATGACCGGCGAGGCGACGCTGCGGGGCCGGGTCCTGCCGGTGGGCGGCATCAAGGCAAAGGTCCTCGCCGCGCACGCCCGCGGCATCAAGCGCGTGGTGCTCCCCGCACGAAACGCGGAGGACTACGACGAGCTGCCGAACTCGGTGAGGGACGCGATCGAGGTCGTGTTCGTGTCCGAGATGAGCGAGGTGCTCCCCGCCGTGCTCGCCCCACCTCCGAGGGGGGCGCGACCACCCGAGCCGCGCGGATACCTCGGCTATTCGATAGCGTGACCGCTGGCGCTCAGCGAGGCACGACGCTGAAGACCGACCCTTGCCGGCGCAAGACGACCGGGGTCGCGAAATCGCCCTTGCTCGAGAGCTGAACCGGCTGATCGTAGACCGGCGCGCCGTTGATGGTAACCACGAGGTGGGCGCCGGCGCTCTTTCGCTGGACACAGGTCTCCTCCACCGCATTCGCGAATTCAACCCCGTCGATGGCGACACTTCCGTCACTCAAGTAGTCGCCCAGCTCCGTCACCCCGATACCGAGCACGAGTGCAGTGAGCGCCGTGGGAAGCGAGGCGCAGTCTTGCAGATAGGTGAGCAGCACCGGGAAGTCGCCGTCCTCCTGAGCCCCCGAGAGGATGATGCGCTCCGGGTTCTTCTCGGGCGGAGCCGCGGTCCACCGAGGTGAGCCAAAGGACCCCCAGGTCGGTGAGGGCGTGTCCTCTCTGCAGATGGCCCCCACCGGGCTCTCGAGGATCAGATCGACGTCTCGGATGTCCTGATCGAGAAACGAGTTCGAGCTGTTCTGAAAGCGCATCTCCACCGCGACCACTTCGTTGCCAGGTGGGAGCGCCTCTCCGACCCCGACGAGCGGGATTCGGACCTCGGTCTCCGTGGGGTCGTTGCTCTGGATGACGAGCGTGCCAGTCACCGTCCCCACCACGGTGGGATTGAAGACCAACCCGAGCTGAACGTACGCGCCCGGTTCGATGCTCGCCGAGAACGCGCGCAAGAGCACGAGATCCGAGCTCGAGCTCTCGACCCGGGCCGAGGCGAGCAGCGGCGCTCGCCCGGTGTTCTGCAGCGTGATGTTTCTCGCCACGCTCTGCCCTAGCGGCGCGGCTCCGAAGTCGATGGAAGGGAGCGAGACCTCGAGGTCCGGAGGGTCCGCGAGGCTGCTGAGATGCACCGTGACCGGAGCGCCGCTCTCTTGCTTTACCAAGAGCTCCCCGAGATGGGCACGGGCGTCGGTCGGCGCGAGCTCGATCGTGAGGTCGAGCCGCGCGGAGGCGTCGAGTGAGGACGGGGCGATCTCGACGCGCCCACCTGGCGCGTCCACGAGGCTGAAGCGATCGCGGTCCGCGCCCGACAGAGATACCTCGGACACGAACAATGGACTGGCCCCGAGCCCGGTGTTGACCACGGAGACGACCCGACGCACGCGTGTACCTGGCGGCACAAAGCCGAAGTCCACGGACTCCGGCACCACCGTCATGTGCGGCAGGCCGAGCGAGTCGGCCGACAGCCGCACGCGCAGGTACCGATCCTTTTCGTCCGAGCTCTGCACGACGAGCTCGTCTTCGAGGAGCCCCGCCTCACCCGGCCCCACCGCGACCTCGATGGTCTTGCTCCGTCCGGGATAGAGGATGACCGGGAGCCCCAGCTCACAATCGACGCAGCTGAAGCGCGAGCCCGTCCCCGAGGCCATCTCGAAGGAGACGAGCTGCAGTTCGCAATCGCCCACGTTCGCGATGGTGAGAGGCTTTCGAACGACGAAGGAAGAGATCTGACCCATCTCGAGAAAGCTCGGCTCGACGGTGACCGCGGGCGACCTCCCGTCGCGGCACTCGAACTCGGCGGTCGAAGTGCAGGCCCGCTCGTGACAGATCTCGGTGGTTCGGCACTCTGAGTCCTGAATGCAAGTGGGGAGCTCGGCGTCGCGGCAGGCCGTCGTGGAAGCGACCAGCCCGACCGCCCACGCCAAAGAAGTGATGTGCTGAACTCGTGGGTTCATCGCCGCAGTATACCGAGAAGGCTTGAGCTCTTGCCTCCCTCCCGGTACGGTTCGGCGGCGAACCATTCCATGACCGAGAAGCGCAGCGGGCCCGGGTTTGGCGAAGATGAGACCGTTCCCGAGGGGTCCGAGCTCTCGAGCACCGGAACTCGGCTCCTGGTCTTTGGCCCCGAGGCCGTCCAGAGCCTGGCCGCCCCAGAACCCGGCACCCTCGTCATCGGTCGCTCGCCGCGTGCGGATGTCAGTATTCAGGACCCCGCCCTCTCGAGGGAACACGCCCGGATCCGCTTCGAGCGTCCGGCGGAAGGGACCACCGGCCTCTTCGTCACCGATCTCGGGAGTGCCAACGGAACGCGTCTTCGCGGCGAGCGCCTACCCCCGGGGGTCGAAACCCCGTTTGCTCCGGGTGATCTCATCGATGCCGGACGCAACTCACTCGTCGTTCAGCGTGCCCTGCCCGTCGAAAGCGCACCCCGCCGTCTTCTGCGCCATGGGTACTTCGAGCTTCGACTCGAGGAGGAGTGCGAACGAGCCAAGCGCCTGGGCCAGACCTTTGCGGTCGTGCGTCTGACCACTGGCGCCGGGGCGCCGAGCGAAGAGGTCGAGTCCACTTTGTCTCGGCTCGTGGGCCCGAGCGATCTCATGGCGGTCTATGCGCCGGGTCAGTACGATGTGCTGCTCGCGGAGGCCGACCCCGCACATCTCGAGACGACGCTCGCCAGCTTGCGTTTCGCCTTCGCAAGGCTGGGCCTCGCGCCAGATCTGAAGGCCGCTTCGTATCCCCGAGATGGACACGAAGCGGCGGCGTTGCTCGCGCGCCTCGGAGCCAGACGCCAAGGGCGAGCGAGTTCCGTGCTCTCTCATCCGGTGGTCCTCGACGACCCGGCGATGAAGCGGCTCTACGATCTGGTCGATCGAGTCGCGGCCAGCGAGCTCTCCGTGCTCGTGCTCGGAGAGACCGGTTCGGGCAAGGAGGTCATCGCGCGCAGTCTCCACGAACGCTCCGCGCGGGTGGGGCGTCCGTTCTTGGCGATCAACTGCGGCGGGTTTACGGAGGAGATGCTCGAAAGCGAGCTCTTCGGCCACGAAAAGGGCGCGTTCACCGGAGCGATCAAGGCCAAGCCGGGCCTGCTCGAGACCGCACAAGGAGGCACCGTCCTGCTCGATGAGCTGGGCGAGATGTCTCTCTCCACGCAAGTCAAGTTGCTCCGCGTGATCGAAGAGCGCGAGCTGCGGCGAGTGGGCGGACTCGAGCCCATTCCGATCGACGTCAGATTCGTGTCCGCCACGAATCGCGACCTGTCACGGGCCATCGCGCAAGGCGTCTTCAGACAAGACCTCTACTACCGACTCAACGGGGTGACGCTGCACGTGCCGCCGCTTAGAGAACGCCGGTCCGAGATCCACGCGCTCGCGCGCGTCTTCGCGCCCGACGGCACGATCTTCACGCCTGCCGCCCTCGCGGTTCTCGAGAGCTACGCCTGGCCCGGAAACGTTCGAGAGCTGAGAAACGTGGTGGAGCACGCCGTCGTGCTCTCCGCCGGCGTCCCCATCGACACCTCGCACCTTCCGATGGAGAAGCTGGATTCACCGGTCCTCTACCCGTCAGCCGGCAGAGATCCCAGACGGCTGGCCGGCGAAGCGAGGCTCGTCATTCGTGAGGAGTCCGAGACCTCGCTTCAGAGCGAACTCTCGGAGATGGAGCGCGAGCGCATCGCAGAAGCGCTCGAGACATGCGGGGGCAATCAGAGCCGCGCGGCGAAGATGCTCGGGATCTCACGTCAGGCGCTCGTTCGACGCCTCGACCAGTACGACATGCCGCGACCCCGAAAGGGTCGCTGAGCTCGGCACTCAGCGCTAGAATGAGGGGATGCAGACCCCGGTCTGGCCCGCAATGGTAGCCCGATGCGCAGGTCTGACCGCTCTCGCAGAGCCCTTCGTCGGGCTCGCCGCCCCCACCACCCGTGGGTGACTCCGGAACAGTCGGGTCACCGCCCACCGGAGGGATCTCGCCGCCTTCGCCCGGAGGCGTCTCGCCACCCGGCGTACCACCCTCGGGATCCGTGCCCGGAGCGTCCCCTTCACCTGGAGTCCCTTCGCCGCCCGGGTCGAGTGGGCCGCTGGGATCACCACCCGTTTCGACGCCCGGCGGGGTCTCGCCGCCTTCGCCCGGAGGCGTCTCGCCGCAGCCGACCGCCTCGAGGCTCGTACCACCCGCGAAGATGACCGGCCTCAGGATGTGCTGATCCCCGTGACCCGTGGAGATCACGTGAATCGAGTTGCGGCGATCAATCCGCGCCTGCACACGCGTCACTTGGCACGCGTGAAGATCCCAAAGGCCCTTGAGCTTGATGCCGCTCTGCATGCCGGACGGCACCTTCAAGGGATGGGTCGCGCCCTCGGCGTCGGTGACGAACGGACTCGAGTCCTCCGCCACATGCAATCGAATCTGACTGATGTGTCCTGGCGGCAGATCCGCGAAGCCGAGCTCGACCGCGCTGTCCGCGAGGCGCAGGATGTCCACTCGTCTTGGTTCTCGGAGCAACACCACCCAGCCCGCTTCGCTCGAGTGGGCGGTGACCTCGTCGATGTCGACGATGATCTCGCTCAGGCCCGCGAGCACCCGAGCCGGCTTTCCGTTGCCGGCGGACTGCAAGTCATCGAACGCGGCCGCGATCTCGAGCGCGAGTCGTCCCTGCCCCATCGGCACGGTCGGGGTGATCTCGGAGACAGACCCTTCGGTCCCACAAGCGATGAACGGAAACAGCCACAGCGGGGCGATTCGTCTAAGCATGCCCACATCCACTGCACGCAGTGGGCCAGCCCAGCTACGTGCCTGAAATGAGGGACCTTCGGCGCACACTGAGACAGGCTGCTCGACCGCGCGACAAGTTGACCGGACAGGCTCGGGGGTTCCACGCGAGCCGAAAGGGCGAAGCCCTCGCGCGATCGGACGGGCTTCGCTACGCTTCGGCTCGAGCGCTCCTTCCATGACCCCCGAGCTCGCCACGTCCCGCCCCGGTGGGTCCAGCCCCGACAAGGTGGGACGCTATGAGCTCCTCGCCGAGCTCGGTCACGGCGCCACCGCCAAGGTCCACCTCGCGCGCGTCGCCGGTCTCGGCGGATTCCACCGCTTGTTCGCTGTCAAGATGATCCACGAACACCTCAGCGGAGAGACGAAGTTCATCGACCTCTTCTTGAACGAAGCCCGCATCGCGTCACGCATTCATCATCCGAGCGTGGTGGCGATCTCGGATGTTGGCATCGAGGATGGCTGCTACTACCTGAGCATGGACTACGTGAGTGGTGAGACGCTCTCGCGTCTCCTGCAACACACATGGAACGCGGGGCGCCCCCTCCCGATCGACGTGACGCTTCAGATCATTCTGCAGTGTTGCGAAGGGCTTCACGCCGCGCATGAACTCAAGGACCGGGATGGAGCCTCACTCGAGGTCGTCCACCGCGATGTCGCACCCCAGAACATCATGGTGGGCTACGACGGCGTGGTCCGGCTCATGGACTTCGGCATCGCCAAGGCGATCGATCAGCTCAAGAACACCCGGCCCGGAGTCTGGCGAGGCACGCTGCCCTATATGGCGCCCGAGCAAATTCGCGCGCAGGGCATGCTCGATCGACGGGTAGACGTCTTCGCCTTAGGCATCGTCTTGTGGGAGAGCACCGTCGGTCAGCGTCTCTTCAAGGCCAAACGCGAGCTCGATACGCTCACGCGAGTCCTCGAGCTCGCGGTGCCGAGACCAAGCACGCGGGTGGAAGGTTACCCGCTGGGGCTCGAGGCGATCGTGATGAAGGCCCTGCAGCGAGACCCCACGCACCGACACCCCACCGCGCGAGCGCTCGGCGACGAGCTGCGTGACTTCCTGATGAGCCAGGGCTCTCGGGTCACCCCCGCGCCCATCGAGAAGCTCATGAAGTCGGTCTTCGCGGACACCCTCGAGATTCGCGCCGAGGTGGCAAGACTCGCGCTCACGGGCGCGCCGCGCGAGCAGCTCGCGGCGCTGCTCGCGCGTCAGCAACCTTCGACCTCGAGACCGAGAGGCGCCATACCCACGGCCCAGGCCGAGGGCCTTCCGCCCGAGGTCGAGGCCGACACCCTCGAGCTTCCGGAGCTCGATCGGCCCGACCCATCCCCGACCGAAGTAAAGAAGGCGCTCCTCGGAACCGTCCCCCCGAATCGGACGAGGAACAGCGCGGTTCAGGATACGGATGTGCGAACCCTCATCCGCCCGGCATCGAACCGCGTACCTGGGAAGTCTCGTCTGCCTCTGGCTGCGGCCGCCGTCCTGATCTTCGCTTTGGCTCTCTTCGCTTTCCTCTCGAAGCCAGAACCGGTCGAGGTCACGCCGGCACCACCGCGGGATGTACCCTTGGAGGTGGAGGCGGAGGTGGAGCCGCCAATGGAGGTGGAGGCGCCAATGGAGGTGGAGGCGCCAGTGGAGGTCGGGGCAGCGCCCACGACCGACGCAGAGAAGGCGCCGCCCAAGGAGGCTGAGATTCGAGAGCCGGCGCGCCCCAGAAAGCCGACGAGGATCCGGCCTGGCCCGAAGCGGCGTGTGGCCTCACCTGTCCCGCCCGCAGAGCCACCCGAGCCCGAGCCACAGCCCAAGCTCCAACCTCGATCAAAGCCGCTCCTGTTCGAGGGCGACGACCTCTAGGACCTGGCCCATGCGTTCGCCCACGAAGTCCAAGCAGCCTCGAGTCGCGATTCAGCGACTCTATCGCGGTCTCCACGGCTACTACGATCTCAGCGGAGACGAGGAGGATCGCATCCTGCGAGCACGATCCTCCAGCATGTACGGGGAGATCATGCCGGCCGCGACCGAGGCTTTGCTCGACCACCTGAACTTGGGCCCCAAAGACGTGCTCTACGATCTCGGCAGCGGCCTCGGGAAGTTCGTGATCCAGGCTGCGATGAGCCGGCCTCTGAAGAAATGCGTCGGCATCGAGCTCGCGAGCTCCAGGGCGCGCATCGCAAGAGAGATGCTCCACGAAGTTCGCCGAGCGGGCCTCCTCGAAACCAAGGACGTACACCTCGAGGAAGGGGACTTCATGCGTCATGATCTGTCGGACGCCACCGCGATCTATACGTGCTCCACTGCGTTCCCAGCCACGCTCGTGGACCGGATGGTCTTCCGTCTCTCCTCCCTGAAGAAGGGCCTTCTGCTGGCTTCCGTGCGCGACCTCGACGACAACCCATACTTCGAACAGGTCGATGAGCTTCGGCTCGACATGAGCTGGAAGCGACGGAGCCGAGTCTACATCTACCGGCTGATCCGTTCTCGGCGGATCTGAAGTGGACGACGAGACCGCATCCGAGACCGACGGCCGTCGCGAGCGTGTGCTCCGAAGCGCCGCGCTCTTCTATGCGGGGCTGACCATCCTCGCTCTGGTCATCGGGGTGATCGCGGACAACTCGCTCCTTTGGAGGCGCCGACCGGAGCAGCTCTTGGACGTCGCGTTCCAGTTCGGGCTCGGGCTCGGACTCGGCGCAGCCATCATCCTCGCCTCGAGCCTGCTCACGCGGGCTTCGAACTGGGGGAAGAGCTTCGAAGCCATGGTGCAAGAGCTCTTCGGACCTCTGGCTTGGTCCGACTGCTTCTTCCTCGCTCTTTTGTCCTCACTCGGCGAAGAGCTGTTCTTCCGCGGCGCGTTGCAGCCGCTGCTCGGACTCTATCCCACGAGCCTCCTCTTCGCGCTCGCGCACTGGCCGCGCAGCCGGGAGCTGCTGCCGTGGACCATCATGGCGGGCATGCTCGGGCTGGGCTTCGGCTACTGGACGGAGGCGAGCGGACAGCTGGCCGCCCCCATCGCCGCGCACTTCCTGGTGAACTTCGTCAACCTGAGGCTCATCACAAAGAAGGCGTCCTAACGCTCGTCTCGAGCCAGATTTGAGCCAACGCTTGGCCAAGATGGCTCGGCCGAGTTATGGGCACTGCGCCATGGGAACTTTCGAGGCCAACTTCGACGGGCTGGTGGGCCCCACCCACAACTACGCCGGACTCTCGCGCGGCAACGTCGCGTCGAAGCGAAACGCAGGTGAAGTTGCGCACCCGCGGCGAGCGGCGCGGCAAGGTCTCGACAAGATGAAGTTCCTCAGCGACCTCGGGCTCGTGCAAGGGATGCTCCCTCCGCACGCGCGGCCGGACCTGGGTTTACTGCGACGCCTCGGCTTTACCGGCGCCCCCGAGCAGATCGTGGAACGCGCGAGCCAAGAGGCGCCCGTTCTCCTCGCGGCGGCGTACTCGGCGTCGAGCATGTGGACCGCCAATGCGGCCACGGCCATCCCGAGCAGCGACACCACCGACCATCGGCTGCACCTCACCCCCGCGAACCTGGAGAACAAACTCCATCGATCCATCGAGCACGAGACCACCGGGCGCGTGCTGGGCCGGATCTTCGCGGAGCCCGATCGCTTCCAGCATCATCCGGCGCTGCCGAGCTGCGACACCCTCGGCGATGAGGGCGCCGCCAACCACACCCGCCTCGCCGCGAGCCACGGCGGGCCTGGGCTGCATCTGTTCGTCTATGGACGCACCGCGCTCGATGACGGCGCGCCGCGGCCGAGCAAGTTCCCCGCGAGACAGACGCGCGAAGCGAGTGAAGCCGTCGCCCGACTCTCGTGCCTCGCCAGCGGTCGAGCCCACTTTCTGCAACAGAACCCAGCGGTCATCGATCAAGGGGTCTTTCACAACGACGTCATCGCGGTCGGAAATCTCGACCTGCTGTTTTGTCACGAAGAAGCGTTCCTCGGAGGCCGAGCGCCGCACGACGCACTTCGTGCGAGCTTTCAGGCGGTGACCGGGGCCGAGCTTCGGATCGTCGAGGTGCCCAGCGACGAGGTCTCCGTCGCAGACGCGGTGAGTTCTTATCTCTTCAACAGTCAACTGCTCAGCCTCGAAGATGGTGCCCAGGTGCTCTTGGCGCCGATCGAGTGCGAGGAGAACGCTTCGGTGAAGCGGTATCTCGATGGGCTCGTCGGGCGGCGCGAAGGCATCGACCGGGTCCATTACCTCGACGTACGCGAGAGCATGAAGAACGGCGGTGGGCCGGCATGTCTCCGGCTGCGGGTGGTCATGACCGAGGCGGAGCGACGGGACCTCGGCGCGCGCACCGTGCTCGACCCCGAGCTGCACGCGGAGCTGGGCGCGTGGATCGATCGCTCTTACCGCGAAGATCTCGCGGTCACGGACCTGCGCGATCCGGCGCTCATCGAAGAGAGCCAGCAAGCACTCGACGAGCTCACGCAGATCCTGAACCTGGGGAGCGTGTATCCGTTTCAGCTGCCGTGATCGGCGAGCGGCGCCGCGCCGCGACGATCGCGAGCACCCCAGCCACCGCGGCCAACACCGCGCCAGAAGAGAACACGCCACCGGCACCCTGCAGGCCGCGCAGACTCAGAACCGGACCGGCGGCGAGCGGGGAGAGGAACTGCCCGAGAAAGTAGCTGGTCGTGAGGAGACCGATCGCTCGGCCGCGCTGTTCGAGCGGCGCGAGGTCGCCGACCCAGGCCGCCAGCGTGGGCATGAGCAGACCACCACCGGACCCGAAGCAGACGGTCGCCGACAAGACACGTCCGTAGGTGTCAGCTTCGGAGAGCAACGCGAGCCCGAGCGCCATCGAAGCGAATCCCGCGCCGAGCACTCTGGGCCTTCCGAGACGAGCGATGGCAAAAGGAGATAAGAGGGACGACAAGCTGGTGACGAGCGTCGCGCCGCCCACCGCGAGCCCGATGTCGAAGCCGGTCCGACCGAGGCCCTCGGAGAGCAAGAACGGCAGTTGGGTGGGAATCAAGTAGAATAGGAGCATGCCCAGCAGGCCGGCGGAGAACAGCGGCAACAGCCCGACCCAGGGAAACGAAGTCGTCTCGCTGGACGAGCCCGGCGTCGAAGCGCCGCGGTCTCGTTTCACGAGCATCAGCGTAGGAGGAATCAGCAAGACTGCGACTAGATAGACGAAGAAGGGCGCTCGCCAGCTCAGCGCCGAGAGCTGGCCGCCGGCCAAGAGAAACACAAAGCTCCCCAGGCCCATCGCCGCCCCTTGAAAAGACATCACTCGGGCGCGCCTAGAGCCGGTGAACTCGTCGGTGAGCAGCGTGGAGGCCGAAGTCATCACCATCGCGACGGCGATCCCCAGACCCACGCGACTCATGAGGATGGCGGGGAGCGAATCGAGGCCGGCCGCGATCGTGCCAAAGGAGGCATAGGCCGCGAGCCCGGCGACCAGCACCCAGCGCCGGCCGAAACGATCGAGCGCGAGACCGGCGGCCGGGGCGGACAGCGCGATCGCGAGCGCGGGCACGGTGAGGATGAGACGAACGAGCAGCGGTGCGCCCGACACATCCGAGTAAGCAGCCAGGATGCCCGGAAGCGCCGGCGCGACCAGCGCCCCCGCCATGACGGTGAGGCTGCTCGCGGCCAGAAGGAGCATGAGGCGCAGTCGAGCGGCCTTCTCGCCAGTCACGGCGGTACTGTGACGACTGTCCCGAGTGTAGGCAAGCTTCACACTCCCTCGCTGTTTCGCCCGCCCCCGGCTCCGGGCATCATCGGTGCCCTTGGGCTACCTCGACGATGAAGACACCTTCTCGAGCAACGACGGCCCCTCCGCGCTGCCCGAACGCAACGTGTTGTCCATCATGGTCCTGACCGGACCAGACGCTGGCCTTTACTATCGCGTGCCGCCCAGCGGGGGGACGGTCGGACGCGGAGAGGCATCGCATTTCCGGATCCGCGATCCGTACATGTCGCGACGTCACGCCGTGATCGAACGTAATCCAGAGGGCGGCTATCGGATTCGAGACCTCGACTCTGGCTATGGCATGTACGTCGAGGGCCAAGCCCGCCAGGTCTCAGGTCTGCAAGACGGTCAGCGGATTCAACTCTCGGGTGAGACCGTGATCCGAGTGCGCTTCGAGGACGTGAACGAGACCGAGCTGATTCACCAGATGCGCATGGCTGCCATGAGCGACCCGCTCACCGAGCTCGCCAACCGGCGGTACCTGATGCAGCGGCTCGATCAGGAGATCTCTTTTTCCCGTCGGCACAAGACGCCGCTGGCCCTCATGCTCATCGACGTCGACGGCTTCAAGTCGATCAACGACACTTACGGTCACCCGGTCGGGGACGAGGTCCTGAAGAGCGTCGCTCGCCTGCTCGAACGTGCCAAGCGCAGAGAGGACGTGGTCGCTCGCTACGCGGGCGACGAGTTCGTGATCATCTGCCGTGGGGAGTCTATCGATCTCGTGCTCAGGTTCGCGCAGCGCATCGTCGAGAGCGTCCGGAATCATCCGATCACCGTGAACGACCGGCGTCATACGCTGAGCTTCAGCATTGGGGTCGCCGAGCTGGAGGTCGACAACCCGGACGCGGGCCCCATGGAGCTCTTTGTTCGAGCCGACTCCGCGCTCTATCACAGCAAGCTCGCGGGTCGAGACCGGGCCACTGCGTTCCAAGCGGGCTCATCCCATGCTCATCCCAAGCGCGGAGACGAACTCGACACGCTTCGGGTCTCGATCCCGCCCGAGCGCCCCACCGACCCGTCGAAATGAGCCACTCAGCGGAGAGTCGATAGACGCTGCCGGAGCTCGGCGGAGTCCGGCGAGCGTTCGAGAGCCTCCTCGAGCACGGCTCGGGCGCGCGCAAACTGACCGAGCCGAGCGCGCAGGTCCGCCACCAGCACGGCGACCTCCGGGCTCTCGGGCCTGCGTTCGAGGAGCCGAGTGGCCAACGCCTCGGCTTCTTCGACATCACCTCCGTAGTCGCGAGCGAGTCGAGCCAAGCCGTAGAGCGCGTCTGGATGTTCGGGCAAGGTTTCGAGCGCCTCCAGATAGGCGGACCGAGCCTCCTCGACGCGACCCAGTTGCGCAAGCTCACCCGCAAGCTCCACCCGCGCGCTCGACATGCCCGGAAACGCACGTACGAGCTCGCGGCTTCGCGTCAGCCGATTTGTATCGATGAGCCGGGCACGATCCACGAGCCCTCGAAGCATGGGCTCGTACGACTCCGCCCAAGCCACCGGGGCGGAGGCCACGATGAAGTAGCTGTAGTAGCCGCGGGCGAGCAGAAGGTTTGTGCTCCGATGGCGCCCCGCGCGGGACTCGAGGGCAACGGTGAGTTCGAGCGCTCGAGCCCCTTCGATTCGCACCGCGCGCTCCCGAACCAGCTCGACACCCGTGATCTCGCCGGCGCGTTCAGGGCCGGCGAGCTCCTCTTCGATAAAGAGACGCCTCAGTTCCGACAGTGACACCGGCGCGTTTGAGTGGCGTCGGGCCCGCACGCCAAAGGTGACGCCGAGCGTGTTGCCCCAGGCCGGATAGCCCAGGTGGTTCTCTCCGAAGCGCCAACCCGATGGATAGGCCACGAGAAGTCCACTGTCGCCATCCGACAGGATGGCGAGGCGAGGCTCCAGGCCTCGGACCACCGGACCCGCGGCGAGCGTGAGTCCCACCAGACACACCGTGGCGAGCGCTGGCCAGTGGGCGCGGAAGTACCGCTTCTCCGCCCGAGCGAGGTGCATCAGCTTGGGCTCGAGCAGAACCGCAACCATGGAGCCACCGAGGAGTCCGCCGAGATGACCCCAGTTGTCCGTGTCTGCGGTGAAGATCCCGATGTAGAGAACGAAGATCGCATACGGCAGGACCGCGAAGAGGAAGAAGTTCTTGTATCGACGCGGAAGAACATCCGCGTACTTGTAGCCGAACACAGAGACCGCGCCGAACAGCCCCAAGACCACGCCGCTCGCGCCCACCGAAGGCAGGGAGCCAAACAGGGTGGACACCACCGTCGTGGACAGCCCGCTGAGCACGAGCAGGAGCACGTAATCCTGTCTGCGGTAGGCCGCCTCGACCGTGCCTCCGACGTTGAGGAAAAAGAACATGTTGAAGAACAGATGCAGGAGGTCCCGGTGGAGCAGATTCGCGGTGAGGAGCCGCCATGTCTCTCCGAGTTCGAGGATGTTCGAACGTACTTTGGCGCCGGAGGCGATGAGCGGGTCGAGATCGACCGCGTGCCGGGCCCCCGCCACACCGAAGAACAGCAGGATCTGAAGAACAACGAGAAGCGCAGTCACGAGTGGAAAGCCGCGAAGGGAGAAGCGCCGCGTGAAGTAGATGCGTGCCGGCTGGTAGAGCTGCCGGAAGAGCTCTATCTCCTTCGCGTCGACCCAACGATCGCCGGTGAGAATTGAGAAGCAGACCTGAGTGGTGGCCACGATGCGGCCGGATCGGACGCGGGCTTCGAACTCCGCGAGCGTGAGCTGCTCTTCCCCGGAATCAGTGCGAATCGAGATCACGGCGGGGTGCGCTCTGGCGTGTGATGGCCTCGAACGCCTCTAGAGCTTATCTCAAAACCCCCTCGGTCGCGATTCCGGCCGATCCGCGTCGGCCCGCCGTGCTGGGCCTCCTCGCGTTATCGCAGGATAGCGCATTCGTCGGCCCGCCTTGCGGGCCTCGCGTCTTGGCCGTCTCGCTCGGTCGGGGGTTTTGAGATGAGCTCTAACGATCGCCCTCTTCGAAGAGCGGTGCTTCGGTGCGGTTTCGACCCCCATGCTTGGCGCGATAGAGCTGCGAATCGGCGGCCTCGATCAAAGTGCCCGCTTCTCGAAAGCCGTTGAGCGTGGATTCGATGCCCAAGGACACGGTGCAAGGTATCCGTCGGCCTTCGTGAACGATCTCGAGCCGCTCGACCGCCCGTCGGATACGCTCCGCGAGGATGAAGCCCTTCTCCGGGTGCGTGTTCCGAAGCAGCAGCGCGAACTCCTCACCGCCGTAGCGGGCGAGGATATCCTCGCGGCGAATGCACTTCGTCACCGCCTTCGCGACCATCTTCAGGGTCAAGTCGCCCGCTTGGTGCCCGAAGGTATCGTTGACCTTCTTGAAGTGATCGAGATCGAACATGACCAAGGTCAGGTCTTGCTGATGCCGAAGCGCGAAAGCGACTTCGCGCTCGATCGACTCGAGGAAGTAAGCCTTATTGTAAGTCTCGGTGAGCGCGTCGCGCGTCTTGGACTCGTACATTGACCGGACGAATCGCTCGTCCATGACGTCTTGATGCTGAAACCGCAGGACGGTGCTCATGCCGAGCTGAACCTTCGCACCGTCATAGAGCGTCATGACCTGGATGCGTTCGCCGCCGTGATAGGTCCCGTTGGTGGAGGCCAGATCCATCATGACCCAGTGGCCTTCGGTGTGGACGACCTTCACATGGCGGCGCGAAATGCCTTCGTCATCGAGGCGGATGTTGCACTCCATCCCGCGCCCGATGGTGCATTCGCTGTCACCGAGGGTGAAACTCTGACCGAAGGCCCGCCCGCTGATCACGACAAAGGCGGCGGTTCGCTTCGCGGACTCCAGCGGCTCGAGCGGAACGAATCCCACTGCTTCCGTGGTGTTCTCGACATAGTCTCCGTCCTCGAAGCTCGCGAAGTTCTGTTCTTGCTCGTCTTGCATCTAGGCCGGTCGACCTCGGATCCTACTGGAACCCTAGTCCTCAAGCCACAAGCAGGCACCCCCTGGACATGCCCAGATCTGCGCGTACAAACCCTAAGTACGTGAGATCCGTGATTGACCGCCTTCTCGCCCAATGGCTAGCAGTGTCGCCGGAATGCGCACCCACCCCGCCCTCTTCGTGCTCCTGACGGCCCTCGCGGCGACGGGTGCGACCTGTCGGGGCAAGACGGAGACCGCTCCCAGCCCGAAGCCGCTCGAGGAGAACCCAGCCCCACCGGAAGCCGCGGTGCAAGCACCCGCGATCACGGAGATCGAAGGCGTCTCGGCCGACAGCCTTCCGGGTGCGGTCCGCCTCGATTTCTGGCGGATCATGAACGAGACCTTCTGCTACTGCGGCTGCCCGCGCACCCTCGCTTCCTGCCTCTCGAACAAAGAGGCCTGCTCCTGCGTCGGATGCTCCGAGAAGATGACGCACCTCATCCTCGATCTCTACCGATCCGGCGTCTCCACCGAGGAAGTCGAACTCACGCTGCTCGAAGGCTTCGCGGAAGGCTACAGCTCGGCGGTTCGTAGCTTCGATGTGAAGGATCACGCATCGATCGGACCAGAGACGGCACAACACACCATCGTCGAGTTTGCCGACTTCCGCTGCGCGCACTGCCGAGCCATGAAGCCGGTCCTCGACCGGACCATCGCCGGACGAACAGACACGCGCCTCGTGTTCTTCGCATTCCCGCTCGGGTCGAGTGACGAGCCCTCCCATCTCGCAGCGGAGCTCGCCGAGGAGGCTAGACTCCAAGGCAAGTTCTGGGAGCTCGCGGAGCTTCTTTTCGAGAACCAGCGGGACATCCGCCCGGAGACGATGATCGACTTCGCCGCGAAGGCGGGCATGGACACGAAGAAGGCCAAAGCTGCGCTCGACGCCCGAACCCACAGGGCGAAGGTGCAGGCGGACAAGCAGCTCGGACTGAGCGCTCAGATCGAATCCACGCCCACGGTCTTCATCGACGGACGCCGCTTCGGCCTCCCCCGCACCAAAGACATGATCGACTTCCACCTCGACATCGAAAAGGAACGAGGCCGCTGTGAATAAGCTCTCCCTCTCTTCGTTGCTCTCCGCCTGGCTCATCACCACCCTGTTCGTCAGCACGACCCACGCGCAGGAACCTGCTCCAGCTCCAGCCGCAGAGCCGGTGCCCACGCCCAAGCCTCTGCCACGCCCGCTCGAACGCGGCGACACACTGCAGGTCGAGGGCTCCAAGGGGAGCAAGTTCGACATCAGCGCCCGCTTCGCGCCGGGCGTGCCGAACGCCGAGGAACGAACAGAGCTGATCCTGACCATCAACGAAGTGCCGAAGACGCCGCACCCTCGCTACGGCACCGCGGTCCCCGTGACCGGCGCCCGAGTCGTGGTGGAGCTCAAAAACCCGGTCGGAGATGTCGTAGCCCGGTACCTCGCGCACGAGATCCCGATGTCTGCCGGGAAGTTCGGCCTGCACATCACCCCGCCGCAGGACGGCATGCTCGGGCTCACCATCAAGGGTCGCATCCGAGAAGGAAAGACCTTCGAAGGGACCATGCGTTTCCCGGTGAACATCTGGCCGCTCCCGGATGACATGATGAGCGAGAAAACCAAGACCACCGGCGGTGGACGCCGCCCGGTGAAGGGCAACTGAGGTGATCGAGATGAAGCTCGCGCTACCCGCTCTCCTTCCAATGCTCCTCTTCAGCTCTCTCGCCATCGCAGAGGAGCTTCCGCTCCTTGTGGGTGACCCTGCCAGCGGTCAGAAGCTCTACGCCAAGGAGTGCGCGGCCTGCCATGGCGCACAGGCCGATGGCGGCAAGATCGCGGTCTCGCTCCGCGACTCCGGGCGCCTCAACCTCCTCCGCAACGAGCAGCTCTTCGACATGATCGAGACCGGCAAGGGGCTGAAGAAGCCGAGTGAGCATCAGTTCAAAAGGCAGCTCCCGTTCCTTCAGCTCTGGGACGTGGTGCAGCACGTGCGGGGGCAGCACCTCGTGATTCAAACCTTCTTCCCAGATGCCTCTCGCTACGTGGCCAAGGAGTACGCGATCGACAAGTTCGGTCTCGAACGCATCAAGGCCGCCACCGGGAAAGCCGCGAAGCAGACCAAGGCCGCCGTCTTCACCTTCTTTGACTTCGAAGGCGAAGAAGGAAACCTCAGCTACGTCCCCGATGATCCCATCCGTCTCGACGAGCTCAAGAAGGACAAGAAGAGCGGCTACCTCGTCTTTGTGCCCTGGAAGACGCCTGGATTCGAAGGCGAGCTCGGCATCGCCATGGACAAGGACGGCGTCATCACCAAGCTCGCGGTCCACGAGGTCGATCAGAAGACCGAGCTTCTGAACAAGTCGCTCTCCCGATTCGCCGGACTCGGGCGCAAAGGCCAGAAGGACCCCTTCAAGGTGGCCGGCGGCAAGGTGATGTCGGACCTCGCGGCCGATGTGTTCCCGGTCTACCTCGTGGCCATGGAGAGCGCGACCATGTACGATCGCGAAGAGACTGAGCGCACCTGGGCTGACCAAGAGTAGGATGACCGAGAAGCGAGAACCCATCCCTTTTTCCGGAACCCATAGTTCGGATGACCTGAACCTCTACGGCGCCTATCAGATGCTCCTCCCGATCTGGGTGGAGGGCGAGCCGGCCTATGTCCCCGAGAACAACAGCGTCCTCCGGTGCCTGCAGTATCTCGAATTGAAAGAGAACTCGGTCCGAATGGACTGGGGGCGCTACTGTTGGAACAACACCAAGGGCTGCTGTGAGATGGAATACCGCGCGGACGCAGCCGGGGAGTCGATCGTGGGTCGTGCATGTCAGGTGCAGGCGACCTCGGGCCTCGAGATCCTGCAGCTTCCGCGCGGCGGCAGGAAGCACGCCCGATGAACCGGCCGTCTTCAGCCTCCATCGACGCCTGCAAACGAATGCTCGCCGCCGCGCTCGGACCCTCGAAGCTCATCGATGATCCCGACCTCTTCAGCCCTTATGGCCAGGACTGGTCGTTCTCGACCCCCTCCATGCCCGACCTCGTCGTGCGCGCCGAAGGCGTCGCGGACGTTCAAGCGGTCTTTCGCGCCGCGACCGCACATGGCGTCCCGGTCACGCCGCGTGGGCTCGGCACCGGCAAGTCGGGCGGATCGGTGCCGGTGCAGGGTGGCATCGTTCTGTCGATGGAGCGCATGACCCGGATGAAGGACGTCTCGAAGACCGACATGATTGCGGTCGCCGAGCCCGGCATCATCACCGAGACCTTCATGCGGAACGTCGAGGCCGAAGGTCTGTTCTATCCGCCGGATCCAAACAGCCTGAAGATCTGCTCCCTCGGCGGCAACGTGGCCTGCAACGCGGGCGGACCTCGTGCGCTCAAGTACGGCGTCACCAAGAACTACGTGCTGGCGGTCGAGGTGGTCATCCCCACCGGCGAGGTCCTTCGTTTCGGCAAGGGTACTCTGAAGCACGTCACCGGCTACGACCTCACCGCCCTGATGGTCGGCTCCGAGGGAACACTCGGCGTCATCACGGAGATCACCACCCGGCTCATCCCGAATCCGGCCGCGGTGACCACCGCGCTCGTCAGCTTTCCTGATCTCGGCCGGGCTGGGTCCGCCATCACCGCCATCTTCGCCGCCGGTGTGATCCCGCGGACGCTCGAGTTCCTCGACGACTACGCCCTGGGGGCGCTGCGGGAGAAAACCCCTGGGCGCTTCCCCGAGAATGCAGGCGCACTCTTGATTCTGGAGACAGACGGAACGAGCGTCGAACGAAGCATGGAGGATCTCGAACGCGCCGCCCTCGTGTGCACCGAGCACGGCGCCATCGACGTGCTCGTCGCCCAAGACGCGGCGCAGCGCGAGAAGATGTGGGAACCACGCCGCATGCTGTCCGTCACGCTCTCCGAAACTGCGCCGCGCAAGATCTCTGAAGACATCGTCGTGCCTCGCTCAAGGATCCCCGCCATGCTCGACGGCGCGAAGCGAATTGGAGAGAAGCACAAGCTCGGGCTCGCCACCTATGGGCACGCCGGAGACGGCAACCTGCACGTGAACATCTTGTTCGACGAAGACGCACAGGAGCGCGCGGACCAGGCCGTGCACGAGATCATGAGCCTCACCGTCTCTTTGGGCGGAACGATCTCCGGCGAGCATGGGGTCGGGCTCACCAAGCGCGAGTTCCTCTCCCTCGAGCACTCCGAGCCGCTGATCGCGCTCCAGAAGAACGTGAAGAAGGTGTTTGATCCGGCCGGCATCTTGAACCCCGGAAAGATCTTCCCGTCTCGAGGTGTCCGTGAGTGATACCTACCGCGCGGTGCCGGTCGAGGCCTTGAATGCTGTCCCGCTCTTTCCGCTGTCGAACATCCTGCTGCTCCCTGGCGTGTACCTTCCCATTCACATCTTCGAACCCCGGTATCGCCGAATGGTCGAGGACGCGCTCGAAGGTCATGAGCTCATCGCGCTCGGGGCACTCGACGAGCGCCTGCCGCCGGATGCACACGGGCGGCCTTCGATCTTCGACCACGCCGGCCTCGGTCTCATCCAGAGGTCCACACGCTACCCGGACGGACGCTTCGATCTGCTCATCGCGGGCTGCGGTCGCTTGCGCGTCGTGGAGGAGTTCCAGCCACAGCTCGACATCCCCTACCGTCGGGTGAAGACGGAGCTCATCCTCGACCACACCGAAACCTCCGCACCGGAGCTCTCACGCGCCATGTCGGGCCTGAGGAGCCTCTGCACGCGGGTGGTGGTGAGTCTCGGGGATGGCAACGAAGAGCTGCTCTCGCGCATCAACGAGATCGACGAAGCCGGAGTCTTGGCCGACACCATCGCGGTGGCGGCGGTTCAAGAACCGGACGACCGACGACGCATCCTCGCTGAGCCCGATCCAGCGAAGCGCATCGAAATCGTCAACGGCGTGCTCGGCGCGCTGCTCTTGCAGCAAGGGGGCGGCGAGGACGACAGCGGCGCGATACCGGGCTGGGGTGTGGGTTCGGGCCAGGCCTGAGACCAGACTCAAGAAGCGAGCGCCAGGAGATGCCCCATGAGCTTCTGCTTGGTGGACAGATAGCTCTCGGAGTGCCGATTGGGCTCGATCTCAATCGACTCGCGCCCGACGACCTGAATCCCGGCTTCCGCAAGCCCGGCGAGCTTCTCCGGGTTGTTGGTGAGCAGCCGGACCGCTCGCACCCCCAAGTCCTTCAGCATGTCCGCCGCAACATCGTAACGCCGAAGATCGACGTCGAAGCCGAGGTGAAGGTTGGCCTCGATGGTGTCGAGCCCTTGAGCTTGCAGTGCATAGGCGCGGATCTTGTTTCCCAGCCCAATGCCCCGTCCCTCTTGGCGGAGGTAGCAGATGACGCCGTGGCCAACCTCTTGGATGCGAATGATCGCCTCGAGGAGCTGGTCCCGGCAGTCGCACTTGAGTGAGCCAAAGACCTCCGAAGTGATGCACTCGCTGTGGACGCGCGCGAGGACGGCGCCGGAGGCTTTGGCGGGTTCGCCGAAGACCATCGCGACGTGCTCGATGGCGTGGGGATCCTCGGAGCCGCGCTCCCTGAAGACCACCAATCGAACATCCCCGTGGATGGTCGGAACCACCGCTTCGGCGTAGCGAAGCACGGTGGGGGGAGTGCTGGAGGGAGTGTGAGGCTGGTTGGGTTTCACGCGGTTTCTTTCCAAGCCTGGTCTCTGAAGTAGGGGCCGCGACCCGCTCTGTCAACGGCCGGGTCTCGCTGGGGATTTCGAAGGCACCAGGATCTGGGGATGATATCGGGCCATTGCAGCCCCTGAGCCCTCCTGGAGGCGGCGGCAGGGCCTTGACCTCATCGGGGAAAGGCGATGGTGTCCTCCGTCGGTGGCTCGGCGTTCCAGATCCAAGATACGCCCCAGCCCCGATCGGCCAAGGGCGGAGCGGGCCATAGAGGAGCTTCTCGATGCGCTGGGCGTCGACCGGGCGGACGAGAACTTTGTTGGCACCCCGGCTCGGGCCGCAGCGGCGTGGATCGATGTGCTCACGGCGGGGCATCATGCGGATCCCACCGAGGCGCTCGGCCGCCTTTTCGCGACCAAGCAGTCGGGACCACTCCTCGTGGCGGACATTCCGCTCGTGTCCACGTGTCCGCATCACCTTCTGCCGATGAAAGGACACGCGCACGTCGCGATCCTCCCGAAGGGCATGGTGCCCGGCTTTGGCAACATCGCGAAGCTGGTGGACGTGCTCGCCCACCGGCTCGTGCTGCAAGAGGCCCTTACGCAGTCCGTAGCCGATGAGCTCCGGCGGCTCACCGGCGCCAAAGCGGCGGCGTGTGTCATCGAAGCCGAGCACCTATGTGTCGCGGTGACCGACCCTCCGAGACAAAATGCCCGCTTTCGCACCGCGGCCGGCGCGGGGTCCGCGCCCGACATCGAACGCCTCCTCCGAGAGATCCAGTCCGCCTCGCGTCCAGCTCGATGAGAGATCTCTCGAAAGCCCTCGCGGTCGCTGCGCTCATACTCTCGTTCGCCCCTCGGGATGGACGGGCCGCCGGCAGCTACGACCCGGACGTGCCTTATCGCGCCGTGACCAGTCCGAACTTCTACGTGGTCCACGCGAAGGGTTATGAGCACATCGCGCTGCGCTCGGCCGCCATCGCAGAGTCGCTCCTCCCAGGCATGGTCGCGCGCTTCGGTTACCGGCCCCAAGGACGCATCACAATCGTCGTCGACGACCAGAACGATTTTGCCAACGGGACGGCGACGGTCTTTCCGAACAAGATCATCACGATCTATGTCACCGCCCCCACCGAGGTCTCCGGACTCGAAGACTACGACGACTGGCTCTACTCGGTCATCGACCATGAGCTCGCACATATCGTCCATCTGGACATGGTGTTTGGGCTCCCGGTGATCGGCCGATTCATCTTCGGCAAGTACATCGCGCTCAACCAGTACACCCCCGCGTGGCTGTCCGAAGGGCTCGCCGTCTACGAGGAGACCTACAGCTCCGGCGCGGGCCGCGGACGTTCAGCGTACGCCGACATGGTCATCCGCGTCGCCGCGCTCGAGGACCGCTTCCCACACATCGACCAGGGCTATCGCGCCTACGCGTATTGGCCGTTCTCGAACGTGGCGTACTTCATTGGCGGGCGGTTTCAAGCCTGGCTCGCCTATCGCTTCGGAGAGGAGGCGCTGATGCGGTACCACCGCATCTACGCCGAGACCCCGGTCCCGTACCTCACCTGGTGGGCGGCCTTCATGGCCTTCGACGACACCTTCGAGGCCTTGTGGCTCACCTTCGAAGCGGAGATGAAGGAAGACGCGCTGCTCACACAGCGGCTCGTTCGCTCGTCAACATTGGCCGAGACCATCCCCGACCGCCTGACCCGATACGGCGGAGATCTGCTGGGACCGAAGATATCCAAAGACGGCAAGCACATCTTCTTCTCCACGAACTCCCCCAAAGACGGACCGCGGATTCGGCGCATCGACCTCGATGGCGGAAACGACACCGTGCTCGTCAATGACACCTTCTCGAAGGCGCTGTCGTTTACGCCCGACGGAAGCGCCTTCTACTACCAGCAGACCGAGATCAATCAGCGCTTCTACTTCCATAACAGCCTCTTGCGATATGACCTGAAGAAGGAGGAGACCGAGCTCTTGAGGCTCGATGAGCGCTACGAGAAGGAATTCTTGGCTCCCTCCGGCTCTCTGAGGGCGCGTGATCCGGACGTGTCGCCTAGCGGAACCTCGATCGTGTTCGTGCAGACGCCCTACGCGGCCAATCGATTGGTGCTCGCGCGCCTCGGGTCAGACGGCCTCACCTTGCACCCAAGGGTCATCGTGCCCGCCGAGCCGGACGTTCAGCTCTCGAACCCACGTTTCTCGCCGGACGGGCGAAGCATCGCCGTTTCGCGGTTTCGTACCGGCCGCCGCGACGTCGTGATCTACGACCGCGAGGGCGCGCTCGTCGAGACCATCACGCGCGATCGCGCTCAAGACGTGGACCCCACCTGGTCGCCGGATGGGCGCTGGCTCGTCTTTGCCTCCGACCGAACCGGGATCTACAACCTCTACGCCTTCGAACTCGAATCCCAGCGACTGCTCCAACTCACCAACCTGATGACCGGGGCCTATCAACCCTCCATCTCACCGGACGGTCGCACCATCGTGTTTCGAGGCTATTCCGCGGACGGCTTCGACGTGTATCGCGTGCCCTTTGAACCGGAGCGAGGGATCCAGATCGAGCGTGTCTTGCTCCCGGAGGAAGGCCTCGACGACAAACCCAGGCGCTGGCCCGCACTCTCCCTCGGGCTTCCGGAAAAGCCACCGCCGGCGCCTTTCAAGGATCACCCGGTCCCCGCGCCGTTCGAGCTGCCCGAAGGCTGGACGATGGGCGAGTACTCGGTCGAGAGCACGCTGCTGCCCTTCAACGACAACTGGAATCTGATCCCCGAGATGAGCGCGGACGAGACCGAGCTCTTCATCCGCCTCAGCCACTTCGGCCGCGACGCGCTCGAGACCCAGACCTACCTCGTCTGGGGCACCTACCGCACCTCGACCAACTTCTTCGGAGGCGGCGCGATCTATCAGAACGATGCCTTCGAGCCGACCTTCACCATCGGCGGCGACGCCGACACCCGCTTGTTCGTGCTTCGCGACACAGAAGGAAACCGGCTCTTCGACTACACCGAACTTCGACTGCTGGGCAGTTTGAGTGTCTCGTTGCCTTTTCGGCGGCGCCATCTGATCTCGCTCGGGTATCAGATCGAGGGTCGCTCGGCGCTCAACGAAGTCCCGGACGACGTCTACGAGGCCGCGGCCCGTCTGCCGGCGGATGGCCGCTTCGCGCGCGTACGGCTGGGCTACTCCTACTCGAACGTGCGGGCCTTCGCGCACTCGATCTCCATCGAACGCGGCTATGAGCTCTCGTTCGCGATCTCGGGGCTCTCCAAGGGCCTCGGCAGCGACTATGAACAGATCGTGCTCGGCGGCGACGCGCGCGGCTATTTGAGCATGCCGGCTTCGCTGCTGCCCAATCACGTCCTTGCGGCGAGTCTTTCGATCTCCGCTGGGCTCGGGCCAGACCTCGTAGAGCTCTTCCGACTCGGCGGAGCCGCCGGCCAGAGCGCCCTCACGACCACGACTCAGAACTTCTTCGGACTGCGCGGGATGCAGAACTCCATCCTGGCTGGTCTCGGGGTCATCCATGCTTCTCTCGAGTATCGCGCGCCCATCTGGCGCGTGGAGCGGGGCTTCGGGACCGCCCCTCTCGCCATTCGCGCGTTCCATGCCGCACTGTTCGCGGACACCGGGCGTGTCTTTCAGACCCTCGAGGCCAGCACCCTGTTTGACGGCTTCTTCGACGCTTTCGCCATCGGCGCCGGAGCGGAACTGAGAGCCGATCTTCTCTTGGGCCATGCGCTCGGGCTGCAGGTGCGCGTAGGTTATGCGCACCTCCTCCGAGTCCCTGGAGGAGAAGACCGCGACGTGATCGACGCAAGCGGCCCGTTCTTTCAGCTCGGCTCCCTCTTCTAACTCGACAGCCCGCGCGGTTCTTCGTAGCGTCCGCTGGATGAGGGCGAACGCAAGAGTCCTGGTCGTGAACTCGGGCTCGTCCTCGGTAAAGGCCTCCATCCTCGAGCGAGGCACCGAGCGAGAGTTGCTGGAGGCCCTCATCGAACGAATCGGAGACGAGGAAGCACATCTCTCGCTGAGCCACGAGGGCCAGAAGATCGAGCGTGCACTGCCTCGCGCCGACCATGAAGCGGCGATGCAGGCCCTCGTCGAAGAGCTTCGAAAGCTCGATTTGCTCGAGGATCTCTCGGCCGTGGGTCACCGGGTGGTGCACGGCGGCGAACGCTTCTCTTCGCCGGTGCGCATCGACGAGGAGGTTCGCGCGGTCATCCGCGAACTCGCGCGCTTGGCGCCGCTTCACAACCCGGCAAACGCCATCGGCATCGATGCCGCGGAGCGCGCCTTGCCCGAGCTGCCCCATGTGGCGGTGTTCGATACCGCGTTTCATCAGTCCCTGCCCCGGTCTGCGTACCTGTACGCCATTCCGTTCGAGCTCTATGAGACTCACGGGCTTCGGCGCTACGGATTCCACGGGTGCTCGCACGAGTTCGTGAGCCTGGAGGCAGCCCGCCGCCTCGGCCGCGCCGACCTCAACCTCGTGACGGTCCACCTCGGGAACGGCTGCAGCGCCGCCGCGGTCTCCGGAGGCCGCAGCGTCGACACCACCATGGGCCTCACGCCGCTCGAGGGCTTGGTCATGGGCACTCGCTCCGGCGACATCGACCCCGGGATGCTGCCGCTCCTTTGTGAGTTGACCGGTCGCGACCTCGAGGGCGTCATGCGACTGCTCAATCGAGAATCAGGGCTGCTTGGGGTCTCGGGGCTGTCCAACGACATGCGTGAGCTGCTCGAGGCCAGGGCCTCGGGCCACGAACGCGCCAAACTCGCCATCGACGTGTTCTGCCACCGCCTGGCTCGAGGCATCATGGGGCTCACCGCCGCCCTTCCCCGCTTGGATGCCATCATCTTCACCGGAGGCATCGGCGAGAACTCACCCGACATTCGCGCCGAGACCTTGGCGCGTCTCCGCGTGCTCGGGCTCGAGCTCGATGCTCCGGCGAATCTCGAGCACGGACGCCACACCCACGGTCGAATCACCACAAAGCGGGCCCCCACGGCGCTCGTGATTCCCACGAACGAGGAGCTGATGATCGCACAGCATACGCTGGAGACACTCTCCCGGTCGGAGGTTTGAGATGAGTTCCAGGACCCTACTCCTCGTTCCCACCGGTCACCGCGTCGGACTGACCTCGATCTGCCTGGGCCTCGCACGCGCCCTCGATCGCATGGGCCTTCGCGTCGCTTTCGCCAAGCCCATCGCTCAAGGGGCGCGCGAGGGAGACGTCGATCGCTCCTCGGAGATCGTGAGGGCTCTGCTTGGGCTCCAGCCTCCGGTGCCCATCTCACTCGCTCGCGCGGCCGAGCTCCTCTCGGACGGCGAAGATCAGAGGCTCATGGAGGAGATCGTCGCGCTCATCTCTCCCCTGGAGCGCAGCGCCGATGTGGTCATCGTAGAAGGACTCGTCCCGGTCGAGACGCTCATGTACTCGGTTCGGGTCAATCGGCTGATGGCTGAGGCTCTGGGCGCGGACATGGTGCTCGTCGGGGCCCCACACAGCGATGACCCAAAGGAGCTCATCGACGCCTTGGAGATCGTCGCTCGCGGCTACCAAGAGAAGGGAGCGCGTATCGAAGGCTGCGTAGTGAACAAGGCTCGGGCGGCGCCGTCGAGGCCGAGCGTCGCGCCAAGCGCGCTGATCGCGGGCGGCCTCTCGAAGCAGGAGTTCAGCAACCTCGCGGCTTCGCGCCGCGAGTTCGAGGACGCGGGGCTCGACTTGCCCATCGTTGGCCTCGTTCCGTTTGACCCATTGATCGCCGCGCCGCGTGTCTCGGACGTGGCGCGTTTCCTGGATGCGAAAGTGCTCCGCGCGGGTCAGTCGGACACCCGCCGAGTCACCAACATCCGCATCGGCGCCATGACCCCCCACAACCTGGCCCGCTTCATTGAGCCCGGCACGCTCATCCTCACCCCCGGCGACCGCGACGACGTCATCATGGCCTGCGCGCTCGCCTCGCTCTCCGGGATACCCATGGCCGGAATCGTGCTCACTGGCGGGATCGAGCCCTCGGCCGCCGTCCTGGAACTCGGTCGACGCGCCTTTGAGTCGGGACTGCCGCTCTTGATGGTGGAGGATCACACCGGAGCGACCTCGAACAGGCTCTCGGCGGCCGAGTGGGAGATCTCCAGCGCAGACATCGAGCGCGCCTCCGCCGTGCTGGATACCGTGGCCAATCACATGGACGTGAAGTGGCTCGCCCGGCTCGGCTCCGAGACGCGAGAGCCACGGCTGTCACCTCCAGCCTTTCGATATCGACTCCTCGAGGAAGCGCGGGCCGAGCTGCAGCGCATCGTTCTGCCCGAGGGCGACGAGCCACGCACCATCACCGCCGCCGCCATCTGCCAAGAGCGACAGATCGCGCATTGCATCCTGCTCGGCGAACCGGAGCGCATCGCTCACGTCGCCGCCGACCAAGGGGTGCGGCTTCCACCCGAGGTCGAAATCATCCGCCCTTCGGAGATGCACACCACGTACGTCCAGCGGCTCGTGGAGATGCGCAAGCACAAGGGCATGACCGAGGACACCGCGCACACCGAGCTGCAAGACAACGTGATGCTCGGGACGATGATGCTCGCGCTCGACGAGGTTGATGGTCTGGTCTCCGGAGCGGTGCATACGACCGCCAACACCGTTCGGCCGGCGCTTCAGCTCATCAAGACCGCACCCGAGGCGCGCCTGGTGAGCTCGGTGTTCTTCATGTGCCTCCCGGAGCAGGTCCTGGTCTACGGCGACTGCGCCATCAACCCCGACCCCAACGCGGAGGAGCTCGCCGACATCGCGATCCAGTCTGCCGAGAGCGCGGCCGCCTTCGGCATCACCCCTCGCGTGGCCATGATCAGCTACTCCACGGGAGAGAGCGGCGCCGGCGCAGACATCGATAAGGTGCGGAACGCCACCGCGATCGCGAAGAAGCGACGGCCGGATCTGGTCCTCGACGGCCCCCTCCAGTATGACGCGGCTGTTCAGCCGGAGGTCGCCCGGTCCAAGGCCCCGGGAAGCGCCGTCGCAGGCCGAGCCACCGTCCTGGTGTTTCCGGACCTCAACACCGGCAACACCACCTACAAGGCCGTGCAGCGCTCCGCGCGGGTGGTGAGCATCGGACCCATGCTCCAGGGCCTCAACAAGCCGGTGAACGACCTCTCTCGGGGCGCGCTGGTCGAGGACATCATCTACACCATCGCGCTGACCGCGGTGCAGGCACGACGGCGCAAGACGGGTGGCAAGGTCTGAGAGGGGCCGCGTTTTTTCGCTTCCTGGGCAGTCCTGGCCGTTGCTCCCTCCGTTCCGGCGCGCTAGCAGGAGGCTCGTGCGCCCGCTGCTGCCACTCACCCTCGCCTGCGCCCTGAGCTGCACGAGTTCGAATCCACCAAAGGAGACCCCGGTCGGGGCCTTCGCAGAAGCGGTGAGCGCGGAGCGCGTCGAGGTCGCTTTCACAGAGGCTTTGGCCTCACACGATCCAGGCGCGATGCGCGCCTTCGACGTGGAGAGCGGACAGCCGCTGGCCCTCGGCGCCGTGCGCGTCGAAGGGGAGATCCTCTCCGTCGAGACGGCGGTTCAGACCGGTGGGCGTCTCTACGCGCTGGTACTCGGCCCGCTCGGCTTCGATCGTGTCGCGGCGGCAGACGTGCCAGCGCAAGTGAACTTTCGCGGTTATGGCCGCGCAGAGATCGAGCTTCGCCTCGACACGCGCGCTCACGTCGCCCCGTCCGCCCTCGATGCCCTGATCACGGTCGACCTGGACACCGGCGCCTACAGCCCGGAGCTCCGGCGAGTTCCCATGCAGGATGACGGCAGCGGGATGTACTTCGCCCGCTTCGAGGTCCGTTTGGCTGAGAACCGGCCCTACGCCGCCCGCGCGATCACGGACACCGGCGAAGAAGCCTCGGGCCTCGTCAGCTTCGTGGTCACGAGCACACGCGCTCAGCGCATCGATCTGCCACCCAGGCTCAAAGACAAGCCCGAGTTCGAACCGCCGCTGGATCCAAACCCCGGGGATGGACGTGCCGCCATCCGTATCCTGCTCGACGATCGCCTAGGCCTCGCGCTCTCGAGCCCAGAGCTCCGTTCTTCACTCGATGCGAGCGGAGCTTTCGATCTCGCGAGCGCCCGTGTGGATCCCGTCCTCACGCTCCCGGGCAAGCCCCGCGTGTACGAGCTGCTGTTCGAGGTCGAAGTCGATGCCCGCCGCTCGCTCGCGGGCACGACCCGCGACACCTTCCCGTACATCGCGTTCCTCGTTGAGGGCGGAGAAGACTTCCCAAGCCGGGGCCTGACCTTCGTGGTCCCGGACGAGACCCCTCAGGTACACGTGGTTCCCATCGGCAACCCAGCGCTCGTCCCGGTGACCTTCCGCATCGACGCCGGCAGCGCCTTTGTGCTCGCGGACGGAAGTCGCCGTGGCGTCCTCGAGGGGGAGGGGGTGTTCTTGACCGGCGAGTTCTCCGGGGCGGAAGACGCTCTCGGTCGACTTGCGGCGGACGCCTTCTCGGGAGGCGAGCGCCCGGTGCTCGAGATGCGCGCTCGACCTGACGCGCCAGCGGTCTACGAGAAGACCATCTTTCTTCCGCCAAATCGCCCCTACGGCTGGAAGGCGGTCCGGTGTCCGACCGCGGTGGGCTGCACGGAGCTCAACCGGCTGGTGACGTCCACCGGCCGCGCGTTCGCGACGGTCATGAAGAACCTGGTCACGCATCCGGTGGATGCCGCCACGTCCCAAGAGGCGGTGCTGGTCGATCCGGCCTCACTCGGCTCGGTGCGTTGGTCCGATGGCTCGCTGAAAGACTACACCGGCGCGCGAGTCTCCGAGAGCGGCGCAGACGCGCCCTCGAACCAAGTCCTGTTCAAGCAAGAAGCGCCGGACTTGCTCGTCAACGTGGGCACCGACCCCCTCATCACCCCGATCTACATCGTGGGATGTTGGCGGGACGTGAACATCCCTACCAAGCCACTCGAGATCATCGCAAACGGTCAGAGCCTCGACCTCGAGCCCTTCGACTACGACGACGGGTTCGCGGGTGCGCCTCCGCTCATCCGCGAACTCGAGCTCCCTCGCGACCCCGGCCCGCCGGTGCGCGCGCCTGGCGAGCCTGCCTTTGGCGCCGCCGACGGAGTGCTCGACCGCACCGCGACTCGAGTCCTCTTTGGCGGGGGGCGACTGCCGCTGTATCTCGCGTGGAACGAGATCGCACTCTACGTCGCGACCGAGCCCGCAACGCCGGGGGTCGACCACTTCATCTTCGTGTCGTTCACCCCGCCGGATCTGAGCGTCGCTGCGCAGTGGAACAAAGCCGGTCGTGTGGCCGTGAGCGCAGCGTCGGTCTTCTTGGCCATGGAGGGAAACGGCGACTTCTCGGGCTGGTTTGGGCGCGGGCCCGCCGGCACGGCAGAGACCCTCATCGAGGGAGCCGCCGCCGCCGCCGGCCTGGGCGGGGTGCTCGAGGGGCAGATCAACCTGGGCCTCGCGGGGCTTCCTCCCGCGGGCGCCTCCGTCTGGGTGGCCGTGGTGCCGTACGGCACGCGCGATAGAGACCCACTCGTTCCGGCCGCACAGAGCCCGGCCGGAAACGGGGACTTCAACTTGGATGAAGCGGAGCTGCTCGAGGTTTCGCTCGAATCCATTCGAGCGCGGTGAGGCTTCGAAGAGCCCCGCGCTCTACAGTCCAAAGCTCAGCGCATCAAACTCTACTTCGCCGGACTCCACGGAGTACATGCCTCCGACGATACCGAGCTTCTGGTCCTTGATCATCTCGTCGAGGACGGAGCTCTTCGCGCGGATCTCCTCCATCACGCGCTCGACGTTCCGCCGAGCGACAGTATCAACGAACTTCGCGGGAGCCGTCTTCCCGGCGCGCTCGACATCGGCGACCGCCGGTTTGATCTTCGCGAGGAGGCCGGTCAGGTGACCGAGCTCAGCGCCCTCGCAAGCGCCCTTGACGGCCCCGCACGCGGAGTGGCCCAGGACCACGACCAGCTTGGAGCCCGCCACCTTACACGCGAACTCCATCGAACCCAGGATGTCGTCATTCAGCACGTTCCCGGCGATACGAACGCTGAAGATGTCTCCGAGTCCCTGATCGAAGATCAGCTCGGCCGAGGTCCGGGAGTCGATGCAGCTCAGGATGACGGCGAACGGGTACTGTCCGCTGGATGTGGTGTTCACCTGCTCGAGCAGGTTGCGATTGGCCTTGAGATTGCCCTGAAAGCGCGCGTTGCCGGCTTTGAGGATCTCGAGGCACTTCACGGGGGTCAGTGCGGTCTGCGCTTCCTTGGTTTGAGTTCTCATCTTCTAGCTCCCTGCGGTCTGTGACTCGAGCCCCTCGGGAGGGACAACGGTGATGTTCATGCCCACTGCGGGCTGGCCTTTCTCGTGATGATCCAGGCCCCGGACGACGACCTGCAGGTTTCGAGATCCCGCACCGGCCACGAAGTCGTCGATAATCTCGACGACGTCGCCGTGCACGTAGGCCGAGGCCCGCGCATCGATCTCGACCTTGGCGTCGTCCGGGATGGAATTGAGGAACTGCCGAATGCTCGCCTTGTTCAAGAACGTCACCTGCTGGGCGAGCACGATCCGGATGTTCTCTCCGCGCTCCTGCGGAAAACGGTAGCTCTCGAACGGGAGCCGGAAGTTCTCGATGAGCAGTCGGCCGATGGCGGCGACGAGGCCCAGCGCAATGCCGGTCAGCAGGTCCGTGAAGACGATGCCGAGGATGGTGACCCCGAAGGGCACGTACACGCCCGGTCCCTCGCGGAACATCTTCTTGAACAGCGAAGGCTTCGCGAGCTTGTACCCGACGAGGAAGAGCACCGCTGCCAGCGAGGCCAGCGGGATCATGTTCATCAGCGAAGGCAGCGCGATGACGGAGACGAGGATCAAGAAGCCGTGGGCGATCGCGGAGGCGCGGGTGCGACCCCCAGCTTGGATGTTGGCGGAGCTGCGGACAATCACCTGTGTGATGGGCAGCCCTCCCACCAGACCGGCCAGGATGTTGCCAACGCCTTGCGCTTTGAGTTCGCGATCGGCTGAAGTCACACGCTTCAGCGGATCGAGCTTGTCCGTGGCCTCCACGCAGAGCAGGGTCTCGAGACTCGCGACCACCGCGAGAACGAGCGCGACCTTGTAGACCGCGGTGCTGCCGAGGGCCGAGAAGTCCGGGAAGGTGAGTAGAGCCAGGAGCGAGGCGAGTCCGTCCGTGAGCGGGATGCTCACGAACTGGTTCGCTCGGAGGCTGAGGCTATCCGACGAGCCCAAGACCCACGCAAGGATGATCCCAGTGGTCACGGCGAGCAGCGGGCCAGGAACGAGCCCGAGGATCTTGTGCCCTTTGACGCGTTTTTGCTCCCACGCGATCAGGATGGCGAGCGACACCGCCGTGATCAGCAGGGCTCCGAAGTTGATGGACTGAAAGGCCGACACGAGCGCGGAGAAGGTCGTCTCTCCGTCGGGCTGAAAAAACGAGAGGTCGCCCTCGGGATCCTTGTCGTATCCGAATGCGTGGGGGATCTGCTTCAGGAAGATGACGATGCCGATGCCGGAGAGCATTCCGGTGATGACCGAGGACGGGAAGTAGTACGCGATGACCCCCGCCCGCGCATAACCGAGGCCGAGCTGAATGATGCCCGCGAGCACCACCGCGACCAGGAAGATGTCGAAGGCTCCCAGCTCCTGGATCGCGGTGAGAACGATGACCGCGAGGCCAGCGGCCGGTCCCGACACTCCGAGCGAGGAACCGCCGAGAACACCGACGACGATGCCCCCCACGATCCCGGCGATGAGCCCGGAGACCAGCGGCGCACCCGAGGCCAGGGCGATGCCCAGGCAGAGAGGCACCGCGACCAGGAACACCACGATCGAGGCCGGGAGGTCCCGTTTGAGACTCGAGGGGAACTTGTCTTCGGGGCTCACCAAACTTTGACTCCTTTAGGCCGAGACCTCAGCGCCGGACGCTCGGACTCGATTCCGTGCTTCTAGACCACTTCGGTGCGTTCGAGCCATTCGAAAATTTGTGATAGATTGACAGATATCCTCGAACGATCGCAGGAGGGGACGTGGACGAGCTCAACTACCATCATCTGCGGCTCTTTTGGGCCGTCGCGCGGGAGGGTAACCTCAGTCGAGCGGCCAGAAACCTGCGGCTCACACCCCAGACCGTGAGCACCCAGATCCGTGACCTCGAGTCCAGTCTGGGCGAGACACTGTTTACACGGACGGGGCGGAGGATGAGCCTCACAGACGTCGGCCGAGTCGTCCTCGGCTACGCAGAAGAGATCTTCTCGACGGGGCGCGAACTTCAGGAGTCGTTGCGCGGACACCCCACGGAACGCACGCCGCGCATCGTCGTAGGCGCGGTCAACGCGCTGCCGAAGATCATCGTTCGTCGACTGATCGAGCCCGCGCTGGAGCTCGGTGACCCGGTGCGCTTTGTGTGCCACGAGGGTCCGCTCGAGCAGCTGCTCGCCGACCTCTCCGTTCACCGCCTCGACGTCGTCTTCTCGGATTCGCCCATTCCGAGGAACGTGAGCGTCCGCGCCTACAATCACCACCTGGGACACTGCGGCGTCAGCTTCATGGGCCGCGGCGAAAAGGCCACCCGGTTGCGAAAGGGCTTTCCAGGCTCGCTCAGCGGGGTGCCCATGCTCCTGCCCACACACGAGTCTGCGGTTCGGCGCGAGCTCGACACGTGGTTTCTGGAGAACGATCTTCACCCCGCGATCATCGGCGAGTTCGAGGACAGCGCGCTGCTCAAGGCCTTCGGCGAAACGGGCCTGGGTGTCTTTCCCATCCCGAGCGCCATCGAGGCCGAGGTGACTCGGCAGTACGACGTCAGGACCATCGGATGGGCCGCGGGCATTACCGAGAACTTCTATGCGATCTCGGTGGAGCGGCGCGTAGCGCACCCCGGGGTGATCGCCATCTGTCGTTCCGCCCGAGACGAGCTGTTCGCGTAGCCCGATGCGAAGCGGTCGAGCGCTGCTCGCGCGTGCCCGCCGGCGCGGTGCTACTCAAATCGCGCGGACTCCTTGATGCCGTGCTCGTGGATCTTGTTGAACAGCGTCTTGTAGCTCACGCCGAGCAGTCTCGCCGCTTGTGCCTTGTTGCCGCCCGCGGCCGAGAGCGCCGCGACGACCGCGGCCCGCTCGGCCTCGCCCACCGCTTCTTTCAGCGTACGCACGCCCAAAGGGACCACCGCCGAGGCAGCGTCCGAGACCTCGGCCTCACCTGCAATCACCGGAGCCGCAAGAACTGGAGCCGTGCGCTCGAGATCCTCGGGGGTGAACCGCCCAAACACCACCGCCCGCTCCACCCAGTTCTCGAGCTCACGCACGTTGCCGCGCCAGACATGCGCCTTCAACCTCGCGATGACCTCCGCGCTCGGAAACGCCGGCACCGCGCGACCCTTCGCCGCATGTGAATCCAAGAAGTGCGCGATGAGTCCCGGGATGTCGTCCGCCCTCGAGCGAAGCGGCGGGATCTCGATCGGCACCACCGAGAGCCGATAGAGCAGGTCTTGCCGGAAGCGCCGGGCCTCCACGAGCGACTCGAGCGGCTGATGTGTCGCGGCGATGACGCGAACGTCCACGCCGACGGGCTCGCGACCGCCCACGCGGACGATCTCGCTCTCCTGCAACACGCGCAGGAGCCGAGACTGCGCTTCGAGGCTCATGTCTCCGATCTCGTCGAGAAAGAGCGTGCCTCCGTCCGCAGACTCCACGAAGCCCTTCCGCTGGGCATGCGCGCCCGTAAAGGCCCCGCGTTCAAAGCCAAAGAGCTCCGCCTCGAGCAAGCCGGGCGAGATGGCCGCGCAGTTGAGGGCGACAAAAGGCCCGTCGAGCCGAGGCGAGCCCTCGTGAATGGCGCGGGCGACGAGTTCCTTGCCCGTGCCAGACTCACCACGAATGAGCACTGTGGATGCTGAGGCTGCCACCCGAGGCAAGACATCGAGGAGCTCGCGCAGGACCGCGCTCTCGCCCACGATGCCAGACGCCGCGGAAAGAACACGCGGCGCGGCGAACTCGACCTCCGCCAGCCGCTTCGAACGCGCGAAGGCGGACTCCACCGCCGCGAGCAAGCGCTCTTCCGAAAACGGCTTCACGAGAAAGTCGATCGCGCCGGCCTTGAGCGCGAGCACGGCGCGGTCCACCGTCGCAAACGCGGTCATCACGATGACCGGCGACCGGTTGTCGCGAACCCGCCATCGCTCGAGCCACTCGATGCCATCGCCGTCCGGGAGCTTCACGTCCACGATGATGAGGTCCGGGGCCGAGGTCGAAAGCGCTCGCTCCGCCGCCGCGAGGTTCGTGTGGACCTCGAGCTGCCAGCGAGCCCCGAGCATGTCCCGAAGCATCTCGCCCAGATGAGGCTCGTCCTCGATGACGCTGATCGTTTGCTTCATCCCGTCTTCTCCTTCGGCCTGGCCTCGGGCACATCCAGCTCGACCCGCGCGACCGCACCCCGACGGTCGGAACGGGCGACCAGTTCGATATGACCGCCGGCCATCTCGACCGCCGATCGCGCGATGATCATGCCGAGCCCGGTTCCGCCGGGTTTGGTGGTGTAGAAGGCCTGAAAGATCCGCCCCTCGTCGCCCGGGGCGAGACCGGGGCCTTCGTCTCGGATCTCGATCGAGACCCGCGTTCCCTTCCGCAGAGTCTCGACCTCGAGCACCCCTCCCCCCTCTGCGAGCATGGCTTCTGCCGCGTTCTTCATCAGGTTCACGAAGGCGGCGCGGAGTTCGTCGGGATGACCGAGCACCTCCTTGGCCTCGGGGTCGAGTTTTCGGCGCACCTCGCGAACCCCCGGCTCACCCTCAGTCACGGCGATGGACTCGAGCAAGATCTCGTGAAGATCGAACGCTGGCAGCGGCTCATTGATCTTCTGATCCGGGCGGGTGGCGGCGAGCAGGCTCATGATGCGCTTGTCGATCCTATCCGCCTCCTCCTGAATGATGCCGAGGCCCTTTGCGAAGAAGGCCCTCTCCTCTTCATCCACCGACGACAGCCGAGCCTGCAGGAGCTGAGCGTAGCCGCGGACCGGAGAGAGCGGGTTCTTGATCTCGTGCGCGACCGTGGCGGCCATCTCCCCCGCAATGGCCAATCGCTCGGCTTCAGCGAGGCGTCGCCGCAGTGCGCCGGCTTCCCCCCGCGCGACATCCAGAGCACGCACCAACCGCGTGCGCTCGGGAAAGGCCACGCGCTCAATTCCCCGCGCGAGGAGATCGCCCGCGCTCAGGAACAACAACGCCGCAAAGAGGGCGATGAGGACCACGGTGAAGAAGAGGCCGAGATCCAAAGAATATCCGAGCCCACGCAACGCCACGGCGGTGACCATCCCCACGAGCACCGCCAAGAAGAGATAGGTCGCAGCGCGCGACACGAGGATATGAAGCTCCACTCGTCGGTGCACGATGTAGAGCAGGGTAAGGGTCTCGGCCGAGAGGACCACGAAGAGGAGCGGGTCTACGCCGATGCGGCCGCGCCAAAAAGAGAGCGAGGCCAGGACCGCGTAGAAGCCAAAGGCAGATCCCAGTGCGAAGACCGTCCGACGGGCGAAGCGACGTACCTCCGGTTTCAGCGCTCGGCGGTCGAGCCAGGCGGCCCCAAAGACAAAGCCCACGAGGCCCACCGAGGTGGCGCGCATGGCCAGAGACAAGAGGGACAGGAGGTCAACGCGGGGCGACAGGAACCAAAGCCCCACCATGACCCCGCCCATCAGGGTGAAAGCAAGCCGGCGACGGCCCCGGGGACGCTCGGATACGGTGCGCAGGGTGTCGGCGGCGAAGCCGGAGACGGAGATGAGTCCAGCGACGCTGCCCAAGCTCTGGTAGGTCGGGAGCGCGGAGGGGTTGAAGAGCGACAGAAACCAGGCAAGGGCCCAGAGTCCGACCCCGATGGGCCCGAGCGCAAAGCCGAGTCGGCTCCGATCCTCGCGACCCGCCGCCAACGCATAGCCCCCTGCGAGCAGGTTGAACAAGGCCACCAGAAGCGGGACGACGGCGTTGGCGATGCCTTCGGTCGACAAGCCTGGCCAGGTTAGCCGCCTTCCAGATCGGAGGGAAACCGGTCCCAGGCCCAGGAATAGCCCGGAACCGTGCATCCGGCGGGTGACCAACGCTCATGAGGCTGCTATGAGCCCAAACCGACGATGCAGATGGGTCGAGACGACGCCGCCTCCCTCCCCTGGTGGGGCATCGTTTGGCGCGGCATGGCCATGGGTGCGGCCGATGTCGTGCCGGGCGTCAGCGGCGGAACGATGGCCCTCGTGCTCGGGATCTACGCCCGATTCATCCTCGCGCTGCGCAACATCGACATCGAACTCCTCGAGTCGGCGCTCGCGGTGGTCACGAGCGGTTTTGGGGTGGAGGCGCGCCGGTCGCTGCTCGCAAAGCTGAAGGAGAAGGACACCTTCTTTCTGATGATCCTCGGCTGCGGCATCGTCTTGTCGATCGCGAGCTTCGCCAAGGTCATTCCGTGGCTCATGGAGCAGTACCCCGCGCACATGAACGGGCTCTTCTTCGGGATGATCTTGGCCTCCGTTCTCGTCCCGCTCCGGCTCATGAGCGAACGAGGTCCAAAGCAGCTCGCATCTTTCGTGATCGCCACCGCCGGCGCCTACTGGTTCACCTCGCTCCCGGTGTTCGAGATGTCTCATGCTCTGCCCTTCCTCTTTCTCTCGGGCACGGTCGCCATCTGCGCGATGCTGCTCCCTGGGGTCAGCGGCTCCTTTCTCCTGCTCGTGCTCGGCCAGTACAAGTACATCCTCTCTTCGCTGCGCGACCTGAACATCCCCGTGGTGCTGGTCTTTTGCGCCGGCTGCGGGGTGGGCCTGCTCGGGTTCTCGCGCTTCCTCTCGTGGCTCTTTCGTACCTATCCCGCAACGACCATGGCCGCGCTCGCGGGGCTCATGGTGGGGTCCCTGCAGAAGATCTGGCCCTACAAGCTCACCACCGAGGCCCTCGTCGTCGACGGGAAGGTCCTGTCCGCGGGGCGCAACGTTCTCCCCTTCGACCCGGCCTACACCGCCGACGCGCTGATGCCGGCGCTCCTCTTGCTCGGAGGCGCGGCGCTCGCCTACGGTCTCGAACGCCTCGGACACACCAAGGACAAGCCCGCAGCTTCCGTCAGCGCGGGATAGCTCGGAGCGGCTGTGGAGTTCCCGACTCTAGAGTTCGTCTATTTCGGGCTCATCACCCTCACACTGAGCTGGCTCCTCTCCCAGACACGCACCGTTCAGAAGAGCTTCCTGCTCGCAGCGAGCTACTACTTCGCGTGGAAGTGGCAGCCCGTCGTCCTGGCCACCTTGGTCGGGTCCTCGCTCTTCAACTACGGCGCCGGCAAGCTGATCCTTCGGCATCACGGCGAGAAGCTGCAGAAGCCCATCCTCGTCATCGCCCTTCTCGCCAACCTTGGGCTTCTGGGCTTCTTCAAGTACTCGGGCTTCTTCGTGGAGAACCTGGGTGCCCTGCTCTCGCTCCTCCGTCTCGAGGTTCATCTGCCGCTCTTCGAGCTCATCGCGCCCTTCGGCATCTCCTACTACACCTTCCAGAGCATGGCGTACCTGGTGGACACTGGCCGCAAGAAGGCGGCGCAGCCCGCCAGTCTTCTGGACTTCCTGCTCTTCCTCGCGTTCTTCCCGCAGTTCGGGGCTGGACCGATTTGTCGGAGTCACGACCTCTTGCCACAGCTCGCCGGGCCCGCGCCGCGCCATATCCCCGAGCTCTCGACCGCGGTGGGACTGATCGTCACCGGCCTCCTGAAGAAGATGGTTATCGCGAGCTATCTCGCGCTCCACCTCACGACCGACGCGTTCCTGGCCCCAACCAGCTTCTCCTCCGCGGAGCTTCTCCTCGCAGCCTTCGCTTATAGCGCCCAGGTGTATCTCGACTTCTCCGGGTACACCGACCTCGCACGCGGCATCGGCCTGCTCTTCGGGTTCCGGCTGCCCGAGAACTTCCGCTACCCTTATGCCGCCACGGACATTGGCGACTTCTGGCGCCGCTGGCACATCACCTTCTCCACCTGGCTGCGCGAGTACATCTACTTCCCGCTCGGAGGCTCCAGGCACGGGCGTCTCCGATGCTACCTGAACCTGATGATCACCTTCGTCGCCTGTGGCCTGTGGCACGGGCCCACTTGGGGCTATATCGCCTGGGGCGCCCTGCACGGGGTCGGACTATCGGTCTACAAGGCCTCGCTCGACATTCGGCGCGACATGGGCATCGACACTGACGCCAAGAAGCCGTTCTGGTGGCTCAGTCTCGGCTGGCTCGCGACCCTGTCGTTCTGCTCCTTCGTGCGCGTCTTCTTCGTGAGCGCCGACTTCGGTGTCGCGATGGACTACTGGCGCGGGTTGTTCGCGTTCAACATGGATGGCCGCGGCTTCGACCTCGGCGTGCTGTTTCTCACCTTGCTTACGCTCTTCTTGAACTTCTTCGGCAAGCGGTTCTTCGACGGTTTCGTCGGCTGGCACGAGCGCATCCCGGCCCGAGCGCGTCCGCTCGCGTGGGTCGGCATCCTGCTCTTCCTCCTCACCATCCGTCCGTTTGGCATGGCGGCGACGATCTACTTTGGGTTCTGAGATGACGGAGAAGCGAAGCCAGAGCGGCGTGGCCGTACACGACGATTCGGATCTGGTCCCGAAGGCCTCCATCTGGGGGACGGTCGGCTCGGCGTGGGTTGTGGCGCTCGTGCTGACGGTCTACGGCGCCGGTGCGGTTTCGGACGAGATTCAAGGTTGGGAACGGCTCGATGGGGTGATGCCAACAGCCGGCCTGGCCCAGGCGCTCGAGAAGACTCAGAAGGTCGTGGGGCTGCATCACCTGCACGCAACACTCACTGGCCTCCGCCACGGCATCAACGAAGACATCGTGGTGGGGGAGCCTGCGGCAGAGACCATCGAGCCGGTGGAGAACGGCGGCCCCGAGATCGAACCACCGGACGAAAGCCACCCTGCACATCGTCGCGGCCCAGCAAAACATCGTGTCCTCGTGATCGGTGCGTCCTCCATCCAATTCGCGCTCGGCGTCGAACTCGAGCGACGCTTCCCCATGTACGAGAAGGTCAAGGTGAAGCGCTACGGACAGCTCGCCACCAGCCTCGCGCGCCCAGACTTCTTTGACTGGATGAAGAAGGCCAAGGCCCTCATCGCGGAGTTCAAGCCCGACCTCATCATCACCAACTTCGGCGGCAACGACGCGCAAGACATCTTGCGAAAAGATGGGACCAAGGTCTCCTACGACAGCCCGGAATGGGACGAGGCTTTTCAGAAGCTCGTCATCGAGCTCATCGAACTCGGGCGCGCAAGCAAGGCCGACACGGTGATGATCGGCATGCCGGTCATGCGCGAAGACAAGTTCACGAAGAAGATGAAGCGACTGAACCGCGCCATGCAGCAGGCGACCGAACGCGCCGGCGCGCTCTACATCTCGAGCTGGGAGATGTCATCCACCGCGGACGGGAAGTACAAGACTTCGACTCGTCACCAAGGTAAGCGGGGTCTTTTGCGAACCAGCGACGGCGTGCACTACTCCAAGTTCGGTGCGCAGATCCTCGTGGAAGAGGTGCTCGCCATCATCGAGCGGCATTTTGCGCTCACCCCCAAGGACGAGTCACTCGCACGGGCCGAACCACACGCGTTTGAATCGAAGGCGTTGGGCCGCTTTGTCTCCTACGTGGCCTATCTTCCGCGAAGGCGCCCAGCCGAAGGCGACGCCGCCGCCCTCGTGCTGCTCGTGCCCAGTCCCGAGTCGGAGGTGACGGAGTGGCCGCATCATCCTCACCGCCGCCTGCAGTCTCTCGCCGAGAGCCTCGGGCACCCGGTGGTGCTGGTGGAGCCGCTCACGATCTCCAGCCCCGAGCAGCGCACCATCGCCGAGGCTCTGCTCGACTCGGAGCTCCTCTCGGATCTCGGGCGCCACTTCCCCGCCCCGGGAGGTCTCGGGATCATGCTTGCCCCCGGCCCTCTGGCGGAGGCGACCGAGCGTTCGAGCGAGCCGGAGAAGGTCGTCGTTGTCGGGGGGCCCTGGCGCACGGAGCTCGAGGCTCAGGTGAGGACGCTCAGCGCCGAGCTGAAGGCGAGTGCACCTCGACCCCCCGAGCCTCGAGTTCGCGAAGGAGCCGTGCATGATCAGCCGGAGTGATGAGCCACGGCTTGCCGCTCTTTGGCACGAGCATCACGTAGTCGCTGATGCGCGAGATGTAGAAGCGCATCATGCCTTTGTGCTGGGTCTTTAGGAGCCCAAAGCCCCCCCAGGGTCCGCCGGCGCCGATGCGCATCGCCCAGCCCAGGTGGTTCTGGAGGGCTCGCTTGTCGTGAAAGAAGCGCACAGAGGAGAGTGAAGCGAGCTCGATTTGAGCTCGCCGGAGCGGCCAAACGACGGTCAAGCGAGCCCGACCGAGCTCGAAGCGGATGGGCCGGAGCCACAGGAGGATGTAGGCGTAGATGAGCGCGATGAAGAGCGCCGGCGCGAACAGCGACCGCCCGGGCGACATCAGGAGCATCACGACGGGCACTGGGGCCATGAGCAGCGTCAGGGCCCAGATGAGTCGATCCATTGGGGCCAGCGCAAAGCTCATGAGAGAGCCAGTAGGGACCGCCGAGTGCCGGTCAATCCTTGAAGAGCTCGGCCGCCTTCACGACCCGGATATTCTCGGCCTTCAGACCCAGGGGTCGCACCGAGACCTTCGCATCGTCCTCCAGTACCCCGGCCGGTGGCGCGGAGGGATAGGTCTTCGTCGAAGGCGCACCCTCGAGCAGGGCCTTCTTCAGCGCCTCGCCGTCCGGGGCGACGAACACGATCTCGAGTCCGGGAGAGACCAAGTGCGCCGCGATCGCGCGTTTGACCGAGGCGGCGTCGAGGGTCGCGAGGTCCGCCCGGTAGCCCTCGAGATAGCTCTCGATGCCGTAGAAAGCGTCGTCGAGGGCGTAGCCGAGCCGACGACTCGGCGTGAGATCCCACAGCCTCGTGTAGCCCGTCAGGAAGGTGGCGGCGCTTCGCACTTCTTCTTCGGTGAGCCCGTTCTGCTGCAGTCGCTCGAGATAGAACAGAGCGAGACGCAGAGCGAAGATGGCATCTGCCGGATCCACAGGCCGAATCCAGATCTCGAAGTGCTGCTGCCTTCGAGCGACGTTCGTGAGTGCGTTGCGGCTCCACCCCTCCTGGATAAACTTCTCCACGTACGCGTAGTCGCCGTAGTTGAGGCCCCGGCGCTCTCGCATCTCGGACATCAGCACGCCGTGAAACTGACGGTGCTCGCCCAGGTGTGATTGAACCAGCGCCAGGGCCGAGAAGTCGGGGTGTCCGCGAAACGCGTCGTGCGCAAAACCCAAGGAGATGGCGATGGCCTTTGCGGGCTTCTCCACGATGAGGACGTGGTGCTCTTTCGGCTTCGCGACCGGCTCGATCGAGGCCAGCCGCGGCTCCCCCAACGGGAGCTCGGCGAACGCGCTCTCGAGTTTATCGCCGATTTCTTCGCTCACCGCGCCCGCCGCGCCGAGGATCAGTCGCTGCCGACCGAAGACCCGCTTCACATGCGCTTCTACGTCGTCGATCGTGATGGCGGACAGGCCCTTCACCGTACCACCATCGTAGCGATGGTAGGGATGCGGGGCCGGAAACAACATGGAGCCGAGCGCCTCTTTTCCGAGGTTCTCGTCATCCACGGCCTTCAGCCGCTTCTCGAGATCGCTCAGCAAGACCTGGCGAATGCGCTCGAGGTCGGCCTCGTCCAAACGCGGCGTCATCAGGACCTCGGCGAGGAGCGTGATGAACTCTTCGGCCTTGTCTGGATGCACGGAGCCCAAGAAGACGGTCTGCTCCTTCTCGACCTGCACCGAGATGTTGGACGCCATGGGGTAGAGGGCTCGGAGCAGCTCGGGATAGCTGAGTCGTCTCGTACCGCCCTCAGCCATGAGCCGTGCCGTGAGTGCGGTCAGCCCCTCCCTGCCCTTGGGATCGTCGACCGAGCCGGTCAGGAACATGGCGCGAAAAGCGACCTCCGCCGTGCCTTCGATCGGCACGGTGATGAGACGTCCGTTGGCCTCGAGCGGCGGGACACGAAGGCGGGCCTGAATGGCCTCCTTCTTCGGCGGGGGCGCCGGCGGGGGCGCGGAGGCACACGCAAAGAGAACGAGGGTCGAGGACAGGGCGGCGAGCAGAGACTTCACTGGGTGCATGTTCGACTCCTCACTGAGCGGCGGTCGCCGGCGCCTTCTCGGAAAGCGTAATGACGGAGCGCTGGGCGGCTCCTAGATACTTCTTGGCAAAGGCCTGCACGTCCTTCGCGGAAACCTTCGCGACCGCGGTGAGAGACTTCTGGAGCGCGTCGGGCTGCCGAGTGGGACCCGCGAAGTAGGCGAGTGCGAGCGCGATCTTGTCCGGGGTGTTGAGGTCCAGAAGCGTAGAGAAGCGATGGTTGGACTTCACGTTTTCGAGGAGCGTGGCGTCCACCTTGCCGGAAGCGAACTCGTCGATCGCGGTCTGAATGCGCTTCTCGACCAACTCGAAGTCGGCCGGGTCTTTGAGCTGAACCCAGGCGTGGAACAGGTACGGGTCCTTGTGATTCCAGCCCGCGTCATAGAAGGAGACCACCTTCTGCGCCTCGAGGACGAGCTCCGTGTACACCGGGGACACGCGGCCAAAGAGCATCTCGCCCATGATGTTGTAGACCGCGGTATCCGGCGTGCCGTAGGTGGCGGCTGGGGTTCGCCAAGACATGGAGAGCACCGGGAGCGTGGGGGTGGGCCAGTCGAGATGGGCCCGGATCTCCTTTTTCTGCGGAGGCTCCGCCTTCACCTTGGTCGCCGCGCGCCTCCTCTTCCAGGGGCCGTAGTGTTTCTTGACCAGATCCAGGAGTACCGCCGGGTCGAAGTCGCCCACAACGAACAGCATGGTGTTGTCCGGGGTGTAGAAGCGTTCGAAGAACTTCTTCGAGTACTCGTACTGCGTCGGCATCGCCTCGATGTCCTTCAGGTAGCCGAGCGTCGTGTGACCGTACGTGTGTTTGGTGAAGACCAACTCTCGCAGCTTCTCTCGCAGCGGCAGTGAGGGTGACGAAGCGCTCTTGTTGTACTCGCCGAGCACCGCGCCGGCCTCGGTCTTGAAGACGTCTTCCGAGTACTTCAGATTTCGAAAGCGGTCCGCCTCGTAGGCGACCAGCTCGTCCAAATGCCCAGAGCTTCCAAAGAACGTGTAGCAGGTGAAGTCGTCGGTGGTGAAGCCGTTCTGATCGGCGCCGGTCTTCTTCAGGAACTCTTGGACCTTGGCCGGCGACCAGAGGTCGGTGCCGCGAAACATCATGTGCTCGAAGAAGTGCGCAAACCCCGTAACCCCAGGCTCGACCTCGTCACGGGAGCCCACCCCCACCAGCGAGTAGTAGGCCACGAGGCCCGGTGAGGGCTGCGGCACCATGACGAGCTTCAGGCCGTTCGCGAGCGTCTCCACCTTGGGGCTGAAGGGCAGCGGGGAAGTGGCCGGCCCGGCCACACCCGAAAGCGGGAGGCCAAGCAACAGAGTGAGGGCACTGGCGGCGGCGAGCCCGCGCGGGAGAGTTCCTGACATGCGCGGGCGATAACGCTGGCGCACCTCGCGGTCAAGGCGTGGGCGCGGAAGCCTGACTCAGCCCGACCTTGGCCTGCGCCACCGCGCGCTCGGCGCGCTGCAGCTCCTTGGACCCGGGGAACTTGGTCGAGAGTTCGGCCAGGAGTTCCTTGGCGGCGTCGAGATCCTGAAGCTCGAGCCGCACTTCGATGATCTCGAGGAGGAGCGCGGCGTCGAGCGAGACATCCGCGAAGTCCTTTCGCAAGATCTCGAGCCGGCCCACGCGCGACAGAGGCTTCTCTTCGTTCGCGTAGAAATCAGCCGCGTACCGCTCGTGCGCCGCAAGGCGAAGCCGCACGTCCTTCAGAAGTCGCTTGCCCTCGTCGATGGAACCGTCGCTCGGATAGCGCTCGACATAGGCTTTGAGCGCGCGCTCGGCATCGCGGACTGCGGACTGATCCTTTTCATGCGAAGGAGGGAGGAAGAACCAGTCGGTGGGGATCTGCTCGAAGTACGCGGCGCCAATCTTGAACATCGCGTACGCCACCTTCCCGTGGGTGGGATGCAGCCGGATGAAGTTCTGGTAGGCGTCGATGGCTTCGAGAAAACGCCCACGCCCATGAAGGCAATCCGCGATCCGAAGGTCGGCCTGCAGGGCATGAGCGGAGTACGGGAACTTCGCACGGATGTACGTGTAGTACTTCTGGGCCGCGAGGTAGTTCTCTTCCTGAAACTCGGCCTCCGCTCGGTCCCAGTTGCCTTGTGCGGTCTTGGCGTAGGTGACGTTGACGGACGCCTCTCCGCGACCCGCGGTCGCCGACGTGTACTGATCATCGAGGGCCTCGGCGTCAGGGTCGTCTTCGCCGTAGTTCCGAGCGCCGGACGACGCGCAGCCACAGAGCGCCAAGACAAGGAGCATGGCGATCGAGTTGCGCTCGGCCAAGGGAGCCATGAGCACGCTGTTAGCACGGGCGATGGGACGTGTGTCCCTCTATTTCTGCCCCTGCGTTCCCAGCTACTTTCGGGGGGGAGGCTCGTGACCAAGAGGGGCGACCACCGTGGTGGCGCTTGCCTCTTCTTCACCGATGTCCGAGCCGAAGCCCATTCCCCCGCTGGGACCAAACAGGCCGTCCAGGGCTTCCGCGACCCCCTCGACCGCCTCATTCACCTCGGCGCCGCTGCTTGGACTCCGGTGCGCCGAAGGAACAGGACGGGCCTGGGAGATGCTGGTGGAGGGTGGGCGGGGCCCGGGCATCGGACGAGCGCCGGTGCCGGTGACCGCGGGTGGAGGGCGAGCTGGGCTCGGTCGGGCCGGAGGTCCGGGAACTCGGCGCGGATCTGCACCCGATGGCGGCGGCGCCTGCGAGATCACCGCCGGAGGGGGATGGGAGGCTCTGGGCGCGGCGCCTCCCCCGATCGATGCCATGAAGGCCTCGAACTCGTCGTCCGCACTCGCGGACCGCACCGGCTTCTGAGACTCCAGACGGGTCAAGCGCTCCGTGAGCCGGTGGGCTGAGTCCTGAGCCTCGCGGAGTTTGCGTGTGCTCTCGAGGTCTTTCTGGCGAAGTCGCTCGATCTCCTGCTCTCGGTCCTTGAGCTGCTTCTTGTACGACTGATGCGTGTCGTCGATCTCCGAGAGACTGCGGCTCTCTTGAGCCTCCTGCTCCTCGACCATCTTCTGAAATCGCTCCTCGGTCTGCCGAAGCAAGGCTTGGAGATCCGACACCTGCGTGCTGGCCTCCTTCTCTCTGCGCTCGAGCTGTTTCTGCAGGTCGGACAGCCTCGAGTGTGCGGCCCCGATTTCGACGGAACCACGCTCCTCGATCGCGCGCTTCTCGGCTTGAGTTGTTGCGAGCTGGGCTTGGATGGACTCGATCCGCTCCCGCAGGTGTGCCGTCTCCGTCTCGAAGCGCTGCGACTCACGCTGCCGCTCCGAGCGCTCGGCCTGCAGGAGCTGGTCGAGCTCGGAGGACCGAGCCGCCATCTGGTCTTCGAGACGAACCAGGGTCTGAGCGGCCTCGTCTCGAGCACGACGAACACCATCGAGCTCCTGGCCCAGAGTGGAGAGGCGGTTCTTCAGCGCATCACGCTCTTCGACCAGACTCGACTTGCTCTCGCTCCACTCGGAACGAGCGCGTTGGAACTCGCCGTCCAAGCGGGAGAGCGCTTCGCGCGAGGTCGCGAGCTGCGTCCGGAGCTCTCCCCGTTCGGCCTCGAGCGAGCCCTTCGCCTGCTCGAGCTGAGCCCGAAGCTGCTGCGCACGCTCGAGCTCCTGCGTGGTCGCGGTGAGCGCCTCGCCCTTCTCCCGGGTGTCGTCCTCGAGCACGTCCACCCGACCGCGGAGCTCACGATTCTCATCGAGCATCTGAGCGTTCTGGACGCGCTCACTCTCGAGCTCGGAACCGAGCCTCGCCGCCTCGGCCTCGAAGTGGTGACGAAGCCCGTCGAGACGCTCGCGCTCCGCGGTGAGTTCGCTGTTCGTGTCTCGAGCGGCGTCGAGGCCGGCCTCGAACTCGTCCCGCTCGGTTCGAATCTCGTCGAGCTTCTCCGTCAGCGCGACGACACGCGCCTCGAGCCGCCCGACGTCCGCCGCACGCTGGTCGTAGCCCTGCCGAAGCTGCTGAAGTTCGGCCTCTCGGGTCGCGAGAAGCTGCGTCTCCTTCTGCAGCTCGTCCTGCATCTGCGAAAGTCGGCCCTCGCGTAACGCGAGGGTCTCTCGAGTGGTGCCGAGCTCCTTCTCGGTCGCTCGCAAGGCCGTCTCAGTGTGGTCGAGTTCGCCGCGAGTGCTCGCGAGGTCTTCGGCCAGTGACGCGCCTCGCGTTTCGAGGTCGCCGCGAATCCGGCTGAGGTTTTCGATGTCGCGTTCGAGATCGTCGATCCGGTCGCCGCGTTCCGCGACCTCGACCCCCAGTCGGGTGACCTCCGCGCGCAGCTCGGTCTCGGTCTCTTCGGCCGTCTGACGGGTCTCGGACAGGGACTGTCGGGTCTCCTTCAGGGAGTTCTGAAGATCCGCGATCTGCGCCGAGGTCTCGTGCTCGAGCGTGGCGTAGCGCGTGCGCTCATCTTCGAGCTCCACGTCCAGGCTCGTAATCCGGTTCTGAGCCTCCTCGTTGTCTTCCTCGCGCGCTCGGACGGTGTCGACGAGTTCGGAGATGCGCTGCTCTCTCGCCGCGATGGTGTCCGCGGTGGTCCGCCGCGTTTCTTCGAGATCGCGCTCGGTGTCCGCGAGGGACTGCTCGACCTGCATGCGAGCGTTCTCGGAGCCCTCGAGCTGACCCTTGAGGCGAATCTCGGTCTCCTGAGCCTCGGACAGCGTGTCCTCGAGCTCCGCGCGGGTGCTGGCGAGCTCGCCGTCTCGGGCGGAGAGCTCAGCCCGAAGCTCCGACTCTCGATCGGCCGCTTGCTCCGCCGCCTGCTGCCCTTCCTCGGTGATCCGAGCGATGGTGCCGTCTCGCTCCTCGATCTGGGAACGGTAGTCGTCCTCGGCCGCTGCGCGCTCGATACGCTCGCCTTCGAGCTCGCTGCTCTTGGCCTCGAGCGCGGCCTCCAGTTCTTCTCGACGCGCGGTGGTCTCGGCCTCGAGCGTCTCGAGCTGGGTGCCCAGGCTCTCGATCTGGGCGCGGGCCTCCGCGAGTCGATCTTTCGTCTCCGAGAGATCGGTGCGGGTGCTCTCCAGTTCCTGAGTGAGCTCGGCCTCGGCTTGCTCAAAGCTGGCCTGAGCGGAGGCGAGGTCATCACGCAGCCCGGCGAGGGTCTCCTCCCGCGCCCGGAGTTCCAGCTCGAAGTTCGCGGCGTTCTCCGCCGCGTGCTCCCGAGTCATCGCGAGATCGGATCGCAGGAGCACCACGGTCTCCGCCATGTTCGCAATGCGGGTCTCGAGGTCGGCGACTCCATCCTGCAAGCTGGCCTTCTCGACGAGGAGCGCGTCTCGCTCCTCGGTCATGACCTTCAGCTGTCGCTCGGTCTCGGCGCGGTCGGTCTCGAGCTGCTCGAGCTCGATCTCGAGCGCCTGAACCTTCTCCTGGGCTTTGCGGAGGGCGTCGTCGGTCTCGGCCAGAGACGACTCGAGCGCATCGATCTTGGTGCTGGTCGTGCGGTCGAGATCGGCCTTCTCGCGGATGAGGTCATTAACCTCCTTCTCCTTCCCCGCGATCATCTCGATCAGTTCTTTCTCTTGGATCGTCTTGTCGTCGCTCTGCTGCTGAAGCGTCTCACCCAGCTGCTCTACGAGCTCGTTGTGCTCCTTCTCCCGACGGCTGAACTCACCCCGAGCGTCGTCGAGGTCCATCTTGAGGGACTGGATCTCGACGTCCTTCTCGACCAGGCGTTCCTTGATCTCGTGGTACTCGGTCTCCTTCGAACGAAGCTCATCCTTGTAGGCGTTGATCTCGGCCTGCAGTTCGCGGTTCTTCTCTCGCAGCAGATCCATCTTCTGGTCTGCGGTGGCGACGCGCGAGCCGCCGCGAGGCCGAGGCAGTGCGCTGGGGGCTTCTTCGGCTTCCATCTGTGATTTCACCCGCGTGGCGACTCGCTCGGCCACATCATCTTCCGGCTCGTCGTTCTGCCGGGCGGCCGGCATGGGCGGAGGGCGCTCCGCTCCGTCCTTGGTGAAGACCACCGCCCGGACCCGCTCCCGGAACTCGTCAAAAGGAAAAGGAGGTTGCTTGGGAATGATCAGGTACTCGTCGGCCGCGGTATCCTGCCCGCGGTGGACGTTGATCGCTTCTTCCGTCGAGTCGGAGGTGTAGAGAAAAATCGGCACGTGCTTGAGCCGCTTGTTGCGCTTCACTCGACTACAGAGCGAGTAGCCGGAGTCCTTGGAGAGCTCCGCTCGGATGAGGAGCACATCCGGACGCTCGGACTTCACTTCGTCGAGCGGATCACGGTCGCCCTCGGTGATCTTGACGCCGAGTCCGTCCCCCCGGAGCGCGGCCGCGATCTTGAGAGCGAAATCGCGGTCTTCGTCGACGATGAAAGCGGTCTTGTTCGCCACCAGGACTCCACGCTAGACCCGACCTTGACCCCGATCAACGTAACGCCGGTTTTTTGCCGGGTCGGCATCCACCTGAACCCACAAAGGGAAATCAGCGGGTGAAGTGGAGCCTAGTCCTGTGCCGACCCCGCTTGGGGCATGGGCGCACAGGACCGCGCAGTTGCGAGGAAGGGTGCTTTCTGCGAAGGATGCCGACGGATGCGCGTCATTGTGGAAGGGCTGAGGCGTCCGGGGAAGCTCCGCACCCTCGCCCGTCTCGCGGTTTTCTCGTGCCTCGTGCTGGGCACCGGCGGCGGCATCTTCGGTCTGGTCCTCTACGGCGTCGTGAGTGAGAGCGTACCCGACTTTCACGCGGTGTCGGACTATCGCCCCCGGCTGACCACGCGGGTCTTTGGCCAAGAAGGCCAGCTGGTCGGGGAGTTTTACCGCGAGAAGCGGGTGTTCCTCCCCTACTCGCGCATCCCGCGGCGGCTCGTCCAGGCCTTCCTCGCCTCCGAGGACAATCGATTCTTCGATCACGCGGGCATCGACTACTTCGGCATCCTTCGGGCGGCGGTCGCCAACGTGAAGGCGGGCCGCGTGGTGCAGGGTGGTTCCACGGTGACCCAACAGGTCGCGAAGTCGATCATCATCTCCGAGGAGGGTTATCAGGCGGGTACCGCCAAGAAGCTGGGCCGCAAGCTGAAGGAGGCGATCCTTGCGCGCCGCCTGGAGCAGCGACTCGACAAGGAGGAGATCCTGACCCTCTATCTGAATCAGATCTTCCTCGGTAACCAGGCCTACGGGGTCCAGGCCGCAGCCGAGAACTACTTCAGGAAGAGCGTCGAAGAGATGAACCTCGCGGAGATGGCGCTGCTCGGGGGCCTGCCGCAGGCGCCATCCCGCTACTCGCCCTTCCGCCACCCCCAGCGCGCCCGCGCCCGACGCGAATACGTCCTCAGGCGCATGCTCGAGGAAGGCTTCATCACCAAGGAAGAGCTCGAAGAAGCGGAAGGCACCCCGATCACAGTCTATCCGGCCGAAAACATCTCGCGCGACGTCACCCCCTACTTCACGGAGCACGTCCGCAGGATGCTCTTCGAGAAGTTCGGCGAGAAGGCCGTGCTCGACGAGGGGCTCACCGTCTTCACCACCGTGGACGTGGAACGCTATCGAGGGGCGGAGGACGCGGTCTACAGCCGGCTTCGCATGGTCGACAAACGGCAGGGCTACCGAGGCCCTCTGCTTCGCCTGAAGAAAGGGACAGAGGTCGACGAGTTCCAGAAGAAGTACGGAGAGGAGCTCCACCGCATCGGTCGCCTCGAGAAGCTCGAAGACGGCGAACTCGTCGTGGGCGTGGTGGAGAAGGTCGACAAGAACGCGGACGCGATCCATGTACGCATCGGTCCGCACCCGGCCGTGCTGCCGCTCGCCGCGATGCGATGGGCGCGCGCTGTCGATCCTCAGAAGTACTTCGAAGGCGCGTTGCTCACGAGCATCCCCACGAGCGGCGAGGCCGGCTTCCGGGTGGGGGACGTGCTGCACCTCAGGACCACCACCCGGGAGGAGATCAAGAAGGACAGGTACGCCGGGTCCTTCCTGAAGAACGTCCCCGAGACCGGACAGCTCGTGGCCCTCGAACAAGAGCCCAACCTCGAGGCCGCGGTCATGTCGCTCGACGTCGAGAGCGGCTACGTCCTGGCGATGCTCGGGGGATACTCCTTCGACCGCAGCGAGTTCAACCGTGCGGTCCAGGCATGCCGCCAGCCGGGTTCGGCCTTCAAGCCCATCGTCTACTCCGCCGCGCTCGACGTGAAAGGCTGGACCCTCGCCAGCACTGTCCTCGACGCACCCATCACCTTCGACGATCCGAACGCCCAACGCCGATGGAAGCCGCAAAACTTCGAGACCAAGTTCGTCGGCGAGGTCACGCTGCGTATGGCCCTTCAGAACTCGATGAACGTACCCGCCATCAAGGTCATCGAGGCGGTGGGCATCGGAGATGCGGTTCGCTACGCGCAGCGGCTCGGCATCACTTCGCCGCTCCCGCCAGAGCTCGGCATCGCGCTCGGCCAGGGGTGCGTCACGATGCAGGAGCTGGTCGACGTCTACCGGCTGTTTGCCAACTACGGCCAGATGGCCCCTCGTCGCTTCATCACCCGCGTCTACGATCGGGACGGACAGCTGCTCTTCGACGACACCCATCACACCGATGGGTGGGTGGGCATTGCGGAGAAGGCACGGCGAATGATCGCGACCGCGGAATCGCCGCCCGAGCGTGTCATCGACCGCGAGACCGGCTTCCTCATGACGAAGATGATGCGCAACGTGGTCCAAGGCGGAACCGGGACCCCCGCGCAGGCCTTGGGCGTACCGGTCGCAGGAAAAACCGGCACCACCAACGACTCCTTCGACGCATGGTTCGTCGGCTTCACCCAAGAGATCGCGACCGCGGCTTGGGTGGGATACGACGACTATCAGATGCCGATGGGCCGCTACGAACAGGGAGGCCGCGCTGCACTCCCGATCTGGCTCGCCTACATGAAGAGCGCGCTCAAAGGCCGAAAGACCGGGGAGTTCGAGCCACCGCCGGGCATCGTCTACGCTCGAATCGACCCGAGAAGCGGCAAGCTCGCTCGCGACGGCACCCCGGGCGCAGTCGTCGAGGCCTTCCGCCAGGGGACGGAGCCCAAGGAGTACGTCAGCGACGCCGGTGGAGCTCGCCCCAACGAGTTCTTCCTCGAAGATAACCTGTGATAAACCCCTGAAGCCTTGGGGGACTCCGGGCACTTCGCCGCTTCCTAGACCCCAACCCCCAACGCATAATACGATCATTGGCTGAGGGAGTTCGCTGGGTGTCTGCAATCGAAGGGAGGACCTCGCTGCTTTCGAGCGTGGCCCCGAGAAGCCGATTCCCCCACAGAACCACCCCGCGAGGACGTGAAGTTTCGATCCGAGCCCTGATGTGAGCAGTCGCACCTCAAACCCAGGCCCCCGCTCCGGGGGCAGCGCCGCCTTTGGCACCGCAGGCACGCAGTCCATCCTCGATGACGAGGAGGATGGAGGCTGGTCCAGCGACGCAACGGCCATCAGCGAGATCGATCCCGAGATGTTCGATGAGCACGCGCTGTCGGACGACCTGCCTCCGTCGGAGGGGGCCGACGAGCTCGATGCCTCAGACTTCGAAGAGATTCGCGCCGGCGACGACAACCGAACGCCCCTCCCGAGCGAGCTCCCGATCGAGGTCCGCCTGGCAGCAGAGCGGGCGCGCAGCCAGTCGATCGCGCCCGCCGCTGCGCAAAGGAGCGCGCCATCGAACGTCAACCACTTCGACCCGCCCTCCGCTCCTTCCGCGAAGCTCAGTCCCGCGAATCCGCTCGAAGCCTCTCGCCTTCCCGCGTCATCGAGCGCGGGCACCAATCCCGCGCTCCTCGCCACGCCCCTGCCCCGCTCGGAGAGCGCCTCCGGCGTTAAACGGAAGGCCAGCGAGATCCGAGGGGTCTCCGCCGACACCCTGAGCATGACCATGTCCATTCCCCCCACCGCGCGTCCGCGCGCGGCGAGCGTGGGTGGCATCCTCACGGATCAGCCGTCCGTCGATCGTCGAGGGCGAGCTCAACCCATCTACCAACCCAAGGGACCGCCGCCGCCCGCTCGCTGGCAACCATCTCAGGCCTTGGAAGTGGTGATGGGTTTGGTACCGGGTCTGGGGTTGCTCGTTCGCAAGCGCCATGTGTCCGCCGGCTTGTTGTACTTGAGCGGCGCGCTCCTCGCGCTGCTCCCGACCATCTTGGTGCTCAGCACGTGGCGAGACACGCTGCGATCGTTCAAGGAACTCGCGTTCGAAGACCGCTGGCTGTTGCCCTTGGCTCTGGTGCCGGTCCTCTCTCTGTTGATCTTCGAGGCCCTGCGTGCGCTCTCGACCTTCGATCTGAGGAAACACAAACACGCGCTCGCTCGCTGGGTCGGAGTGCTCGCTCTGCCCTCTCTGGTTCTGGTGATTCTCGGTGCGATGGTCGTCTACGTGAACCCGGAGATCGTCGAGCCGATCTGGTTCCTAGGCGCCTTCTCGTTCGTCATCGGGAGCATCGCCGGGCTCTATGCTTTCGTCGACCCCAAGAAGGGCAATCCGAAGCAGCGTCTGATCTACGTGATCCTCGGCGTCGTCTCGGCGCTCGTGCTCGGGGTGATGATCTTCACCGGACACGTGAGCCTGGATGCGCTCCAGATGCTCGCGGGCACCTCCAGGGCTGCGGGCTTCAAGCTCCTCCCCGGCATCCTCTCCGCCATCGCGGGTTAGCGCGGAGATCCGGCCCCCGGGTCGGTAGTGCGTGGCCCGGCCGAGCAGTCGCTTGCGCCCTCCGAGCCAACGATGTTAGCGGCCTGAATCAGTATGCAGATGGAATCCAGGCCGTCCGACGCCACCGCGCAAGTCGTGAGCCCCGAGGCCGCCGGAGAGGTCGAGACCAACGTCTTCGGCAAGCCCCCAGAGTTCCTGCCCCAGTGGGTCCCGGCACCCCCGAGCCGAGTGGACGACTTCGCAGGCGTCGAGCTCGTGGTCATCGATCTGAACCGCAAGGCCGACCGCAAGCTCTTCTTGGACATGGCCAAGCCCATCTACGCGGGTGATCCCCAGTTCGTCATGCCGCTCTACTTCGAGCGGATGAAGTTCCTCGACCCGCAGCAGAACGTCGGGCTCAGCGGCCTCGAGATCCTCCCCCTCCTCGCAAAGCAGAATGGAAAGGTCGTCGGTCGGATCACCGCCCACATCGATCGAGATTACGACGCCTATCACCAGACCAAGGCGGGTTGGTTCGGCTTCTTCGAGTGCATCAACGATCGAAAGGTCGCTCACGCGCTCTTCGACCGCGCGACCCGCTGGCTTCGAGACAAGGGTGCGGTCGAGGTCATTGGGCCGATGAACTTCACCACGAACCACCAGGCGGGGATGCTGGTGCAGAACTTCGATCGCCCGCCTGCGGTCGAGATGACGTACAACCCCCGCTACTACCAAGAACTGGTCGAGAGCTACGGCTTCGGCAAAGCCAAGGATCTGTACGCCTGGTGGATCGACGTCTCGGACGGGATCGAGAACCAGAAGGTCGCACGCATCCATAAGATCGCTCAGCGCATCGCCAGCAAACAAGGCGTGAAGCTGAGAACCTTGAAGATGAAAGACTTCAACGCGGAGGCGGAGCGGCTCTTCGAGTTGTATAACCGGGCCTGGCAGAAGAACTGGGGTTTCGTCCCGCTGAACCGCGAGAAGTTCTTCCACCAGGTCAAAGACCTCAAAGACGTGGCCGATGAACGGCTCATCTTCTTCATCGAGGTGAACGGGTCCCCCGTCGCCTTCTGCTGCACGCTCCCGGACATCAACGAGGCGCTGCCCAAAGATGGAAAGCTCTTCCCTTTGGGCTGGCTCGAGTTCCTCCGCAACCGGAAGAAGATCAAACACGCTCGCCTCTTCACCCTCGGCGTGCTTCCCGAGTACCGAAAGCGCGGCCTCGAGACCTTACTCTTCATCGAGACCGCGGTCCGAGCCAAAGAACTGGGCTTTCACTCCGGCGAGATCGGCTGGACGCTCGAGGACAACGTGCTCATCAACAAGGCCATCGAGCAGATGGACGGCCGCCTCGACCGCATCTACCGCCTGTATGGCTTCGACCTGCGGAACGAAGCCCGGGCATGAGCAGCACCTCCAAGGTGGCGCTCGTCACGGGCGCCAACGGCTTCGTAGGCAGCAACCTCTGCGAGGTCCTGCTCGCCCGCGGCTATCGTGTAAAAGCCTTCATGCGTCAGGGGTCGAAGGACGAGAACCTGAAAGACGTCGGCGCTGAAGTCGTCCACGGCCAAATCTCCGAGGCGGAGAGCTTCGAAAAGGCGGTCAAAGACGTGGACACGGTCTTCCATGTCGCCGGTATCGTCCGGGAGCGAAAACGGGGCGACTTCATGCGTGTGAACGCCGAGGCCGCGGGGGTAGTCGCCAAGACCTGCGCGAGCCGCAAGGGGGGGCCACCTCGTTTGGTGCTCATCTCCTCACAGGCGGCGGCGGGGCCCGCGCCGTCTCTCGATCAACCCACGGCCGAGGACGATGAGCCGCGGCCCATCTCGGAGTACGGTCGCTCCAAGCTCGCCGGCGAAGCGGCGATGCGCGCGTTTGCCCACGAGCTCCCGCTGTCCATCGTTCGTCCGCCCACGGTGTACGGGCCGCGCGACACAGACTTCTACGACGTCTTCAAGATGGCCCAGCGCGGTGTGGTGCTCAAACCCGGCTTCAACACCAAGCTCTACAACGTCGTCCACGCTGTGGACCTGGCGGAGGCCAGCGTCCTCGTGTCCGAGTCCGGCGAATACATCCGTGAGCCCAGCGGCGGAGTCGGCGTCTACTTCGCGCATGACGGGGGTACCTACGCCTGGGAGGAACTCGCGGCCGCGACTGCCACCGCGCTCGGGAAGTCCGCTCGCGTCTTGCCCCTGCCCGGCTTTCTCACCTACGGGGTCGCCGCCGCGATGACCGTGGGCTCCTGGGTGACGGGTGAGCCGCCCATCGTCAACTTCGACAAGGTACCGGAGATCCTCGGGAGCACCTGGGTCTGCTCCGCTCGCAAGCTGCACGACGATCTGGGGTTTCGACCGCGCTACCCGATCGCAACTGGGCTTGCACACACCGCCGAGTGGTACCGATCCCGCGGTCTCCTCCCCGCTGCGCCCTGATTCGGCTCGAGCCATCGCGCGGTCAGCGACCGAGGAGAGCGAGCGCAAACGCCACGAGCGCGAGCAACCCGCAATAGCCCGCGAAGAGATCGAGCCGACGGCGTCCCACCACGAGCTTGAGGAGCGCGATGGAGCCAAGACCGGAGACGAGGCTGGCGACAAAAGCGACGCTGATGGGCCCGACCCCCACCGCGTCGACGAGCCGCGAGAAGCCACCGTCCAGAGCATCTTTGGCAGCCGCCCCGGCGATGAGCGGGAGACCGACCAAGAACGAGTACGCGACCGCGAGCTCAGGCGGAAGCCCGCCGATGAGGCCCGCCGCGATGGTGGATCCACTTCGCGATACGCCGGGAAGAAGCGCAAAGATCTGCAGCCCTCCGATGAGGCCGGCTTGGCGGGTCTCGATGCCCTCGAGCGCATCGGCGATGGGCAGCATCACCGGGCTCTGCATGCGTTTGTGCGCCACGCCGAGCAAGACGGCGGAGAGGACGTAGGACGCGCCGATGCCGTACAAGCTCGCGCCCACCGCGGTGACGAGGTCGCGGCCAAACAAGCCGGCGAGACCAGCGGGGACGATGGCGAGCGCAAAGCGGAAGTAGAAGCGACGGCTGCGAGCCGCCGCCGCGAGGATCTCGCGCGAAAACGCCACCACGATGGCCACGAGGGTCGCGGCGTGGAGCATGACGTCGAAGGGCAACTCGAGGTCCGCGGGCAGCTCGCCCACGCCCAGGCGATGAGCGAACTTGAGGTGACCGGAGCTCGAGACCGGTAGGAACTCGGTGACCCCTTGAAGCACGCCGTAGAACGCAGCCAGACCGTAGCCGAGCTCCGTCGCCGCCTGAGGGTCACTCACGCGCTCGCGGGTAACACGGGCCCACCGGACGAACAAGGGTGACGCCGAGGGGCAAACCGGCGAAGCTCGGCGCATGGGGGCACTCGCTGAACGCCTCGTCGTCGCGCGACCGGGAATCAAGCAGCTCCCGCTCTTGACCCCGACCCTTCCGCCGGCCGAGCACACCAACGCGTATCTCGTTGGACACGAGCGCCTCCTTCTCGTGGACCCCGCCACCTACGACGAAGGCGAGCGCGCGCTGCTCGCCGAAATGGTGGAGACCGCGGTGGCATCCGGCGCCAAGCTCGAAGCGGTCGTGCTCACCCATCATCACGCGGACCACGTGGGTTCCGCGGCTTGGGCGCGCGCGCGGTTCGGCGTCCCCGTTTGGGGGCACGAGATCACGGGCGAGCTGCTGCGCGAAGAGATCCCATTGGATCGCAATCTCTCCGAAGGAGATGCCCTGCCCCTCGGCGCCGACGAGAGCGGAGCGGAGTTCACGCCGCTCGTGCTCTTCACACCGGGTCACGCCCCCGGCCACATCGTCCTGGTGGACCGCCGGGGGGAGCAAGAGGCCCTGCTCGCGGGGGACATGGTCGCCGCCATCGGCTCCATCATCATCGATCCCATCGACGGCGACATGGCTCGATACATCGCCGAACTGAGAAGGCTCGCCGCTCGGCGCCCCGGTCTCGTCTTCCCCGCGCACGGCCCGCCGATCGAGGCCGGCACGGAGAAGCTCGAGGCGTACGTCGTGCACCGTCTCTGGCGAGAGCAGAAGGTGCTCGACGCGCTCGTCGCCCGAGGCGTCGAGTCCTCGCCCGAGGACCTCGTGCCCGCGGCCTACGACGACACCCCCGCCGCGCTGCACCCTCTGGCCGCACGTGCATGCCTCGCCCACTTGCAGAAACTCGCGAGCGAGGGCCAGATACGCCGAAGCGGAGCGCGCTTCCGACGCTGAGGCCAGGATTCTCCGTAGGAACCGGGCACCGAATCGAGGCCCGACGCGGCATTCCGTGACATCGAGGCCGGGGTTGGCTAGCGTCCGGCCGCGATGGGCGACGGAGCCGCAGGTCACGCGAGCGTGCCCATTCTGTCCATCCTACCTTTCGTCGCCCTCCTCATAGGGATCGCGGTTCTGCCGCTGTTCAAACCACACTGGTGGGAGTCGAACACGAACAAGGCCAAGTTTGCAGGGCTCGTGGGTGCGCCCATGCTGGCCTGGCTCGCCTACTTCGACTGGCACATGATCCTCCACGCGGGCGAAGAGTACTTCTCCTTCATCGTCCTTCTCGGGAGCCTCTACATCATCGCGGGTGGCATCGTGATGCGGGGAGAGATCAAGCCCACCCCGATGGCCAACGCGGGCCTGCTCGCGCTCGGCTCCCTCTTGGCGAGCGTGATCGGCACCACCGGTGCCTCGATGCTGCTGATTCGGCCGTACCTGCGGGCGAACCGCATCCGGAGCTCCACTCGGCACCTGCCGATCTTCTTCATCTTCTGCGTCGCGAACAGCGGCGGACTGCTGACGCCGCTGGGCGATCCACCGCTTTTCTTGGGCTTCTTGCGAGGCGTCCCCTTCACCTGGACGCTGGTGCTCTGGAAAGAGTGGCTCTTCGTCAATGGCCTCATCATCTCGGTCTTCACGCTGATCGACTGGCGCCTCACTGCGAAGGAAGGTGGCATCCCCGAAGTAGAGAGGCAGCCGATCGGCTTCGCGGGCCTGCACAACCTGATCTTCCTCGCGAGCGTGGTCGCGAGCGCGGCGCTCCTTCCGCTGGGCTGGCGCGAGCTCGGCATGGGAGTGGCGACCGCGGGATCACTCCTGACCACGAAGAAGGAGCTCAAACGCGAGAACGGCTTCACCTTTCATCCCATCGAAGAGGTGGCCATCCTCTTCGCCGCCATCTTCACCACCATGCAGCCGGCGCTGGCGCTCTTGCAGGTGCATGGACCCGACCTCGGGCTCTCGACGCCAAGTCAGTTCTTCTGGGTGACCGGAGTGCTCTCGAGCGTGCTCGACAACGCGCCCACCTACGTCACCTTCTTCACCATCGCGCAGTCGATCCCGAGTCCCGAGGGGACCGTGCTCATCGCCGGTATCGCCGAGCCGATCTTGATCGGCATCAGCCTCGGTGCGGTCTTCATGGGCGCCAACACCTATATCGGCAATGGTCCCAACTTCATGGTGAAGTCGATCTGCGACGAGGCCGGTTTCAAGACCCCCACCTTCTTCGGCTACATGCTCTGGTCGATTGGGATTCTGGGTCCCATCTGGGTGCTCGTGGCCTGGCTCTTCGTGAATTAGGTTGTGTGTTCCCCTCTTTCCGCGCGAAGGGAGGGGCATGTCCGGAAAGCGCACCGCCATCGTCGCTGGGCTGCGAACGCCCTTTCAGAAGCAGGCGACCGGCTTTAGGGAGTTGTCGGCCCTCGAGCTCGGAACCCTGGTCGTCCGTGAGCTCATCGAGCGGAGTGAGATCCCCAAGGCCGAGCTCGACGCGGTGGTCTTCGGTCAAGTGATCCCTTCGCTCGTGGGTCCAAACGTCGCGCGGGAGATCGTGCTTCGCACGAGTCTGCCGAGGAGCGTGGACGCATTCAGCGTGGTGCGCGCCTGCGCCACCAGCACCCAGTCGGCGGCCTCCGCGAGCGCGCTCATCCAGAGCGGACAAGCCAAGGTCGTCATCGCGGGCGGCGTCGACTCCACGAGCGACGTGCCCATCACGGTGAGCAAGGGGCTCAACGAAGCGCTCATCCAGGCCGCGCTGGCGAAGTCCCCGGTCGACAAGCTGAAGGCGTTTTCGCATGTAGCCCCAAAAGACCTCCTCCCGAACGCACCCGCCTTGGTCGAGCTCTCCACCGGCCTCAGCATGGGGGAAGCGGCGGAGAAGATGGCCAAGGAGAACCACATCTCGAGAGAGGCGCAGGACCAGCTCGCGCATGACAGTCACACGAAAGCCGCACGCGGGTTTGGCGACGGCTTGCTCTCTGAGGAGCGCATGACTGTCTATGCGGCTGGGGCCGATGCCCCCGTCTCCGAGGACAACCTCATTCGGAAGGACTCCACGCTCGAAGGCTACGCGCGCCTCCGCCCGGTCTTCGACAAGAGGTACGGCACCATCACCGCCGGCAACGCCTCGCCCCTCACCGACGGCGCCGCCGCCCTCTTGCTCGTGCGCGAAGACGTCGCGAAGTCGCTGGGACTGCCGATCAAGGCCTTCATCCGATCGGTCGCTTTCGCCGCGCTGGACCCAAGCGAGCAGCTCCTGATGGGCCCCGCCTACGCCACCCCAAAGGCGCTGGACGCGGCGAACCTGAAGCTCTCGGATCTGAGCGTCATCGACATGCACGAGGCCTTCGCGGCGCAGGTGCTGTCCAACACACAAGCCTTCGAGTCCAAGAGCTGGGCGGAGGAGAAGCTGGGGCGCTCGAGCGCCATCGGCGAGATCGATTGGGGCAACTTCAACGTGTATGGCGGCTCCATCGCGATCGGTCACCCCTTCGCGGCCACCGGGGCCCGTCAGATCCTCACCGTGGCGAACGAGCTCGCTCGCCGAGGTGGTGGTTTTGGGCTCGTGACCCAATGCGCCGCCGGCGGACTAGGCGCCGCCATGATCCTGGAGGCCAACACATGAACGAACCCGTGCCCCCCATGATGCAGCTTCAGATTCGCTCGGATGGCGTCGGAGTCATCCTCATCGATGTGCCCGGGGAATCCCAGAACACTCTGAAGGCCGAGTTTCGAACCACCTTCGACACGATTCGCGCTGAGATCGAATCAAAGGACCTACCCGCGGTGGTGATCGCCTCGGCGAAAGAGGGCTCGTTCATCGCCGGAGCGGACATCAAGCTCCTCGAGACGCTGAAGAGCGCGGACGAGGGAGAGCGTCGCTCCCGCGAGGGCCAAGAGGCCTTCGACACCCTCGAGGCCTGGAAGCGACCGGTGGTCGCGGCGATTCACGGAGCGTGTCTGGGAGGTGGCCTCGAGCTCGCGCTCGCGTGTCACGCGCGTGTGGCTTCGGATGATCCCAAGACCAAGTTGGGACTCCCCGAGGTTCAGCTCGGCCTCCTGCCGGGGGCGGGAGGAACGCAGCGGCTACCCGCGCTGATCGGGCTCGAAAAGGCGCTCGATCTACTCCTCACCGGTAAACAGGTGAACGCCAAACGCGCGCGTTCCATGGGCCTCGTGGATGAGGTCGTTCCCGCGGCCATCCTGATCGATGTCGCAGCGAAACGTGCGCTCGACCTGATCGACGTGAAGCAGAAGCGACACGGCCTGGTGGAGCGCATCGCCGAGTTTGCGGAACCCAAGGCGCTGAGGGAGCTCGCGCTCTCCGGCAATCCCGCCGGGCGAAAGATCGTCTTCGATCAGGCGGAGAAGACACTCCGGGAGAAGGCCGGGGAGCACTACCCCGCGCCGTACCGGATTCTCGAGGTCGTGCGTGTGGGGCTCGAGAAAGGTCGTGCGGCCGGACTGGCGCTCGAAGCCAAACGCTTCGGCGAACTCATCGACACCGACGTGTCTCGGCGCCTCATCGGGATCTTCTTCGCCACCACCGCGATGAAGAAGGAGAACGGCACGGATCACCCCGAGATCGAGCCGCGCAAGGTCCAGAAGATCGCCGTCCTCGGGGCCGGCATCATGGGGCACGGCATCGCGCTCGTGACCGCCGAGAAGGCCGATATCGACGTTCGGCTTCGAGACGTGCGGGAGGAAGCGGTCGCCAGAGGCCTCGCGGAGCTGCGCAGGCCGCTCGATCAGAAGGTCGAGAAGAAGCGGCTCTCGGCCCGTGAACGCGACCGAATCCTCGCGCGTATCTCGGGCACCACAGACTACTCGGGCTTCGCGGGCGCGGACGTCGTGATCGAGGCGGTCTTCGAGGATCTAGCGCTGAAACATCGAGTGGTGAAGGAGGTCGAGGCGGTCACCAAAGACACCACCATCCTGGCTTCCAACACGTCTTCCATCCCCATCACCCGGATCGCGGAGGCATCGAGCCGCCCGGATCGATTGATCGGGATGCACTACTTCTCTCCCGTCCACAAGATGCCGCTGCTCGAGGTCATCCGAACGAAGGACACGAGTGACGAGACGGTCGCGACCTGCGTGGATCTCGGACGGCGTCAGGGCAAGACGGTCATCGTCGTGAACGACGGCGTCGGCTTCTACACCAGCCGCATCCTCGGACCGTACATGAACGAAGCCTCGTGGATGCTGGCCGACGGTATCCCGATCGAAGACATCGATGAGGCCGCGCGCCAATTCGGCTTTCCCGTGGGCCCGATCACGCTGCTGGACGAGGTCGGCGTCGACACCGCCGAGAAGGTCAGTCACATCATACACGCCGCTTTTGGTGATCGAGTGGCGCCGCCTCCGGGGCTCGAGAAGCTGGTGGCGGACGGACGGACCGGACGCAAGGGCAAGAAGGGCTTCTACACCTACGGCACCAAGAAGAAGCTCGTCGATCCGGAGGTCTACCGGGTGCTCGGCATCGAACCCAAGGGACGCGGCAAAGTTCCGCTGGCGGAGCTGGGTGAGCGGCTCGGGCTCCAGATGGTCTCGGAAGCGATTCGCTGCCTCGCCGAGGGGGTGCTGCGGTCCCCGCGCGATGGTGACATCGGCGCCATCTTCGGTCTCGGCTTTCCACCTTTTCTCGGAGGCCCGTTCCGCTACGCGGATGGTCTCGGCCCCTCGGAGCTGCTTCGGCGCATGGAGCGGTGCGCGGACCAACACGGGCGTCGCTTCAGTCCACCGGAGCTGCTGCGGGAGCGCGCCAAGAGCGGTCAGCGTTTCTACGACTGAGCCCCTGGGGACCTGGCTTGTCCCGCTGAGTTCGGGCAGGATCTCAGCGTGGGACTGAGTGCGCTCCTTCTGGCGGTGGCCTTGGCATTGCCCGGCTCGGCCCCCAAGCACGAGGTCGTCATCGTGCCTCTGCGTCCCGTCGCCATCGAGGAGCTCGAGGCCATCCAGGCTTGGGAGCTCGCCTTCGTGCGGCTCGAGAAACAAGGACGCGACCTGAGCCTCGGCTTCAGACGCCACCGGCTCGGTCGCAAGGCGCTGTACAACGCGCGTTCGGAGATCTTCTCCTGCGCGGAGAGGGCGGAGTGTCTTCTGGCCTTTGCGCGCTCGCTCGGGGCGGACCTCGCGGTGATCGGAAAGGTCTCGCTCGACGGGGTGCGGCTCGAGCTGTACGACCTCGACAGCGGGCGTTTCGTCGTGGGCGCGGAGTCCGCTTTGGGGCTGAAGTCCAAAGATCGGGCCACTCAGGTTCAAGCCGCGGTCTCGGGTCTCTTGGCCGAGCTTCCGGGGGCGCTCGCCAGCATGGCCGAGCGGCGCGCTCAGGCGTCCCGGAGGGATACGCCATGAGGAGACTCGCGGTCGTTTCTCTCACGGCCTTGCTCGCCTGCGGAGACAACGAGAGCCCGCCTGATGCCGGCAGTGCTCCGGACAAAGGTGTGATCGCGGATGCAGGCCCCAGCTTTGCGTGCGGCCCCTCCGCCTGCGCTCAGAACACGGAGTACTGCCTCGAAATCCCCACCGCGCCCTGCGTGAGCCGGGACGGCGGAGGCTGCGCGGCCACCGAGGAGCGATGTGTCGCTTCGGGGGTCGTGGGCTGCACGGCCCCCATCGGCCGACGTTGCGAGCCTCTGCCCTCGGCCTGTGGCCCGCCGCTGCCATGTGCGTGTTTGCCCGACCTCGCGCCCTGCGGTGGGCCAGGCGCGACTTGTTTTCGGCCCGCAGACGGCGGCCCCACGGTCACCTGCGCTTTTCCATGATTCGGTTGGATCGTTTGGGACGGTGGCCCGTTCCAAGGGTCCATGCGACGCCTCTCGCTCCAACAGACCACCCCCCTACTGCTCGCCTTCGCGGCGGGCTGCCTGCTCGCAGAACGTGGCTTCGACAGTGCCGCGCCGACGGCCAGTCCGCAGGCTGAGAACCAGCCTTCCTCGCGGAAGGTCGAGGACGGCACCGCCGCCCCCGAACCCGCGAACGAACCCACCCCAGCGGTCACGACCGCTTCCCCCGACCCAGCGCCGAGCGATGTGCCGACGTTGGGCGCCGAGCTCCGCGATGCTGAGCCGGAGGCCGACGACTTCGATGGTCGCCGAAGCCGAACAAAGTCGGAGGCCAAGCCGGCGCCACGCCCCACCGAAAAACTCAGTCAGTCCCCTCAGGGCGGTGCGGGTCTGCTCGGCCACAAGGGTCCAAAGCGGATCACCCTAGGCAAGGGCTCGGGACGCATCGGTGACGCGTCGCCGGAAGAGAGCGTCGTCAGCGGCGACTTCGAGGGTCGAGAAGATCACCGCGTCGCCTCCATGCGCGACGCGAGCGAGGAGAGCACCTCCACGTTTGCGGTCGATGTCGACACCGCCGCTTACTCCATCGCTCGTCGCTCGCTCAAGTCGAATCGCATGCCTACGCCCACCTTGGTCCGCGTCGAGGAGTTCATCAACTTCTTCCGCTACGACTACGACCCGCCCACGAGCGAGGCCTTCTCCATTCAACTCGATGGCTCCAAATCCCCGGTGGACGCACACAAACACCTCGTCCGCGTGGGACTTCAGTCGAAGATCGTGAGCGACGCGGAACGCCTACCGTCCAACATCGTCTTTCTCATGGACACGAGCTGCTCGATGACCTCGGGCGACAAGCTCGCGATGGCCAAGAAGAGCATGGAGATCGCAGTTGAGCATCTGGGGAGCCGCGACCAGGTCGCGATCACCACCTACGCCGGTGGGGTCTCGATGGTGCTCCCGCCCACGAGGGTCACCGACCAGAACCGAAGCCGCATCCTGAAGGCCATCCGCACCATGCGCACCAGCGGCGGCACCGCGATGGCCTCCGGCCTCACCCTGGCCTACCAGCAGGCGGCGAAGATGCTCGCTCCGAACAGCAACACCCGCATCGTGGTGATGTCCGATGGAGACGCCAACATCGGCTCCACTTCACCGGACGAGATCCTGAAGCAGGTGTCCGGCTACGTGAGCGAGGGCGTCCGTCTCTCCACCATCGGCTTCGGCGACGGCAACTACAAGGACGCCATGATGGAGACTCTCGCGAACAAGGGCAACGGCAACTACTTCTACGTCGACTCGCTGGTTCACGCGGATCGCGTCTTCGGCCGAGACCTGACGAAGATGCTGCAGGACGTTGCGCAGGACGTGAAGATCCAGGTGGAGTTCTCTCCCAATGCAGTCAAGACCTGGCGTCTCGTCGGCTACGAGAACCGTCACATCGCCAACCAGGACTTCCGAAACGACGCGGTGGATGCGGGTGAGATCGGCGCCGGCCATCAAGTCACCGCCCTCTACGAGGTCGAGCTGCAGCCGGGCGCCCAGGGCTCACTCGCGACGGTGCGAGTTCGCTCCAAGGTTCCGGGCGCCATGAAGGCCTCCGAGGTGGAACGACAGCTCTCGGTCGATCGCATCGACCGCTCCTTCACGCTCACCTCGAGCACCATGAAGGTCGCGATCGCCTCCATGGCCACCGCGGAGCTTCTGCGTCACAGCCCTTGGGCGGACGCCTGGACCTTCGACCGCGTGGCGAGCATCCTCGAGGATCTGCCCAACCGAGGGCGCGACGAGAGCGAGCTGCTCGCGCTGGTGAAGAAGGCCAAGTCGCTCTCGGGCTCACGCGGCGAACGGCTCTCTCAGTACTGAGTTCGAGGCCGCAGTGCATGCGCCCGGTGCCCCACCGGGCGTGCTTCCCCCACCGTCCCTGTCGATAACCCATTGATTCCTCTAGAGGTTATCCCTTGGCACCTCCGGTTGCTTTGTGTACAAAGCGTCTGTGCTCCAGTCTCATCGATCCCTGCCCGTAGAAACGCCCATTCATCGGCGGCAGCGCCTCCAAAACAAACTCCGCCGAGCTCGGCTACTGCTCGCGACCGACTTGGACGGCACGTTCCTCGGGGGCAACGAGGCCGACCGCCAACGCCTCTACAGCTTCTTCGAGGAAGACCGAGCCGACACGGTCCTCATCTACGTGACTGGGCGGGGACTGGAGACCGTCATCCCGCTGTTGTCCGACCCCGTGCTCCCGAGGCCCGACATCATCGTCTGTGACGTGGGCGCCACCGTCGTCCACGGCGACGACCTCGAACCCATTCAGCCTCTGCAGAATCAGATCTCGCGCCTCTGGCCTGGCACACGAGCGGTCCTCCAAGCGATCGGTGATGTGGACGGGCTCGAGCGTCAAGACGTCCCTCAAGAGCGACGATGCTCCTTCTACTCCAGCGACCCAGAGCTCCTCAGAAGTGTGGAGGGCAGGATCGAGGGCCTGGGCTGTGACCTGTTGTTCTCGGCCGGTCGCTACCTCGACGTCTTGCCACACGGGGTCAACAAGGGCAGCACCCTCGAGGCCCTCGTCGAGCACTTCGACATCCCATCGGAGCGCATCCTCACCGCCGGAGACACGCTGAACGACCGCGCCTTGCTCGAGACCCCCTATCGAGGGGTGTTGGTGGGCAACGCGGAGCCGGCCCTCGCTCAGGCGCTCGCGCCCGACGGCACACGACTCCTGCACGCGACTCGGGCCGGCGCCGGCGGTATCATCGAGGCCCTCGAGCACTTTGGCTTCGAGCCTCAGCCGCGATCGACCGAGCTCGAGGTGAAGCCGTCGCTCACGAAGGGTCAAAACCAGCTCGTCATGGTCTATCACCGACCACCCTTCGAGGAGCATCGGCAGGGGGGCAAGACCTCGTTCCGCGTTCACCGAAGCCCCAACGGCATCATCCCCACTCTGCTCGGCTTCTTCGGCGAGTCGACCCCGGGCTCTTGGGTGGCGTGGTCCGAGATCGATGAGTCCGATCGCCCCGGCTTCGAGGAGACGATCAAGCTCCCCGTCGACGACCGGAGCGAGGTTACGGTGGCACGCATCCCTCTCAGCAAGCGAGATGTGGATCTCTTCTACCGAAAGTTCTCGAAGGAGGCCTTCTGGCCCATCATCTTCTCTTTTCCCAGCAAGGCGGTCTTCGATCCCGACCACTGGCGGCACTACCTCGAGGTGAATCGCGTCTTTGCCGAACGCACCGCGAGGGAGGCGGAGCCGGGGGCGACGGTATGGATCCATGACTACAACCTCTGGATGGTTCCATCGTTCTTGCGTCCCAAGCGCCCCGACCTGAGGATCGCGTTCTTCCACCACACCGCCTTCCCGCCCGCCGACGTCTTCAACATCATCCCTTGGTCGCGAGAGATCATCACCAGCCTGCTCTTGTGCGACTACGTCGGATTTCATATCCCGCGCTACGTGGAGAACTTCGTCGACGTGGCGCGAACTCGAATGGGCGCCGAGGTCGTGGGACGCGTCTCGTGCGCGCCGCGCTTCCGCACCTACGGCTGCGCCATGGGGGTGGACGACATGTGTCACGGGCTTCGCTACGCCGGTCGCGAGGTCGGGCTCGGCGCGCATCCGGTGGGCATCGACGTCTCCAGGATCGAGGCCACCCTGAAGCGTCCCGAGGTCTCAGAGCAGGTCCAGACCATCCGAGAGGAGTTCAAGGACCGGAAGTGTATTCTCTCCGTCGAGCGCCTCGACTACGTAAAGGGCCCCATAGAGAAGCTTCAGGCGTTTCAGGCCTTGCTCCAAGATCACCCAGAGCTGCACGAGAAGGTCGTGCTCGTCTCGATCTGCACGCCGGCCGCGCCAGGCATGGAGGTCTATCAGCGCACCCGCCGACAGGTCGACGAGCTCGTGGGTCAGATCAATGGCCGATTCAGCACGGTCTCGTGGACGCCCATTCGATACTTCTACCGCTCTCTCCCCTTCGAGGACGTCGTCGCCTACTACGCCGCGGCCGACGTCGCTTGGATCACCCCACTGCGCGACGGTCTCAACCTGGTCGCCAAGGAGTTCATCGCCGCGCAGAACGCGGTGAGTCGAAACGGCGTGTTGGTCCTCTCGGAGTTCGCCGGAGCGGCGGTCGAGCTTCACGGCGCCGTCCTCACCAACCCGTACGATCCTCAGGACATGAAAGAAACGCTCTTCAAGGCGCTGCACCTCGACGAGCTCGATCGTCAACTGAGACGCGAGCGCCTCGCGAGCATCGTGGCAGAGAACGACGTGTCCTCCTGGGGTGAAGGCTTCTTGGCCGCCGCCCGCGGGCGCTGAACGGGCCCGCGCCCATGCTCTCTGGGCTCGACTTCGGAGTCATCGTCTCCTACTTGGCCGTCGCGCTGGCGGTGGGGTTCTGGGTTCGGCGCCGGGCCGAGAGCAGTCGCGAAGCCTACTTCCTGGCGGACCGAAGTCTACCCTGGTGGTGGGCGGGCGCCTCGATCGCCGCGACCACGTTTGCGGCGGACACTCCCTTGGCGGTCACCGGTATCATCGCCACTCGCGGTCTGTCCGGGAACTGGATGTGGCTGTCGTGGGTCGTCGTGCACGCGGGCGTGGTGGTCTATTTCGCCTCCAGATGGAACCGGCTCGGGGTCATCACCGACGCGGAGTACATCAGCCTTCGCTACGAGGGGCGCGCAGCCGAGGTCCTCCGTCTCTTTCGCGCCGGCCTCTACGGCCTCGTCTACAACGCGCTCATCCTCGGCTGGGTCCTGAAGGCGATGGTCAAGATCGCGGCGCCCTTCTTCGACTGGTCCGCGTGGACACCAGGGCTCGTGTCGCTTTTCGCCATGGTCTGGCCCGAAAGCGGCGGTTTCGGAACGCCGAGCGAGGGCATCACGGTCTTGATGCTCCTCCTCATCGTCGCGATCTACTCGAGCGCGGGAGGGCTCGCCGGCGTCGTCATCACCGACCTCCTGCAACTCGGCCTCGCCCTCGTCGGCAGCACCTACTTCGCGGTGGTGATCTTGGACGCGGCGGGTGGAACGAGCGGCCTCCGCCATTCTCTGCGAGAGCTCTACGGGGACGGACACCGCTACCTCGAGCTCTTCCCTTCGATGGAGAACGGCTGGGTCGAGGCGGCCGGCCTGGGTGCGTTCAGCTTCGGTCTCTATCTCGCCGTTCAATCCTTCGCCAACCTCCCTTCGGACGGGGGCGGCTACCTGATGCAACGACTGAACGCCACGAAATCACCCCGCGATGCGACCAAAGCGGCGCTCCTGTTCCTCGTGCTCCAGTACCTGGTCCGAGTCTGGCCCTGGTTCATCGTGGGAACGTGCGCTTTGGTGCTCATTCCGCTTGGGGGAGAGCCGTTGGCGCTCGACGGCATCGCCGCCGCCGTGGCCACCGACCGAGAGTCCGCCTACCCGGTGTTGATGCAAGCCTTCCTGCCGAGCGGGATGCTCGGGGTGATGGTGGCGAGCCTCTTGGCCGCGTTCATGAGCACGGTCGACACCCATCTCAATTGGGGGGCCTCCTACGTCGTGAACGACCTGCTTCCCAAACTTCGACCGAACGCCTCGAACCAGACTCGAATCCGCGTGGCACGCGGAGCCGTCCTGGCTTACACGGTCCTCGCGGTCCTGGTCTGCATGCGCATCGACACGATCGAAGTCGCCTGGCAGTGGGTCGGGGCTCTCGGCGCGGCCCTCGGACCGGTGACGGCGCTTCGCTGGCTCTGGTGGCGAGTGACGGCCTGGTCGGAGCTCATCTCGGCGGGGATCGGTCTTTTCCTGTCGCTCGCGCTGTCGTCTTTCTCTGAACTTGGATACGAGCATCGGCTCATCTGGACCGCCGCGGGGGCCACCACCGCGCTCTGTGCATCGGTCCTCTTCGGTCCGCCCGCGCAGCGTGAGCGCGCGATCGTTTTCGCCGCGCGAGCCCATGCGCTTGGCTTCTGGCCCGACCGCTCCGTCGCTCGCGCCTCGAGAGAACTCGTAGGTCGAGCCGCGGCCCTCATCGCCACCCTCGCCGTGGTCTCATTCGGCTTGGTCGCTGGGCACTGGCTCTTGTTCGGCTGAACGAGCGGGCTCTCGTTCAGGTGAGCGTGACCTTCTTGAGCCCCGCCGGCGCATCTGGATCGAGGCCCAGACGCAACGCCAGCTCGAGCGCAACCCACTGCGTCAACATGCCGAGCACCGGAACTCGTGCCCACGACGCGTCGGGCATCGGGACGCGAAGCGCTGCATGTGAGCTGTCGGGCCCCACGGTGACCACGGGGGTCCTTCGCGCGACGAGGCTCGCCACAACCGCCTCGGTGTTCTCGGACGATCCCACGCCGTCATCGAGGATGATCACGCGGTCCTCCGGACCCACGGAAGCCACTGGGCCATGCAAGAACTCTGCGGTGGAGTAGGCGAGCGTCAGCCGACCGGCGGCCTCCTGCGCCTTGAGCGCGCCATCGAGCGCAGCGGCCAGGGCTGGGCCTCGCGCCAACCACACGACCTGCCGAGCGTTGGCGAGGAACTCCGCCAACTCGGCGCCGAGGTCGCCCTTCAGGATCTCGTCCATGACCCGTGCGCTGTCGCTCGCGGGCGTCGTCACGTCGAGTCCGGTGAGAGCGGCCGCGGCAAAGAGCTGCGCGCAGAAGCTCTTGGTCGCGGGCACAGCCCGCTCCGGACCCGCGGCCACCCGGAAGCTCTGATGAGAGGCCTCCTCGAGCACACTCGGGCCGGCTTGTGCGTTGGTCACTGCCACGACGTGGGCGCCGCGGTCTCGAAGCCATCGTGCCGCGGCGGAGACATCAGTGCTCGCACCGGAGGCCGAGTAGGCGTAGGCGATCGAGTCCGACCAATCCGCACGGGGTGTCTCTTGGGTGGTGATCCAGGGACGAAGCTCGACCGGATGTCGGCCCGTCTCCAGAGCGATTAAGTACGTGGCGAAGGTGCAGGCGTGTCCGGAACTGCCCCGCCCGAGCACAACCGGTGTTGCACGCGAAGGCGCCTCGGCGCGGATGTGGCGCGCCCGCTCTGTCCACGAGACCGCGCGCTCGCGCAACATCGCAGGCTGCTCCCGGATCTCGTTCCACATCGCCATGGTATCTCGACTAGAGTTCATCTTCCCCTCCCTCTCGAGCATCAAAAAGCCGGCGCGCGCGCCAGTAGAACTCGCTGGGCTGGCCGCCTTCCGCGCGGCTGCCAAGCGCAGTCATCATGGATTGGTCAGTACCGAAGAGAAGCGGGATCTGGGTGTCGTAGTACCGAAGAAGCCGCGCCTTCTCCTCGACCTTGATGGGCAGAACACACCGTTCGACCGCTCGAAGCTGAAGCCGAGCCAGCGCGCTCTCCGGACCGTCCTCCACGCCAGCGCCCACGAGCGGGTTCACGACGTACGGGAAGTCTTCATAAAAGAGCAGCGGTCGCTTCTTCGAGGCCAGCCGGAGGGCGACCTGCGCGGTGAGCATGTGATCCACGTGGTGGCCGATCCCCATCGGGCTGACGAGCAGGTACCGGCCCATGTGATCGGTGAGCCGCTGGAGCACGAGGTAGAGCTCCTCTACGTGCAGCGCGTCTTCGACTCGCGGCAGCACCCAGCGCTCTCGGGGGGTTCGGTAGAGGAGCTCGCCGCTGGTGGGACTGCGCCTGTACACCCCGTCCGGGAAGCCCAGGTGCACGTAGTCCACCTCGATCGCGTGCATGGCCCGGCGGTCCTCCTGCCGACGAATCTCGGGATGGACGAAGCCCTTGCGGGGTCGACCGGCGGCGACCGGGGTCGACGGTGGGTTCCCGCAGTGAATGCTGACCACGAGCAAAGAGGCGCGGTCGGCCAGGGCCGAGAGGAGCCCCCCGCACGAGAGGGCGGCGTCGTCGAGGTGCGGGGACAGAATCACGACCCGCTCGATCTCCTCCCAGTCGTAGGCCTCGAGCAGTGGGGTGCTCTTCACCGGACACCCTCCAGCGCCCCCGCCGGATAGGCTCGCCGCGCGCGTTCGATGAGCGCGTTCGCGGTGGATGCGTCGGGCACGAGCGGATTCAGGGAGAGCGCCTCCGCCCAAGCCGCGGGCGAGCTTGCTTGCCCCGCAACCTCGGCCGAGGCGAGCTGGTACCGTTCGAGCCGCTCGAGCAGCGGGACGAGAAACGTCGGCGGGTCGGACACCGCGATGCGCCGGAGGCCGTGGGCGCCGAGTTCGATGGGCACCTCCACGACGGTGTCTGGATGCGCGGTCCGCACCGAGCCTCGATTGGGAACGTTGAGCACCAGCCGCCGAGGTTCGCGCGCGAACACCGCCCCCAAGGTGCGAACGGCGAGGTCTCCAAAACCACTGGTTCCTCGATGACGCAAGAGCCGAGGCTCGGGCTTGGCCGCCTCCTCCGCGAAGTGCTGATAGTAGGACGGGAGGCTCGCTTCGATCAGCTTGGCTCGCGAGCCGCGCCGCCGGGCCAGATCGATGAAGGCAGCAGGATGCGTGTAATAGGGGAGATACGAGTTCGGCCAGCCGCTCCGCGCTTGGGTCCAAAGGTCAAAGGAGAGAGAGAAGCGGAGGCGATGTTCTTCGTCGAGCCCGCCGGGCGCCGGGATCCGCCCTTCGATCTCGACGCCCTTCCCCTCGCGGGTCGTCAGCGCCGAATACCAGGTGGCGTGGTTGAGCCCGACACACTCGAAGGACGTGATCGGCGAGGTCCCGAGGGCATGAGCCAGGGTCTCGAGGTCTTCGTCCGACTGGTCGCAGAGGCCGAGGACGCGAAGCTCCGGTCTCGCCGCAAGCGCCTGAGAGACGATGTTGGTCGGGTTGGTGTAGTTGAGCAGCACCGCATCGGGCGAGAGCTGCTGAAGTCGTTCGGCGACGTGCAGGCTGTACGGCACGGATCGAAGCGCGAAGAAGAAGCCACCTGGGCCCACGGTCTCTTGTCCGGGCAGGCCGAACTCGAGCGGCAGGGTCTCGTCGAGGTGCCGCGCGGCCAGACCACCGGGCCTCGTGGAGTTCAAGACCACGGTGGCCCCGCGCAGGGCGTCATCGAGCCGTTCGGCGGCGATCACGCTGAAAGGACGACCCGCTGCGATGCTCATCTTCTCCGCGAGCTTCACGACGATCTCGAGCTTGGTCGGCTCGATGTCGTGGAGCCGGAGTTCGTTGATCTTGTGGTGATCCGCGTGATGCAAGAGCGCTTGCACGAGCCCGGGTGCGTACGCGCTCCCGCCACCGAGGACGGCCAGGACTCGATTCATAATTGGGCCTCATCTTTCGGAGCAAAGCGTTCTTCGAGCACTCCGCCGTAGATCTCGAGGACTCGTGCGGCGGCCGCGGTACCCCAACGCATCCTGGTCTCGGGGGGGAGTCCGCGATTCGTCGCAGCGAGGAGACCGGCGCAGAAGGCGTCACCCGCTCCGGTTGGATCCACGATGCGCACGGGGGATGCGTCCACTTGCAGCCTGCGCTCACCAAACCTCGCCAGCGCTCCGCCCGAACCCAGGGTGACGACGACCGCGGTCGCGCGGCCACTGAGACGACGCAGCGCCTCTTCCGGACTCCCGGCGATCTCGGTCGCCTCGAGCTCGTTCATCACGACGATGTCGAAGGGGAGCGTTGGATCTTCGAGAAGCGCGCCGAGGCCCTCGGGATACCAGCTCAGATTCAGGCTGATCTTCGAACCCCGCGCGTGCGCCCGAGACAACGCGGGTCGGAGCGCGTGCGCTTCGCGAAGTCCGGGCACGTGGACCCACGCGGCGGCAGGTAACTCCGAGACCCGTTCCAGGGCGGCGAAATCGGCAGTCGAAACAAACGCGCGGTCACCACCCTCGTGCACAACCATGGAGACCGACCCATCGCGCGTAGCGGGCCACTCCAGAAGCGGCAGCTCGAGCGACGAGGCCACCGAGCGAAGCAGGCGGCCGCAGTATTCGTCCCCGATCGGCGTAGCGAGCCGGACCGGTTCGCCCATCGCTCGCAAGACCGATGCGACGTTCAGCGCACCTCCCAAGCGAACCGGGAGATCGGGCACAAAGACCTCTCGGCCCGGCGCCGGGATCTGAGCCCGCGTGGCCTCCAGGAGGTGAAATTCTAGGTAGACGAGCCCCGTAACCAGCAGATCTTCCATCGGAAAACTCCTTATAGCACAAAGCATCAGCGGCTGCTCGCCGGGCTGGGAGCGTCGATGCGCCCCGAGGCAGCGGCCGAACGAGAGGGGCGTCCCCTGGAGCACTCGACACTGGTTCCTCGCGAAGCCAGCCACCGAGACCGGCGGCCAATATCCTCCCTGATCGAGGGCCTGAGGGCTTGGCACCGCGGTTGCTCATCGCGAGAGCATGCGCGCCCCCCGCTGCGAATCGCCTTCGAGCGTCGAGCGCTATGCCCGCTCGCTGCGTTTCGCACTCGGCGAGAAAGACCTCACGCGTCTCGAGGCGCTCCCGTTCGGCGAACTCGTTCTGCTTCTCCGCGGGGAGGACGACATCGCGAGGCGCGTCGTGATCCACATGCAGGAGGGGTCCGTCTCGGTTTCGGATCGAGCCGCCGACCACTACGTGCCCCAGGCGATCGTCGAATGCGCCCTGTCGCAGTGGATCGAATACGCTCGAACTGGAGCCATCGCGGATCCCGACTGCTTCGACCTCTTCGGGAGCCTCGAGGTGCTCGACGGCTTCCTCCGAATCCATCGGCTCGAGCAACGACCCGTTGGATTGCGCTGCCACAACATGCTCTCCCGGCGCGGCACCAAGCCGCGACCTCTTCCCTCCACCATCGAAAGGACCCACGTATGACCACCGTCAGAACCAACCCCGTCAACTACGTCGCGAGGTACGACGCCGCAGAAGCCTTATTGAAGGGAAAGGCGACTCCAGCCGCGGTTGCCGCCCATTTGATCCAGTTGACCGCCTCTTCGAATCCTCAGGCCGACGCGATGGGATTCGAAGGTCAGCGAAAAGCCATCACTGATCTGGTGCAGTGCGGAGGTGCGGACGAGGCGAGAGCCAATGCGGTGCTTGCGGTGACGAACTCGGTCTTGCGCGCTTCGGCGAAGATCAGCACCGAACACCGTGAGATCCTCGTCGGCGCGGCTGCACTCCGCGCCCCCGGTGCCTCGCCTCCCGCCCCCACCTTTGAAGTCGCCCGGGCGTTCTTGTCCCAGTTTCTCGACGCTGGCACCAAGGCCGGCCTCGAGGGGTCACATAACGACTGGTTCATCGACATGGGGCCCGGCTCCGGCAAGACCTTCCTCGAGACCCCGAGCGCGAACGCCATTGAAGAACGCGCCACGAAGCTGGCGTCCAAGAAGGGCGTCGCGGTCGCCGACAAACACCGCGTGGCGGCAGCAGACGAATTGGCCAAGGAGAACAAGGTCGCCTTTGAAGAGCGCGGCGCGGCGGGACGGGTCTTTGGACTCCCCTTCGACACCCTCGAGAAGGTCGGCGGCTTCGCGCTCGAAAAGGCGACCAACAACAACCGGGAATCCGTCGAAGCGGCGGCGTTGGGCCTGCTGGCCCACCTCTCGGGCAAGGACGTTCAGATCGACCAGAGCTTGAACCCCGCCGAGTACAAGGCCGCACTCGCGAGCAAGATCGGAGATCTCGACGACCTGCGGGCGCAACTTCGCTCGAACGAGGGTCGAAGCTGGAGCCAGCTCACGGACAAGGAGAAGGCCGGCGCCACCGCGTACTTCGGCTCCATGCTCGGCGAGCTCGCCGAGCTCCGCATGGGACTTCTTCCCTACGAGAAGCTCTCACCCGCGACTTCGAGCATGCTCTCGACCACCCACGACGTGTACGTCCACATGCGAACCGACTGGCTGTTCAACGACAGCTACGGTGAGAAGCAAGCGAAGCCGCTGAATCAGCTCGACAAAAAGACCAAGGATGCCGACATCCCGCCGTTCCTTTTCGCCTTGCACGGAATGGTCGCCGAAGCCCAGCGGTCGGCCGAGATGGCAAAGGCCAGCTGACGGCCGGCCAGCTCTCCTCGTCGCCCGGAGGAATCCCGAAGGAGGCTCTCCCTCGGGACGGAGACCGAGGACTTCCCGCAGATTCTCCCGCGATCGCCGTTCGAGTAGCGTCTCCGCCGATGCCGAGAACGTCTCTCACTCTGCCCTTCCTTTCCTGTGCCCTGCTCGCGTGTTCGGGCGCCGCCGAACGAAGCGAGCCTTCCTTCGTCGAGGTCGTGGCCACCGGCGAGGGCGCGATGGACGCGGAGTTCTCGAACGACGGCAGCCGCCTCTTCGTCCTCTATCTCGTCGGGGGTGAGCTCCGATTCGGCAGCGTGGATCTCGAAGCGAGTGAACGACGTATCCAGGAAGTGGGCGCGGTTCTCGTTGGCGGCGAGCCCACCCTCGGCGGTCAAGATACGATCGACCTCGCGGTGCGTCCGGACAGCGACGAGCTCTGGCTCTTCGCCAACGGCAAGATCTCCAACCTGAACCCGAACACGGCCGCGGCCGAGATCCGCGTCGAAATCGGCTCCGGCGCGACCCGCGGAGCCATCGGTTTCTTTGGCAAAGACCTCCTGATCACGGGAATCGTGGGCTTGGCTAAGTACACCTTGAACGGAGCCATGCTGGGAGCGGCGCAAAGCATCCCCGGCCACGAAGGGGTCGAGTTCTGCGAGGTGGGCCGCTCTGGTGAAACCATCTGGGCCCGCGGCTGCGCCGGGGCCAAGGCCTTCGCCCGCCTCGACGGGGCGATCGACCTGGGGCCGAACCCCGGTGAGTCGGGCGAAGAGGGCATCGTGCGTCTCCTCGGAGGTCCGGTCGCGGTGAACGATACGCACGCGCTCGCGTTATCGGGACAAGGCTACTGCGTCCGAGAGGTCCTCCCCACCGGCGGCGCCCAGAGCATGCCCAACGGGACAGGACTCAATGACGCGGGCGAGTGTGGGAAAGTCGATGTCCCCATCACCACCGATCTGCGGCGCGCGGCTATGAGCCCCGCCGGTCTGGATTGGGTCCTGCCGGTCGTAGGAGGGGTGGTCGTCGTCCATCCGGACGCACCACCATCGCAGGTCGACGACATCGAAGGCACCTGGTGTGGCTTCGATGCGCAGGCCACGCTCTTGACCGTGAACGATGGCGTGCTCGTGCACTCCAACATCCAGAACGGGATCGATCGCCTCTTTCGCGAGATCCGAGTGGACGGCGGCGGCATCGAACGAACCGTGAGCTACGTCGACCCCGATCCTCAGATCGCGGAGAACATCACGGACGCGGAACACGGCTACTGGTGGAAGCGCTCGGGCAACACCTTGATCGTCTATGGGCCGACCTCCGAGGACGAGGCGGACACCCGGGTGAACGCCGGCTATTCCGGATTCAACGGCATCTATCGCCGCGCCATGACGAACGACTGCGCGATCCTGGCGCCCTGAGGCGCGTCGCGCTCACACGCCCAGCAGCGCAGGGAGCTCTTCTTCGGACAGTCGAGCCACCTCGTCCGCGGTCTGGCCGAGGATGACCACGTCCAGCTTCCCCGCCGTGCGCAGGCAACCTACGTTGTAGAAGAGGTAGCGGCCCTCTCCGGTGTATCGGTCGTAGGCCTGATGCCCCGCCCGCTTCAGGATCTCGGAGAACGGCACCCCCACGAGCGACGAATGCACGAAGTCCTGAGCCAGGTACATACCCCGCGGGCCTGACCTTGCGCGATCGAGGAGGTGCATCGGCGTGCTCGTGCCCCCCCACCGTCCGTTGCAGTCTGTGACTCGGATGTCGAACAGCCCATTTGGGTCACCCACGAGGATGAAGTCACAGGAGCACCGCCCCACGTACCCGAGCCGCTGGAGCGCGATGCAGAGGAGGTACGACGCGGAGTAGAGCGCTCGCTCCACCGCCTCGGGCAGGGTGGATGGACGACTCCCGAGGAACACCTTCTCCTCGCCGGAAAGGAGCTGCTCGTAGATGCCATCGAGCACCGGCAGGCCGACACCTTCGGGAGGAATCCACATCTGCGTAGAGGGCGAGCTCACGGCGTCTTCCCAGGCGACCGCGAGGACGGTCTCGCCCTCTTGGCACTCCTTGTCGCGCCAGAACGCCGTTACGAGCTCGCTGACCTCGCCTTCGGTGCGGGAAAGGAGGTCCGAGGAGCGATAGACACGATTGCCCATGGCCGACGCGCAGCGGGTTCGCTTGAGCGCCACTCGAGTGTGAAGACGCGCGAGTTCGAGCAGGGCGACCGCGAGCCCTTCGATCGAGGTGCGCGCGTGCATCGGACCCACGATGCGCTCGCCCACGGCGTCCCGCGCCAGATCCGAGAGCAAGCGTTTGTCATTTGCGATCCAGGTGACGGGCGGAGGCGGCGCCAAGACCTGCAGCGCCACGCCGCTTCTCTCCGCGAGACACCGCGCGAGGTTCCACACCGCCTCGATGCCCATGTAAGGATGGATGACCATTCCGCCCGCCGCTCGGGCGCGCGAGGCGATGCGATCGAACGCCGACCCTTGGGCGCAGGCCAGCGACACTTCGAGCGGACCTTCGATCGCTTCGGCCTCGACGAGTTCCACCCGACCCAATCCCAGACGAGTCTCACAGTATTCCTCGTATCCCGACGCGGCGGGCGTGACCGTGGCGAAGAGATCGCCCTCTCGAGCTCGGATTCGCGCTCGGTGCTGATAGGCCTCGATGCCCGAGACATCCCGCAAGAACGGGATACCGGAGTAGTCATCGAGGCTGAGCACCGGCAGGTTCGGGGCCGGCGTTCGGTAGCGTTGCGCCGCGTACTCTTGCAGCCGGACCGAAAGCGCCAGCTTCACCGCGTGAGCGTCCGCCGCCTCGCGTGCGCGTTCGACCAGAGAGGGGGCGGGGGCGGCAAAGCGCGACGGGGGAAGTGGATTCACGAGCCAAGGACCCTAACACGCCCAAGGCCCCGACCGAATGCGCGACCACTCGATGAAGGGCGCAGACACGCATCCGGCAAGCGCGGCTCCATGCTCCGCAACTCAGAGGTGCGTTGATGTGCCGACGTTCGGTCCACCATGCGCCGCCCTGCCCGAGAGAGTGGCTCCGGCGCCTTTCCATGGCCCCTCGACGCGGCTAGCCTCCGGCCCCATGTCGAAACGACTGCTCGGCCTCGCGCCCTGGTTCCTCGCCTCACTCATCGCCTGCGGCGACAGCGAGCCCTCCACCGACGCCGGAGCGAATGACACCGGAGGACCGATCCCCGGCCAAGACGCCAGCAGCCGCGACGCGCAAGCCGATGCGACCGTGCGCCTAGACGCCACTACGAACGACGCGAGTCGTCCGGACGCGCAGATCGTCGATGCGGGCGACACCTGCGGCGACACCGTGCAAGATCCGAACGAGACCTGCGACGAAGGCGCGAGGAACACCGACGTTGCGTGTGACCCAGGAACCACGAGCTGCACCTACTGCAACACAGATTGCGTCCTCACCACCGTCGAAGCAGAGGTGACTGTTCCGGTCGGGAGCGGACGTTGGACGGAGCATCTGGAGAACGACGGCGCGGATCTCTCACGCGCCACCGGCGCCACCTGCGACACGTCGGCCCTGAAGGCCTTCTCGGGCTGCTTCCACGCCGGAGAGCTTCGCTGGGTGACGGTGCCCAACCGGGCCTCATGCGCCGGACTCACCGCCACCGACGCCTTGGGCGCGTTTGACTGGCGCTGCGTCGAGGTCGCGGGCAACGCGCGCATGATCTCCACCGGCCTCAGAGACGGCTTCCACCTCTCGGGCCTCATCGACTTCGCGAACGTCCGTTGGCGGACGAACTCGGTCACGATCAGCGACGCCACCGGTCCGATTCACACCAGCGCGCCTTCGACCTGGTGGTCGAACCCCATCGTGGACGTCACCACGTCGAGCACGGTGCAGAACTCCTGGGACGTGAACATCGTGCGCCAGGCCGGCGACTACGAGTTTCATCTCGAAGCGACCCACGCGACCTTGGTGGTCCAGCCCGGTGTCGTCCTCGGATACTCGCCGGACCTCGGCAACAACCGCGCGGTCCTCGCCAACCGCGACTTCTTCTGGATCGAAGGCCACTGGCGCGGCGCCCTCGGGAGCCGCGAAGGCATCCACGTGGCATCGGCGCACCGAGGTGTCATTCGCAACGCGCGGGCAGAGAACTTCGGCGAGGCCGGCTTCGACTTCCGCAACTCGCGAGCGCTGAGGGTCGAATACGCAGCGTCCGGGCGCAACACGGACCGCGGCTTCTTCTTTGTGGGCATGCAAGACTCGGTGTTCCGGCACCTTCGTGCTTCTCGAAATCAGGGCTTCGGCTTGGAGTTGAGCAGCACCAATCGTCGGAACGCTTTCAGTCACATCGTAGTGTCCAACCAGCAGTTTAATCAGCCACGGCCGGGCATCAGCGTCTCCAACAGCGGGAATCAGAGCAATAGCTGGGCCCACGTGCTCAGCTTCAACAACGCCGGCGACGGCGTGGATACCGGCTGCGACTCTTGTGTCTTTCAGAACGTGAGCACGGTGTCGAACCTTCGGGACGGGTTTCGTCCCCGCGGCGGCGATTCGACCTACATGCGCATGAACGCCACCGCCAACGGCTGGAACGGCTTCGAGAGCCCGGGCACCAACTCGCAGTACATCGACGTGCACTCGACACTCAACGCGCGCTTCGGCTTCGACGACATGGCCCGCGAGGGCAGTGCCTTCCACGGTCGTTTCTCTGCGGTGGGCAACAGCTACTGGGACAGCGGCTCGGGCAACGACCTGAGCTGCGTCTCGGGTAACATTCGCCCCTGCGCCGTCGGATGCCCCGCCTATCAGGTGAGCTCCCCCGGCTCCTGCTGCAACGAGTGCTACCTGCCGAACTCGATGAGCGCCAATCCGCCGCCGACCTCCTACGGCATCATGGAGAACACCAACACGCAGAGCTGCGAGATGGATCAGCGCACCTCGACCGCCCAGCAAGCGCTCCCGAACGTCGACCTCACGCTCGGCGGCTACGTCGGGCGCGCGGTCGACATGGAGAATCCGCAAGGCAACGTGACTTGGGTGGGCCCGCCGGGCTCTTCGCCGGCCGACAACGTGACCGACTGGCTGAGCTTCGAGTACTGGTTCCGCGGCTGGGGCAACATGGGTTGTCACGCCGCGCCCGACTGTTCTCAGGTCGGCCCCTGCAGCGACACCCTCGAAGCGTGCCGCATCGCGGAGGCCTCGTACTCTGCCATCGGCGCGGCCTGTCAGGTCTGGGACTTCGCCCTCATCAAGACCAAGGCCGATGCGATTCTTCAGCAGCCCCTTCCGAACGGCGACACGGTTCAGACACACTCATGGGGCGGCGGCCTAGACGCGGAGGCCTGCGGCCGCCTTCATCCGGGTTCGGTGCACGACGGCACCGACTGCGTCGCGACGTTCGTCAATCGCGCCACGGAGTTGAGCGGCGACGGTCTGGGGAACGAGAACCACCTCTGCGAGTCGGGCGAGGTCTGCGTGTGGACCCCCTACCCTGCGGCCTACCAGGGCCACGGCGCCCTCATCCCCACCGAATCGTCGCCCGGAGTTCCCTATGTGTTTGTGGATGGCACGGTCAGTGGCGTGGTGCTGCTGAGGCACGCAGAGTCGAGCTTCGACGTCTCGGCCTCTCTGTGAGGCCGGAGTCGGCTTTGCGTCCCATGTAGGTGGACTCGAGCCCCGGAGCGCTGCGTGCTCGGCAGGTTGATTCGAAGTTGGCCTCGGGTCAGACCAGGGTCCTCGGTATGAACACAGCGCTATTGGTCGTCCCCAAGCACACCGTCGACGTGGAGATCCGCGATGCGCGTGGACGAGTCCGGAAGGTCGAGCTCTTCTTGGCCGGGGACGAGACCACAGCCCCCAAAGAGCGTCTGCAGGATCTCCTGCAGCTGCGAAGGTTCATCCCCGCCCGCACCCCGGGTTCGGGCGAGGCCCACACCGAGACCGGAGACCTCCGCGCCAAGATCGAGTTCTTGAGCCGCGAGCACGTCCTCTGGGTGCGCCTCGACTTGATGACGGCCATCGACGAGTTGGACCTCGAAGCGGAAAGTGCGGCGGAGAGCGTCAACGCCCGGGTGAGCCTTGCCCTCGACGACGGGACCACACTCGAAGGCGTCTTGCGCTACCTCTTGCCCAGTGGCGCAAGGCGCCTCGGCGACTACCTCGAGGGACTCTCCGCCTATTTCCCACTCCGGACCGACGATCATCTCTATCTCGTCCGCCGAGACCGCGTCGTGGCGGTGAGCTCGCTGCAAGAGGGGTCGCGATGAGCATCCGACCGGTCGATCGCTTCATCCGCGCCATGCACGCGGAGCGCGGAGGTGAGCTCTCGTTCGAGTCGGGGCGTCCGATTCGCCTCCTCACCCGGGGGGCAGAACGGGTCTTGCTCGCACAGAACGTGCGCACCGATCAGATCGAGACTCTCATTCGAAACGTGATGCCGACCGAGATCGCTCGGCGCTACGAAGCGAGCGGAGAGGTCGAGTTCGAATATACCGCGCCATCCGGGAAGGTGTCCGTAGAGCTGCTGAAGAAGGACACACGACTCAGCATGAAGATCAAACCCGAGAGCCATGCCGAAGCCGGCGCCGCCTCGGACCCTGTACGAACATTTCTGGAGGAAGGCTCGACGGACCTGAAGGCCATCAAGGCACCTGCGCCACCTGCGCTCGCGAAGATCAGCCCGATGCCGATTCCCGTGGTGACGGCCAGCCCGGTGCCCGAGCCCATGGCGCCGGCGCCTTCGGTCAAGCCCGCCACCCCCGTCAAGCCCGCGCAAGCACCCATCACCTTCACTTCTGCCCCCAAGAAGATCGACGCCATCCTGCGCGCGCTGGTGGCGGAGAAGGGCTCTGACCTTCATCTGACCTCGAACCTCCCCCCGAAGATGCGCAAGGACGGCGACATCGGGAGCATCCCCGGCTACGAGAAGGCGCTCAGCAGTGATGAGCTCGCGGCGTGGCTGCTCGAACCCGCGCCGGCCAACATGGTCGAGAAGTTCGCTGAGACGAACGACGCCGACTTCGCCTACGAGATCCCGGGCGTCGCGCGCTTTCGCGTGAACGTGTTCCGTGATCGCCGCGGGGTGGGCGGGGTGATGCGCGTAATCCCGAGCGAGATCATGACCGCGGATCAGCTCAAGATCCCTCCGGTCGTGCGGAGTCTCTGCAATCTCCAGAAGGGCCTCGTGGTCGTGACCGGCCCCACCGGTTCGGGGAAGAGCACCACGCTCGCGGCGATGGTCGATCTCATCAACAAGACGCGCACGGACCACATCATTACCATCGAAGACCCGGTCGAGTTCGTGCACGAACCCCTGCGCTGCCTCATCAATCAGCGAGAGGTCCACTCACACACCAAGAGCTTCTCCGCCGCTCTTCGCGCCGCACTCCGCGAGGACCCAGACATCGTTCTGGTCGGCGAGATGCGCGACCTCGAGACCGTCGCGATCGCGATTGAGACCGCTGAGACCGGCCACCTCGTCTTCGGAACACTCCACACCAACACCGCGGTCAGCACCATCGACCGCGTGATCGATCAGTTCCCCACCGACCGACAGAGTCAGGTGCGCGTCATGTTGTCTGAGAGCCTAAAGGGCGTCGTCGCGCAGACGCTCTGCAAGAAGCACGGCGGTGGACGGATCGCAGCGCTCGAGATCTTGGTCGTGACCGCGGCAGTGGCGGCGCTGATTCGCGACGGAAAGACCTTCCAGATCGCCTCGATCATGCAGACGCAGAAAGGCATCGGCATGCAGACCCTGAACGATGCGCTGATGCTCTTCGTGAAGGACCGACTGATCTCACCCAAAGAGGCGTATACCAAGTCGGTCGCCCGCGGTGAGATGCGGCAACTGCTCGAAAAAGCCGGTCACGTCGTCGGCTGAGCCTTCGTCGCAGCCTCGAGACTCCGCATCAGTTGTGACTCCTAGAGGACTCACCTGGCAGCGGCCTTCGGTTCTGAAATCCCCCCCACCCGTCTCACAACGGCAGAGATCCTCGTGGACTCGAGCGGCGCACTTAATGCAGAAGGGAGAACGATGCGCTGGCCCAAGCTCCTCTTCCTCTTCTCAGTTGCCTGCGTCCCGGACCCAGACGGCGCGAGTGTCGGCGGGCGGGCCCAGAGCCTCGTACCAAGCGCGCTGCGCCCAGGGGCGATCGCAGCGGAGACCGCGCTGCTCTCCCTGATTCTGACCCCAGATGGCGCCGCACGCTTTGCGGAGGTGCAGCGAAGGCCCATCGCCTACTCGGCCAGCAAACAGACCAACAACTCGAGCGCGGGTGACCACGTCGTCGAGGTCAGCGTCGCCGGCCAAGTTCTGGCCCGGGTTCCCCTCAGAATCGGAAGCGCCCGAGATCCCGCGGGCCCCGCGCAGTCCGCTTGGGCGGGCGGCGCCACCATCGTGCGAGCCCCGTCCTTCGGACCGGAGACACGATTCGCACTGCGCAGCACCGCCCACCCCGATGAACGGATCTTGGCCGAGATCGGGGTGGAAGAATGAGGAAGCTGACGTTGCTTCTGGGCTCAACCGCCCTCTATCTCGCTCCGCTGTCCGCGCAGGCCCAAACCACCTGCGTCACGTATCCCGAGCTCTGCAACGCGAACGTGACCAGCACCATCGAACAGGCCGACCTCGACATCGCCATCGACGTCGTGCTCATCGGTGATGGCTTCACGGACGCCGGATCCTGGCAGGTGGTCGCTACCGGGCTCATCAACGAGTTCCGAACTGCGCCCGCCAACATCTATGGACGCCAACCCGGCATGTTTAACTTCCATGTGGTCGACATCATCTCGGCGACGACCGACGTGGCGGACACCGACCCGAACGACACCGCGCTCGGTATGCAGGTTTCCGGCTCATTCATCACCGCGAACGCGCCACGCATCAATCTCGCAGCGATGAACGCACCCGACGTGGACGTAGTCGTCGCAGTCGCGAACTCGAGCAACGGGCGCGCCAACGCGAGCTACAACACCCAACTCGCCACCGGCGGTGTCGTCCGGATGCGAAGAAGCAGCGGAGTCATCACGCATGAACTCGGCCATGCGCTCTTTCGGCTGGCAGACGAGTATCAAGAGAGCGCGCTGTGCACCACGCAGAGCGAGCCTGGCCTGCTGTTCGAAGCCAACGTCACCACCGACAGCACCTGTTTCAAGTTCCAGCGGAGCTCAAACCCCGGCTGTATCCAAGGCGGAAAATACTGCTCGACCGGCATCTTCCGGTCCGCCTCCAGTTGCTTCATGCGCTCGAACAACGTAGCGGCCTGTCCGGCTTGCAGCCGCGAGATCGAGGATGTACTGCGCGAGCGAAGAAGCCGCGCTGACTGGGCCCCGCCTTGGCCGGTCGCGAGTGTCCCCGGCGGCGCCGGCCCCGTCGCGGGCTGGGTCGCGCTCGGTTCTCAAGCCCACGACGATTGGTTCAGTCCCACCCGCTTCTCTTTCGAACTCGACGGCGCGTTTGTGGGTCAGAGCCCATTGACCAACAACTCGGGCCGCTTGGACTTCGATACTTCGCGTCTCGCAGACGGACCCCACACGCTCTCGGTCTTTGCCGCCGACGCCGTCGGCCGAGCGGCGGCGGCGATGCCCATCGCCTTTTCGACCGCGAACGACAGCGACACCTTGCCTCCCACGGTCTCCATCAGCTCGCCGGCGGACGGAGCGCAGGTCTCCGGATGGACCAACGTGTTCGTGCAGTCGACGAGCAGCGCCGATCTCCGAGACCTCGTGCTGTTCATCGATGGAGCCCCAGTGGCCGCCGGGGCCCGCCAAACCACGCTCTTCTACAGCTGGGACACCGCGGCGACGGGGCTCGGAACACACGTGCTCACCGCCCGTGGGACCGACCATTCAGAGAACGTGGGACTCTCAGTCCCCATCACGGTCACAGTCAATCCCGCGACTTCGGGCCCGTCGCGAGCGCCCATGATCCAGCGGCCGGCGGACGGCACCCTCGTGGGCGCCTGGTTCGCGCTCGAATGGATGAGCGAAGGTTCGGGTGGAGTTCAAGGGGAGAGCTCACTCCCGGTCACGCTCATCGTGGACAACGCGCCGGTCACGCCCAACCCGCTCCTGGGGCGCGAACGAAGCGCGATCATCGACGCCCGTACCTGGGCCCTCGGCGCACACCAACTCCGTGTCCGCGCCGTGGTCGACGGCGTCGACATCGATAGCCTGCCGGTGTTGGTGGTACGCGGCACTCCAACCACGCCCCAGGCCTTCATCCGAACGCCGGAGGCCGGCGTGTACGTGCGCGGCACAGTCAGCGTTGGCCTCGTGGGCGTCGATGACGCGCCGCTCACAAGCGTGAGTCTGCTGGTCAACGGAACCGCGGTGGGCAACATAACGGGCGCCTTGGGCAGCCTGAGCTGGTCGACCAGCAGCTTCACGGGCTGCCAAAGCCTCGAGGCCGTCGCCCTCTCCTCCGACGGAGGCACCGGCCGCTCCGCCCCCGTAGGCGTGTGCGTCGACAACCAGCCCCCGAGCGCGATCATCACGTGGCCAAAGAACGGCGCGACCGTCGCCGCCGGAACAACTGTGGTTCAGGCCAGCGTGAGCGACGTGGGCTCCTACGTGACGCGCACCGAGCTCCTCGTGGACGGCAACCTGGTCTCCTCCAGCGAGGGTGGAAACGGCGTGCTGTTCGCCAACTTGTCCCCAGGTCCACACGCTCTCCGCGTCACCGCAGAAGACCGAGCCGGCCATCGCACGACCTCACCCTCGATCTCCGTCACCGTCAGCACCTGCGTGAGCGGCGGCTGTGACGACGGCGATGCTTGCACGAACGACCGCTGCGGCGGGAGCGGCGCTTGTGTCCATGCACGGATCCCAGGCTGCTGCGGGAGCAACGCCGATTGCGCGGACTCCGATGCCTGCACGAACGACGTGTGCAGCAACGGGGTCTGCAGTCACAGCGCGGTTGCCGGGTGCTGCAACCACAACTTCGACTGCGACGACGGGGACGACTGTACGATCAATCAGTGCTCCGGCCCCGGAGGCACGTGTTCGATCGGCCCGGGAGGCTGCTGTTCGTCCACCGGGGAATGCAACGATGGCAACTCATGCACCGCGGACGCCTGTCTCGGCGGCCCGAGCGGCTTCTGTACACACGAATGGGCTCCGGGATGTTGCGCAAGCGATGCGGACTGCAACGACGGACTCGCCTGCACCTCCGACACGTGCAGCGCGGGGGCGTGTACCTCGGTGCCGGTGGCCAACTGCTGCGAGAACTCGAGCGGGTGTAATGACGGAGTCGCGTGCACCCTGGACCTGTGCGTGAACAACGTCTGCCAGAATCAGCCGCGCGCGGGCTGCTGCACGACGGACGCGGACTGCACGACGCTCAACCCATGTTCGGTAGGTGCTTGCAGCCCGTCTGGGAGCTGCACTTTCTCGGTCGACCAGGCGTGCTGCAACTTCGACTTCGAGTGCCAAGACCAAGACCCGTGCTCGATTCACGCCTGCAGTAACAACGCTTGCACCCTGGTCTCACCCACCGATGGCTGCCTCGACGCCGGGACCCCGATGGACGCGAGCGGGCCGGCCGACGCGGACCCAGGTGACCCCGACGCGGGCGCATCCGACGCATCCCCGGGCGGGGACGCCGATGTCGATGAGGACCTCGGCGTCGTTCGAGACGGCGGCGAACGAGACGCCGAAGCATCGGAGGTGGGTGCAGCGGACGGTTCCGAGGTGGGCGACGCGGGTCGTGCGCTCGATGCGGAGCCGGTCGACGCCCTCATGGGCTCGGACGCGCAGCCCGCGCCGGACGCCAGCCGCGACGCCGCGGTCTCGGCGACAGACGCTTCCCCCATGACGGACTTGGGCCCGAGCGACTCGGCCACGGACAACGCGGCGCTGAAGGGCGGATGCGGGTGCTCGACGCCGGAAGGCCCTCGTCCGGCCGGAAGCGCGGCGTGGATGGTCCTCGTTGCGCTGTTTGTGCTCCGTCGCCGCGCAGGGCGACGTAGATGATCACCGGAGCACACTTCATCCTCTACGTATCGAACCAGGACGCGAGCACCGAGTTCTATCGCAGAGCGCTGGGCGTCGGGCCCCGGCTCTACGTGCCGGGCATGACGGAGTTCGGTCTGCCCGGAGGCGCGGTGCTCGGACTCATGCCCGAGTCGGGCATCCGACGCCTCCTCGGCGAGCGCCTGCCCGACCCCGCAGAAGCCTCGGGGATCCCGAGAGCGGAGCTCTACCTGTTGGTCGAGGATGCACGCGCGGCCCATGAGCGTGCGCTCGGTGCGGGGGCCCGAGAGCTCAGCCCGGTCTCACGTCAAAGTTGGGGGCATGAGGCCGGCTACAGCCTCGACCAGGACGGCCACGTGCTCGCCTTCGCCCGCCCGCTCGATGACTCCAGCGGATCCGACTGACGGGAGTCGCTACTTCGGTTGAAACACGACGACGGTGGTGTTGTCCGGTTTGCCGAGATCGTTCTTCATCTGAGAGAGCGCGTAGTCGCGGATGGCCTCGGTCGCGGCCTCGGCGCTCGGCCCCTTCTTCAGGAGCTGGCCGAGGTCTTCGGCCACCTTGTCTCCGCCGGACTGGGTCCACTTCTTCTTCGTCTTGTGAGCGGCGAGCTGAGCGTAGTAGTTCGCATCCGAGACGCCGTCGCTGACGAAGACGAGATAGTCGCCCGGAGCGAGCTTCCACTCATAGAGGTCGATCTTGGGTGCCTCGCCCTCGATGCCGAGCGCGCTGGTCACGATGTTCGCCACCTTTAGCCCCGAGTTCACGTCGCCGGTCTTGCGAATCATCTCGTCGCCCAGATTGTGGGCGAGTGTCATCGCCTTCAACTTACCGTTCTTGGAATACTGATAGACCTGTGAGTCGCCCGTATTCACGACAAAGGCGCGGCTCCCCACCACGACCCCGCTCGCGACCGTGGTGATGGCTTCAACGCCGTGTTGCTCGTTCAGCGCGCGTACGTCCGCGTGCGCCTTCTCCACGGCCTCTTTGAGCGCGGTCTTCGGCGAGGCGCCTTTGGCCACCTGGGCCGCGACGTCCAGCAGGTGTTCGGCTGCGATGCGGCTTGCGGCCCCTGTCTGCCCCGGTATCTTGCCCATGCCTCCGGCTTGATCGAATGCACCGGCCACCCACACATCACCCTTGGGCCCCTTGACCACACCAAGCAGCGCCGCATCCTCGTTGTACTTCGCGTACTCGACGCCGTGCTCCTTCTTGTTCGGGCCCCGGTTGGTGAAGAGCCCGCCCTGCGCCGAGGCGCGCTCGAGCGTCTGCACCTTGGGCGTCTCGGCCCCGCCGGCTCGGAGCATGAGAGCGGCCTCGGTCTTGGCGCCCGCCTTCGATTCAGCCTTCGACTTCGTCTTGGCGGCTGGAACGGGTCCCGAACCAAAACCCAAAGTGGACCGACCCTCGGCTCGCGCGGCTCGAGTCGCCTTGTCGAGCCGCCTCGCGAGCGCACGCACGGCTTTTGCGTCCAGCTCGGCGACGGCCCCAGTCTGCGTGTCTCGAGAGGCGCCCCTGAGCGCTCCCTGAGCGGAGGCCTTGACCCAGAACTCCTTGCCCTCGAAGTCCGCGATGTAGTCACCGATCTTCAGCGGATTTGTCGCCCGCAGTGCGGTCTCGTCCACCGTGCGAAAAGCCAGGCTCTCGCCGGCGGCGACTTCGACGCGCAAGTCGCCCTCGGGCTCTCGGCCCACCACCACCCCAAGGACTGTAGACCCATCGGACCGGGCCACGAGTAGGACATCACCGTTGCCATAACGCCCGCTGTGCTGGAGGGAAGCACCTTCGCCGGCGCTCAGCACCGCGTCGAGGTTCACGGTCTCGAACTTGGTCGGGCCGGAGATCCGCTCCGAGAACGCGGCGAGATCCCGGTGCTCCAAAGCGCGAAGCACCTCGTGGTTGTCGGCCTTCGCGGATTTGATCAGGCCCTCGAGCGGTGAGAACAATAGGTGCTCGAGGCGTTGCCGCATCGGCTTGGATAGCATCTCGAACGCACCGTCTTCCCGAAGCGCGAGCACGTCGCCGAGCTGCCGCGACACCTTCCCCAGGCTCACCATCTCGTGCTCGGTCACGAAGCCATCCGCGTAGATGCTGGACATGATCGCGAGCGAACTCACCAGGCTGTCCGAGATCGCCTTGGAGAAGGCAGCCGAGCCTCCCTTCTTGGGGGGCTTGATCCGCGCGAGACTGCCTGGGAGTTGTTTCGCGTCGTTCTTGGCGAGGACTTTCAGGTAGTGATCCAGGTCGACGAGCATCTCGGGCTGGCTCAACGCCTTGGCGCCCGCAGACAACACCTTGCTGCTCTCCACGGACAGAGCAGGGGCGTCTTCACCCCGAACTGGAGTCGGGCCGCTCTTGTCGACCTTCATCGAGACGCGCCCCTCACCTGCTCGGCCAGGATCTGAGCCGCTTGCACGTCGTGATACGCAGCCTCGGGATCGGCGGTGCGGAGCAGATTCGCACGCAGAAGCAAGGCCTCTTGCAGGTCGCTCTTCGGTCGGTGCTCTTCGCGATCGAGATAGCGGTTGAGCGCGTCGAGCGCCGCCGACGCCCGACCATCCCGAGCCTCCGCATGCGCGCGACGGAGGACGTGGACGGGGACATCGGGTTCGATCCGTTCGAGCCCTGCGAAGACCCGGGCCGCGCGGTCGAAGTGACCGCTCTCGAAGGCAGCGCGACCAAGGTGAGCCAGGGCCTCGAGCTCACTCGCTTCGAGGCCCGCGAGGTCCCTGAGGGTGAGCTCCCCCCGGGCCAGGCGGTCGAGCTGATCCAGCCTCTCATCCAGACGCATCCGGGCAAGGTAACAGCCTCGTCGGTTCAGCTCCAGCCGCGATGCAGTGCCGAAGCAGGTTGGCCAAAATCATCTGCACGAACAGCCCAGTAGGCCAGGGTCAGGGCACATCGCAGCGCGAACGCGCCCTGCTCACGGCACCGACGGCGGGTCCAAACGTGGCGTTCTGGGAGACATCGTCAAAGAGGACATGCGGCCCCACCCGGCCGAACCGCTGCACGAGCTCCGGGCTCAAGCCATCCTGCAGGGGGCAGTATCCCGTCTCGGGGTACCAGCGACCGAAGGTACCCACCGCGGCGGAATACAGGACCCCGCCATCCTCGGGCACGACCGCACGCCCGTTCAACAACTCGGCCCGGTCGCGACCCTCGAGTCGCCAGCGTCCCTCTTTGAGGAAAGCGAGCCCACCCTCTCTGAGCAGGAAGACGTGACCGAGCGTAGTGTCGAAAGCCTGAGCTCGAATCGCGGCCCCAGCCATGGGAACGCGATGGACCTGGGCGGACGGGCCCCCTACGAGCTGCACCCGGTCGTCTCCCGGCGTGACCGACAACCGCCCGGGCTCGAGCCAAAGCAGATCCGTCCTGGGATCGGACCCGAGCTCGAGGCGCTCGGTGAGAGACCAGTTCGAGCCGTCGAAGCGGTGCAATCCCCCTCCGAAGTCGAGCACGTACAACTCGAAGTTCTGCGGGTCGGCCGAACCGGCCAAGTGATCGAGCTGCGTATCGAGAGTCGGCGGAGCCGTACTGGTCGAGACCACACAACTCTCGTCTGGCTGCTGCGCCGAGAGGTCGAGATGGTGGATCGAGAATCTGTCCTGGACCCACAAGCTCTCCTCGAAGCGAACCGCCCCGCGAAGCTTGTAGCCTGCGAAGGCCCGGCAGACACGCTCCACTCGAAGGCTGGCATCCAACCTAAATAGGTCGCCGAAGTCGAGGCCGACGTAGGTCCAGGGATCTCCGTTCGCGAAGAACGCCGTCGTGATGTCGGCGACGTCCGGAGGAAGATGAACCACCTCCGCAGCGTAGAGCGCGCAGCGATCGCACCGAATGACGTGGTCCGTCACCAAGGTCTCGAGGACCCGATCGCTGGCGTCGCCGGGTTGCCATGCAAGAGGCTCACCCGTGAACTCGAGCGCCGCCGAGAAGCTCTGCGCCGGAGCGACAAGCGCGCAGCCTCGAGCGCAGCCGGCGGATGCGTCGAGAACGCCGGCAGTCAGCCCAAGCTCGGCGAGGGACTGAGTGTAGGTGAGGAGCTCGATGCGCAACCCAGCACCCCCACCCGATGCGCTCACCTCGAGCCGGTCGGTCGGACCCAAGGCCCGAAGTTCGACGACCAACCCCTGCGCGTCGGTGAGGACCGCGATCCGCGCCTGAGCATCCTCATCACCGGGCCACTTGTCGAATTGCACACCGGAATCACACGCGGTGATGATGGCCCAGAGGCCAGCCCAGCGCGACAGAACGAGGAGGGTTCGCACCTCCCAGACTATGGCGCCTCCGGTCATGACAGACAACGCCGACCGCGCCGGCACTTCACTCGGAGGTGGAGCTGATCTCGCGACCCGGTTGCGCGTTGAGCCGCCAGTCGAAGGGCAGATACGCGACGTCTCCGTCGAGCGGCAGACCCGCCCGCCCCCACTTCTCGCAGAACGCGATGGCGCCCCCGTCGGGATCGAAGTCCTGCGCGTACCAGTCGAACAACGCCGAGACCTCCACTTGTCCAGCCCGCACGAGGACCTTGCTCTCATCGGCGCAGAACCGTCGCGTCGCCGCATCGAGCTGCTCCGACAAGCGCTCACCTCGAAAGGCCTCGCGCTGGAGCGCGGGCCCGCCGAGCGCACCAAAGTTCAACGCGAAGTGCACACGAGGATCCTCGAATCGATCACGGATGATGTCGTGGTCGAGATCGAAGAGGCTGATGACCTTTCCACCGAGACGAACCCGTCGCCTCACGAAGAACTCGAGCTGCTCCTCGCCCGCCGGGCCGGCCGAGCCAGGCTCGGTCACGAGATACAAGGCCCAGGCGTTGTAGGCGTTGAGCCAGTACGCGAGCCGTGCGTTCTCGTCCGGGAACATCGAAGGGTGTGAATCCGGAGAGTACGTGCTGATTCGGCCGAGCCAGGCCTGTAGATCGGAACGCGATTGCAGGAGACCCGCGTAGTCTACGAGTCCCGCCTCGTCGACAAAGTGCGAGAGCAAAGCATCGAGGTCTCCGTGGTCGAAGTGAGCAGCCTCCTTGACGGCTCGCGCGGGCGCCGGCGGTGGCATGGGAGGCGGCGCTTCGCCTCGAAGGTAAAACGCCGCATAGGACGAGGCGAGCCCGGCGAAGATCGCGGCGACGGCGAGGGGGATTCGACTGTGCATGGCTCACATACTCAGTCGGCCGGACAGCTCGTCCCGCGTGACGATCAAACCCCGCTTGGTCGCGAGTTCCAGCACGGTTCTAGCCAGCCCGCGCTCGAGGAACGCCCCTCGCGTCTTGCGCTCGAGTCGGCTCCCCACGAGGTCGATCTGCTCCACGACCTCGCGCAAGGCCGAGAGCTGTTCTTCCGCCCGTGCTTTGCTGCACTCGAGGACTCGATGGCGTGCCAACAAGAACCGCGCAGCCTCGATCTCGACCATGGTCCCGTCGCGGGCGAAGCGAAGACGCGCCGCCTCCATCGTGGTCCCGGCCTCCTGCGCCTCACCCGACTCCGCCAAGAGCAGCGCGAGCGCCATCTGCATGGGAAGAGCCAACGCGGGGTGCGCCGAACTCAGCCGCGTGTGGCTCTCGCGCACGGCGGGGATCAAGTCTACCGGCGGCTGAGCATCCTCGTGCCCCAGTCCCACGAAGACGGCGTGTAGCAGGGACACCGAGCCCACGCCGGGGCTCACTGCCGTCGCCCAGACTTCTCGCAGCCGCGCTTGCGAGACTTCGATCGAGCCCTGCTCGGCGAGCAGCAACGCCCGCCGAACCGCAGCGCGACCGTCGTGCTCTGGCCTCCGCGCGAGCCGGTCCGCGCCATCGAGGCGCTTGCGAGCTTCGTCGAGACCTCCCGTGCGAGCCGAGACCTCGGCCAGTCCCAAGGTCGACTCGAAGACACCCTCGATGTCGCGCGACGCCCGAGCGTGAACCAACGCCTCCTGAAAGCGAGCCTCCGCGCTCCGAAGATCACCCGAAGCCAGGCCGATCCGCGCGAGCCCTCGGACGGCTTGGCCAAGCAGCGCACGCGCGCCCAGAAGCTCCGCGCGAGTCTTCACGCCGAGGTACCCTCGAAGAGCATCGCGCGACGCCGCCATCGCCTCGTCTGCGCGCGCACGTACGACCTCGGCCTCGGCTCGCTCGAGGGGCGCCTCCACCTTCGCGTAGAGCTCCACCGCGGCGCGAGCGTGGGTGCGCGCGTCCGCGTAGCTCTCCATGCGCACGGCCGAGCGCGCGCGAGAGAGCAGTGCCGATGCTCGGCGGAGGTCCGGGATGGGCAGTTCGAGGAGCCGCATCAAGGCCTGGTCCGCGTCTGCGGCTCGCCCGAGGTGGGCGGCGCTCTCCGCCAAGGTCTCGAGCAGCTCGGCGCTCGTCGCCTCCAAGGGCCCCGCTTCGCTCAGAGCCTCCAGGCCCTCCTCGGCGAGGACCATCGCGTCCTCAAAGGCGCCCAACGAGAGGCAGAGACGGGCCGCTTCACAAAGCAGAGGCACGCCCATCTCGGGGACGCCCGCTCGGAGGTAGTGTCCGGCGAGGGTTGCGGCGTCGGCTTCACCTCGCGACTCGAGATACGCGGCGGCTCGCTTCTCGAGGCCCTGACGAGTGCCCGGTCGGATCTTCGAGAGCACCACCCGGCGGATCACGGAATGCGCGAATTCGAGCTCGGTGACCCCGCGGTATCGTGGCGTCGGTCGCCGCCGAACGAGGTCCGCGAGCAAGAGACGGTCGAGCTGCTCCGCCGTGTGCTCGACGCTCTGGTCGGTCACCTCGGCGACGCCTTCTGTCCAGAAGACGTCGCCAAAGATCGCGGCGGCCACGAGCGTCTTCTGAAGCCGCTGCTCGAGCTGGCGAAGGCGCACCCGCACGGCGGCGGCGGCGGTGGGTGGGACCAGCTCGGAGCCTTCCGCCTCGGCCGCGGTCTGCAAGCGGAACACACCGTCTCGCTGCGGTTCGAGCACACGGGCCTCGGTGACGGCCCGAGTCACCTGCTCGAGCTGCAGCGGACTCCCCCCCGAAGCGTTCACGAGCCGGAGGAGCGAAGCGGGGTCGATCGTAGCCGGCACGAGCGTTCGCACGAGATCGGCGGCGTCATCGGTCTCGAGCGGAGGAAGCTCGAGCTTCACCTGGCTCAGCTCCGCGAGCACCGAGGCCGGTTCCTCCACCGATTGAATGGTGGGCTGAGCGAAGGCGATCACCGCGAGGCGCCCCTTGCGCCCCTCGGAGACCAATCCCGCGAGCAACTCGGCGCTCTTTCGATCGAGCAAATGCGCATCGTCCACGAGCAGAATGAGAGCCTCGCTCTTTGCGCGCTCGGCGAAGACCAGGTCGAGCGTTCGCTCGAGTTCGGCGCCGAAGATCGTCGGATCCCCGTGGATGGACTCGAGCGGAAACGGGGAGGGAAACGGCACGTCGAGCACCGAACCCAGGAGCGAAAGCGCGACCTGACGATCGGAGTCTCGCGCATCCGATTCGCCCGCGTCGGCGTCGAACCCATCGGCCAAGAGCGCCACCACCGACGGACGATCGAGCCAGTCAGCGCGCCCGCGGGCTGTGGTCCTCATGGCGCGGCTCACCACCTCGGGCGCCGGGACGAGGCGACTCACCTTGCGCCGTCGCTCCTCGACGGGATCGTCGGGAAACACGCGCGCGTCGAGCAACAAGAGCCGGCGCAGAAAGCGGTAGGGCGCGGCCCGCACCGGCTCTTCGGCCCGACCCGCGAGCACGGTGGGTTTTTGCGGGAGCTCCTTGAGGCGACGCTGCAGCTCCGTCCGGATCCGCGTCTTGCCGGCCCCGGCGGCGCCGACCACGAGCACACAGGTCGGCGCGCGCATGGTCAGCGCCCGGAGGACCTCGTTGCGGAGCCGCTCCAGGACCGCGTCACGCCCAATCAGTTCTCCCCGGCCATGAAGCTGCACATGCGAGAGCGAATTGCCCTCTTCCATCCGAGCGGCCGGGATTCCGCCCTTGTCCGAGCCCGATGGACGCAGCTCACCAAAGGGCTCGGTTCGAACGCTGGTCGTCTCGAAGATCGGAGTCACCTCGGACCGACCGAAGCGAAGCTCGGACGCTTGGATCGACTTGGTGTCCTCGCGTCCAAAGCTCTCGATGGCGGACAGCGGCACCGTGGGTGCGTACACTCGGCCGAGGAGATCCGCATCCAGTTGTTCGAGCGCGTCGCCAAGCTCCTCGACCACGCGTTCCATGTCCTGAACGCGCTTCTCCGCCTCGACGTGCAGCATCGCATCCACGAGGCTCGACACGCGCGAGGGAAGCTCGGGACAGATCTCGGCAATGGGAATCGCAGCCTCGACGAGAATGCGCGCGAGGCGCGCCAGCTCGGAGTGACTGGCCCAAGGTAGCCGCCCGGCGATCAGCTCGAAGAGCACGACCCCCAAGCTGAAGACATCCGCTCGGCCATCGACCTTGCGTGCGTGATGCGCTTGTTCCGGGGCCATGTAGCTCGCGGTGCCGAGGATCGCGCCAGCCTGGGTCACCCCCGCGACCTCACTCTGCTTGGCCACCCCGAAGTCCAAGAGACGAGCCTCGGGCGTCGGCGTCTCGGGATTCACGAGGAACACATTGGCGGGCTTCACGTCGCGATGGACGATTCCTCTCGCGTGAGCCGCGGACAGCGCGGAGGCGATCTGACGGCAGAGCCTCAGGGCGATCCCGAGCGGCAAGGTGCGCTTCGCACAGTAGTCGGCGAGATCCTCTCCTTCGAGCCACTCGAGCGCGAGATAGATCATCGTGCCGTCCGCAACCCCTGAATCGAGATACCGGACTACGTTCGGGTGGTTGAGCGTCTTCAAGATCTCGATCTCGCGCTCGACGCGAGCCCGAAAAGCGTCGTCGTTCCGGTGGGTGTGAATGAGCTTCAACGCCACCTTCGAAGCGCGTTCACGATCCTGCGCCTCGAAGACCATCCCCGATGCTCCACCTCGCGCGAGCCGCACGAGCTCGTATCGGCCGGCGATGGTCTCTCCCGGGCGCAAGACGCTCGATCTTACCTGGACCTCGGGTTTGGGACACAGTACCCGCTGCAGGGGAAATCGGGGTCAGACAGAACCGGACCTCCGCCCACCGCCGCCTTGACTCGCTCCAGGTTGCGCCGGACACTCCCGGTCCCGTGCACGTTCCCTCCACGGAAGAGTGCATTGAGCGCGCTCTTCCCAAGGTCGAAGAGTTGCTCCGGGTCGCTCGCGGGAAGAGCTTCTTCATCGCGCAGACCCACGACTTCCCGGATCCAGACACCATCGCCTCGAGCCTCGGCCTCGTGTGGCTCCTTCGCGAGAAGCTCGGCATCGAGGGGATCGTTGGGTACGGCGGCATCGTCGGCCGAGCCGAGAACCGGGCGATGGTGAAGGTCCTCGGGATCAAGCTCAAGCGCACCACAAACTCGGACTTCAAGAACGCCGACCTCTTGGCGCTGCTCGATACGCAGCCCGAGGTCGGAAACCACTCTCTGCCGAAAGACCGAATGCCGGACATCGTCGTGGACCACCACTTCGAACGCGAACTCGAAGGCGAGAAGCCGGTCTACTTCGACGTCGGCGGCGACGTCGGTACGACCTCCACCAAGGTCACCGAGCTCGTGCGGGCGGCCGGGCTCACCCCTCCACCCGAAGTCGCCACCGCGCTCTTCTACGGGCTCAAGTCGGACACGCGCGATCTTGCGCGGCTCACACGTCCGGCCGATGTCGCCTCTTATCTGTACTTATTCCCGCTGATGGACCCCGCGCTCTTGAACGAGATCGAGAATCCGCAGGTGCCGATGGAGTACTTCCGCATCCTCAACAAGGCCATTCAGCGCGGAAAGATCTACGGCCACACCATCGTCGCGGACCTCGGCCCGGTCTACACCCCAGATCTGTGCGCCGAGATCGCCGATCGCTTGTTGCAGATCGAAGGCATCAAGCACGCGGTCGCCACTGGATGGTTCGAGGATTCGCTGTTCTTCTCGCTGCGCACGCGAACCCGCAATCGCAACCTCGGGAAGATCATCCACGGCATCGTGGCCAAGTCGGGTTTGGGCGGCGCCGGTGGACACGGACAGATGGCGGGCGCACGCATCCCCATGGGAGACCGAACGCCAAGGTCGAGGGGCACTCTGCGCCGCAAAGTGTTGGGCGAGATCCTCACCGCGTTCGGCGAAGATCCCAAGACCTCGCATCGCATGATCGCCGCAGAGGCGTCCGAATCGCCAAAGAACGGCAAGAGACCTCACGGTCGCAGCCGCGCTGCGAACGCCTGAGTTCAGCGCCACTCTTGACAGACCCCCTGGCCCCGTGAAACCAAGCCGGTTCAACGCGCTTCACTGCGCACCGGAGGAGAGAACCATGCCCTTTACCTTGCCCGAGCTTCCCTACTCGAAGGACGCACTCGCCCCACACATCTCGGCGGAGACGCTCGAGTTCCACCATGGCAAACACCACAACGCCTACGTCACCAAGCTGAACGGCCTGCTCGAAGGCACCCCCAACCAAGGCAAGTCGCTCGAAGAGCTCATCAAGACCACGGAAGGCGGCGTCTTCAACAACGCGGCACAGGTGTGGAACCACACCTTCTACTGGAACAGCATGAGCCCCAAGGGTGGCGGTGCGCCCAGCGGAAAAGCCGCGGACGCCATCAACAAGACGTGGGGGAGCTTCGACAAGTTCAAGGAGGCCTTCACCGCGGCGGCCATGAACCAGTTCGGCTCGGGCTGGGCTTGGCTGGTCAAGAGCGGTGACAAGCTCGAGATCGTCGCGACCAGCAACGCGGGATGCCCGCTTCGCGACGGCAAGACCCCGGTGCTCACCTGCGACGTCTGGGAGCACGCCTACTACATCGACTACCGGAACGCGCGCCCCACCTATCTCGAGGCCTGGTGGAAGCTCGTGAACTGGGACTTCGCCAACAAGAACCTCTGAGCTTCGGCCTCGGCCGACCTCGTGGCGTCCGTGCGGATCTACCTCGACTACAACGCCACCGCTCCTCTGTCGCCCGAGGTTCGGGATTGGCTGATCCAAGCGCTGGAACTGGACCTCTTCGGCAACGCCTCGAGCGTGCACTGGTCCGGGCAGCGCGCGCGCAAGCATCTCGAGCAAGCTCGCACACGCATCGCGCAGCTCACCCTTCGAAAGCCCAGCGAGATCATCTTCACGAGCGGAGGCACGGAGGCGAACAACCTCGCGCTCCGAGGGGCCCTGCTTGGAGACCGAACGCGCTCACCTCGCCTGCTCGTCTCGGCGGTGGAACACCCGTCGGTGCTCGAGCCTGCCCGCCGGCTGGCCAGAGAGGGCGTGGACCTCGAGATCCTGCCCGTCGATCGCAACGGGGCGCTCGATCTCGAAGCGCTGAGGCGTGCGCTCCAACGACCCACCACCTTGGTCTCGGTCATGGCGGTCAACAACGAGACGGGCGTCGAGAGCCCCGTCTCGGAGGTCATTCGCCTCGCCCACGCGGCCGGTGCCCGCGTACACGTCGATGCCGTGCAAGCCGCGGGCAAGCGCCCGCTCCCCGTCGAGGCCGATCTCTTCACGCTCTCCGGCCACAAGCTCGGCGCCCCTTCCGGCATCGGGGCGCTGATCTCCCGCGAGGCTCTGCAGCTCCGACCCGAGCTGCTCGGGGGGCCTCAAGAACGCGGATACCGCGGGGGCACGGAGCCGATCGTGCTCGCGACCGCCCTGTCGATCGCGCTCGAGCGGGCCGAAGCGGAGCGCGAGATCGAGATCGTTCGCCTGCTCGCGCTCAGAGATCGGCTCGAAGCCGGACTGCGGCTCGTGCCCGAGGTCTCGATCGTCGGGTCCGAAAGCGCGCGCGCCCCTGGGACCACCAGCGCTATCTTCTCGGGGATCGAAGGTGATGCCCTGCTCCAGGCGCTCGATCTCGCCGGCATCGCGGCCTCGAGCGGGAGCGCGTGCTCATCCGGAAGCCTCGAACCGTCCCACGTCCTCTTGGCCATGGGATTTTCGAGCGAAGATGCGAAGAGCGCGGTGCGGTTCTCGACCGGCGCACGAACCCGGCCCGAGGACATCGATGCACTGCTGTCGTGCCTCCCGGACCTGCTAGGGCAGCTGAGGCGCTGACGCGTCGCGTTAGCATCGCGGTTTTACGCCCGTTTCGCTCTGATCGTCGTATTCAAGGAGGCGAGGGCCCACGTGCTAGAGTCGCTGAAGTCCCGGATGAAAGCCCTGTCTCCATTCCCGCTTCGGGCGTGCCTCCTCCTCCTTGCGCTGCCCTTCGCCGCCTGCAGCTGTGACGAGGACATCCTCACGACACCGCCGGACGACCCGAAGTGCGAACTCGATAAAGTCTGTCCGGGCAATCAGGCGTATCGCGACGGCCAATGCAAAGAAGGCCGCTGCCTCGCGGATGGGGACTGCTGCCCGGGACAGAAGTGCAACATCGCCGCCGGCTTCTGCGCCGATCAGATTGTCTCCTGCTCCAGAGACCAAGAATGCAAAGTCCCGGGACAGCGGTGCATCGAGTTTCGGGGGGGGACCTTTTGTGGCTACCCCAACGTGACCAACATGACGGGTCCGTATGGAACTCAGTCCTGCAACGGCAACGCCGATTGCGCAGAAGGACGAAGCTGCTTCAACCAGCGGTGCGTGCTGTACGCGCCTTGCGAGGGGGGCTGCGCCGCCGGCCAAGTCTGCGACATCGATTCCAACACCTGCTATCGAGCGGAGCGCGCGGCCACCGGCGACGCGGGCGTTGCGCCGGCCACCGACTGCACGCAGACCTGCGCCGCGGGCGAGATGTTGGTCCTCACGGATCCGGACACGATGTCCGGGCCGGTCTGCTGCTTCCTCCGATGCGAGTGCAAGACCCTGCCGCCGGTCTTGCCGGGTCAGCTCGGCTTCTACGCCGACATCACCAACACCAGCGACGAGGTTCTGGTGAGCGCCTATGACCAGGTCTACGGAGACCTCGTCATCGCGCGCTTCGACGCACAGGGGCGCCGCGTCGGCGTGAACTACGTAGACGGCGTGCCCACCAGCGGCGACATCGTCGGCGACCCCAACGGTCCCCGCGGCGGCCGCATCGACCTCGGTACGAACGTCGGCACGCACACCTCCATCGACCGCGAGACGAGCGGCAGCGTCCACGTCGCGTATCGTGACGAGACCGGCGGAACGCTGAAGTACGCACGTCGCACCGGGGGCACCTGGAGCCAGAGCTCAGTCGACGAGTCCGGCAACACCGGCCTCTACACCAGCCTCGCGGTCGGCGCGGACGGACTCCCGCGCATCGCCTATCTCATGGCCGAGGGCACCATCGGCGCAGACCCTACGCCCATGACTGCGCTCAAGCTCGCCACCGCGCGTGTGCCCAACCCCGGCTCCGCCGCGGATTGGAGCATCGAGGTCGTCGACCAACGGATCAAGCCGGAGCCCATCTGCGGCGGCGGATGCGGACAGAACGCAGCCTGCGTAGACGGCACGAACGGCCCGGCCTGCGAGCCGACCGTTTTGGGCTGTCAGGACTGCACGGCAAACGATGTCGCCTGTGTGGATCGTGCCGGAACACCCACGTGCGAGGACAAGGTGCCGATCGTCATCTTCGATGATCTCGTCGAGGCCACCGGGCTGTTCGCCTCGCTGGCGCTCGCGATCGACGGGACCCCGCACATCGCGTTCTACGATCGCGTGGACCGGGTCTTGAAGTATGCAACCCGCAGCGCAACCGGTTTCACGGTTCGCGTGCTCGACGGTGATGATCCCGTGACCCCCACCGACAGCGGACAGCACGCGAGCATCGCGATCTCGGCGAGCGGTAACATCGCCATCGCCTATCTCGACGTCACGAACGACCGGCTCTACTACTACGACCTCGGCACGAACACGAAGGAGCTCATCGACTCCGGGCTCACGCCACCGAACATCCGCGTCGTGGGCGCCGACGCCTCGCTCGTCTTCGACGGCGCCGGACGACCGGCCATCGCTTATCAGGACGGAACCAACTTGGATCTCCTGTATGCGCGTCGTCTCGGCACGACCTGGTCCACCGAGGTGCTTCGAGGCGCTGCGCCCGCGGGGGCGGCGATGGGCCTCGCGTCCGGGTTCTACACGGCCCAGTCCCTACGCGGGAACACGGCGTTCGTGACCACGCTGGACATCACCTTCAACCCTGAAGGCGAGCTGCTGCTGAATCTCGTGGTCGTGCCGAAGAGCTTGGACTGAAGCGCCCGTTCTTGGACGCGCGGCGAGTCAAGACGAGGGCTGAGCTCGGATGACCTTGCGCGAGCTCCGCGCCTCGCTGCCGCTCACGTCGAGGGCAAACAGGCGTGGGGCGCAGGTCTCGTCCGAGAGCGGAAACTCGATACCGAAGCCGTCTTTGGCCAGGCACGCGACTCGGCCCTGCACCGGGACCCTGCGACCGCCGAGGAAGAAGGCGAGGATCAAACGGTCCCCCTCCTCCACTTCGAAGCTGCTCTCGATGACCGCGGCGCCGCGCTTGAGCACCAGGGCCCGACCCTTCTCTTCGCGGCCGTCGGCGGCCAAGAAAGCCACCTCGAGCCCGCCCACCGACTTCATGTAGCGGCGTTGTTCGGCCGAAGTACGAAAGAGCAGCTCGCCGAACGCGAAGGCGAGATCGAGCAGACACGACTCGACGTCCAGAACTCGTGCCGCACCGGCTTCGCGCAGCGCGCCGACCTCCGTGGGTTTCAGACGGCGCGGTGCGATGACGAGCCTGAGTCCCTCGAGCTTCGAGACCTCGCTGGGTTCGGCGGTCTCGAGCACGACGAGGTCGGCCTCGCTCGCCCGGGTGACCACCGCTAGACCTTGCGCCTCGGCGAGCGCCGACGCGACGCCGGAGACCCCGTGGCCCACGACGCGCACGCGCTTCTTTCTCACTTGATTCCCCCGCTCGTCGATCATCGGTCGGGCTATAACACAACGGGATCCCTTGACAGAAGGTTTCTCTTTGACGGTAATCCCCCGCGCGGCGCTGCTTGCGAGCCCCTCACTCAAGCTGATGATCGAAGTCGAAGGCCTCACCAAGCGTTATCGCGATCATGTCGCGGTGAGGGACCTGTCCTTCAAAGTGAACAAAGGAGAGATCGTGGGCTTTCTAGGGCCCAACGGCGCCGGGAAATCGACCACCATGCGCATGCTCGTGGGTTTCTTGCCGGCCACCGCCGGGCGAGCCCGAATCGCCGGCATCGACGTCTTCGAAGACCCGATGACGGTGAAGCGGCACGTCGGCTATCTGCCTGAAGTCCCTCCCGTTTATCTCGACATGACCGTTCGCGAGTACCTGGCCTTCGTGGGCCGGATCAAGGCCGTCCCGAGGTCTGAGCTGAAAGCCGAGGTGGTGCGTGTCGCCACCCTCGCCGGCGTGGACCACATCCTTCCCCGGCTCATTCGCAACATCTCCAAGGGCTACCGGCAGCGCGTCGGCATCGCGCAGGCGCTGCTCAAGGATCCCGATGTCCTCATCCTCGACGAGCCCACCGTCGGCCTCGATCCGATTCAGATCGAGCAGGTCCGAAACCTGATCATCGACCTCGGTAAGTCCGGTCGGCATACCATCATCCTGTCCACGCACATCCTGTCCGAGGTCCGCGCGACCTGCGAGCGCATCATCATGGTGGCGCGCGGCGAGATTGCGGCGGATGCGAAGATCGCCGACCTCGAAGCCGAGCACGGCGCCTCCCTCGAGCAGATCTTCACGAAGCTGGCGGCGGCTTGAGATGAGAAACACCCTCGCCATCCTCCGCAAGGAGCTCAACGTCTACTTCACGACGGTCATCGCGTACGCCGGCTTCGGCGCGTTCGCGTTCTTGATGGGCCTGCTCTTCGTGGCCTCGGTGAACCGCTTTCAGCAAGCCACCCAGTACGCGCTCCAGCAGCAACGCCCGGAGATGTTGGAGCAGCTCAACTTCAACGACTCCATCGTCTCCCCCATGCTCTCCACCGGCATCTGGATGTTCCTCTTCTTCGTGCCTTTTCTGACCATGCGTCTGTTCGCCGAGGAGAAGAGCGGCCGAACCTTCGAGCTGCTCATGGCGAGCCCGGTTCGGTCGATCGAGATGGTGCTCGGCAAGTTCCTCTCGGTCATGTTTTTGATGCTGCTGCTCTGCGGCATCCCGCTCTTGTTCCCGCTCATCCTCCACTTGTACGGCTCGGGGACCGGCGGCAGCGGCGTGGACTGGCCACCGGTTTGGACCGGCATCCTCTCGGTGTTCATGCTCGGGCTCACGTTCTCGGCGCTGGGCCTGTTCTTTTCGTCACTCACCGAGTCTCAGATCGTGGCCGCGCTGCTGACCTTCGCCGCGCTGCTCGTCGGCTTCGTGCTGCCCATGATGGCGGCGCGGCTCGAAGGCGATTGGCGAGCGTTTCTCGAGTACCTCGCCCCCATCAGCCACGTGGGTCGCGGGCTCGAAGGCCGCCTCGTCGCCCACGACCTCGTCTACTTCGGCTCAGCCATCTTGGCCTGCCTCTTTCTCACGCACCGCGCGGTGGAGAGTCACCGATGGCGGTAGAGACCAGCGAGCCCGCTGCGCCCGCCGCCGCGGCACGTTCAAGAGAGGGCGAGCTCGCCGCCACCTCGGCCCTCGAGACCGTCGGCCTGGTGGTGGGTGTTCTGGGCCTCACCGCGCTGGTGTTCGGCCTCGTCCTCTACGCCATCGACCCCAACGCGGTGGGGATGTTCGCGGCCAACATCGTCTTCGCGACCGCCGCCATCCTGTTCTACGCAGTCACCAACCGACGCGGCCTGATGCGGAAGCTCGGCGGCCGGTCCTCCATGCTGGCGGTGCTCGAAGGCGCCATCATCCTTGGTGTGCTCGGGGGCTTGGTCGCTGCCAACTACTTCGCCTCAAAGAGCACCAAGGAATGGGACGTCACCTCGAACCGCGCCTATACGCTCGAAGAGCAGTCCGTGAAGCTCGCGGCCGGCCTATCAAAGAAGGTCAAGGTCGTGGCCTTCTATCGGCCCGCGGACTCCATGCGCGGAGCCACCGAACAGCTCGTCAAGCTCTACCGGCAGCACACGGACAAGATCGAGCTCGAGTTCATCAGCCCAGACCGGGCCACTCAGGCGGAGCTCACCAAATACAAGATGTCGGCCCAGAGCCCGCGCATCGTGGTGGTGAGTGAGGACGATCGGCAGGTCAAGATCGCTCAGCCAGATGAGGAGTCTTTCACCAACGCGATGTTGCAGATCGCGGACCGCCCCCAGCGCAAGATCTACTTCCTCGGCGGTCATGGTGAAGCGGCGCTCGACGATGAGACCTCCGACAGCGGGTTTCGTCAGGCGGTGCAGGGCCTCGTCGACGACGGCTACTTGGTCGAGACCCTCTCTCTCATCGACCGAGAGAACGTGCCGCAAGATGCCACCGCGGTGCTGGTGGCGGGTCCCAAGTCAGCTTTGTTCTCCAACGAGGCCGAGTCCCTCTCAGCCTACTTGAAGCGAGGCGGGCGCGTCGGCGTGTTCCTCGACGCGGGCGCCGAGCACGGGCTCGACGAGCTCTTTCGTCCCTACGGCATCGCGGTGGGCAACGACCTCGTCGTCGACCCCAGCCCAGCCGCGCGCATGCTCAACATGGGACCCGACGCCATCATCATCCAGACCTTCGAGCAGCATCCGGTCATGGAGCCGCTGGTCCGCAAACCCAAGGCCGTGCTTTTCTACTCCGCGCGCAGTGTCTCTCCCCGCCTCGGCGTGGCTCGCATCGACATCGCCACGCTCATTCGCTCCGGCGAGTCCAGCTGGGCCGAGCTCAACTTCCAAGAACTCGGCGGGGAGTTTGAGATGGACGAGGGCGACATGCCCGGCCCGGTCCCCCTCGCGGTCGCGGTGACGAAGAAGACGGCCACCGCCGGCCAAAAGATCAGCGACGAGGCCCGGTTTGTGGTCTTCGGAGACTCGAGCTTCGCGAGCAATCGGTTTGTCGTCATCGGTGGAAACAAGGATCTCTTCCTCAACGCAGTGAGCTGGCTCGCGGGCGAAGAAGATCGCATCGTGCTTCGTCCGCAGGAGAAGCGAACGTCCCGTCTGCCGCTGACGGAGGAGCAGCAGTACGGCATCGTGTTCTTCTCCGTGAATCTCTTGCCACTCCTCATCGTGGGTCTGGGCTTCTCGGTCTGGGCCGTTCGACGGCGCAAGTAATGGATCGCGTCACCAAGACCATCATCGCGGCGTCTCTCCTGCTGGTCGCCGGGGCGGCGTTTGCGAAGTACGCCTACGAAGAGCGCAAACGCGAGCCCGAGAAGCTGCAGGCGGAGCGAGAGGCACAGCGCATCTTCCGCTTCGGGAGCCAAGACGTGGTCAAGGCCACGCTGCAGGCGAAGAGCGCGCGGATCGAACTCTCAAAAGACCCCACCGCCGGCTGGGTGGTGGTGTCCCCCATCGCGGGCCCCGCGGACCGGGAAGCGCTGGAGTCCGCCTTCACCCAAATGAGCGGCATGATGCAATCCCTGGTCGTCAAAGAGAACGCGAACAAAGAGGACCTCGCCGAGTACGGGCTCGACGCACCCAGGGTTCGGCTCGACATCGAACTGGCTAGCGGAAAGAAGCACGCGCTCTTGGTGGGCGCTCAGAACGAACTGCAAGCGAGCTACTACGTCACTGACGAGAACGCCAAGACCATCTGGCTCGCCCCCGACGCTTTCTACTGGGCCCTCGACCGCGACCTCTTCGCGTTCCGAGGCAAGCGCCTGCTCAACCTCACCCGGGAGCAGGTGTCGGGCCTGCGAACCTGGAAAGACGGCAAGCTGCTCTACTCCATTCGCCGTGAAGGCGAACGCTACCTCGTGGGCTTGGAGACGCCGTCCATCGAGATGGACCCCATGCTCCTGAACCGTCTACTGGTCCTGCTGACCCGCGATCTCAAGGCCGACGCCATCATGACCGACGCCCTCGACGCCGATCAGCCCAAAGACCTGGCCGCCTTCGGGCTCGAGCCTCCCCACCTGCGGCTCGAGGTCGACAACGACAGCGGGCACACCTTCGGGATCCGCGTGGGCGTCCTCGGCGAAGACAAGGGCACCCACGAGCCTCACGAGGGTCACGAGGCCGAGCCCGAGCAGAAGGTCTACGCTTGGTTGGAAGGCACCCGAACCATCGCCGAGGTCTATCCCGGCCTCCCCACCGACCTCGACACCACGGTCGACAGAATCAGAGACCGCACCATCTCCCGCTTCGACTCGGCGCTGGTTCGGCGAATCGAGATGCTGCTCTTCGACAGCACCGTGGTGGAACTGAAGCTCGAGGATGAGGGGCGCTGGAAGTTCGTACGCCCCGACAACATGCGCGTCGCCAAACCTTGGGTCATGGAAGAACTCCTCCGCCGCTTCTCCAACTTCCGCTCGGACGAGTTCTATCAGGACGAGGTCCCCGACAAGAAGCTGAAGGAGTGGATGCTCGCGCCACCCGAGCGCCGCATCGCCTTCTTCAACGAAGCGAACGAGCTCCTCGCCGACGTTCGCATCGGCAACAACCTCGACAAGGAACGCAGCTTCATCCAGAGCGCGGGCTCGAAGCGGGTGGACCTCATCCGCGTAATCTCGCTCAAGTTCATGCCCGCCACCCTGGACGCGCTCGAGCACACCCCAGGAGGCTGAGCGCTTGCGCATTCGACGTGTGGCGGTCTCGCACGCTCTGCTGTCGCCCGCGGCCTGCGCATAGGAAGAGGGCCGGCCCCCGACCGCTACATCGTGCGCTTGGGCTTGGATGCTGGGCTGCTCGCGGGCGCATCCACGTCGGCGGCCGAACCCGCTTCTCGCGCCCTTCGAGCGGCCTTGAGGGCCTCGAGCTCGGCCTTCGGGTCGAGCTTCGGCCGAGGCGAGTCGAACTCGGCGCGGCTCGCACCGTGTAGAGCACCGAGCGAAGCCTCGGCCTCGAGTGCATCCACCCGATGTCGAACGTTCTCGAGCGCCATCTGCTCGGCGCTCCTTTCGTCGAGCGCGGGATCGAGCGCGGACTGCGCGAGGCGCTGAACCTCCGCCCGCTCGAGGGCAGGTGCGAGGGCGCCGAGCTCTTTGCTCTCCCGCTCCACCTCGGCGCGCTGCTGCTCCGCCCCATGGATCTCGAGGTCCATCACGTCCGCCCGCTCCGTGAGCTCCGCGAGTAGGTCCTCGGCCTCTGCGAACGCTGAACCGTCGTCGGCGGAGAGGACGGCGTGGTCGGCCCGCACGGCGGCGAGCTGCTTTTCGAGGTGCTTGCGGTCCTCTCGAAGCTTCTCCAGGCGGACATCGGTGCTGGCCGCCAGCTTACGCAGGCGGAGGCGGGCTTCTCGGATTGCGTCTCGAGGATCCATCGGGGGCTAGACTAAGGACCTCGGGCATCCCCGTCAAAGCGACGCCAGATCTGGCAACCCATCGCCCTGCTCGCCGATACCCTTTAGATGCGGGTCCAGAGTCGACTGAGCCCGAGATTCGAGGCTCCGGCCGCGGTTCGAGGCGCAAAGCAACTCGCCGGTCCCCTCCTGACGCCGGCTCGCGACCTCGGGCTCAGCAGGACCGGCCTCGTCAGCGGACTGCGCCACAGCAAGCCCTTCCCAGTGACCCTGCTGAGCCTCGAAGGCGCGCCGGCGCCCATGCTCGTTCCAGGCGCACACAGCCCGCTCGAACGAGACCCCTTCAAGACCTATGTGCGGAAGTTGGCGAAGGCCGAAGCCTTCCCTGACCAGAAGGCGGACATCTCGAGGCTGCTGAGCTTGCCAAGCAAGGTCGAGCCCATCGGCGCCGAGCGCCCGTGGGTCGCGATCATGATCTCGGAGCCCTCGAGCCTGCTACCGGGTGAGTTCGAGACGCTGAATGTGCTCGCCGAGATGGTGCGCAAGCAGGGTTGCGAGCCCATCCTGGTCCCGCCGATGCTCGACCTCGTGCTGCCGAACGAGCGAACTGCGCGACGCGAAGCGATCCAGTCCCTCGCGCGACGATTCAACGGTCTCATTGGACCGGGGGGCGCCGACGTGCACCCTCGGATCTACAAGTCCCGCATCACCCACTCGATCGATCCCATCTACCCGAGGGACCGCTTCGAGGCGGACTTCGTCACCGCCGCGATGAGTGGCCCGGCGTTCCTCCTGGGGGTCTGTCGCTCTCACCAGCTCTGGAACGCGGCCACTGGCGGGAAGCTGGTGCAGGATGTCCAGCTCGACGGGCTCTCGAACACGAGCCAAGATCAGGACAAGTTCGGTATTCCACGCTCGGAGCCCTTCGTGGTACGCGACGACAACGGCGAGATCGTCTTCGAGAACCGGGTCGAGCTGGCGGCCGGAAGTCAGATCGCCGAACTCCTCGGCGAGGACAGCGTGCTCACCAACAGCCTCCACCATCAGGCGGTCGAGACGCCGGGGCGTGACCTCCGGGTCACAGGGCTGGTGCCCGACTCGGTCACCGGTAAAGACACGATCGAAGCCACCGAGGCATGGAACGTCATCACCACGCAGTTCCACCCGGAGCTCATGCTCGGCGACGAGCGATTCAAGCGCCTGGTCGAGACCGTGGGCCGGCGCGCACACGTCTTCTTCGAACTCGACCGAATGAAGCCCAAGAATGAGACCGGCTTCGAGCAACTCCTGGCCGCGGTGAACGCGGCCGCCAAGGCTGCGCTCACCCAAATCGACCGAGCTTGGATGAACGCCGAACTCGCACCGCGCATGGCCGCGGAACTCTGAAGCGGCTTCGCCTCACTCCCAGCGTTCGGCGTTGCTCGCCACGAAGTCCACGAAGTCGGTCTCGGTGAGGATACCCGTGATGCGCTGCGCCTCGGTGACGATGAGACAGCCGTACTTGTTCTCGAGCATGATTCGAGCCGCACGCTGAATGGGGGCGGTCGCAGCGATGGTGGTCACCTTCTTGGTCATGATGTCTCGGACCAAGACCGGGGCCTCCACCCCGTGGGAGACCACACGGGCCAGGAGATCTCGTTGGGTGAGCAGACCGACCAGACGATCACCCCGGTCGGTGACCGGCAAGTGCCTAATCCGACTCAGGGTCATGATGGTCCCGGCGATATCGACCTGTTCATCGTCGAATATGACCTCGACCTCGGCCGTCATGAAGTCGGAGACAAGTAAACTGCTCATGGTCCTGCTTGCCCCTCACCACCGCCTGCCAACATCGCGTCGTACTGCTCCAGCAGCAGCGGCGGGATCTTCGCGCCGAGCGCCTTCGCGCTGGACACATACTTCTTCGCGTTATCGAGATCCTTCTCGAGGATGTAGAATTCGGCCAGCGTTCGATGCGCCTGCACGTACTCCGGCTTGAGTTCGAGGGCACGATGCAGGGTCTTGACCGCCTCCGCTTCCCTCTCTGTCCTGGCCTGGATCCCGGCGAGTCGGTAGAGCAACTCCGCCGACTCGGGCCCTTGCCGAAGCGCGTCTTCGTAGGCTTGTCCCGCTTCTTTCAGCCGGCCGGCGGCCTCCAGCGTGCGGCCGTAGACCCCGTAGACCAGCGTGGGCATGCCATCGGGGTCGAGCGTGATGGCCTTCTTGCAGGCGGTGATGGCCTCCTCGGTTCGGCCGAGCATGCCGCGCGCCCCGCAGAGGCAGGCCCAGGCCATCGCGAGCTCGGGTTGGAGCTCCGCCGCCTTTTGGCAATGCGCATGACCTTCCTCCCGCCTATCCTTTCGAAAGATCAACGCGCGACCGAGCTCACTCATCGCCCTCGCTTCACGCGGATCGAGCTTGATCGCCTCGCGCAGCGCCTTCTCCGCTCCGCGCGCGTCGTCCTTCAGAAACAGGGCGCGGCCCCGATTTCGGTGAGCGGCCGCGAAGCCGGGCCGCAGTTCGATCGCTCGATCAAAGGCGGTCAGAGCGCTCGGGATATCACCGCGCTCGAGATCGAGTTCCCCGGCCTTGTTGTACTGCTCGGCGCGAGCGCCCGCGGTGCAACCCGTGGCGGCGAACAAAAGCGTGACCACGCGCCAGCAGACAGAAGTTCGAGGGCCCAATGGTCTCACGACGAGGCCGAGCATGGCCAGAACCAGATATCCCGTCAACGGGTGACGGCCAGTGGGCCTCCGCCTATACTGGCAACATGCGACCTACCCCAATTCGTTGCCCGAGAAGAAAGGCCGAAGTGATGTCAAAGCATCTCTCGAGGCTTGTTGTCGCAGCATCCCTCCTCTGGAGCCCGGTGGTTCTCGCGGAGTCCCCGCCGTCCTCACCGGCGCCGTCGAGCGTGCTCGGCAGCGGTTGGGGCGCGGAGCACGTGATCGTGATGGTGAAAGAGATCGAATCCGTGCGGAACATGTTCGCCAGCTTGGGTTTCACCGCGACCCCGCCGGGCACTGTGTCCAAGGTGCTCCTGCACTCGCTCGTCCGCTTCGAGAACGGCACTTACCTGGAGCTGACCCAGTTCCTCGATGATCCCAAGAAGTTCAAGAAGGAAGCGACGACCGGTCATCAGCTCTTCCTCCAGCGGTACGCAGCAGCGGTGCTCCGCCGCGAGGGCGGCAAGCACGTGGGCATCTCGGTCAAGCCGGCATCCGACACGAGCAGCTTCCTCCGCTCGCGCGGCTTCGAGGTGACGGACCCCATCGGGGACAGCAACGCTTGGGAACAGGAGCACTCGCCGACCCCCGAGTGGTGGACCGTCGACTTCACCCGGCCCAGCGGGATCACGGAATGGCTCTCCTTCCTCGAGTACAGCCACCACGACGAGATGCTGAAGATGCAACGCGAGAACGCGGCGAAGGGCGAGAAGAAGGTGATTGAGGATCACTTCAACACCGCGGTCGGCATTCGACAGATCTGGATCGCGGTGCGTGACCTCGAGGCCCAGGCAAAGCTGCTCGAAAAGGTCGGCTTCACTCGCGCGGAAGGGGTCGAGAAGACCCATCTCGCGGCAAAGGGATTGCGCTTCGAGTCCGGACGAGCGTCGTTGGTGCTCCTGGCCCCAACCAAGGCGCCCGAGGGCCTCCTCGGCGCCTGGATGAAGAAGAACGGTGAAGGCGTCTACGGAGTCCGAATCGAAGTGCAGGACATCCGACGCGCTCTGGTGCTCATCCGAGAACGATTCCCCGGCAAGCAGGTCGTCCTCGGCGGGCACGGGGCGGATGGCGGTCGCGGCTTCGTGGTCAGCGGAGAATTCGCGGGTGGTATGCAGCTCGAGCTCTGGATGAAGAACTGATGCGGAGAGGGCTCGCCGGGCTCGCTTGGCTGACCAGCCTCACTCTGCTGCTCCTCGTATACGCGGGCCACCGACTGTCCGACGCCACCGGCTACCTCGGCAGCCGGCTGCTGAAAGACCCCGAACGGAGCATTCCAGCCGGCGACAACGTGGTCGCACCAGCGGACGGCACCGTCCTGTACATCCGACGCTTTCACAACGGCGAGGTCCCCCTCGTCATCAAGAACCGGACTTCGATACCGGTGAGCGAGTTCCTCCGCTTCGAGGACGGCAGCCCCCGAACGGGGTTCATCGTGGGCATCTACATGAACACCTTCGGCGTGCACATCAATCGAAGCCCCGTCGCCGGACGAGTCGCGCTGAGACGCTGGTACAACGGTCCACAGCTCGATATGAGCGAGCTCGAGAAGCCTCTCATCCTGTCCGCGCTCATCCCTGGTCCCACCTCGATTCGGAAGATCTTCGGGCTGGCCCCTCACCAGATTGTCTCGGACTCCAGCTATGTCACGGAGAGCGCGCGCGAGGTCCTCGTCGTCGAAGGTGCATTCCGATGCTTCGTGGTGCGCATCGCCGACTACTACGTAGGGAAGATCGTCACCTTTGTGGAGGAGTCCGCCGCCGTCGAGAAGGGACAGCGCATCGGGCTCATCACCTGGGGCTCGCAGACCGATCTCATCGTCGAGGACGACGGGACCCTCGAGCCGCTCGTTTCCGAAGGCGAGTACGTCTACGGTGGCTCGACCGCGCTTTTCGGGAGGCGTTCGCGTGAGCTCTAGACCCTGGCCGTGGCTCGCCCTCGGGTCGGCGGCGGTGCTGGTTCTTCTGAACCGCGAGGTCGTGTCCTTTGCGATCGAGAACCTCCCCGGCCTGCTCGGCTTCGGTGAGTTCGGGATACTCCCGGAACGTGCGCTCGGCCTCGAGGGCAGGAGGCTCGCGAGCGAGGGGCGTGTCGATGAGGCGATCGGCGCCTTCGACGCCTCATTGGCCATCGATCCGCGCGGCGAGTATCGCCGAGAGCTCGGTCTCGTGTGGATGCAGAGAGGCAACTTCGACCGGGCCGAGCAGGAGCTGCTCCGCCACATCCAAAGCTTCCCTCGCGACGGACTCGCCCTACTCACGCTGGCGGTCATCGCGGAGGGTCGTCGTGACCCGCCGAGCGAGGTGCGAGCGAGACTCCTGCAGGCGCAGTCCGCGCTGCAAGACGAGTTGCGCGATCTCGAACAACCGGCCGTCCCCTTCCCGACGGCTGAATCGGAGAAGCACACCCACGTGCTCGCCCGGCTTCGAGCGACACTGGCCCAGGTCGAGGATTTGCTGGCGAGCTTGCCTCCTTAGGGCCCCTGGACCTGCAGCGGCTTCGCCTGAAAGCCCCCGATGAGGATGTGCACGTCCGGGGACACCAGCCGATGGATCGAGGTGGTCTCGTGCAGGCGACCGGGCGCGGGCAGCCGGAATTCTTCGGCCGGCTCGGCGTGCAGCCTCGTCGCATCGTCCAGCGCCACCACCCGGGCCACCGCAGGACGATCGAATCCGTAGACGATGGGTTCATCGCTGTGAACGAGGAAGAAGTAGTTGAGGAGCCTTCGGCCTCGGGGGCCTCCGGCGGCGAGGAAGAGACGCTGCTCTCTGAAGACCGCGGCGCCGGTGTTCAGGAGGGCCTGGGCCGCGTGCGCGTCGGTCGTGGCATCGGCCCAAAACACCAGGACGCCGCCCGGCCGAAGGAGCTGTTTGAGCGACCGCAGGCTCTCCTCGGCGTACAGCTTCGCGGCCTTGAAATGATACGCCGGATCCACGGTCAGCACGATGAGATCGAGGCCTGGTTCGACCACGTACGGTGCGAGCAGACCGTCGAGCGCCCAGTAGCGAACCCCCGGCTGTTCGAGCAGCTGGTAGTTCTCGGCCGACAGGTACTCGAGCAAGGGTCGGACGGTGACCCCCACGTCGAAGACCTCCGTCCGTTCGAAGGCACGCGCGATCACGCCGGCGGTCTTGCCGGACCCGGCGCCGATCACGAGGGCTCGCTGATGCGCAGGCGCGTAGGCCGTCGCGGCGAGGCCGATGGAGACCTCTTGGCCATGACTCAGATCGATCGGGCTGAAGCCGCTCTGATACAGACGGCGCATTCTCGCGACGTCGCCGAGCTTGCGGCTGTAGATGCCGGTGAGCTCGCCGGGACCACGGATGACGTGCTCCACCTCGATGGGACCCACGCCGAAGCTGCGCTCCCGACTCATGAGAGCGCGGTCGCCACTGAGCGCCGCCCCGAGGATTGCGAGACCGACCCCGACGACCGGGATGAAGCCACGAGCGCGAGAGAGCAACGCCAGCCCGGCCGCAGCGACGACGAAGAGCCAGGCCACGGGCAGCATGGCGGTGAAGGCGCCGACCGTCGCGAGCCCGAGCACGTTGCCCACCGCCAAGGAGAGCAGCCCGGCGCCGGCCCGGGCGCGGTCGACCTCGACTCGGCCGAAGAACGCGGGGTAGATCGAGCCGATGGGGACGGCGCCCGCGACGACGAGCACGAGCAAGGCTGGGATCGCCCACCCGAAGCTCGGCGCCATCGGGAGCTGCGTGGCGACTCCCGCCAATACGGCCGAGAGCCCCACCCCGAGCGCGGTCCACTCGAGCGCGCGACTGAAGGTCCAGCGCTTGGCCGCGTACAGGCGGGCACCGGCAAAGAGGCCAGCGAGCATCGCGATCACCACCGTGGGCTGGATGAAGTAGAACGGATTAAAGATGAGCAGCGCCAAAAAGAGCCAGGTGCCCTGAAATACGCCCGTGAAGGTGCCCGCAAGCACGAGGCTGAGAACGGGCCTTCCGACGGCATGAGACTCGAATCGCCAGTGGGCCGGCCGCAAGAGAACGGCGGCAGAAAGGTGAAGCAACGCGATGAAGCAGAACGCCAGCCTCAGTCCCCCAAAGGGGAAGAGGAACGCCTCGACCAAGACGATTCCGGCGAGCGAGCCGGCGGCCTGAAGCAGGTAGGGCTGGGCGACGTCGCCTTCGCGCTCCACCAGAGCCGGAAAGGTGACGCCGAGCAGGACCGCAGCGGGACCCGCCAGGGCGACGCCAAAGACCACGGCGGCCGCCGCGGCCGGCAGGACCGTGGATAGGCCACTGATGACTCGAGCGGAGAGCTGCAGCCAAGCCTCGGGAAACAGCCCGAGGCACAGCGCAAAGACCGCCAGGAAGAGCTCAATCCGATACGGGTTTCGAATGCGAGGGCTCAGGACGGCGCCGAGGCCCATCCCGAGGATGAAGAGGGCCACGACGACCTGCGCGGTGAGGGAGGAAGAGCCCGCAGTGAAGTCGAGGAACTTGAAGAAGAGCGTCTCCGCGCCCAGCCCCGAGGCGCCGGTCAGGACGGCCAGAAGCTGTGCTCGACTGCGCCGCAGAACGAGGTCATCATGGCGAAGTCCGCGAAGCGCGTCGACATTTCCGCCTTTTCCTTACATGGAAGCAGCTTGCGTGGTTCCGCGAAGCAGCTTGCGGGTGCGACTCGGGAATATCTGGGGTTTAGACCGGTACAGGTCTTGCTCAGTGTGACGACGCGGAGGATCCCTTGCCCATGATGTCGATGACGCGCCTGCTTTCTCTCACATTTGCCCTTCTCCTACTCGTGGCGCCGCAGGCCCATGCGCAACCGCCGGTCAAAGCGACCAACGCGAATCCCAAGGCGAACCTCGTGTTCGCTGCAGACGTGTCTGGGAGCATGTACGACCCCGCGGGCAACGGACTCAGAAGGTACGAGAACATTCGAGGGCTCGCCGCCGCAGGAAGCGCACTCGACTACTTCAAGTACGACTTCAACTACGGATTCTTCGCCTATACCGCAGCCCGCACCCTCCCTCATCCAAACCCGGCCCTCAACGCCAACGGCAACGGCGACAATGGTAACCGACACGCGCAGATCGTGGACGACTGGGGCTTGCTCTTCCGCCCGATGCGCCCCGGCAGCGCCGCGAACCCGGTCATCACCACCTCCTGGACGAACGTTCGCGACCGCCTGGCCAACGTCGACGTGTACGACCGCTGCAAGGCCGCCTCGGGCAAAGGCTGGTCGAACTGGAGCTGTCTCGAGCACACCACCCGCGGCGGCGTCACTGGCACCCCCACCCTCATGCCAAACGGCGACCTCCCCGCCGGCAAGTTCGCCGAGAAGGCCGCGATGGAGGCCATCCTCGACTACTACTCCAACCCCGCCAACAACCCGGGCGCGGGCATGTTCATCCCCACGCTCCAGACCAGCTCGACCGGCGTCACCTACACCAGCACGCCTTGCGACAGCAGCCACCCCCTCGCACCGGCCGGGGCGTTTCCCGCCGACGGCAGCGCGAACATGGCTATGTGTGGCCCGACCCCGTGCTTTAACGGATGGCACCGCGCTTACATCGACCAGTACGTGATGACCGGCGTCGAGCTCGACCAGTTCGACTTCTACTTCGAGCTCTTTCACGAGTTGAACTACTGGGCTTGGCCCCGCTACCTCGGTCAGCCCTCGGACGCCGAAGTGGACGCCGACTTCTGCTTGAAGCTCGGAACCCCGTTCGCCAACATCAAGTCGAAGCTCGACGACTGCCTCCCCCCCGGCCCCAAATCCGACCGCTACTGGGCGGGCGCTGGCTTCACCTGCAATCCCACGACCCTCGCCAACACCATCTGCAACGGTACGGGCCCGAACGGCGGCTCGCCCTTCTTCACGGAGAACACCTGCGTGTGCTTCCCGAACCAGGCGGGCTGCGGCATGGGCGGGTCTCTGCCCGACGACTGCTCGGTGAACACGGCGGGCATCGACGTGCTCTCTCACATGAACGGCATCCCCGCGAACAGCGAGAACCCCGTGCCCGGCTCGGCGCTCCCGGTCGCCAACTTCCCTTATAGCGGCTTGGTTCGCCCCTACGTCCAGGCCGAGGCCATGTGCTACTCGGAGCGTCCGACGGTCGGCCTCAACTACCAGTCCAGCATCACGAAGGAGGAGCCGAACTTCCGAACCGACTTCCGAGACCAGCCCGGCAACGTGCTCAACGCAGGCAATAAGTGCAAGGCCAACGTCGTGGCCTTCCTCACGGACGGCGTGGGCGGTAATGGCAGTGGCATCACCAATCACGCGGCGATCAATCGGTTCGTCTACAAGAGCCGCAACCGAGATGGCACTTACTACCCCGAGAACCACGTCTTCCACGCGACGGATCGCGCGGTCGGCTATGACTTCGCGTACGTGGCCTACGCCGACGCGATGTCGCAGACCATCTCGGGCGGCGTGCGCCCTCAAGCGCACAACCTCGCGCAGCCCAAGCTCACCGCTGCGGCCTTGGCCGGTATCTTCAACCGAACGCAAGCCGGTCAGTACTCCACCGCGCCGCTGGTCTTCGACCGCTTCGGGACTCGAGTGGGTGTCATCAGCTACGAGATCCCCGGCCGCTATGCGGGCCAAGACTTCTCCAAGTACCTTGGCCGGCCCAGCCGACTGTCTTGGTATTCGGTCGACGACACGGGCACGATCACCGGCTTGTTGTGGGAGACCGACTGGAAGTCCCTCACCGACAACTGGCCGGGCGGCGTCTTTGGTGCCGGCTACTCGGCTCGCTTCTTCTACGGCGGGCCGGGCGCCGCCACCTCGTTCACCGCCACCGATGGCACAACCCATAACGTTGCGATGAACACGCAGTGGTCCGCCACGCACACAACGGTCGGTGGAAACGGTTGGACGCGCTTCAGGAGCGCCGGGCTGGGCCCGAACACGACCGATCGCAACGGAGACGGCGTGGTCGACGGCGCGGACGCTCACCCCCAGCTCGCCTGGGGTGGCATGCTCGGCGCAGACAATGCGAAGCCAGTGATCGTCGAGGCGCCGATCGACCCTCCCGGAATCGGCAACTCGGACTTCCAGAGCTTCGTGACCGCACCCGGCATCTCGGACCGCCCCCGCGTCGTGTACGTGCAGGCCAATGAGTTCCTGCACGCCATTCACGCAGGTACGCGGAACGCCGCGGCTCCACCCGCCTTGGGAACCCAGCTCGGTGGGCTGAGCCAAAACCGCGAGTTCGACTACAACGACGCCGCGAACCCCGCCGGCACTGAGCTCTGGCGCTTCCGCCCCGGGTTCCTGCGGCACACCCCCAACGTGAACCTCGCGGGCGCCATGCACTACACGCTCATGAACGGCACGCTGGTCACCCAGGACGTGAAGTGGAAGCCGCTCCCGGCGATCGCTCCGGCGACCACGAAGTACGCGACCCTGCTCGTCATGACCCAGGGCGCAAGCGGACGCGGACTGGCCGTCCTCGATGTCACGCGACCGCATCAGAACCTGGGTTCTCAGGCGGCCTTCGTGACGGTCGCCGCGACCAAGAAGGTGATCTTCGACGACGCTCTGCGGAGCACGCCAGGGGTTCCGCCCACGGACGATGTGGTGAGCACGACGGCGGAACCTCAGATCGTCGACTGGCCGGGCACCGGCCCTGCCGCGAACCGCGTGGCTCTGGTCATGACCTCGGGTTGGACCGCCGCACCCACGGCGGCGACGCCGAAGAAGATCCTCGTCTATCAGCTCACGAACGTGGCTGGCTATACGAGTCTGCAGGCCGGCTCAGTGGCTCCGATGGTACAGATCACGGTGCCCGTCGCAGCCGGGGCCACCCTCGCCTCCGGCGCGAGATGTGTGAACTTCGGCAAGGAGTTCGCGTGCTACGCGCTCGACACCACCGGGCACCTGTGGCGCGCTCGCGTCAACCTCTCGACGGGTGCATTCATCGCTCCTGCGGTCGACGTGACCGCCCTCGCGGGTGGCGGTGTCGATCACACGAGGACCTACAACTCGCTGCCGGCCTTCTACTTCGGCGCGGACAACGCCATCAACATCGTCTTCGGTTCGGGCGACCCGAACGACCTGCGGACGACCAGCGGAACGGACGAGATCTACCGCATTCGAGACGCGAGCTTGAGCGGTGGCACCGGCGCGTATCTGAACGCCGACGTGTGCAAGGACAACGCAGGTTCGACCAGCGGCATCATCCCCATCGGAGCCGGAGAGCGTCTGCTCACGAACCCGGTGGTGTCCGGCGGCGTCGTGGCCTGGACCACGTTCCGTCCACAGGCCGCGGCAGATGAGTGTGGGGTGGGCAACACGTACCTCTACGCCATGGACTTCCAGACCTGCGCGGACGCGGTCTTCGGCTCCGTAAATCCGAGACCGGCCGGACAAGACCTCGGTGACGGCGTACCGAGCTCGCCGTCGGTGCTCGGCCGATCGGGCGCCCTCGTGGCACACACGTCGAAGCAGGTGACGGCGGCGGGCATCAACGGGTCGGTGACGAAGGTCAACACCCGCGGCTTCCTCCGCAAGCCCATCCAGCGTGTCTACCGCCTGTGGTGGAGAAGGAAGGCGCTCTGAACGTGAGGCGGCGAGGCCACAGCGCTCTACGCGGTTTCACCCTCGTGGAGATGATGATCGTGGTCGCGATTGTCGGGGTGCTCATGGCCTTGGCGGGCGCGGGCTGGAAACGGGCGGGGGTCAAACGAGACCTCCACGGTGCGGCGAGCGATATCGAAACCGCTCTCCGCACCGCCCGGAACCTGGCCAGCCTCGTCGGGGGGAACATCGGCTCCGCAACGTTCACGAACTGCAACGCGATCAACGGGGGTGGAGCGGCCCCCGCCGGGGATGTGAATCACGTTTCGGTGCGAATCGACGGAGCGGCACAGCAGCTCGTGTACCCCTTCCGCTTCAATGATCTCGGAGGAGGGGTCTTCACGACGGACTGCGATACCGTAGACCTCTCCGGCTTTCAGTCGGATGGCCTGACGGCGGAACTCGTCGCGGGCAACGCTCCGCTGGCGGTGATCACTATCGCGTTCTCGCAGATGGGTCGGCCCTACTCCCCGCCCAACGCTCCCAACTTTGCGTCCAATCGATGGAACGTTGGGGTGCGATCGCTTGGGGGCGAGCGAGTCCTCGAGGAGGGTTTTCAGATCCTCCCGTCGGGGGTGTTCTGTCGCCGGATGCTCAGCGGATTGCCGGTCGGTGCGCCCATCGCGTGTGACGAGAACTGAGGAGATGATGATGAGGTTCTCGAGGAAGCGCGCCCTAGGTCGTGCGAAACGCCGCGGCTCGACACTCGTCGAGGCGCTGGTTGCCATCGCAGTGCTCGGCATGGGCACGGCGGGCATCGCGGGGCTCATCACTACGATCTCGGGCGCAAACCGGCGTCTCGCCTTTCAGCGACGCGCCAACGAGGTGTTTTCGCAGTTCGCCGCGCAGGTTGCGGACGCCAAGTGCGATTGCATCGGACCAGCCTGCCCTGGAGTCGACTTCGATCGCGACCCTGCGCTCGACCCCGCCTTCGCGAGCGCCTTCGTGGACCCAGGCAATCCGTGTGCTCTGCCGGCAGGCTCGACCATCACCATGTGCGGAGATCAAGCGGATTGGATCCCGCCGGTCTTGGGCGGGCCCCCCATGCAGCTCAGCTACACGGTGGTCGAAGACCTAGCCCTCGTAGGCGCACCGCCTTCGCTCGACATTTTGGTCAGGATCCGAGAGATTCGGCAGCTTGCGGCCGAGAACGCGGTGGCTGACGCTCTGTGGGTGCGCGAGTATCCGCTCAAGAAGGTGTGCACGCTTCGCATGGAGGTGAACGGCCGAGGAGAGTTCCCATGAAACGCTCGTCCCCCCGAGATCTAGGCTTCACGCTCATCGAACTCCTCGTGGGCGTGGCCGTCGCCGGCTTCGCGCTTGCGGCCACCGCGAACATCGCCCAGTGGGGCTTGCAGGCTTCGAACCGCGGCATCCAAAGCACCGAGCTCGCTGACCGTGCGCGACTCGTGGGTGACCAGCTCCGACTCGACCTCGAGTTGGCCGGCATGGGCTCGACCGGGGCCATTGGTGCTCACCCGGCGGTCGGTCCATGGAACGGTCTCGTCACGACGGCCGGTGCCCGTCTCGCCCTCCCGGCCATTCGAGGCATCGACAACGTCATGGGCAGCCCCCCCTTCGTGGGGGGCGCCGCCATCATGCCTGGCAGCGACGTGGTGCAGATCGTGGTGCCCAGCCCGGCGGATATGGCGCGCCTCGGCGCCCGCCAGGTCGCGCCCTCGACCCTGCTCGACTTCAGCGCGCTCGCACCTGGCCACAACTTCACGGACGTCTCCTGCCCCAGCCGAATGGTCTATATCCTCGACGGCAGCGCGCCCAACGGCGCGGGGCGCTCGCAGATTGCCCGAGTCGCGGTGGGTGGCTTCGCACCCCCAAACACGATCACCCTCGCGGACCAGCTTCAGTTCACCGCCGAGGTCGGCGCGCAGGTCATGTGCGCTCGCGTGTCCACCTATTGGCTCGACGTCAACGGCAACCTCCGACGGACGGACGTCTCGGGCGCGATCTTTGGCGCCGTGGCGGGTAGTGCCATCCGCTCGAGCCCCCCGCTGGCAAGCGACGTGCTCACCCCCGGAGTGGATGAGTTCCAGGTGGCCTATGCGCTATCGGCGGCCGCGAGCGACGCAGCGGTCGCGGCGGACAATCGCTGGGTGTTCCAGAACGACGGCTCGACCGTCGGCCACGACAATCAGGCCGACTGGTTCGAAGTTCGGCAAGTTCGCTTCATGATCGCGATGCGCAACCTGTGGGCCTCCGACTCGAAGCGGGGCACGGGCACGATGATGTCGCAGGGGCCCCCAGGCACCTTCATGAACGGCCCGACGGAGCGCTTCATCGAGGCCGGCCGTTCGGTTCACATCATCGATACCACCGCAGCACTCTCCAACCTTCGTTACTTCGACCGGTTGGTGCCCGACAGCACTGAGCCCGAGCCCTACTGAACCCTAGAGAGCGACCACCATCTCAAACCGAGGCAGGACACCATGAGCGCAGTCGAGAAAAAGCGAAGAAGACGAGAAGGAGAACGAGGCCTCGCGCTCCTGCAAACGATGCTCGTCATGACCTTCGTGATGATGACCATGCTCATCACGGTGCGTCAGTCGAGCGAAGCGCTCCGCGAGGGGGCGGTTGCCCGAAAGCAAACCCTCATTCAGGGTGCCATCGAGCACGGGGTCGACCACGCGATCGATCAGCTCCAGCAGATGGATCCGGCGAAGCTGGCCGCCATCGCAGACAACTACTACGACATCTTCAACAACCCGATGGCCGCGGTCGACTTCGCGCCCGCGGTTCCGCCGTACCCACCCGCCGGTGACTTCGCGGGGCAGATTCTGGTCCGCGTGGGAATGCAGCGAGGTCAACGCACCCAACCTCCGCCCGGAGAAGACGTCGCGGCCGCGTTCGGCATCATCGTGGACCTTCAGATTCAGGTGACCGCACCCGAAGGGCTCTTCGGCAGCAGCGCGGCCGAGGAACGCGTCATCATCGGCGTTCGCGTGCCTCACACCAAAGGCGGCGCGTAACCAGCCCCCTCATCCCGCGCCCTTCGAACGGGGCCGCCCCCATGATCCCGCCCAGTCTGCGCACGTGGTTCATCATCCACTTCGCACTCGATCTGCTGTTCGCGATCCCGCTCTTCGTGGCCCCGCGCTTCGTGCTCGAGCTCTCTGGGTGGAGCTCCGTGGATCCGGTGGCCGCGAGGCTGGTCGCCGCCGCGCTCTTCGGAATCGGCATTCAGTCGTTCATCGGCCGCAATGAAGGCCCCGAAGCCTTCAAGGCGATGCTGAATCTAAAGGTCATTTGGTCGGCCTCAGCCACGCTCGGGATCTTCATCTCCCTGCTCGAAGGCGCACCGATTTTGGCCTGGCTCCTCCTGGCCATCTTCTTGGCCTTCAACCTCGTGTGGACGTACTTCGCGATCGCACTCAGGGGACTAGTGCCAAAGACCAAAAAAAAACGCGGACCGGGCCGGTGAGCCAAGTCCGCGTTTTTCGAAGTAGCGGGGGCAGGATTTGAACCTACGGCCTTCGGGTTATGAGGCAGAACCGATCTGCTTGCCTGGTTAGATGGTTCACTAGCCACACGGTTTATCGACAGGCCCAAGCTTGTCAACCATGCGCACCGCGCTCGACCTTGCCCTCAATTGGCCTCGCCTTTGGCCTCGGGCTCGCTCGTTTCCGGAACTTCGTCGACCGCCGTCGCCTCAAGCGCCTTCGGGGTCAGTGCCACGAGGTGCTCCAAGGAACCCAACCCGGCAAGCTCTTCAATCTGCGGTTGCGACGCTCCCGCGCATTGCAGGACGTATCGGATGCCCTCTCGGCGAAAAATGAAGAGCTGGCTAGCTACAGCGTCCATTCGTTGGCGGAAGGACACATCCCCCTCATCGACGGCCTTCTCGGCCGCAGCGAGTGCACCTGCGCTCCTAGGCTCGATGAATCGCCTCAGGATCTCGACGCCCGCCCCTTTCCGACTGCGAATGCGGCCGAACAGCTCCACGATGGCCTGCGTGCTCAGGTCGAGTTCATCGAGAACGTCTTCCGGCGCTTGAATGCCGTGGGCGTTCAGGACGAATCGTAGGCTCCGCCGGGCATCAGCCTCGCAGATCCCGTCGTCGATCACCCCCCCGAGGACATCCTCAATCTGCCGCACGACTCTTAGGAGCAGAAGGTCGCGGCGCCTGACCACGTTTCCCTGCTGATTCTTGATCACAGGTTGCTCCCAGCGAGAACGCCAGAGTCCAACCACCTGCTCAAGGAGCGCCGAGTCCTCAGAAGGAAGAGGTGCTCCCGACCGGCGACGATCAGCCAATGCCAGGAATCCGAACAGGGCCTCTTCTAGCTCGAGGTCTTCACGCGAGGGTTCCTGGCCATCCATGCGGAGCAAGCATGGTCGAGGACCCAGCCCGCGTCTAGGGCACCTCTCCAAGGTCCAGGTCACACCACGCTGCTCGTCGGAGGAAGCATCAACGAAGAGGTCGACCACGCGAGACGCGTCTGCCCGGTGTCCACCAAGCTGGGCCAGATTGGCGAGCCGGCTCGGCTCATCGCAGTTTGAACCTCATCCGTGATGGATCACCTCCGGGGCATGGAAGCGCCCGTGGGAACTGACTGTTGGGGACACCGTGGCTCTCTTGCTGGTTCCGAGCCCTCGGTTCCGGGTTCGCACGCCCCGTCCGGCCCGCCTCGAAAGTCTGGTACGATCCAGCATGTCCCGACTCCCCAGCATCAAGCGGATGCGAGCGAACATCATCCCCGAGGGAAGCCCCAAAGCGAAAATCCGGGGAGCGCTCACGTACCTTACGAGTCGTGGTCGCGTGTTGGCTGCCAAGTACGGGTCCGTCGAGAACATGGTCCTGAGCGAGGAGCCCAGGGATGCGAAAGAGAGGGAAGTGTTCGACCGGAACTTCGCTCGGATAAGCTCGCGGCTCGCCATGGAGCTGGCATCCCACGACATTTTTATTGGACGTTCGGTGCTGGAAGATCTCCTCTTCCACAGCCTCGTCGATGACCCAAAGGAGGATCCGGTGGGATCCGTTCTTCGGTTGATTCGCGACAGTCGCCTCCACGAGCCTGGCTTCGTCGTTTATCCTCTGCATTCCTTCGGTGTGCTGGGCTTCGGCTTCTTCCAGGTCGTCGCGAGAGTGAGACCGCGTTTTCATGTGCCAGACAGCGACATCATGGTCTCTCCACAGACGAACTCGTGGCCGGAGACAGTCCGTTTCCTCGACGCCGCCCGGAGGCAGTTGGGTGTGCAATCTCGGCTGCCGAGCGAACTCCTAGAGCACTGGAGAAGGAGTCGCCCCACACGGTGGCTTTCGTCGAATCCGCTCCTCGTTCTCAAGACCCGCTCCTTTCCTGGGTCCTACTACGAGAACCAGCCGGAGATTGTGGCAAAGATCCAGATCTGGACGGCGCTTCTCTTCTTGATGGCAGCGCTTGAGCCCAACCAGGACCACGCCGGGAACGACGCGCGGCTCGGCAGCACCTCGGTAATCAACAACTTCGAGACGTTCGACTTTCGCCACTATCTGGTCTTCTATCCTGGCCCCGGAAAACGCCACGAACTGGACGGGGATTGCGTCCCCATGCATCTCCAGACCCCAGAGCTTTTGCTCGCGTCGGATCTCTCAATCGATCTCGATCCACGAACTTGGAATCGCCGGCATAGAATGAGTCGGCGCCTGGTTCAGGCCGTACGAACCATCCAGACTGGGTTCTTTAAGAGCGTGTACCGGCGCGGACCGAAACTGACGGTGCGGGGTCGAATATTTCGGAAGATCTTTCGGTCGCTCCAGCACTATCATCGGTCGTTTCGTCGAGGGAACGACAGTGATACGGCGGTGCTTAGCCTCGCGATTGCACTCGAGACACTTCTCAACGACGACGCCTCCTCGGACATCAAGAGTGTTCTACAAGACAGGACGTTCAGCTTGTTGAGAGGCATGAAAGGAAGGCGACGCTTGGCCGACTCGGTTCATGAGCTCTATGAAGCTCGGAACGAGGTGGTTCATGCTGGCGGCACGAGCAACAGGATCAACCTCGCGCTGCCCCGTGCAGCATACGCAGCATCCCTGCTCGCGATCACGGAGCGGCTCCACGCTCTCCCACAGGAGACGAACCGACCTGTCGCGGACCTGTGCGCCGCGGACCTCTGAGTCCGCTCGTACGACTTGAGCGCGCGAAGAGACCAAGGCGAAGGTCTCGCTAGCGGAGGAACCGCCAAATGCCCTTGCCGCGGCCGACCGCGTCGTGGATCCTTGCTCGATGATGAGCACGAGCTACCACTGCCCCGGATGTGGAAAGGAACACGAGCTTGCATGCCCACCACATCTCTCCGGCGGGCCCGTCGAGTACGTGTGCCCGGAGAACTCCACTCCTCACAAACTTCAGTGGCGGCCCGGCAAGGCCGTCTCGGAGCTGGTGGGCCCTCGAACCAAGCAGGTGGTCTCTGTGCAACCAGCCGGCACCCACAGCTTGAAGCGACAGATCGCGGAATGGGAAGCGGAGAGTCTGGCGCACAAGAAGGACTGGGACCGAATGAAGAGCGAGGGAGCAACGCCACAACAGCTCGCGCAGATCGAGGCCAACATCGAAGGGGCGCAAGCCAATAGGCAGGTCGCGCTCGACGCCTTGACCCGCCTGTCGGCACAGCCGTCGTCGATGGACTAGTAGGATCGCGAGGTGGAGGAGTCGACTGCTCCTGGCCAGCCGTAGAGCGCGCGGTCCAGGCTTGCCAGAGCATCGAAGGCTCCTCGCCGGTGACATGTCGCTCGATCCTCCTCCACCTCCGGACTCCTCGGGGTCTGGCAAACCCGTCCGGCGTTAGAGAGCCTCGGGGAGATCCATGTGGCGCTTCTAAAGCCGGGCCTTCAGCTCGCCGCGCGCTGCCTCACGCATGGGTGCGATCGCAACGACCCGACGACTGACCGGCCGATGTATTGGAAGCTCTGAGGTGGCCTCTCGATACCCATGAACTCGCCAAGGTCGAGGGGAGTCTTGAGGGCGTACGCCCGAGCAACGCAGATCGCGTATCCGGTGTCTCGACCGGCGAAGTACTCCGCGAACCGGCGTGCGTCGATGCCCGCAACCGCTCCGTAGCGTCGCCAGAGCGCTGCCGGCCGGTCTGCGTCGAATGTCTCTACATCGAAGAACCCCACCACGCGCTGGATCGGGGCGGTCGCGTAGATCACGACCGTCTCCACCGGGCAGGAGAATCGGGTTCGCCGAAACTCGACCCTCTTCGAGCCGCTGAGGATACGCTCGGCGAACTCCGGGTGCAGGGAGATTAGTGCCGCTCTACCTGTGCTCGAATCCATTCCTTGCCCGCCTCTCTCACCCTGACAATCGACTGGGGATGCCCCACCAAAGCTCCGTGCTCGCGCAGAGAGGATAGCCCAATGGGCGCCGCAAGCGAAGTTGCCTGTCGAAAAAGAAGTGCGAGGACCTCGCCCTCACACATGGCGCGCATCTCTTCGATCGAGTACACGGTGCGCTTTCCGACGAACCGCACGAGTTCGGCGGGGTCAGAAGTGACGAGAACCTCCTCGACAACACCAATGGCATCGACGGCCTCCGTACCGCCCGAGTGATAGAAGAGAACGACCGACCCAGCCTTCAATCGGCGGGTGTTCGCATGACAGAGATAGGCCTTTAGGATGCTGTTGCCGAACGCCTCCCTTCCCATGAAGAGCGACCGCTGCTCCGCAAGTTCAGGAAAGAGCTTCGAGTGGTAGTGGTCCCGGATTGGAACGAAGAAGGCGTCTGCGACCTTGACGTGCCGCGGACCGAACTTCACGTGGAAGGCTAGCTCGTCCAAGCTGGTCCAGTCGCCCTCCTTGGGGTGGAGGGACTTCGCCATCACTCCTTCCCCGGCGGCGGTGCTCGCCGGAATGCGCTCGAAACCGAACTGCTCCAGCAGAGATATCAGTTCTTCATGGCGGTCGAAGACGGTCACGTAGATCGCCCGCAACTGGTTGGCGAAGGCGTAGTCGAAGACCGTCTTGAGCATCAGCTCACCGAAGCGAAAGCCTCGGAAGTCCGGCGACACCTTGAAGGTGCAGAGCTTGAGCAGGGGGCCATCCAGCCCGAACTCCGGCCCGGTCTCGTGCTTGATGATCGCGAGGGCCGCAATGGAGGCTCCAGACATGATGCGCCAGGCCTTGCGCTGGTCTCGTTTGCATTTCTCCAGCCACGCGTCGAATCCGCGGTAGTCCTGTCTCAGGGATGCGAAGATCGGATCATCAGCCCTCAGCTCATGCGCGAACACCTCCTCAACCGCTGGAGGTGGTCGAATTTCGATGGGCAAGAGCGCGCGAAGGGTGGCGAGCGCATCCGATGGAGAAAGAACGCGGCGGCTGAGACCGACCTTCTCGGCCCGTTTTCTTAGACGTGTATCGTCGGTGACGAAGTAGTCGACAGCGTTGGCGTGGACTGCCGCGAGCAGCTCAAAATCAACCTCGTCGTTGCTTCCGGGGCGGGGCGCCCCAAGTGCATCTGTGATCTCAGAACCGGTTCGAGGCGGGGCTGGAAGCACGGGGTACTTCCGAACAAGTATCGCTCGCAGCTCGCGTCGCTCCGCGTTCTGATCCCCGCCAAGCTCGGCAAGCGACTTCGGGTGAACGAACACCTGATGGCCCTGCCGCTGGACCGCGTTCATCAGCTCAACAGCGACCCGAGTCCCTTCCTCCAAGTCGCCTCCGCTCGCAGGCTCAAGCCGAATGAGCATGTTGGTGTCGAGCAGGAGCTTCACAGGTCACCAGTCGACAGCGGGCCCCAGGAGACGGAGATCCCGTCGGCGCTTGTCGTAGTCGGGCATCGCTCGCCCGAGACGTCTCCAAAAATCCGGCGTGTGATCAGCGTGCACGAGGTGCGTCAGCTCATGGGCCACCACGTAGTCCACCAACTTCATGGGCGCCTGCATCACCCGCCAGTTAAACCGGAGGTTCCCCGCGGCATCGCAGCTTGCCCATCGCTTATGCTGTGCGCGAACCAGCACCTGACCGACCTCGCCTACCCCGACTCGCTCTCTCCACACGGCGACGCGTTCTGGAAGCCGCTCAGCCGCGCGATCTCGAAACCAGCCCTCCAGGAGCGCCCGGACCGAACGAGCGCGCTGTGACCGATCCTGCGATCTTGCAGGGGCCACGACGAAGAAACCCGCCTCCAAGCGGCAACTCGGCTTAGCCGAAGGCGGAGCCACGCGGAGCCGATAGGTCCGGCCCAGGTAGAGGAAGCTCTCCCCGGAAACGAACTCCCGGGGGGATCGACGAGGCTCTGCTTGTTCGACCCAACGAAGGCGCTCCAAAATCCACGTCGCACGAGACCGCACAACTTCGTCGAGTTTCTGGAGAGGAACATTTTCTGGAGCGGTGAGTAGAACGCCATCATCCGGATCCACCGCCACGGCGACGGTCTTCCTTCTGGAGGAACGACGAACCCCGTACGCAAGGCGCGTACCGCCGAACTTGATGGTAGATGTCTCGGTGATCATCAGTGCACGCTCAGACCTGCTCCGTCGTGGTGTTCGTCACGGCTACCGGCCAAACCTCCGAGGGGCGACCGTCCTCGAGATTGAGGCGGTTCTCGAAGTAGCCACTAAGCTGCGGAGGAGCCGCCACGAACCCGGCAGAGAAGCGGTAGAGTGACCACATGAGCCAAAAGAGATTCTCATCTGGGTGCTCGATGGTCGCGTAGCACCAGTTGTGTCCCTCCCCCGGGCAGATCACACCAGGAGTGGCGCGCATGATCACACCCTTCCCGAGGACAATACACCCATCGAAGAGGTCCTCCAGAGGCCAAGCCTCGCGTTCCGCAAGCTCCAAGATATTGGCCTTCACCGTGGACAGCGCCGGAGAGTCGAAAGCAACGATGTAGTGGAGCATTCGATTGATGGCGCCGCCGTCGTGGAGCATGAGAGATGGAGCGCGAGACAAACTCCGAAGTTCTTGGATGGCCAAAAGGGAGGCCTCGAGGTGCTGCTTGTTGAGCATCGACTTCACCTCAATTGTTGCAAAAACGGCCTCGCAGGGCATCACGGCGGTGCTCCCGCTCAATTCGAAGACGGGCACATCGTCCCGCACCAAGGCGAGATCAATCTGCTTCCTGGACTGCGCTCCTGGTCGATGGGTTTGGTCGATGATCTCCCCCGACCACATGCGCAACCTCGCGGGTAGATTTGCACTGAGCCCTTTGGAGGTCAGCGCCTCGCGCGCTCCGCCAACGTTGCCGGGATGGGTGAACACACCAGCCTTCCTGGCCTCCGCAATCATCGCCCGCTCCGTCAGTCGAAAATGCTCCGCAAACATTCCCTACCCTCTTCCCGGGGTCACCGCCCCGACCTCACCTTCGCGAGATCCACGATGCTCTGCGCCAACCCCTCGACATCCTCTCCCGTCATCCCGGTCGCACGCAGCTGCCTCTTGATCTTCTGCCGCATCTGCCGGTGCACGTCTTCCTTCTGCACCCAGTCCACGATCTCCGTCAGCGGCTCGATGGCCTCTCCAATCAACGACGCGAGGTCCTTGTTTGCACCCCCGAGACCCGCAGCATCTCCATCCCGCGCCACCGAAGACGGACGTGCCCGCTCCAGCAGCCCGTAGATGGCAAAGCCCGTCTCATCGAGCCCCACCTGCTTCGCGGCCTCGTGCGGAGCCTGCGCTTCCTTCCTCAGCTCCTGGAAGAGCTTGAGCTGCTCGACGGCGCTCAAGCGCTCGGCCCTGCGATCGTCGATGATTTTCTGGAGACGCTCGCGCAAGGACTCGTAGAACGCCGGGTTCTCTTCGAGGTGAACATGGATCTCGTGGCGAATCGCGTGCTCCATCTCGCTCGCCTTCGCTTCGGGCGTCGTCAGGCGCTCCAATTTCTCCTCGAACTCGGCGGAGAAGAGCGGCACCTCCTTGACTAAGATCTGGACGCCCTCCGCGATGATCGCCTCCTCGATGAGCTGCTTTACCTTGGCCCCGCACTCGCTGATGTCGAGCTTGGGATCGTGGAACCGGGCCTTCGCGGCCTGGCGAATCTTCCCGATCCATCGAAGATCATCGTTGAACCGAAGCGCCCTCGTGTCTGGGAGCATCATGTCCATCGACTGAGAGAACCGACGGAACGCGAGGTCGAACTCGGCCCGGACGTCCTCCGCCTCCAGCGCAGAGACGCACTCGTGCAGGTCGTCTTTGCTCTTCACCTTGGCAAAGAAGCGCAGCACCGCCGCGTGACGTGTCTCGAGCCGCGGAAGTTCGTCCACCTTCGGCGCGAGCGCAGCTTCAACATCCGTGGAGGTGAAGATCTTGAGCGCGTCCTGGAGGTCCTGCGAGATGCCCCAGTAGTCGATGACGAGCCCGTAGTCCTTCTTGTCGGCCGTCCGGTTCACGCGGGCGATGGCCTGAAGCAGCGTGTGTTCCTTGAGCGGTGAGTCGAGGTACATCACCTGCTCCACAGGCGCATCGAAGCCCGTGAGGAGCATGTCGCAGACCACGAGGATCGAGAGCGGGTCGGCGGGGTCCTTGAAGCGCTCGATCAGGACCGCTTGCCTGTCCCGGTCGAGCGCCCACTCGGCCAGCGGATCGTTGTGTCCTCCAGAAATGATCACGGCGCTCTCCGGGCCATTGAGTTTTTGGAGAGTCTTGAAGTAGCCGACGGCGGTTTCCCGGTCCACCGCGACCACCTGGGCCTTGAAGCCGTTGGGCTGGATGAACTTGGAGAAGTGCTCCAAGAGGTCGAGCACGATCGCCTCGATTCGCTTGGGGGCCCCCGCGATGGCTCGCTCGTTCCCGTAGCGCTTCTTGATCTCCTCTCGCTCGTCCTTGCTTCGGTCGGCGAACACGCGGTCGAAGAGCTGGTCCAGCGTTTGGCCGATGATGCGCAGCTCGGGGAGTCGGCCTTCGTAGAAGATGGGTACGGTAGCGCCGTCAGCTACGGCCTGCTCGATCGTATACGTGTCGATGTACGGACCGAAAGTGGAGAGGGTGCTCTTGTCCTTCTTGTCGATGGGCGTTCCCGTGAAGCCCAGGAAGCAGGCGTTCGGAAGCGCAGCACGCATGTTGGCCGCGAGGTTCTTGTATTGAGTTCTGTGAGCCTCATCGACCATCACGAAGACGTTCGAGGCCTCGCTGAGCGTCGGGTGCGCCTCTCGTTTGGTACGCTGGTCGCCTCCGCCGTTCGCCGTGGTCAGCTCGAGGAATTTCTGGACGGTGGTGGTGATCGTCTTGCCGGGCGGTCCAGAGAGGAGAGCCCTCAGATCACGGACGCTGTTCGCCTGCTCGGGATTCGGGAAGCCGCAGTTGCGGAAGGTGCCCGAGATCTGCCGGTCGAGGTCGCGCCGGTCGGTGACGATCACCAGCGTGGGATTCTGGAACGCAGGATCGCGCCGGAGCTTGAGCGCCAACCAGAGCATGGTCAGCGATTTGCCGCTCCCCTGGGTGTGCCACACAACACCGCCCCGATCGCCGGGCTTCCTCGCGCTCTTGATCCGGTCGATGGCGCGGTTCACCGCGATGAACTGCTTGTAGCGGCACGCCTTCCGGACCGACCTCCCCGTCTCGGTGTCGAACACGACGAAGTTCCGAACCAGGTCCAGAAGATTTTTCGGATGGCAGAGCCCGAACAGCAGGACGTCTTGGGCTGTGGGTTGATGCCCAAGCAGCTCTTCGAGCTGGGCCAGCGTCAGCGGGTGCGGCTCCTTCCACTCGAAGAAGAAGCGCCCGGGGGTGCCGACGGTGCCGTAGCACGCGCCCTGCCCGCACGTGGCGATGAGGAGCTGGACGGTCTCGAAGAGCTTGGGCGCGCCTTGACCGCGCCAGGTGGCGTCGGCTTCCTGATAGCGACGAAGCTGCTTGGTGGCTTCGTCCCGCCAGGTGCTCCCGATGGTCGGGGACTTGCACTCGATCACCACGAGCGGGATCCCGTTCACGAGAAGCACGACGTCCGGGATGATGTGCTTTTTGGAGCCGAGGACCTTGTACTGCCGGGTGACGATCAGCTCGTTGTTTTCTGGATGCTCGAAATCGAAGAAGCGGACGCTGTGGCTCGTCTTTCCTGGGCCGAGGTCCTGCTCCACGGAGATGCCGTACGTCAGCGTGGTGTAGAGCCTCTCGTTCGCCTCTTGGAGGCCAGCAGCGGGGTGTTGTGTGATCGCCTTGACGCCTCTCTGCGCGCTTTCTGGAGAGAGCCAGGGGTTCAGTTTCTGGAGAGCATTTTGGAGGCGGCCGGAGAGAACGGTCTCCTTCAGGCTCGCGCGCTCCTTTTCGAGCGCTTCGGGACCGACGTAGACGAAGCCGAGCTTTCGGAGAAACGCGACGGCGGGATCTTCTGCGAGGTGGATCTCGTTCCAGTCCCGTCCATAGCGGGCGCGGCGCCAGCCTTCCGGTGCGCCCTCGCCCTTCACGCGACGGCCTGCTCTTCCACGTTCACGCGCACCTCGCCGGTAAGTAGAACAGACATGAGTGACTGTTTCACCCGAACAAGTTGCTCGTGGGCAGCCCGCTCCACCGCGAGGCATCCCTCGACGGCTCTCGTGCGACTCAGAATCGCGTCCTGCTCCTCAACTGGAGGCAAGGGAATCGGAAACGCCCTGAGTTGCGAGCTATTGATGGAAGCAAGGTTGGTTGTCTGCTTGGCGCAGTCCAGGAAGTACGCCTTGCCACGGTCACTGCCACCGTATGTGGTCAGGAACCATGATCGAACGCGAGCCCCAGGGCGGACAACAAAGACGTGGTTCTGGTGGACGCACGGCGAAAGCTCGCCGCTCCAGACAGTCCCCCGCCCGAGCTTGTCTGCGTCACCACCCTCGGTGAAAAGTACGTCTCCAACCCGGACTTCGTAGCGGGAGAGAGCCTGTTCATTCACGTCGATGGTCTTCACTTCGGTGAGATCCAAAAATCCGTCCTGAACATTGGCCACTCGTAGGTATGGCACGCTGATGTTTCCTGCGTTCTTCCTGTTTTTTGCGATTCCAGTCTGGATCATAGCAACTGAATCAAGGCGGTGCACATCCCACGACTCCGGAATCTCGCCGATCTCGGTCTTCTTGAACTTCGCGTGTCGGCCGGGCAGGCCACGGGTGAGCAGCTCCTGCACCAGGCCCTTCTTCACGACCTGCACTTGGTCGATGACGGCCTGCGTCTTCTCGATAACCTCGTCCACCGAGGACAGGATGGCGGCGATCTTCCGCTGCTCGGCGAGCGGCGGGAGCGGCAGTCGGATCGCACGAACCTGCTGGAAGTTCAAACCTTCGCGACTAAGACCCGCTTGGAGGTCTTGAATCTGTCGTTGTCCCTGATAACTTGAGAGGAACGCGCTGAGGAAGGCCGCGGCAGCCGTTCGCTGATCCAGCCTGATGATGCAAACATGTTGGTTGACGTTGCCCGGACCAAATCCCTGAGGAAGGAAGGTACAGCGACCGATGGACGCGCCCGTTATGTTGAGAAGCACATCCAAGTCGCGGAGATGCGTCCGCTTCATCTTAGCGTGAGTCGCCTCGGTGATGTGTGCAACGTCATCGAGCCGAAGTCCCCCGTCGTGAACGTTCTGACTCCGAATGAGCGGCACCCCCTCGCGTACGTATGAGCTGTTGCCACCCTTCGGGGTGCTGCCACTGCCGACCATTACCGCAATGTCCTCGATCTTCGCGGTTCGCCAGCCCGGAGGAAGATCAGAGTTCTCAGGAGCCATACCCAAGCTCCTCCAGGAAGGCGTTCATCTTGGTCTCCGCCTGGGCCCGCTCTGCTTCCAGCTCGCGGAGCTTCTCGACCGCTAGAGCCACGTCGATGCGCTCCTCCGCTTCGGCGGTGTCAACGTAGCGGGAGATGTTGAGGTTGGAGTCGTTCCTCTGGATCTCGTCGAGATCCACCACGCGGGCGTACCGGTCCACGTCTTTGTAGGCGTGGAAGGTCTTGGCGATCTTTTGGACGTCCTGATCGCGGAGGTAGTTCTGGTTCGAGCCCTCTTCAAACTCACGGGAGGCGTCGATGAAGAGCACCTTGCCTTCCCGCTCCTTCGACTTGTTCCGGTTGAGCACCAGGATCGCAGCCGGAATGCCCGTTCCGTAGAATAGATTCGTCGGAAGTCCGATCACCGCCTCGAAGAGGTCGTCCTCCAGAAGTCCCTTTCGAATGTCGCCCTCGGAGCTTCCGCGGAAGAGCACGCCGTGCGGCATGACCACGCCGAGCATGCCTCCGTCGTTGAGGGTCGAGACCATGTGCTGGACGAACGCCAGGTCGCCCTTCGTCTTCGGCGGGATGCCAAATCGAAAGCGCCCGTAGCCGTCGTTCTCCGCGACCTCGCGACCCCACTCGTCCAGAGAAAATGGAGGATTCGCGATCACGCGGTCGTAGAGCATCAGCTCGCCGTCCAAGACGAGCTTTGGATCCCTGATCGTGTCGCCCTTCTCAATGCGGGCATCAGGGAACCCGTGAAGCAACATGTTCATCTTGCAGATGGCCCAGGTGCCCAGGTTCTTCTCCTGGCCGTGAAGGACGAAGTTCCTGGCTCGACCTCCATGATTTTGGACGTACTTGGCGCACTGAATGAGCATGCCGCCTGAACCGCAGGTGGGGTCCGAGATGCGCATGCCTTCCTTGGGCGCAAGCAGCTCGACGATGAGGCTGACGACCTTGTTGGGCGTGTAGAACTCGCCGCCCTTCTTGCCGGCGTCGTCGGCGAACTTCTCGATCAGATACTCGTACGCACGCCCGAGCATGTCGGGTTCGGCGAGGTCCGCGTTCCTGAGGGAGAGCTGCGAGAAGTGCTGAACGAGGCGGTGAAGCACGGTGTCGCGGTTCTTGGTGTTTCCGAGCTTGCGCTCGTCATTGTAGTCGATGCCCGCGAGGACCCCTTCGAGGGACGGGTTTTGTTCTTCGAGCGCCATGCAGGCCTTGTTGAGGGCCTCGCCGATATTGATGGCGGTTTTTTGGATGGACGACCAGCGCGCTCGTTCCGGTACGAAGAACTGATGCTCGTCGGGGTCAGTCCAGGCGATTTTTGGATCTTCGCCCTCGGCGATGAGCTTCTCGGCCTCCTCCACAAAAACGTCGGTGAGGCGCTTCAAGAACAAGATCCCGAAGATGTAGTTCTTGTAGTCGGAGCTATCGATGGAGCCGCGGAGGATGTCCGCGGCGGACCAGAGGTACCGCTCGAGCTGATCGACAGTGACAGGCCCCGCCGACGGTACCGCCGACGGCGCTTTCTGGATCTCTGGAGCAAGGCCATTTCTGGACGGCGAACGCATCTTGGCCGGAGCCGCAGTGCGTGGTCCCAACGCATCGACCCCGCCACTCACGGCCCCTTTGATTCGCGCGACGATGGCGGCCTTCTCTCGGCCGCTCTCATCAAGGCTCAACGCTCGGCAGATGTGCTTCAAACGATCCCGAGACAGCTCATCGAGGAGTCGATCGATCGACACGTCCTTCGCCTTCTGGAGTGCCTGGACGAGGGCCTCCTTCGCGCGGCGATCCGTGACCTCGAGCCCGAACCGATCGACGGCCGCGGCCAACTCGTCGCGGGAAAGTAAGGCTATGATCTCACGTTGAGTCCCCATCCGAATTTGCCGGTCCAGAAACTCGGACTTTCTGGAGGTCCCGAAAGTACTTCGGTCCCCGGGGCGGTTCAACCATCCCCAGAAAGCCTGGAACGGCCCTGGGGTCGGGGTTCAGCGCACCAGTTCGAACGGCTCCTTCGTCAAAGGGGGCGGCACCTGGACGTCCAGAACCTCGCCCTCGAATCGCTGGTCGAAGGCCGTTCGCGCGGTCAACCTTAGCCGCAGCCGCACTGTTGAGATCGGATAGTCGAGCCAGGCGGCATTGACCGCGGTCCCGTAGGTGTCGGCGAACCGGCGGGAGGCTCCTTTCTGGAGTCCGTCCGCGTCCCCGCACGCAGCCGACCACCGCGCCTCTTGGGCCGGATGATCGTCCATGAAGGAGACCTCCACGCGCGAGTCGCAGCCGATGGAAACAAGCGTCTCGTCCGAGTCGTTCCAGAAAGAACCGCGGAGCCGAAGGTGCCGGTTGCCGCTGAGACCGGTGAACCATTCGCCAGTGACTCGTTCCAGGCGGACAGGCACGGGCCCGTTGGGCCTTGCTTCGCCACTGTGGTCTGGTGACTGCCAGTTCTTTGGGTCGTCGAGCGCGAGGTTCATTCGCCGGCAGGTATCCTCGTCGCGTTGCGCGCCCGCGAACAGGTTGCCAAAGCCGCAAACGAGGTACGCGTTGATGGAGCCGCCCTGCACGCCGTTCGCGCAACGGCGATCGAGCCTCTCGCATTGGCTCTCCCAGAAACGCAGGTTGATTCCATGGCCTCCCCCGCCGCCCAACGCGACCCAGGTAAGTGCTGACCCAAACACGAAGAACGCGACTGCATGGCCAGGCTTCAAGCTCATCCGCCCCGTTTCACCGCAGAGTCGTGTTTCCCTGCGCGGTTCCGCACTGCGCACAGAACCTGCCAGGCGGCCGGAGTGGGGCAGAGCACTTCGAGCAGTTTGGTCGCTCGCCATCGGGGCTCGTGGCTTCCATCTTCATGGACGTTTGAACTTGCGAGGAGGCAGGGACCTGAGCCCCTTCGGGACCCCGCGACGCGAGCACGAGTGCTTCGCCAAGCTGCTCGGCGAGCCCGGCCAGTCGCGCGTCGATGCTCTGGAGGAGAGTGAGAGCGGAGTTGATCTTGAAATACCACGCCGCGATCTCCCGGCAAGCGAGCACGAAGACGAAAACGCCGGCGAAGATGAGGGCAGCGGTGAGAAGGCTCGGGGCCACTTCAAACCCACCCGAAGTGGTGCATGTCCACGTAGACCATCCAGTCTCTGCCTACGTCCCAGACCGGCATCAGGACCGGTGCTCCGCCTCGTCGAACAAGCGCCATTCGCTGCACGGCGGAGTCCTCGTCGAGGTCTTCGATCTCCTCTTGGTCGATCAGAAAGCCGGGCAAGCGGTAGGTGCCGTCCTCCTGGAGGCATGCGCTCACGACTCCGATCAGACCCATTGCAGTCAGAGTAGCTCACGCGCCCCGCAAAAGCACCTATGTAAAGGTGTGTTTGTCTGACGCTGTCTGTCCCACCCTTCGACGTGTTGGGCCGAGCGCGTCCAGAAATCGATCCAGAGCGGAGACGGGCGATCCTCGAGGCCGTTGGCCAGAAAGTGGGCCAGCTTCGTTCTGGAGTCGGGCTCACCCAGGAAGCCTTCGCGGAGCGACTCGGGATCGAGCGGAGCTACGTCCAGAAAATCGAACTCGGCTTGGTGAACGTCTCGGTCCTCACACTCGCGCGCTTGGCCGACTCGCTCGGGGTACAGATGGCCGAGCTGCTGCTTGCCCCTCGAAAGGCTGAGCGCCGAACGGGTAGACCGCGCAAGAGACCTTGAGCGAGTGGGCCGGAAGAGGCCTCCGTCCGCTCGTCGGCGAGTGTCATCGGAGCCCGTCCAGAAGAGAATCGGCCTCGGACGGAAAGCCCCCAGACTGACCGACTTTCTGCGAAATTAGCCTCTAGACGCCGGTGCTTCCTGCAAGGGTGAAGACGAAACCTTCAAGAGATTCGGGGTCCCAGACGACACCAGTGCTGCGACTCCGACTAGACCACCAGGGTTGTAGCGAACCTCCACTACCGGACGGTTCCGAGCAAGCGGAACGGACGCCGTCCGACCCCACTGGAGCGAGGCCGCTCGTCGACAACCAGACGGAGTGCGCGACCCGACGACTCTTCCCGTTGCCACGCGGCTCATCTCCGCCGCGTCGGGACACCGGTGGTCCAGAAAGTTCGACGTAGGAGACGTCGGGGCACGCTGCACTTCGGTGCTACCAGCTGAACGGAGCGCACGAATCCCGAAACGCTTGAGGGCGGGCTTCGGTGAGTGCACGCTGTTGGGGGTGCTAGGTGGACAACAGACGCCTGAGGCGGAGAGGCCAGTCCGGAAATACGTCCTCTTCTGCGATGAGAGCGGTCACAGCGGCCCGGACTTGATCAGGCCCGAGGATCCAATCGTCGTCTCCGCAATGGTCGCGGTCCCTCAGGATCGCGTCGACAACCTTCTCAACCGCATCGAGCAGATTCGCGCCGACCACCAGCACCAGGCCCCCGAGATCAAGTTCAGCGCTCTGCATGATCGCCCAAGGGGTCGAAGGATTCTGCGTGATCTGGCCGAATACATGGACGCGGAGCACATGACGGTGTTCTTCGCCGCGATAGAGAAGCGCTTCTTGGCTGCGTCGCTAGTGATCGAGACTTTTCTGGATCCGAAGCACAATCCTGAAGCGCCGCCGGAAGCGAAGCCAGAACTGCGACAGGAGCTGGCTGCGCTCGTGCTCGACGTCTGGCCAGATCGGGACCTCAGCGACTTCGTGGTCGCGCTGCGTCAGCGCGACAGGGAAGCCGTTCGGAACCTAGGGGCTCGGCTGGTGACTCGCCTCGACCTTCACCCGAGCGAGACGGCTCGCTTCGTTGGCAGTAGGATTCGGACCGGGCTCAGCGACTTCTTCTGGCCTGCCGATGCACCCGGTCTCCCACCGCGAGCGGAGCAGCCAAACCCGTTGGTGCATGCCTTCCTACCATTCCTTGGTCGGATCCAGGCACATCTCGTTACGGAGAGCTGGTCCGCCGAGATCGTGGCAGACCAGGACGCGCAATTCGGCGCCGTCCTGGATGCTGCGTTCGATGCGCTCCAGAATAGTCCAGAGTTCCAGGATGCCGCCGCTGAATTCGGAGTGGGGGGAGCGCTTGACCGCATCACCGGCTACCGCCGGGCCGACCATCGGGCCGAGCCTCTGCTCCAAATCGCTGACCTCGCCGCCGGGATCATCAGGCACGTCATGTCTCGCCGCCTGCGCGACGAGGACGTGCTCGACGAGTTGGAGACAACCTGGGCCAGAATCCACCAGTGCATGCTGCGGAACCGGGGCCACTCGTTCATGATGTTGTCCAAAGAGGGGTGGGCGCGCGAGCTGGTCGCGCTTTGAGGCCACCGGGGCCCTCAGCGTAGCCGGAGAACCGCACGCCATGTCCGCGACACCCCGAGCCGCTTGGGGTCCCCGGGAAACGGCTGGGTGGTGGCGTGGATCGAGACGGCTCCTCCAAGCGCCTGATCCAACATGGGCTTCTTGCTTCGTGGGGTCCCTGGGGTGCCAAAACAAAGAAGTGAGAAGACACAACTACCACCAACATTGGCCGGCACGAAGGAGGCGGAAGGGCGCGGCGTAACTTCCTCGCGAATTAGGCCCCCGTCGACCCCGAGGAGAACTCTCCCGGGCGGAGGTACACAATCTGATCGACACCTCCGGCTCGACTCCGCACTCGCCGAATCTGAGCGTGCTCGGCCGCGACCGCATTGAATCTCGCACTGCTCGGAGGTCGAATGCCGTGCTCAGCACACCACGCTCGAAACGCAGCGTAGAGATGGCGCGCCTGGTTGGGAGCGTGAATGCGGCCCTCGATCCACTCGGTGAGAAACTTCAACTCCGGGGGGCTCGAAGCCTCCATCAGGTTCATCTTCGCGGCGGTCATGGGCGGGAGACTTCCGGGGTTGAAGGAGCCCACGTCGAACTTCAGCAGGTACTCCAGAAAGCCGCATGCCCCGCCACCACGAATCTCTGCGAGCAGCTGGTCGAAGTACGGAGGAGGAGGGGCAGGAGGTACTCGCACGACACAATGTCGGCGATCGTCCGCTTCCAGAAGGAGCGGCACGGCTTCGTTCGAGAGGAACATCAGGTTGAAGTGGTTCGCCACGTCGCGGGCCTTTTCGTACTTCTCGTTTGCTCGGACAACGTTTCCGGTGATGAGGTGCTTCAGCGGGTTCTTGCGATCGCGTCGGTTCTGGGACGAGGCCACCTCTTCCGCGACAACGAAGAGCGACTCGGTTGCCCATCCATTGAAGGTCGACTCCAGATCGTCCTGGGAGATGACCGTCGCGTAGCCGCCGTCTTTTCGATCCCCGTAGATCTCCCGCATCACTTCGCCGAACAGGCTCTTGCCTGAACCCTGTGGACCAACGAGAACCATCGCGGACTGCATCTTCGTACCGAGACTCTTGAGCGGAACGGCGAGCCACGACATCACCCACCTCCAGAGTTCCTGGTCGGCGCCACAGAGGTGCCAAACGTGCTCTACGATCTTCTGGTGCGGCTTCGTGGCGTCGGGCCGGCAGGGGAGCCCCGCGAACCGGTTGATCTGGTGGGGCGCACATCCCCCGGGAGCAAACACGATGTCGCGTTCGGAGACGAGGCGCCTCTCCGGATGCCGGAGCCAGTGATCGGCGACTCCGGGGTGCTCAAGCTTGACCGCTTGGACGCTCACAGCGTGGCGGAGCTTGCCGTCCCAGATCTGCGCAGAGCCCGCGATCAACGTGTAACGCTCCAGAAGACCGGCAATGTCTGGAGTCGTCGACCGAGACGAGAAGATCTCGTCTACCTTGTGCTCAAGCTCGTTCTCACTCCACTGGTTGGCATCATCAGAGATCTCGGCGTTCCAGGCGAGCAACACGCCAAGCAGGTCTTCGCGCTCCAGCCGGAACTTCTGGACCAGCTTCCTGGCGTTGGCGAGCAACATGGTGTGGCTGTCGTCCGGGTGGTCGGGGTGACGCTGGGGGATTGGTTTCTTCTTTAGCCATGCGAGCGCGTCGAGAGCCGCCGCAGAAACGACGGTCAACATCGATGCAGGAAGTTGCGGGAGGCCGGCCAGATTTGGGGCCTGGTCCGGCTTGGGCCACCAGCTGTAGCCCCCGCCCGCGGGATGGACAGAAGGTGGCGCGACGACGTAGCCACCCTCGCCGCGAAGATCGACATCGATCCCTCCCAGCTTGGTACTGTTGCGAACGCCGGACGCCTTGAAGTAGCGGTGCTCTCCTCTGGGCGTGGTCGCCCTACAAGGAGTCGGAGGAAGGTTCTGGTCAGCCCACGCGATTGCTACAGCGCTATCAAGATCTACGACGGCAAGGTCTTGGTTGATCGCACCGCACACGATGCCGATGTTCGCGTTCGGTTGTTGGCTCCACACGTCGACCACCTCCTGGTCGGACATGGGCTGCCTCTGCCGATGCCGCCAGCGTCCGAGCGGCTCTTTGCTGTTCGGCTTGAGCGGGAGGATGGCGATGCCGCAGGACGCGTAGTACTTGGCCCACTGGCCAAGATACGAGATTTCATTCATGATGAAGCTCCTTTCAGCGGTCTCCGCGGCCCAGCTTTGGCGAGCAGCCGCGGAACCGCTTGGTTCTGACTAGGGTTGGCTGTTCTGACTGGACGCCTGGGTCTCAGACGAGGCGTAGGCTGGTACGTGTCCGCGCTGGATCCAGGCCAGCAGCTCGGCGCGGCTGAAGCGCACAAAGCGTGGGCCCATACGGTAGTGCGGCACTTGCCGCCGCGAAACCATCGAATAGAGCGTGGACAGCGGGACCGAGAGAAACTCGGACGCTGCTTCGTAGGTGATCAGGTCTGCATGTTCCAAAGTCTTCCTCCTTGCCCCCGAGGCTGCGGGTGCGAGGCAAGGATGGCGGGTCACTTGATCGAAGGCTCCCACAAGTTTGGCCGAAAATTTGTAGGAACAATCCGCCGCAGGTCAGCCGGACTTCAGAAGCGGAATCAACTGACCCACGACGGTCGGCGGTGCCGAACCGAGGCGAGCGTAGTCGGTCGCGAAGGCAGTCGGCGCGAGATGCGCATAGCGCTGTGTCATCTGCACCGATTTGTGCCCCAGGATCTTCTGGAGTTTGAAGAGATCACCTCCCCTCATCATCCAGTGAGATGCGAACGTGTGCCTCAGGCCGTGAAACGTAATGTAGCGTCGCCTTTGGCCGTCGCGTTCCTCCTCCTCGAATCCTGCGCGTTCGAGAACCCGATGGAGCACGTCCTGAAAGATGCGCGCAGATGAGTCCGCATGCATCGTGCCCCTCTCGTTTGTGAAGACGATCTTCGAAGCGCAACTGACACGGCGCGCTCGAAGGACGGGGAGGAGCGGGTCCAGAATGGGAACGTAGCGGAGGTCCTTGGACTTCGTCGGCCCCTCGAAGCTACGCTGCACGCTGATGAGCCTGCGGTCGAAGTCGATGTCGGCCCAGGTCAGCGCAGCCAACTCGCCCGCTCTGAGTCCTGTATAGAGTGCGGTCGCATACATCGCGAAAACGCGGTCGCCTTCGGTATCAGCCGCACCAAGAAACCGTGCGATCTCTTCATCGGACCGGAGGTAGCGGTAGTCCTGATCGAAGAGTCGAATCTTCGGCTTCGCGATCTTCGGCACCTTCAGGATCCACTCCCTTTCGGCCGCGAGGCGCATCATGGACCCGAGTAGCGTGAGAATGTTTCGTGCGGTCTTCTCTTTCACCCGTTCCAGAAGCTCGTCCGTGAAGTCCTCGATTGGATCAGGATTCACCGAGAGCGCGTGCAGGATGTGGTTCCCGAGAGCCGGCCGGAGGTGGCGACGGATGATCGAGACGTCATCCTTCTCCGACCGTTTCTTCGGAGCGCGCTTCTCCAACCACAGGTCACATAGCTCTGCGAACCGTCGGTCGCTCGGGCGGGCGCGCCGCTCTCCCCTTCGGATCTCCTCGACCTCGTGCTCGCGCTTGCGAAGCGCGCTCAGCGCGTCGTTGTAGCCCTCGAACACAGCGCTCTTGCGCATCCCATGCTCATCCACCCACCGAATGCGCCACTTTCCGCGCTGCTTGATTGGTCTTCCCGTTGCTCGTCGCCCCATGGCCTTAGCCTCCTTGCGGCAAGGCGGACGGTCTCCCTCAAAACCCGATGTTTATTTGTGGGCCCACAAGGTGTTGGGGCCGATTGGCCTCGCGTGGGCCTCGGAAACAAAAACGCCCGGAGGGCCTCTTGGGCCAACCGGGCGATTTTATTTAGTAGCGGGGGCAGGATTTGAACCTACGGCCTTCGGGTTATGAGCCCGACGAGCTACCAGACTGCTCCACCCCGCAATACGCTCCCGCGCGTGTATTCCGGCCGCGGATGCCCGTCAAGCGGAACTTCGCGGGCTCAGGACTCGAGTAGGCGGGCGATCTGGGAGGGGGCGAGACCAACCGCCTCGAGCACGCTCTGAGTGTGTTCACCGAGCGCGGGGGCAGCGGAGAGCGGGTCGCCCGAAACACCCAGGCGAAGGGCAGAGGCGACGTAGCCAGCCCCCGAGCCTGCGCGTGCGCGCCAATGAGGGTCTTCGAGCGCCTCCTCTGGGCTCAGCACCGGCTCCACGCAGGCCTCGACACGACGGAAGAGCGTGCGCCAATGCTCGAGGGGCTGCTCCAGGAGCCGCGCCTGCACCTCGGCGCGGACCTTCGCGCCGGCCTCACCTTCATCGAGACCCGAGACCGACAGATGCGGAAGTTCGATCGCGTCGACAAAGGCCTGCCAGAACTTGGGCTCGAGCGCGCCCACGGCGAGATGGCGACCGTCTTTGGTCTCGTAGATGGAGTAGCAGGGCCGCGAACCGTCGAGCAATCCGTTCCCCCGCTCGAACTCTGCGCCCGCGTCGACCATGGCGAAGTTGATGGCGCCCATCGCCATCGCGCTCTCGGTGAGAGACACGTCCACCGTTTGGCCGCGGCCGGTGCGAGTGCGCTGAAAGAGCGCCGCGAGAATGCCACTCACCGCGGTGAGGGCGCCCGCGAAGTCTGCGACCTGCACGCCGAGGGTCGCCGGCGTGAGCGCCGTGCCACTCATCGCGAGCGTGCCGGCGCGAGCGGTGTACCCGATGTCGTGCCCCGCCCGTTGGGCATCGGGGCCAGTGAGTCCAAACCCGGTGATCGCGCAGTAGATGAGCCGAGGATGTTCGCACTGGAGGCGCTCCGGATCGAGACCGAGACGCGCGAGCACGCCGGGCCGAAAACCGTCCACGAGTACATCCGCGCGAGCGATCAGGGCCTCGAGGGCGTCGAGCGCTTCTTTGGTCTTGAGATCGAGCGCCACGCTCTGCTTTCCGCGATTGAGCTCGCGAAAGATGAAGCCGGTCGGGGGCTCACCGACGAGCGGCGGCCACCAACGAGCATAGTCGCCCCCGTCTCGAGGTTCGATTTTGATGACGTCCGCCCCGAGCTCCGCGAGCAGTCGCGTGGCGTAGGGGCCCGGCGCGAGCCGGGAGAGATCGACGATGCGGATGCCTGAGAGCGCCTCGCTCACGACCTGGGGGCCGATCAGTTGCCGAGGATCTGCTGGAGCTTGAGCGCGAGCGACATGTCGCCCTTGAGCTTGAGCTTGCCCTGCATGAAGGCCATCTGGCCGTTGAGCCGGCCTTCGACCAGGTCGACGAAGTCTTTTGCGGTCATGGTGATGGTGACCTTCGGCTCGGCGATGTTGCCCGAGACGATGTGATCCGCCTTCTTCGTCAGATCGATGCCCCAGGAGCCGCCACCGTCTCCGGTGAGCTCGAACTGGTAGGTCGAGTTGATCTTCTCGGCGACGTCCGGGTTTTCCTTGAGTCGCGAGGCGATGCGGTCTTCGAAGATCTGTTGGGGGGTCAGGCTCATGGGCTCCTCCGGGTTGATTGATTCTTCAATCAGTGACGGGAACGTTGCACCGAGCCCGCCGTCTGTCAACACGCCGCTTTGACAGGGAAAGGCCCCGACCCTAGTCTGAGGCCGGGGTTCCAGATTGGCGGCGATCAAGGTGTATGAGGTGGGTCTTCGAGACGGCCTCCAGAACGAAGCCGCCTTCGTGCCCACCCAGGACAAGATCGACTTTGCCGAGGCCCTCGGCGACGCCGGCCTGCGCCACATCGAGCTCACGAGCTTCGTCTCCCCTCGATGGATTCCCCAGTTGGCGGACCACAGCCAGGTCGCCAAGGACGCCAAGAGGCGCGATGGGGTCACCTACTCCGCCCTCGTGCCCAACCTCCGCGGCCTCGAAGGCGCCCTCGCGGCGGGACTCGAGGAGGTCGCGGTCTTCATGTCCGCGAGCGAGTCGCACTCCAAGAAGAACATCAACAAGCCCATCCGTGACGCTCTCGCGGTGCTTCGCGAGGTCACGACCGCCGCCCTGAGTGAGGGCCTTCGGGTTCGCGGATACCTCTCAGTCGTTTTTGGCTGCCCCTACGAAGGGGAGGTCGGCATCGCCCAGGTCCGAGATCTCGTGCACGCGCTCGTCGATATGGGCGTGTACGAGGTGAGCCTGGGAGACACCATCGGGGTCGGACATCCCGGCCAGGTCGAGACCATCTCGAACGAGCTCTATCGAAGTGGGATCAAGGCCGAGGCCCTCGCTCTGCACATGCATGACACTCGCGGCACCGCGCTCGCGAACGTGCTCACCGGGCTCCGAGCGGGCATCCGTACCTTCGACTCCGCCTTCGGAGGTCTGGGCGGCTGCCCGTACGCGCCCGGCGCCGCTGGCAACCTCGCCACGGAGGACCTCGTGTTCATGCTCGAAGCGATGGGGCACACGACCGGCGTCGACCTCGCGCGGCTCGTGAGCGTCTCCGCGCGCATGCAGGATCTCATCGGCCGTTCGCTCCCTTCCAAGGTGCTGCAGGCAGAGCTCGCTCAAAGAGCAAAGGCCGAGCAAACCCAAACGCCTTCGCGGACGGGCTGAGAGGACGGTTGCCGGTGCCCGCCGCGTCCCGCACCTCGTGGCTGGGTCTGCTCGTGTGCCTGTCCGTCGTCCTCACGTCTGGTGCCGCGATCGCGGCACCCCTGCCCTTCGACTGCGCGCCCGAGGACTTCGTCCGCGAGGTGCAGGCCTCGATGCGTCTCCCCCATGGGAGCCGGCGGATCTGGAGTGGCCACGGTCCGGAGATCGAAGCCACGCCGCGGTTCCTCCTCGTCTACGACCGAGAGCTACGTCTGTACGCACCACCGTGGTCTTCACCTCAGGCATACAGCCGCGCGTTCGAACTCGCCGAGGATGCGTGGTCGCGGTCCCAAGGAGACGGCATCAAGGCGCTGCTCGTCTTCACCGCCTTCGACACGGGAAGGGGCGATCTCTTCTACCTGCCCGTCGCCAACGATGTGCTCGGGCTGGGCGCGGGCCTCGCCGCCACGGTCTTCGATGAGCGCCCGGCCTCGAGCCTCGACGGCCTCATCTTCCTCGGTGAGCCGCGCCAACTCATCGCCGCGGGGGAAGCGTATTTTCGCGAGGCCTTCCTTCACGAACTCGCGCACCGATGGCTGGCCTATGCAGACATCGCACACCCCCAGCTCGAGCCGAACGCGCTTCGCGGACGTCAGGGCGCTCACTGGAACTACTTCTCGAGCACCGGCTCGAGCCCCATGGAAGGCAATGACTGGGAGGAGACCAGCGCCGGTGTGTTCCGGACACGAGTTCCCGAAGCTCGAACGCTCCGCTTCAGCGAACTCGATCTCTACTTGATGGGACTGCTCCCTCTGCATGAGGTCCCGCCCCTTCGACTGCTTCGCCCGATCGAGGTTCTCTCACCGCCTGGTCTAGCGCTGAGTGCTTCGAGTCCTCCCGCCCGTCGAAACGGGATCGAGGTAACCGTGCGCGCGGAGACCATCGAGCTGAACATCGACACCGTGCTCCAAGGAAGCGGACCACGCAGCCCTGAGCTGCAGCCGAACTCGCTGCCGGTGCGGTGGCCGATCGGCATCGTCGTACTGTCTCGGGGCCGCACGCTCAGCCCTCTGAATCGCGCCGCCCTCGCCGATCTCGAGTCCCGCTTGGAACAGCTCGTCCTCGACTTCCAAGAGGCCACCGGCGGGCGCATGCAGCTCTCGCTCGAAGTGATGGGCGCGGGGACGAACCCTCTGTTCACCACCTGCGAGAGCGTCCTCGAGTGCGATCTCGCTCAGTCCGAGGTTTGCGAGAGCCTGAGCACCAGCCGCCGCTTCTGTACTCGGGCCTGCACGGCCGACACCGAGTGCGGCGAAGGCGTGTGTTGTCCCGGCTTCCGGCTCTGCGTGCCGATCGGAGCGTGCAGCCAACTCACGGCGCCGGATCAAGATGCGGGTCCGGCAGGGAGCAATGGGGACGCGGGTTCGAGCGGTCCCGATTCGAGTGAAGATCCAGCGTCGAGCTGCCAGAGCGGACCCCAGAGCGGCTCCGCGGCGTTCTGGAGTTTGCTCCTGCTGTTCAGACTTGCGCGTCGCCGGCGAGAATCGCCCGGCAGTCCTGAAGCAGCGCGAACGCAGCGTCGTCGAGACCGTGCGAGTCTTGGAGCATCGTGAAACGCGGCCCGCCACGGCACTCGATCTGAAGACCGCCGTTTCCGCCCTTGAGCGAGAAGAAAGGGTCCCCGGGCTCGAGCCCCACCGGCTCGACCTTCGCCCGGACGTTGCCAGACTCGTCCTTGGTCACGTCAGCCACGAGCCGATAGTGGAGGTTGTCTCCGGTCTCGCGGAGCTGCTCGTCCTTCAGCGTCTCGCAGCCGGTGCGAACGACATCCACGACCCGCAGCGCCCCACCCATCCAGACGTTGGCGAGAAGCGCCGCTTTTGCCGCGGCATCCCAGCCGTCGAGATCGAGCACGCAGTCTGCCTCCGCGATGCCCTGCGCCTGCGCTCGAGCGAGCCCACGAGAGCGCGTGGAACCGAGCTGCACCGACTCGAGGACGAGGGAAGAGGTCCCGTTGAGAACCCCGCGCACCCGGCTGATCTCGACATCACGGAGGCGGCTCATCATCGCGAAGGCTGGGAGCGCATCGAGCACCGTCGCTTCGAAACGAAACCGAGCTCCGGTGCGCGAGGCGCGATGAAGGAGATCGCGGTAGCCGAGGGCGATGGCCGCCTTGTTGGCGGTGACCACGTTCACTCCGCGGTCGAGCGCGGTCCGAAGAAAGCTGAGTGAGGGCTCGCCGCTTCGAACGTTTTGAGGGATGCACTCGACCAGCAGGCTGGGCCGAAGCTCCTCGAGTACACGCGCGAAGTCGTCGCCACCCGACGGGCCGCCGAGCTCTTCCTTGGCCTCGACCTTGAACAACGCAGCATCGAGGTCGATCCCCGAAGCGGAGGTGAGGCGGCCGTGTCGGCCGGTGAGCATGCCCACGAGCTCAATGGGCGCGTTCTGTTCTTGTACCGCGCGAAGAAACGCGCGCCCCAGAGAGCCCGAGCCGACGAGCACGGTTCGCAGCCTTCGGGCGGGCTCGGGGGCGACGCCGGCGGCGATGGGGCTTTGGGCGTGGCTCACGAGGGCCCTCATACCCCAAAAACCTGGCTGGTAGCAGCACCCCCGCGCAGAATCCTGATTCCGCTGGTTTGGCATGCCTTTGGGGTTGCCTCCGAGCCGAACCCCTGGCTAGGGTCCGCCGCGTGCCGGATGGGGTGTTCCTACCTCCGCCCAAGGCAAGGAGAGTTCGTCCATGAAGTTCACCGGTTTCACGTCGCTACAGTTCCCGATTGCGACCCTCCTCATTCTGTCTCTCGCCGCCGCTTGCGGAGACGACACCCCCGAAGTCGACGCCGGCGTGGCGGACACCGGCGCTCGGGACGCCACCACGCCGTTCGACAGCGGCGTGCGGGACACCGGAGTTCGAGACACAGGCGTCGCGGACGCCGGTCGCTCGGACTCGGGCATGCAGGCTGAATACTGCGTCCAGAACGGGATCATCGACAGCGAGGGCGGCGACATCGATCTCGGCGGGGCCGCCAGCTCCATCGCCAACAACGCCACGGGCAACCGGGCCAACGTCTCGTGCATCGACCGAGGTCCCCCCACGGCGCTCCTCGGGAACATCCGCTTCGAAGGATGCCTCATCTTCGCGGGTGCGGCCCCCACGCGCGCCGCGCTCGAGGCCACCCTCGACGCCGCACTCTTCTACGAGGTTCACCCTCAGACCGCAGAGGTCATCGACCCGAGCTTCGACCCCGTCACCGGGCTCAACCGAGGCACGCCTCTGGGCGTCACGATCGAGGTTCGAGACAACGCACCGCAGTGCGACTCCGGCCTTCAGCTCGAGATCGGGGCGCAGGCGCCAGGCGTCTTCACGGATGTGCCCTACACCTTCCGAGTGCGAAGCAGCACCACTGGCGGTGAGTGGATGACCACCTACGTGCAAGGCATCCTCGCTCGCGCCGACATCGCAGGCGGCGGCGGCTGCACGCCCGGCACCTGCCGTTTCGCGTTCAACCTCCCTCTCGCCCGGCGTTCGGAGGTACAGGCGATGATCACCGCTTCCGGCGTGAACATCCCCGGTTCAGCCAACCTCGATGACGGCCAAGGTCCTGGCTACGCCTTGCTGGCCGCGCGGGACTGCACGGACTCCGCGATGGAGAACGCGGTCGTGGGCTTCAGCACCGCGCCGGCCGCCGAAGGTTACCTCTCCGCCCAGTCCACCTTCGACGCCGCGCTCGACGCCACCTCGGCGAGCGGCCTCTACGCGGGTCTGGGTTTCACCATCACCAGCTCGCTCGGCGCAACGGTGCACGGCGGCGTGGGCGTCCAGCGCTTCGAGAACGAGTGTACGGAAGGCTTCGGCCGGCGTGCGTTCCGTGTGTATCCGGACGCGCTCTCGCTCGTGTTCTTCGGACGCGAGACCGTCTTCAACCAGTAAGGTCGGACGCGCCGCCGCGCCGCTCCTCGAGATGGTCGAGTACCAACCGCCTGATCGCGTCGTCGTCACGGTGGGCGCGAGCTTCAGGTCCGAGCCCTTGCTCGCCGCCACGGAGCGGGTGGCGAAGCTGCTCGAGAAAGACGGACCGTCCCTCTCCAAAGTCGGGCTCCCCGAAGACCTCTCCGAACGTCTGCGGCGCCTCGGCGCCGACGTCGGCGGGGCGGTGAAGGACAAGGCCCTGGCAAAGAACGACACCCCGCTACAGATGGGAGAGCTGGCCGAGACCATGGCGAAGGGCCGCGCCTGGTTGGTGGAGCTGCGCGAGATCGCGGTCTTGAATCTCTCGCTGGACATGCCGGCCCTCGAGGCGGTCGCGAGCGTCGCCCCGGAGCTGGCCGAAGGTTATGCGCGAGATCTGCTCACCGAGCTGAGGCGCCGCCTGCGGGCCGCAGGCGAGCTGAAGCCGCGCCTCGACGACGCGGGGCTCAAAGATGCCTTCGTCAAACGCGGCCAACGCATCGTCAAACAGCTCGAGACCGCCCTGGGGACCGAAGATCTGAAGCCCGAAAACCTCCCGTTCAAGGTGCGTCGCCTGTACACTCGCAAGGGTCAGCTCTTCCTCTTGCTCAAGCGCACGGTTCGGGCCGGACAGCACGTTTTCCGCGGGGATCCACGAAAAGCGGCCCTCTACCACCTCAGAGAGCTCGAGTCCGAGGGCCCAAAGCCCGGGCGAGCTTGACGGCCGCAAGGACCGAGGGGATGCTGCCGGGGCATCGCATGAAAACCCTCGTTCAGCTCACTCTGACCACCCTCGCGCTCACCTCGTTGGCCTGTGCCAGCAGCGGCACTCAGAAGGCCCCTGGTTCCCAAACGGCGAGCACCAAGAAGAAGACCGAGCCGCTGCCGTGTAATCCGGAAGGCCAGACTCAGGACCTCCGCACCGCGGACGTGGACGGTGATGGCGTCGATGACGTCTACAAGTACTACGAGGAACTCGATGACCCGGAGCGACCAGGTGAGCGCAAGCGCTCCGTCGTGCGCCAAGACCTCGACCTCAACTGGGATGGCCGGTTCGACGTGTGTCGGTTCTTCGACGTGGACGGCTTCGCCAAGCGCGAAGAGCTCGACCTCGACTTCGACGGGAAGGTCGACGAGTGGCGAACCTATGAACGCGGCGTGATCGTCAAGTCCGAGCGAGATCGGAACAACGACGGGCGCCCCGACATCATCCGCCGCTACAAGGATGGCAAACTCGTCCAGAAGGACAGCGACACCAACAACGACGGGCAGGTCGATCGCTGGGAGTACTACAGCGGGAACAAGCTCGATCGCATCGGGGTCGACATGGATCACGACGGCAAGGTCGATCGCTGGTCCAAGAGCTCCAGCTAAGCCAAGTCCGTGGCCAAAGTTCCTCCGATCCCTGCCATCAGCGGCCCGCGCGAGCTCGTCATGCGGGCGATGACGCTCGCCAGCAGCGAGTCCGACGCCGATCGTCGCATCGCCTACCTCATCCTCGATGACGCCGTGGAGCTGATGCTCCGAACCTACGTCGAGCTCCCCTCTCAGTTCACGGACGTGGATGTCACCCAGCGACGAGCACTCGAGTCGGCGAGCTTCGAGGGACTGCTCGACGCGGTGCGAACCTTCGCCGCCCCGAAGCTGCTCGGGCTCGATCTGCGGGAGATCGAGTTCCTCCATCAGGCGCGGAGGCGTCTCTATCACGAGGGCAGCGGCATCGAGCTCGCGGCCGATCGCCTCGAGGTCTATCTCGCCCTTGCTCAACTCCTCTTTCGCCGCCTCTTTCACGAGGACATGGGACTCAGACCTCCCGGGGGCCCGGGCCCAGGGACACTCTTCATCGAACGATGGGCCGAGCTCGAGGACGCCTCGTTCGCGCTCGCAACCAGCCTGGAGGAAGGCGCCCCTCCGCCCCTCACACTCGGGCAACTCACCCGCGGTCTCGTGAGAGTGGGCGTGATGAGCACCGCCGCGCTTGCAGAGTGCGAGACCCTTCGAACGCTGCGGCATCGCTTCGTACACGTCAGCGGCACATCCATCGAGCCGGATGCGGTGACCAGGCTCGAGAGCCTATCGGCCGAGCTCCTGGGGAGACGATAGGTGCACCCCACGGACGAGAACGGCTTCGGCGAGGTGATCGAGGACGCTGGCATTCCGGACGCCATCATCCCGACCCGCGGCGGTCCCGAGGGCTGGCGGCTGCCAGAGCAGAGCCTGGGCCTAGCACTCGCCGCCGGGGCGATCGCGGGCATCGTCTGCGCCGCGATTTGGATGGTCGTAGGCGTCATGAGCGGTCGGCGAATCGGCTACCTCGCGCTCGGCGTGGGCTTTGTTGTCGGGTGGGTGGTCCGCAAGGCCGGTCGAGGTACGAGCTGGCCTTTCGGAGCGGTCGCCGCGCTCCTCACCATCGCTTCTTGCGGCCTCGGCATGATCCTCAGCTACACACTCCGCGCCGCAATGGGCGACGACGGAGCACTCGACCTCGGGACCCTCGAGCGCTTCCTTGGCTTGATCCTCACGCAGCCGCTCCTCGAGACCGCGCAAGCCGCAGTGAATCCCGTCGATGGCGTCTTCACCGTGGTGGCGACCTACCAGGCCTTTCAGCTCGGCTACGCAAAGGGGGGACGCGAGACCCCGCCCGTCCTGCCCTGAGTGCCCGTCGCCGGCTTCAGGAGCTCGCGCACGAAGCGCGCAAAGACTTGATCCTCATGCCAGTCGCGTCGAGCGCGAGCGTAGACACTCTCGCCCGAGAGTTCTTCCGGCCGATACCGGGCACCAAACGCGCACTCGGCGTAAACGGCGAAGACCTCCTCGATGACCCGTCGGCTGAGAAACACCGGCAGGAGGAACTCATCCACGTCCTTGCGTTCACGGCTAGAGAGCCCGAGGAAGTGAACCGCGTGAGTCATCTCGTGCACCATGAGATGCGGCTCGTCGAGGATGCGTTCTTGGCGCAAGCCGAGGAGAGCCTCAGTAGACCGATCGTCGTTGTAGAACAGCCCCAGCGCACGGGGGTTGGCGTGCGAGGGGAAGCCGAGCGCACGAAAGTCGGCGCCTTCGGGGGCGAGAATGAGTCGAATGGGCTTCGCGAGCAGCATGCGGCGACACACCGCCGGCTGGCCCGAGAGCACGGAGAGGACGCCCTGCAGAGCCGCCTCGATCACCGGAGCTTTCGCGCGATGCGCCTCGAGCAGCAGCCGACGTTCGCGATAGGTCGACAGCAGCGCTGGCGACGTACGCTCGGGCACACGCGACTCCGGAGGGACGTAAGTGTCGCCGCCTCGGATGAGGCCAAAGGCGGAGATCGAGAGCCCGTTCGCGGCCACCGGCGCGGAGCCCAACTTGGCGAGTTGGGTCTGCCAGTCCGTACCCGGCCGAAACGGCGTGGGCGCACGCGCCTCGGTTTCGGACCCCAGGAACTCCTCGAGCTCGGGCGTGACGTCTCTTCTTCTGCGAAAGAGCCCCATGAGAGCGGGCGCGGCTCAGCCCGAGGGTGCGGGCTCGGTCTCGGTCGCTGGCGCAGCAGGCGGCGAGATCTGGAAGGAGAGCAGCCGAAAGGCGACGTTCGTGCGAACCTCCCGAATCATCTCGTCGTAGAGCTCGGCGCACACTTCGATGAACTCCAGCTTCGGGTCCTTCTGGCCATAGGCTCGCAGCCCGATGCCCTGTCGCATCGAGGTGAGACGGTCGAGGAAGCTGCTCCAGGAGTCGTCTAGGACGGAAAGCAAGATGTCCTTCTCGAGCAAACGCGCGAGCTCGACGTTGCCGAGTTCTTTGTCGCGCAGGTCCACGAGCTTGCCGACGAGGAAGTCGACTTCCTTCCGGATCTCCATCGCCGTGGACTCCGCCCATTTGGCGGGTGGGTCGCCCTCGGGCAACGGAAGCATCTCTCGCAGCAGCTTGTGGAGGTGGACGGCCGCCTCGGCCCCGAGCACTTCGCCCTGCGAATACGGATCAACCTGCTTGAAAGCCTCATCCAGCGCCTGGCTGATCGCACCGTGCGCGATTGGACGCACGTCCGAGCTGTGGATGACGCCATCGCGCATCCCGTAGAAGCGTCGGCGCATCTCAGCCGCCACGCGATCATACGGAAGAGACTGAGTCAGGGCGCCGTTGACGAGCGCCTCGGAGCGGTCGAGCGCCTCTTCGGTCACTGCGGCGGCCTTGGACTCGACGAACTTCCCCTTGCCCTCGCGGACTTTATCCACCGACTCGAGCCCGTCGTAGAGCGGGTCCTCGAACGAGGAGTAGAAGATGGTGCTTCCCGGATCACCCTGGCGACCTGCGCGGCCTCGGAGCTGGTCGTCACGACGGCGTGAGTCGAAGTGTTCAAAACCCATGATCGCGAGACCGCCGAGTTCGAGAACGCGCGCGCGCTGCTTGCCGGTATCGACGGCCGCCATCGCCCGAGCGGTGGTCTGGGAGTGTCCTTCGGCCGCGAGCTTCTTGGCCACGAGATCAGGGCTGCCGCCGAGCTTGATGTCCACGCCGCGTCCACCGCGCGTCGTAGCGACGGTGATCGCACCGAGTCGACCGGCGCCGGCGATGATCTCGGCCTCCTCGCGATCACTCCGCGCACCGAGCACCTGCACCGGCAGGTGATGAGCTCTCAAATGCTCGGCCAGAGCCTCCGCGGTGCTGGTGTACTCCACCCCGACGAGGATGGGTTGACCCGACTTGTGGATCTCGATGAGGTCCTTCGTGAAGGCCTCTAGTTTCTCGGCCATGGTCGCAAAGATGCGGTCGGGCTGATCGACGCGCACGAGGGGCTTTCGCGTAGGGACTCGGGCCATGTCGAGCCCGTAGATCTCCGAAAAGACGCTGCGCGCGCTGAGCGCGGTGCCGGTCATGCCAGCTCGACGCTGATAGAGACCCAAGAAGTCGCGCATGGTGATCGAGGCCTGGGTTCGATTCTCGGGTTGAACCTTCAGGTTCTCCTTCATCTCGATGGCCTGGTGAAGCCCCTCTACGAATCGGCGGCCCTCGTAGGCGTGTCCGGAGAGCCCGACCGTGCGCACCTCTCCGTCGATCACGGTGTAGTGCTCATCGCGGCGAAAGAGGACCTCGGCGCGGAGCGCGTTGTGGATGTCCGCAATCCATCCGTGGCTTTCGTCGCTGTAGAGATTCGCGACCCCGAGCGCTTCCTCGACCTTCTGGATACCCCTGTCCGTGAGCGAGGCCGAGTTCTCCTCGATGCTCCACTCCGCATCCTTGGTGAGGTCGAGGCTCTGAACGATGTCGCGCGCCTTCTGAAGCTTCTCCAGGTCAGGCGCGGGGCCCGGCCCAGCGATGATCAGCGGTGTCCTTGCCTCGTCGAGCAACAGGCTGTCGATCTCGTCGAGTAGAACGGAATGAAGCGATAGCTGGGTACGATCTTGGAACGCCCGAAGGCCGTTGTCGCGCAGGTAGTCGAATCCAAACTCGGAGGCCGTGCCGTAAGTGATGTCGGCCTCGTAGGCGCTTCGTCGGGTGTCGAGCCGAGGTTCCGACAGGAGTTGACCCGGCGGAGGAGGATCGATGATGTGCTGCACGCCGTTGGCGGCCAGAACTCCCACGGAGAGCCCGAGGAAGCCGTAGATCGGCGCCATCTCCTCCGCGTCGCGTCGAGAGAGGTAGTCGTTCACCGTGACCACGTGAGTGCCGTGGCCAGGAAGTGCAGACAAGTACGCCGTGAGCGTAGCGGCCAAGGTCTTGCCTTCGCCCGTGTACATCTCGGCGATGAGCCCGTTGTGCATGAGGGCGGCGGCCATCACCTGCACGTTGTAGTGGCGCTTGCCGGTAGCGCGAGCCGAGGCCTCCCGCACCGCGGCGAAGGCCTCCGGCAACAGACGATCGAGGATTTTCTGCTCCGCCCGAGTGAGCTTTGTGCGGGCGACGGCGACGCTCGAAAGCGCGACATCTCGATCTTCGAACGGGGCCTTGGCGAGCTGGGCCTGGGCCTCATCGAGTTCGGCGCGCTCTCGCTTCGTGGCATCGAGGATGTCGGTGCGGAAGCGCTGAGTCTCCCCTTTGAGCGCTTCGTCCGAGAGCTCGGCGTAGTGAGGCGCTTGCTCCAGGACCAACTCCGTGAGCCTTCGGGCCTTACCGTATTCTCGCGTAGAGGCGCTGCCTCTCGCAAAGTCCACGACGCGCCCCCAGGACCCCTGCAGGATGCCTTGCGCCTCCGGGAAGGTATCTTCGGAAGCCTGCTTCAGAGCCAGCGACGGGAGCAAGTGCGTGCGAGAGGCGGGCGCTTCGCTCTTCTCTACGCCGTATCCCACGTTCGGCATGACGTGTTCGAGCCCCACCGCAGGCGCGGGAAGCTTGAACCGATCATCGGGCGCCGGGAGAAGCAGGGGCTCCTTGGGGCCGGACTTGATGCCTTTGGGCCCGCTCACTCAGGTCCTCATCAAGATGCGCTGCGGCGTGGGGTTCTTGGGATTGATGACCGCGACGTGAACGAAGCCCTTCTTGGGGTAGTAAACCGCTTCGTTGATGCCCAAGTCCGGCGCGGAAGCTCGCATCCACTCAAACGCCATTTCGGGGTCGACCTCGGGGTTGGTGAACTTGATGTCGGCCGCACATCCCACGAGATGCAGCGACTTCACGGAGGCCGGGAGCCCGGCCGCTCGGCAGGCATCATTGAGCCGCTCATCGCGATAGCCGGAGAGGATCTCGATCGACGGCGGGAACCGATCGACGATGCGATCCAAAAGTTGAGTCAGCCGCTCGAGATTGCCGAGCACCACCGGCGTGGGCTCGAGTTCGAGCGCGAGCCCGGGGAAGGTCGAATCGACCAACAGATCTCCCAGTCGGAAGTGCTTGGAGACCATGCGCGTTCGATCCACGGGCATCGAGAAGGTGAGAGTGCCACCCATATTAGGGCGCTGCAAAGGACTGTTGACGGAAGGCCAGGGGAACCGGCCTAAGGCTCACCGTCGCTTCCCCACCGCCGCTCCAGCCAAGGCTCCGGATCTACGTACAAACCCCGAATCTTCCGGTCAGCGACGCTCCTCGCCCGCACGAGGATCGACAGATGGAGATGGGGGCCGGTCACCCTGCCCGTGCGTCCCACCGCGCCCAAGACCGCCCCTGCCCTCACGGCTGCACCGGGGCGGAGGCCGAGCTTCGAGAGATGGAAGTAGGCGGAGTAGAGCCCGTGCCCGTGATCCAGCACGATTGTCCCGCCCGAGTAGAACCGCTCTGAGGCGAGCGCCACCGTACCGGACTGCAGCGCCCATGCCGGGTCCCCGACCGCCCCATCGAGGTCGAGTCCATAGTGCTGGCTCTCTACCACCCCGTTGAGCACCCGCTCGACCCCAAACTCCGAGGTGCGCGCCCCGGCCGCGGGTCGGACCGGCGATTCGAAGTGGACGACGGCCCCAGGCGGGCGTTCGAGCATCTGCTGCCAAGCCTCGCTCTCCCGCTTCACGCGCTCTCGGATCGCACGAGGTTGACGCTTCTTCGTGAACTTCTTGGCCACCGAGAGCTCGGATCGGCGAAAGCTCCGCCCCTCGACGTCGAGGGCGCTGGACCATCGCCGCCCACCGATCTCGACGACCACCGGAAACGGACCGGCCGTGACGTCGACCGGCACCGCCAACACGCCGCGCCACGCCCCTGACCCCGCCGAAACGAGCCCGAAGTGATACTGGAACGCAGTGATGGTGCCAGTGCCCGTGGAGGGGACATCCGCCGACAAAGAGACAAAGACGAGATCGCCGAGCCGAGGTCGCTCGGGATAAAAGTCCGGACCCGAGGCCCCGGCTGTTCGCTGCCCTACTCCCAGAGATGCGCTCGCGCAGAGCCCGAGGACGACGAGCCGCAACAACACCATGCGACACCTCAGATGCGAGCGTTCATCCGCAGCGCGGTCATGATCTCGCGCGTCGCGGTGGACTTGTTGAGCGTGTAGAAGTGTACACCCGGCGCCCCGCCCTGGATGAGCCCGAGGCACTGAATGGTCGCGTGGATGACGCCGAGTTCCTGTACGCGCTCGGGTTCACCGCGACGCTTGTCGAGCTCGCGGAGCAGCGCTTCGGGGATGGTCGCCCCGCACATCTTGGTGAAACGCTCCACCTGATCGACGTTCGTCACCGGCATGATCCCCGGCATGATGGGCACCGTGATGCCCGCGGCGCGCGCGCGATCGACGAAGTCGAAGTAGTGGCGGTTGTCGAAGAAGAGCTGAGTGATGAGGAAGTCGGCGCCGGCGTCGACCTTCTTCTTCAGATGGTGAAGGTCTTCGTACTTCGAGGAGGACTCGACGTGGCCCTCTGGGTAACAGGCCGCCGCGAGACACACGGACGGATGCGCCTGGCGCAGCTCGGCGATCAACTCGTCCGCGTGAGAGAAGCCGCCCGCCGCCGCCTCGAACTGAGTGGCGCCCTTCGGCGGGTCACCGCGCAGGCCGAGGATGTTCTCGACGCCCCCGGACGCGAGCGTCTCCGCGACCTCTCGGATCTCCGCTTTGGAAGCACCCACGCACGTCAGGTGCGCCATGGCTTCGAGCGAGAGTTCACGCTTGATCCTCGTCGTGAGCTCAACGGTCTTGGCCCTTGTGGATCCCCCCGCGCCGTACGTCACCGAGACGAAGGTGGGCTGTAGATCCCGGAGCTCGGTGAGCGCCTCCCACAGCGCGGCATCGCCGGCCGGGCTCTTTGGAGGGAAGAACTCGAAGGAGAAGGCGGGAAAGCCGCCCTTCAGACGATCAACGATGCGCACGCAAGAGACCGTGCTTCCTCATGATCTCGGGGTCAAGGGCCGAAGTCCGCCCCGAGGTTGACCGACAGGGTCGAGTGCCTACACAACGACAATCATGACTTGGCTCATCGCCTTTTTCCTCAAGGCTCTGGTCATCTTCTTCATCGCTCGTGCGGTTCCTGGAGTTCGCGTCTCGAGCTACGGCGCCGCCGTCGGCGTGGCCGCGGTCTACGCCCTCCTCTCTATGCTGCTCAAGTGGCTGCTGGTCATCCTCTCCCTGCCGCTGATCTTGGTCACCTTCGGCCTGTTCCTCTTCGTCCTCAACGGGTTCCTCCTGTGGCTGACCGACAAGCTCATCGACAGCTTTGAGATCAAGAACTTCCCGGCCTTGGCCGTCACCACCGTCCTGATGACCCTGGGTAACGTGATCGTCGAGTCCTTCGTGGGGCGAGTCTTCGGCTGAGCCTCCAGCGCCGACCGACGCGCTCGCACGCAACCAGGTCTTGGGCTGATCGATCCCCTCATTTCTCGGCTCGCGGCGCTTTGACGTAAGTGGTTGCCATTCGTTGGTTTTGGGATCATTCGGCGGCCATGCGAAAGCAACGCGTGGTCTCGTCGTCTCGAGTCAAGAAGTT